>NZ_JBBAWH010000002.1:0-315065 GCF_040397235.1 Candidatus Limnocylindrus sp. | reverse complement strand
TCGTCGAGCTGAATCTCTCCGGTGCTCTCGATGCGCGTCACCACCAAGGTGACAGCGGGATTGTATCAGGGGGTCTGTGCCAACGGTGTGGCACGGCGCAGAATTATTAGAGGCTGATCCCGAAAATGCCAGCCAGACCGCCGATGGCCACCAACGCCACAATAATGCCGATCAGAGAGTGCGCGAAGAAGCCCCAGGCGACCCCTGACAGAATTCCATAGAGGATGTCGCCCGTGGAGATCGCGAGTGCAAGGCCAATAAGGATTGCCATAGATCCTCCTAACCGAGCTTTGAAAGCTACTTGATCTTGACGTAGGTAATCGTTGTAGTTCCCTTTGACCTATTGGCACTCTTGATGCTCGTCCAGGACTGGCCTTTGTTTTCCGCGAATCCGGATTGCCCCTGCATCGTGTAGCCATGCTCAAGCAAGACTGATCCTTCGTCTTCCATGATCTGGGTTTCTTTAGCTGTGTAGGTGCGGACAACCATTGCCTTAGTAAAATTGTTTGTAGGACCTGCAAGTTTCTTCTCAATAGGAGC
This sequence comes from Candidatus Limnocylindrus sp., assembly GCF_040397235.1. Classification (GTDB taxonomy): domain Bacteria; phylum Chloroflexota; class Limnocylindria; order Limnocylindrales; family Limnocylindraceae; genus Limnocylindrus. The sequence continues at coordinate 314,525 of NZ_JBBAWH010000002.1, read as the reverse complement.
CTGTGCGTTTGCTGCCGCCTTGGCAGTCGCAGCGGCAGTGGCAATTTGTGCTGCTTTGTTAGCCTCAGCTAGTGCTGCACCGGCTCGCTTTGATGCATCCGCGAACTTTTTTAGCAGTCCCATTTTTTCTCCTCACTAACTGGCGGCTTAGATCAACAACGTGATAATAGATCAGTTTTCTTGGCTAGTGCGAGTTCGTTGTGCGGCTGGGCGCGGGCTGATTGCTACTGGTATCGCGTCTCCAGGTAGGCGCTCGCCACGGCGGCGTCAATGCTGGCGGGCACCGGCACCACGCAGCTGGTGGCGGTCACAGTGCCGCGGGCAACAGCCTCGAGGCAGCGTGCCTGCAGGGCGAACCCAAGGTCCATGGCTTCAATGGAGTTGCCGATTGGCCGAGGGCCGGCGAGGTTGAACATGTGGCCACGGGCGACCAGGTGCACGGCGTTGCCGCTCTTCAGGCGCAAGGTGAGGAGGTCGTCGGCGTACTCCTCTTGGCTCGCCACCTCGGGTGCGGCGAGCATGCCGGCCACGTCGATCTCTTCGGGGAAGTGCCCCGCGTTCGCCAGGATCACGCCGCTGCGCAGCTTTGGCAGGTCGGCGGCGGTGATCACGCCCTGGGCGCCGGTGACGGTGATGATGATGTCGGCGTTGGCGAGGGCCTCGTCGCGCGATGGGGTTTCGAATCCGTCGAGGTGCGCGCGCAGCTTCAGTACTGGGTCGCGCTCCACCACGGCAACCTTGGCGTAGCCGCCGCGGAAGTTTGCCGCCACGCCGCGGCCCACCGAGCCGTAGCCAAAGACGGTGACGCGCTCGCCGTTGATCGTTTTGTTGGTGATGCGCAGGTACGACTCCAGGGCGCTCTGCCCCACCCCGTGTTCGTTCTCGGCGAACTGCTTGATGGGGCTGTCGTTGATGACCAGGATCGGCATGTTGAGCTTGTCGCGCAGCGGCTCGAGGCGCATGCGTCCCGAGGTCGTCTCTTCAGTACCGCCACGCAACGTTGGGTATGGGTTCTGCAGGTAGTGCATGTACAAGTCGCCGCCGTTGTCGAGGATCAGGTCAGGCTTTGCCGCCACGACCTGCGCGAGATACGTGGCATGCACGGCGGCATCTTTGGTCGCTTCGCCAATGACGGTGGCGCCGTGCGCGCGCAGGCGCTCGACGGCGTCGGCCTGCGTGGTGTTGAGGTTGCCGGTGGAGACGAGCTTGGCGCCACCCGCCTGCAGGGTCAGCAATAGGGCGACCGTCTTCGCCTCCAGGTGAATGCCGGTGCCAATGGTGAGGCCGGCGAAGGGCTGGGTGCGGGTGAACTCTTCGGCAATGCCACGCAGCAGCTTCGACTGCTCGGCGACCCAATCAATTCGTGTGCGCTGCATGGCGTGCCCTCCCTATGTGAGAGAGATTGTGCCCTACGTCAGCGACGAACGAGCAGCGCCAGCGCCGTAATCACCGCAAGGATGGTGACCGCCGCGGCAACGCCCATGCGCGCGCTTGGGGTGCTGGTGGGCTGTGCCTCGGGGGTGGCCACCTGATCGTGCTCTACCGCCCAGGCGTGGGCGCTCACCTCGGCCTCCGCCAGCAGGCGGCGAATCTCTGCCTCGCTCCACTCCGGGTTGGGGCGCGGCGAGATGGGCTCCTCTTTGTGGGGTTGTCGCAGGGGCGTGTAGGTGTTCACGGCGCGATTCTGCAGGATGATTGTCAACGGGAGATAAACGCGAAATCTCCCCGATATTGGCCGTTGCCCGTTAGATCACTTGCGCGCTTTTGCCGCCGCCTTCTTTGGCGCAGCCAACACCGCAGCACTTGGGAGCAAGAGGCTCGAGAGCCCGGTCAGCGCAACCGACACGAGCGGCGCCCAGATCGCTACCTCAAATGCGCCTCGCAGCCCCGCTGGGGAGAAGTTCATGCCAACGGCATCGAAGAAGAGCACGCTGATCACGGCAATACCGATAGCGCCACCAACCTGCTGGAAGGTGTTGAGCACCCCCGATGCCGCGCCGGCATTCTGAACATCTGTCTGAGCAAGGGCGAGATCGGCGAGCGGCACCAAGATGAGGGTCAACCCAACGCCTGCAATCGCCAGCGGTAGGAGCAAGTCACCTCCGACCAGGCCATCACCTTGCGCCAGGATGACCTCCTTGATCAAGGTGTAGCCAATCAGCTGGAGGACAGCGCCGGCAGCAATCAGGTACTTCCCAACCTTTGGAGCCAAGGGGACAGCAATGCCACTGCCAAGGAATGCACCAACGCTAAATGGCAGCGATGCCAGTCCAGCATCGAGAGCCGAGAAGCCGAGGCCAGCCTGCAGGTAGAGCGCGAAGATCAGGAAGAAGGCACCAATCGACGAGATAGCCAAGAAACTCGTGGTCACTCCGGCGGAGAATCCACGGTTCTTGAACAGCGACGGTGGGATCAGTGCCCCGCTGCTCGTCTTCTCTTGACGGCGTTGTAGCGCAACAAAGATGCCGGTCAACACAACGCTTGACGTGAACATGAGCCAGACCCAAATTGGCCAACCCTGCTCTCGCCCCTGGATGAGCGGGAAGATAATGAGAAACAGCGCTGCAATGATCAGCCCAACCCCGAGGATGTCGAGCTTGACCGGCTTCTCGGATTTTGATTCAGGGACAAAAGCGAGCGACGCGATCAACAGCGCGATGCCGACAGGAATATTGATGACAAAAATGCTGCGCCATCCCAAGCCGAATGCATCGCTAGAGACAAGCAGGCCGCCAATGAGCGGCCCGGCAACAGCGGCGAGCCCAGAGATCGCACCTGTCAAACCGAACACTGCAGCGCGCTCTTCTGGCCTGAACAGCACCTGAATAATCGAGAGGACCTGGGGAATCATGATCGCGGCAAAGCCACCCTGCACGAGTCGCGAGATGACGAGCATGTCTGATGTTTGGGCGAAGGCGCAGCTGAGTGAGGCGACCGTAAAGCCGAGAACGCCAATGTTGAATACTGCCTTGCGTCCATAGCGGTCACCAAGGCGACCACCGGTGATCAGCAGGACGGCGAAACTGAGGGCGTACCCGGAGATGATCCACACCAGCTGGGCAGATGAGGCGCCAAGGCTTTCCTGAATCGCAGGAAGTGCCACATTGACGATCGTCGTGTCGAGCAGGTCCATGAAGGATGCGACCAACAAGATGGCCACAGCGATCCAGCGAAATTTCACGATGGTTGACTTATTTTTCATGAGTACTACGTCCCCCCCACATCTATTTAGAGGGGAGTATGGCGTGAAGGGCCGCGGGCCGTGCGAGCCGGGGGTGGCCCTGCCATGCCCAGGGTCGCCTCTCAGGCACGAAAACGACCCCCCACGAGATAGAACAGATGTTCTATACTCCGCCGTCCTATGGCTGAGTCTGCCGCACGAATCGAGGCTGTGACCCGCCTCCAGCAGCGCTGGGGTGCGGGGATCATTCGGCGCGGGGTCGAGGTCGGCGACGCCGCTCTCCGAGTGGCGCCGGTGCGCGGCACGGGGGTGGCGGCACTCGATGCGCTGCTCGGTCGACGCGGCCTCCCCGACGGTCTCACCCTGTTGCGCGGCGGCTTCGGCGCGGGGCGCACCACGTTGGCCCTGCGCGCCTTGGCGGCAACGCAAGCGGCGGGCGGTGCCGCGGCATGGATCGATGCGGCGCACAGCTTCGACCCACTCGAAGCGGCAACGCGCGGCGTTGCGTTGCGCGACCTGCCGATTCTGGTTCCCCTGCATACGGGCGAAGCGATCGAGATGGCTGGTGCCCTCTTGGCCGCCGATGCGGCGGATTTGTTGGTGCTCGACCTTTCACTGGTGCGCGGCCCTGCGCTGCGCAGCGATGCACTGGAGCGACTCGCAGCGCGCGCCCGTCGCGCCGGCACCTCGCTGATGGTGCTGCTCGATGATGCCGTTGCCGTGCATGCCGATGCCGCGGTCTCATGTGCGGTGGTCTCGTGGTTGCGCGTTGGTGGCGATGTACTTGGTCGCCGCGTGTTGCTCACGTTGACGGCTGGTCCGCGCACGGGCGCGAGTGGCGTGGTCGATGTGTATGAGGGTCGCAACGCACGCGCCGATCTGCGCATTGGCCGCCTACCAGTTGAGGAGGTGGCATGCGCACCCTTGCGCTCTACTGGCCAGCACTGAGCGGCCTTGTCGATCGCACCGAGCGGCTGCGCAGTGCACGGCATGCGCTCGGTCGCCTCTCGCCGCTTGTTGCTGGGAGTGATGCTTACGGACTGATTGAGATCGGCATCGACGGACTGCAGGCGCGCAGCGGGAGCGAGCGCGACATTGCGGCAATTGCGTTGCGCGCCGTTGGCGTGCATCTGCGCGAGCGACCGAGCGCCGCGGTGTCGAGCAGTCGGTTACTTGCGGTGCTGCTGGCACGTGGTGGTGGCGATGAGGTGAAGCTGGTGCCGCCCGGCGAAGAGGCGGAGGGGTTGGCCGGCTACCCCGTGGATGCGCTGGCGCTGGGGGCGACGGAGTACGCGGCGGAGAGCATGAGCGACGCCCTGGAGCGCTGTGCCCTGCTCGGCCTCCGCACCGTGGGGGCGCTCGCCCGCACGCAAGGTGCCGCCCTCGCCGCCCGCGTCGGGCCCGTAGCCAGCGCCCTGCTCACGCTCGCCCGCGGCTTCGATGTGCAGGCAATCGCCCCTGCGCCGCTGCCGCGGCGCCTGCTCGCACGCGCCTCGTTCGAGATGCCCCTCACCTCGCTCGAGGAGTTCCGCTTCCCGTTGCGCCGGCTGCTCGACGAGCTGCTCGTGCGCGTGCGGCGCGACGGTGCGGCCGTGGGCATCGCGCGGCTCCACCTGGCGCGCGAACGCTCCGCCCCGGTACGCGCCGTGGCGCGACTCCCCGTGCCGAGCGCCGACCGCACCCAAATCGAACGCCTACTCCTCGCATCACTGGAGCGCGCGTTGCTGAGCGGTCTCGGTGACGACGGGGTGGTGAGCGCCCAGCTGCGCTTTGACGGGGTGCTCCCCGCCACAGGCGACCAACTGACGCTGCTCGGCGCGCGTTCGCCGCGCGTGGATCGACTCGCCTGGAGCACCGCCGCGATCGCCGTGCGCTTTGGCGCCGACCGCGTGATGCAGGGCGACGTGGTCGATGGCGATGATGCGCGCAGCGAACGCCGCGTCACCTGGCGTCGCGCCCACCCCGAGGTGCAGGAGTGACGCGTGTGCTGCGCCCGCCGAAGCGCATTGACGTGACACTCGATAGTTCCGGCCGCCCACAGATCGTTCGCCTTGATCGACACTTTGATCACGTCTCGGTCGTAGAGGAGTGGCGAGTCAGTGAGCGCTGGTTGGCGAATCCTATTGATCGCGCGTATGTGAAAGTTGTGGGGTCGACCTGGTTGGTGCTGATCTTCCAAGATCTCTTCACGGGAGACTGGTTCCTTGAGCGCATCTTTGACTGATGCGCCGCGTCCGATTCCGCTGGTGCCGTTTGCCGAACTGCATGCGCGCTCGGCCTTTAGCTTTCTGCGCGCGACCGCCACACCGGAACAGTTGGTGGCGCAGGGGGTTGCCCTCGGGTTGAGCGGACTCGCCCTTGTCGATGAGGGCTCGCTCTCTGGTGCGGTGCGCTTCGTGCGTGCCGCCGAAGCGGCTTCGCTGCTGGCGCTGCTCGGCGTGGAGTTTGAGATGGCTGACCCGGCAGTCCCCGATCGCGACGGCGTGGTGCTGCCACTGCCGCGTGTCGGTGCTTCTGGTGCTGAGTCGAATGCAGTCGATGGGCGCCCCGATCGACCCCTCCCCGCTCGACAGCGACGACACCTCGATGAACTCGTGCCGCATGCCGAGCGGCGTGGCGTGGCCGACGCCGAGCTGGGGCCGCGCCTGATACTGCTCGCCACGAACGAGGCGGGGTACCGCTCGTTGGCGCGCCTGCTGAGCCGCTCCAACCTCGCCGCCAGTAAAGGAGTGACGCGCCTCACCCACGCGCTCCTTGAAGAGCACTGTTTGGAACGGCCGGGCTCGCTGCTGGTGGTCTCTCCCTTTGTTGAGAGTGAGATCAGCCGCCGCCTCGCCACGGGCGACCGTGCCGGCGCGCGCGCCGCCGCCGAGCGACTCGCAGCCTTCGGTGGGTCGTTGCACCTGCAGCTTGTTGATCAGCAGCTCCCTGGTGGTGCCTGGCTGCTTGCCGAAACGATCGTCCTTGCGAGCGCGTGTGGACTGCCGCTGTTGGCGAGTGCCGCGCCGCGCTGTGCGCACTCTAGTGAACGTGAACTGCTCGACACCGTCACCGCGATTCGTCACGGCGTTGCGATTGAACGACTCGGCCCGCTGCAGTTTGCCGCCGCCGATGCGCATCTGCGATCTGGGGCCGAGCTGTTGGCAATGCAGCCGTCGTGGTCTGCGGCGATTGCGCGCACCTGTGAGATTACATCACGAGCCGATCTACACCTGGACTTTGCGCGGGTGCGCTTTGCGGGGATTGATCTGCCCGCAGGGGTGAGTGCCGACCAGGAGTTGGCGCGACAGGTGCACGCCGGTGTGCCGGGTCGTTACCCTTCTGGTGGCGTGGAGTTGGGTCGCCGCATTACGAGTGAGCTCGCGGCGATCGAGCGCACGGGGCTCGCCGAATTCTTTTTGTTATGCGCCGACATCGTGCGCGGCGCGCATCGCAACGGCATTGCGGCGCAGGGTCGCGGCAGTGCAGGTGATTCGGTGATCGCCTATCTGCTCGGCATTACGCGCGTGGACCCGATTCGGCACAACCTGATCTTTGAGCGCTTCCTGAATGAGGGGCGCGAGTCGTACCCCGATGTTGACGTGGACTTCGCCTCGGACCGACGCGACGAGGTGATCGATGCGCTGCTCGATCGATTCGGGCCGCGACACGTGGCGATGGTCTGCACGTTTATTACGTATCGCGCGCGGTCGGCGGCGCGCGACGTGGGTCTGGCGCTCGGCCTGCCGCAGGAGTTGGTCGACGAGGCGGCGCGTCGCCTAGAGACGGGCGACCCGGCGCAGATCGGTGTGGATCTAGCCGCAGATGCGCGCTGGGGTCGCCTCCTTGCGGCTGGCAGCGGCGAGGGCGCCTGGAGCCGCTGGCTGCGCCTCTGTGCCGAGATCGATGGGCTCCCCCGCCACCGCTCGATGCACCCGGGGGGCGTGGTGGCCACCGCCGAGCCACTCGACGAGCTCGCCCCCGTGGAGCGCTCCAGCGATGGGCGGCGCGCCGTGCTGCAGTTCGACAAGCACGATATTGAGGCGCTGAAGTTGGTGAAGCTCGACCTGCTCGGCCTCGGCATCCTCACCGCCATCACCGACGCCTTGGCTCTTATTGAGCACGATTTCGACCTTCGCCCGAACCTCGACACCCTCCCCGAGGAGACCCCCGAGGTCTGGCGCGCGATCGGCGCCGCCGACACCATTGGCCTCTTTCAGATCGAGAGTCGCGCCCAGCAGCAGTCGCTGCCGCGCACTCGCCCCGTGAAGATGGACGACCTGGTGGCGCAGGTGGCGATCATTCGCCCCGGGCCAATTCAAGGGAACGCGGTGCACCCGTACCTGCGTCGCCGCGCCGGCCTCGAGGCGGTCACCTATCCGCATCAGTCGCTCGCCCCGATTCTTGACGAGACGCTCGGCGTGATCTTGTACCAAGAGCAGGTGATGCGCATCGCGATTGAGGTGGCGGGCTTCACCCCCGGCGCCTCGGATGTGTTTCGCCGCGCGATGGGCTCGGCGCGATCCGAACGCGAGATGGCGCTGCTGCGAACGCGCTTCGTCGACGGCGCCATCGCCACCGTTGGCATGCGCGAGTCCGACGCCGCCGAGCTCTTCACGCGCGTCGCCGCCTTCGCCTCGTTCGGCTTCGCCAAGTCGCACGCCGCCGCCTTTGCGCGCACCGCCTTCGAGAGCGCCTGGTTGCGCCTGCACTATCCGGCGCACTACCTGGCTGGGCTCATCCGCGCGCAGCCGATGGGCTTCTACCCCGTTGAGGCGCTCATCCACGACGCGCGCCGGCACGGCGTCTGCGTCGAACCCGTCTGCGTGAATCGCTCCACTGTTGATGCTGTTACCGAGCCGCTGGTTGGCGCGCTGCCACCGATCACGGTGGATCCGTTTATCGTCACGCCGAGCGACGCCGAACGCGCCGCTGCTGGCTCGCAGCGCGCGCGCAGCGTTGCGGTGCGCCTCGGTCTGAACATGGTGCGCGGCGTGGGCAGCGCCACGGCGCGACACGTGGTGGCGGAGCGCGAGCGCGGCGGGTCCTTTGTAAGCCTCGATGATTTCGCGCGTCGCACCGCGCTGCCACTCAGTGCGTTGGAGCGCCTGATTCGCGCCGGCGCCTGCGACACCTTCGGCGTGCCGCGTCGCGACCTGCTCTGGCAGGCGGCCGAGGCGGGGGCGGCGCTCCCTCTTCCCACGGTCGCCGCACCGAGCGAGCTCACCCCGGTCAGTGCGATCGAGGCGCTCAGCGATGCCCACGGCCTGGTCGGTGCCGACCCCAAGATGCAGCCGATCGAGCTCTGGCGCGAGCGCCTCACCGCCACGGGCACGTGCACCGTCGCGGCGCTGCGCCACCGCCCGCCCGGCCACGCCCGTATCGCCGGCCTGCTGCTCAGCCGTCAACGTCCACCCACCGCGCACGGCACCGTCTTCTTGGCGATCGAAGATGAGACGGGCATCGCCAACGTCACCATTCGCGCCAACGATTGGCCGCGCATGCGCGACGCCGTGCGTAGCGCATCGCTCCTTCTTATAGAGGGGCGCCTCGAGCGCACCGGTGAGGTGGCGAACCTGGTAGCCGAGCGGATCGCCCCACTCACCGCAGGGCGACTCGGTCGCAGGGAGCGGGTCGGCTAACAGGCGCAGGGTCGCCTATCCTTGCTCACTATGTTCGGATTGGGTTGGATCGGAGCGACCGTCGCCGCCACAGTGATCCTGCTCTTGGCTGCCCATCCGCGGCTTGCCCCCTACCGCCGACGGCTCCCGTTCCGCGTCGCCGCCTTCGCACTCCTCGCCGTTGTACAGCTCACCACCAACAACGCCATTATCGTGGACTACAAGCGTGTCGAACTCGGCACCGAGATCGTACGGCTCATTCCGATCCTGCAATTTGACCCCAACCTCCTCACCACATCGTGGCTCCCCGATCAACTATCGATGGCGGCGGTTGACATGCTGCTCCTCTCGATCGCCCTTCCGTTCAACATTCGGCAGGTGGCGCTCTGGGCCGTACTCGCCTTCGGTATTGGCATTGAGGTGAACCAGGCGTGGGCGAACATGTCGGGGATCACGCCGCCGTTCCGCATCGACATTCACGACGTTATCGTCCGCAGCGCCGGTATCGCACTCGCTGCGGCTGCCCTGCGCTCGCTGCGTACCGCCCTCACGGATCGCCAACTGCAGCAACGCCGAGCGAGCGCGCCACCGGCCCCGCATGCCGCCGCCCAGGCCCCCGCGGCAGTGATCATGATTCGCCCGCACACCTTCCAACCCAACCCCGAGACGGCAGCCGACAACGCCTTCCAGTCGGCGGGGGTGGCCAACGTTGCCGAGCGCCTGGCGGTGGCCGCGACGGCGCAGGTCGAGGTGGCCGCAGTCGCCGCCGCCCTCCGCGGCGAAGGTGTCGCGGTGCTCATGTTCGAGGATCGGGAGGGGATCGACACCCCCGACTCGGTCTTCCCCAACAACTGGATCTCGACTCACGACGATGGGCGGGTGGTGCTCTACCCGATGGCGACCCCCAGCCGCCGCCGCGAACGACGCAACGATGTGGTGGAGGGGCTGCGTGAACGGTTCAAGGTTTCGCAGCTGCTCGACCTCAGCCCCGTCGAACTTGAGGGGCGCTATCTGGAGGGGACCGGCGCCCTAGTCCTCGACCATGTGAATCGCATCGCCTACATGGCCCGCTCGGGCCGCGCCAATGAGGCGGTCCTTGACCAGTGGTGTGAGGCGATGGGCTACAGCGCCGAAGTCTTCAACACCGCCGACCAGTCGGGGCAGCCGATTTACCACACCAATGTCGTCCTCTCCATCGCCACGAACTTCGTTGTGGCGGGGCTCAACAACATCCCCGACCCCGCCGAACGAGCACGAATTGCCGCCCGATTGGGCGAGGCCGGGCGCGACATGATCGAGATCGATCAGGGTCAGGTCGCCGAGTTCGCAGGGAACGGACTGGAACTGAGTGGCAGCCGCGGACACCTCTTCGTCCTCTCATCGCGCGCCCTCGCCGCCCTCCGTTCCGACCAGATCGCCGCCATTGAAACCTCGGCCCACATTCTGGCGATCGGCATTCCGACCATCGAGCGGTCGGGGGGTTCGGTCCGCTGTATGTTGGCGGGGATCCACCTGCCGCCGCGCCAACCCGACGCCCCAACGACCTCCGCCGCCTAACCTCGCGCCGCCCTCAGCGCTTTTTTGGCGACCACTTCGCCGCCACCCTGGCCGCCGCCGAACCACCACGTGCAACGACCGCTTCACAAATGCGCGCGAGTCTGGCACGCTATAGGTCGTCCGGGCGATTAACGCCTGGGGAGTTTAATGAGGTGAAACAGATGGCAGTTACCAAGAAGAAGAAGGTCGCGAAGAAGGCTGCAGTTGCCGCCGTCGCCGCCGTCGCCGCCACCGCCCCTAAGAAGGCTGCGAAGAAGGCCGTGAAGAAGGTCGCCAAGAAGGCCGTGAAGGCTGTTAAGGCTGCCCCAAAGAAGGCCGCGAAGAAGACGGTGAAGAAGGTTGCCAAGAAGGCTGCGAAGAAGGCTGCCCCTAAGGCCGCCAAGAAGGCAGTGAAGAAGGTTGCCAAGAAGACCGCGAAGAAGGCCGCTAAGAAGGTTGCTCCAAAGGCAGCTCCTAAGGCGAAGAAGGCCAAGAAGGCGAAGAAGTCGAAGAAGGCTGCTCCAAAGGCAGCTGTTGCGACTCCTGCCGCTGGTACCGGCTGGAGCATCTTCGGCAAGTAAGCCGAATCGCATCGCGCGTTCGCGCGCGACACGCGACGTTCGTTAGAACGCAAGAGACCCCGCACCGCAAGGTGCGGGGTCTCTTATTTAATTGCTGGTTGCTTCAGTTCGTTACCCGCGATCACCAAGCTGGTGCGCCAGCGTGTCAACGATGAACCAGCCAGGAGCCGCACGCATCGCCACCATCCACTCTTCGGGAACGGCGGCGGCGCCGTACTGAATGCCGGCGAGCCCACCAGCAATGGCGGCGGTTGTATCGGTGTCGTGCCCATACGAAATCGCGAGCTCAACAACGTCGCGGAAGCTGTTCCCCTGCTCGAGTGCCGTGAGGGCGCTCAGCAGGCTGTCCGCCACGTAGGCGTGCCCTAGCCCTGACTTGTGCACGAGGCAGCTGGCGGCGAGGGCCAGTTTGTCGGGGGTATGTGCGTAGATGTCGCCAAGCCTGTCCAGTACCCCTTCAATGGCCGGACGGGGCGCCTCACCGCGCAGCAGCGCCCGTGCCACAAGCACGTAGATCGCCGAGGCAACCATCACCCGCGGATGGGCGTGGGTGACGGCGGTTGCCTCCTCGGCGCGTGCGACAAGTTCAGCATCGCTCAAGTCGTGCCCCGTCAGTGCCACGGGCAAGATGCGCATCAGGCCACCATTTGACTGCGACTCTTCGCCATCGCTCCCCGCCTCTGCCGCTGGCGTACCGGCGCGGATGCGATTAAGTGCCGCCGTGGTGGCGATGCCTGAGTCGAAGCAGACACCGGTCGCGGTGTACTGCGCGTCATCGAACCACGCCAAGAAGCGCCGGCCCTGATCGTCGAGATCCCAGCCGGCTTCAAGGAGTGACTCAAGAAGTGCGAGAGTCATGGAGCCGTCATCGGACCAGGTGCCCGGCGGCTGGTCAAATGATTCGAATCCTGCGGCGGGCGTTGGTCGCGGCGCGGTGTTCGCCGGCTGGAACTCCCACGGCACACCGATCGCATCACCAACGATCACACCGAGAAGTCCGCCGATGAGGCGCTGTCGATCGTTCGGCTGACTATCCCTCATTGATCAGTACCCACTCACCGTCACGCATGAGCTTCGCCTCGCAGCCGAGGCACTCAAGCTCTGGATCGCTGTCCGTTACAACGCAGCCGCCGAGAGAGACGAGGCCCATCTCAGAATCTCGCCGCAACTCCGCGCCAGGAAGGCCGTACACAATCGGCACCAGTTTCGCCTTTGCACAAATTGGGCAGGTTGAGCCCTTGCGCAGCATCTTGCTCATGAGATCCTCCGGCGATTCGCCGTGCGGCTCTTGAGGATGTCGATCAGCGCCTTCGGGAGTGACGGTGGCGTTGCCGGTTCGAGGGGCCGTGATCGCGGCGTTCCTGGCGGCAGGTGTCGCCCGAACGAGGCGGCGAAATCGATCTCCTCGGATTCGGTAGCCGCCTCTTCCAGGAAGACGGGGGTGCGGGCCTCGAGCTTGTTGATGAGATCGGCGATCTCGGCACTCATCGGAGCGGCAGTGATCAGGAGGCGCTCGCTGGGGTAGCCCCAGGCGCAGTAGGCGGTCTCACCCGCCACGTAGACGCTCATGAGGCGGCCACGCTCCTGTGGCTCTTCATTGGGAACATCGGCGCGGACTCGGCTAGGGGTAGGTCGCATTGGGACTCCTTCCGCTATGGGGTCGGCGATTGGCGGCGCCTTCGCGGACCCATCACCCTCCCACCCTACCTGCCACCTGTGCCAACAGAGTGGCACGGTGTTTTGGGACCTAATAGCCGAGTCGGACCATCTCAATGAAGATGCGTCCGGCGGTGCGGGCGTCGGTCACGGCCCGGTGCGGCTGCCCCTCGACCTGAATGCCGAACTCGCTCACCGCCTCGCTCAGCTTCGGCCACTTCTCCGTTTCGGGAACCAGGTTCACCATGGTGCAGTACTGCTTGGAGGGCGGAACGAAGACGCCAAGCCAGCGCAGACCGTTGCGGTCGAATTCCATGTTGTGGGCCACGACCAGCTCAACTCCCTGGAGGGCATCGGTCATCTGCTGTCGTGCCACGCCGCGATCGACGCCTGCGACATCGATCATCTCGGGGGTGATCTTGGTGAGGTTGATGATGAAGTCCGAGATCGCGGTCTCTGGATAGACCAGGGTCGACCAGGCGCTCACTTCGCGCGACCCTTCATAGATCACCGCGGCCGCCTCAATGACGCCGGTAGAAGGATCACGACTCCAAATTCCGGTCGTCTCAAAGTCAATCGCCGCCCAACGCGCCGGGTGCGTGCGCTGGAATCGGTCGGTTGGTGGTGCCAGGTTCATGGGGCGATTATGCCGCCTTCGGGCTACGATGCGTGTATGGAACTCCTCCTCCTTGCCCTTCTTGGGGCCGGCGCCTCAGCGATCACGATCGTGTCGGGCTTTGGGCTGAACACGGTGCTCGTGCCCGCATTCGCCGTGCTCTTCCCCCTCCCGTTGGCAATTGCCGCGGTGGCGCTGGTGCACCTGATCGTCAGCGCCATCAAGGTGGTGATCTTCCGGGCACACATCAACCGGGCCATCGCCCTGCAGTTCGTCCCCTGGGCGATTCTCGGCGGCATCGCCGGCGCGCTCATCCTTGAGCTGCTTGGTGCTGTACCAGTTATTGCCACCTACCCGCTCTTCGGCATCACGAAATCGATCACCGCGGTGAAGGTGGTAGTTGGCGTCACCATCGCGGTGCTCTCGCTCTATGAGCTGCGCCGCGGGACAGAGCAGGGGGGCTTGAGCTCGGTCGGCCTGAGCGCTGGGGCGCTCGCCTCGGGCTTCTTCGGCGGCCTCTCGGGGAACCAGGGGGCGATCCGCAGCACGGTGCTGATTCGCGCCGGCCTCACCCCACTCGGCTTTGCCGCCACGGGCGCTGCTGCCGCTGTTGCCATCGACCTCACGCGGCTGGTGGTTTACGGCACGGCGGGGAGCATCTCGAGCATCGTCGCCGACGGAGCAATCCGCAACGCCATCGTTGCCGCCACGATCGGCGCCATCGTGGGGGCACTCGTTGGTCGCCAGCTCCTTGCCACCATGAGCAGCGAGCGCCTCCGTCTAGTTGTGGGCTGGAGCCTTGTGGCTGGTGGCCTGATGATCGGCACGGGGGCACTGTGATCCGGCGGATTGTGCACGGGCGAGCCGCTGAGTCGCTGGTGCTCCTTGGCGCCGCGGCGATCCTCGGGTGTGATTTTCTTGACCAGACACTTGACGCGCGCATCTATGCCGCCTCTGAGCATGCGCTGGGGAGCGCCGCTTGGCTCTTTCATCTTGGGGTTGGTGCGATCTTCGCCGCCACGCTGCTCTTACTCGCGCGCAGCTGGGGGGTGGAGGGGCGAAGGGGCGTTACCCGAGCACTGATCGTCGCCGCAGTTGGCATCGTTGGCCTCGTGATCTTTCCCACCGATCCCGGTTGGCAGGTCGTGAGTGTCCCTGGTCGCCTTCACCCAACCTTTGCGATCATGGCCGCAGGAAGCTTGCTCTTTGTCGGCTCGCGCCTCGCACACGCGCGGCGACTCTTGGTCGACACGGGGGTCTTCCTTGGTGCAGGATTTGCTGGCGGGCTGCTTGGTGGCGGTGGTGGCGCCGCAGAACGGGCTGCGCTCGCGGTGGTTGGGGTGCTGCTCTTACTTGCAGCGCGGCGGAGCCGCTAGGCCGACTTTGTTCGCATAACGGCGCCGCTTGCGCCGCTCTTCTTCCCTTCCGTGCGCAGCTTCATCTCAACAATCGCGCGCTGTGACTCTTGTGAGCCGCGAATGACTTCGCGCAGCGACGTGCTCTCAATCGGCCCATACATGTGGTGACCACGCGCCGTGCGCAAGATTGAGATGCAGAGGAGGCGAATCTCGGCAGCGGTCATGCCGACGCTCTTCAGGTACGGGGTTACCCACTGGATGCAGCGCTCGACGTTGGCATCAAAGAGGAGTTTCATCCCATCACGGCCAGTCTTTGTCGACTCAACGTAGCGAATGACCTCCCACATCTCCCGCTGCTTGAGGTGGAATTTGCAGCCCGTCTCCACTACCGCATCGAGTTCGTCGGCCCAGGTTGCGGCGGTCCATGGTCGCGAGGTGGAGAGCATGATGCTTGACCACCAGGCGCCAGCCCACGTCTCATAGAGGTCGAAGAAGATGGCGTCGCGGTCATCGAAGAACTGATAGGCGGTGCCGGCGGCAATCTTCGCCTTCGCGGCGACCATCTGCATGGTCACGCTGCCAACACCCTTGCTGTTGGCGAGCTCGCGCGCCGACTCCAGGATCACGCCACGCGTGCGCAGCGAGCGAGCCTGGCTTGGGATGCGACGTCGACCGCCAGCCCAGGTCGCGAGAGGGAATGGCGCAGGTGGCAGGGCGCCATCATGCGCGCTGACGATCTTCCCTTTGGCGAGGCGGACCTTGGTAGGCATGTGCATACTATCGCATTACCGTATGAGGGCTCACGTATTTATCGAAGAATATTCGAGAAAAAGTGGGGGCGGTACACCACCCGTGAGGCGCCTCTTGCCTCTGGTGCGCTGTTTTCTATGCTCCTTCGTGTCGCCGCAAGTAGTCAACGACGAGCGCGCGCTGTGCGGCGAATGAGCCCTCAACAACATCGCTGAGCGCTGACGATACGAGCGCCGCAAAGATATGGTGGCCTCGTGCGGTGTAGATATTGGCTCGGCTGATGAAGGCAATCTCTTCGCCCGAGAGTCCTGAAGCCGCAAGGTAAGGAGACGAAGAGCGAATGGTGCGATCAATCTGGGCGGCGAGCATCAGTGGTGCGGCAACTCGCCCTTCGGCAGTAGCGTCAACATGGCGAATGACCGGCCATGCGTCGGCATGCTCAAGCAAGAAGTTGCAACTGCCTACGATCAGGCCCTTCAGCTGCTCCTCCCATCGCTCGGTCCATGTTGCGCTCGTGTGCATAAGGATGACGCTCCACCAGTCGCGGTACCACTCCTCATAGATATCGCGGTATACGCACTCCAGATCATCGAAGAACTGGTAGGCAGTGCCGCTCGCAATACCGGCGCGCTGCGAAACGAGCTGCATGGTGACGCCGCTGATGCCGTTCTCGTTTGCGAGGGTGCGCGCCGCGTCGAGGATGAGCCTTCGCGTAGCAATCGACCGCTCCTGCTTCGGCTCATGTCGAACATCGGTACGCCAATTAATGAGCGGGAAGGGATCGGGCTGTAGGCCGCCGTCGGCTGCGATCAGGTCGTTGGGTGCAGAGGTGGGTGCCATATCGCTATGTTCGCACATGCAGCGCGCAGATATTTGTGAGCCTTTATTAGGATCGGTGACTGCCTACTCCGCAGCGCGACGCAGATGGCGGATCAACTTCTCGGCGGCATTCGCTCCTGGAGCGCCCGTGACGCCACCACCCGGATGCGTGCCCGCGCCAGAGAGGAAGAGGCCATTAATCGGCGTCTCGTAGCGGCCGATGCCGTAGAGCGGGCGCCACTGCGCAAACTGGTCAAAGCCCTCATTTACATGCATGGCGTGCCCGCCCGTTGCGCCCCAGTCGCTCTGCAGGTCGGCGGGCGTAATGAGTTGGCGCGCCACGATGTGGCCGCTGATTCCTGGTGCGACAGATTCAAGTACCGCAACGGCGCGGTCGGCGAGCGTCTTGCGCGCGTCGGCGGTCCATCCGCCCTTCAGGTCGACCGGCGCGTACTGCACCACGGCGCTCAACAGGTGGCGCTTGTCGTTGGTGAGGCTCGGATCAATCAGCGTTGGGATCATCGCCTCAACCACCGGCACCTCGCTCATCTCGCCATACTTGCTGGAATCAAACGCGCGCTCGATTCCCAAGATGTCGCTGAGGATGGTGATGCGGCCGCGCAGGCGTACCTCTTGCTCGGCGGCAGATCCGGCACTCGGGAAGGCTGGCAGCTGGTCGAGCAGGATGTTGAGCTTGGCGGTGACGCCGGTGTTACGCGTGGCGCGCAGGCGGCGGCGCAGCTCTGGGCCGGTCGCCTCCACACCGAGCAGATTGAGTAGCGTGCTCTTTGGATCAAGCGTTGAGAGCACATACGGCGCAATGATCTCTTCGCCGCTGGCGAGTGCCACACCCGTGACGCGACCATCGCGCTCAGTGATGGCGGTGACCTGTGCGCCGGTGCGAATCTCAGCGCCGAAGCCGCGCGCCGCATCGGCGATTGCGTCGATGAGTGCGCCTGGACCGCCGATCGCCACAACTGTTTCACCCGATGCGCCGCCGTCGGCGCCGTCGCCCGTGATGCTGTCGAAGAGGAGCGTGGCGCCGGTGCCCGGCGAGATTGGGCCGCTGGCGTTGTAGCGCGAGCCGCGCCACGAGATCAGTGCCTCAAGGTGTTCGTCGTTGATGTACTCGTTGACAAGGTCAGAGGCGGACATTGGCAGCATGCGCAGGATCTCGCGGCCGTCGCCCTCTTCGAGGCGAGTGAACGGCGCGCGGAAGGCGAAGCCTGCGAGCAGCTCGGCGACCGACTTGCCGCCGTCGAGATCGGGCGGGATGCCGTCGAGCACCTTCTCAAAGTAGGCGCCGACGCGGCGCATGCGGCCGTCGAGCTTCAGGTAGCCGGCGGCGACCTTCTCGCCATTCGGTCGCGTGGCGAGTTCGGCGGCGGTGCGCTTGGCGTCGCGCCAGAGGGTGATGGCAGTGCCATTTGTTGGGTGCGGCGCGAAATTGCGCGCCTCAGGCTCGACGAGCTTCACCTTGCCTTGCAGGCCGAGGTCGCGGGCGACGCGCGGTCGGAAGCGACCCACGGTGTGCGAGAGCATTGGGGCGCGAACGCCATCGACATCGCCGGTGAGCGCCATGCCACCGAGTTCGGTTCGCGCTTCAACCAGGATGGTTTTC
Organism: Candidatus Limnocylindrus sp.; assembly: GCF_040397235.1. Classification (GTDB taxonomy): domain Bacteria; phylum Chloroflexota; class Limnocylindria; order Limnocylindrales; family Limnocylindraceae; genus Limnocylindrus. The sequence goes on along the minus strand of NZ_JBBAWH010000002.1, from coordinate 296,807 downwards.
ACGCCAGCGCGCGCCAAGTAGGCGGCTGCAACGAGTCCGTTATGTCCACCACCAATCACCACTACGTCAGCGGTGGCGGCAGGCTTTGGGGCGCGCGGCACCTTTTGCACCTTTGGAGGCAGTTCGGCTTTCGTTGAAGCCTTCAACGTCTTCGGTGCAGCCTTCGGTACGGACTTCTTGGGGGCCATTACGCCTCCCCTCGCTTGCTCTTCAGAATCTCGAGAGCGGCGAGTCGGCCGGGGGCTCCCATGATGCCGCCACCTGGGTGGGCCGAGGAGCTGGCGAGCCAGTAGTCGCGGATCGGTGTCTTGTAGCGTGACCAGCCGCTCACCGGTCGGTTGAAGGCCATCTGCTGCACCAGGATCTCGCCCTGGAAGATGTTCCCTTCGGTGAGGCCAATGGTGCGCTCAAGGTCGAGCGGGGTCATGATTTGGCGCCCCACGATCTTGTCGCGGAAGTCCGGCGCAAACTCGGAGATGGTGTCGACCACCAGATCACCAAACTGCTCCTTGATCTTGTCCCAGCCGCCATGCTCTGGCGCCAACTTGTGCGGCGCGTACTGAACGAAGGCGGTCGCCACGTGCTTCCCTGGTGGGGCCATCGTTGGGTCGGTCATCGTAGGAATCAACATGTCGAGGAACGGTCGCTTGCTCGGGTGGCCGTGCTTCGCGTCGTCATACGCACGCTCCATGTAATCCGGGCTCGGCGAGATGCTGACGGTGCCCAACAGGTGGCCGTTCCCTGGAGGGGCGGCGGTGAAGGTTGGGAGACCGTCGAGGGCGAAGTTCACCTTCGCCGAGCTGCCGCGGAACTTGAAGTTGCGAATCGCCGTCTCGAAATCTGTTGGCAGTGAGCCGGCGGGGAGCATGTCGATAAAGGTGTGCTTCGCGTCGGCCGCCGAGACGATGGTGTCACCGTAGACCTCTTCGCCCGACTCGAGCACCACGCCGATCGCCTTATCGCCGCGCAGCAGCACCTGCTTCACAGGCGCGTCGGTGCGAGTGATGGCGCCAAACGACTGCGCCGCGCTGGCGATGGCCGCTGCAACGGCGCCGGTGCCGCCCTGCGGCAGCGCCCACTCGCGGAACGAGCCATCGATCTCGCCAAAGTAGTGATGCAAGAAGACCATGCCGGTGCCTGGCGACTTGATCCCCAAGAACGTTCCAATGATGCCCGATGCCGACATGGTGCCGATGAGCGGCTCCCCCTCGAACCAGCGGCGCAAGAAGTCGTAGGCGCTACCGGTGATCAAATCGAGGAGGGCACCCTTGGTGCGGAGCGGCAGATGGCCGAACTCCTTGGCGAGTCCGGCGTACTCGAGCCACTCCTTCGGATCGCCGTACGGGTCGGGGGCGGGCATGTCGACGGCGGGTCGAATGAAGCGGGTGATGTCGGTGACCGTCTGCTTGAAGTCGTCGTAGTTGTCGGCGTCACGGTGCGACCACTTACGAATCTCGCGAATCGTATCGGCGTGATCGGTGCGGCGATCGAGGTAGCCGTCCCAGTGCGGCGTGTAGGTGCCCACCGATGGCGCCATCTGCAGGCCGTGCTTCGCAAGGTCCAGCTCGCGAATCACCTGCGGGCGCAGCAGGCTCACCAGATAGGAGGCGACAGAGAACTTGTAGCCCGGCACGGGCGACTCGGTGAGGGTGGCGCCACCGAGAACGGAGCGGCGCTCAAGGACGATGACCTTCAGTCCAGCCTTCGCGAGGTACGCCGCGCTAGTGAGGCCGTTATGCCCACCGCCAACAACGATCGCGTCGTACCGTTCCGCCACTGTCCCTCCCAATCTCGCCCCAAATCGCTAGGATGCGTGTGCGGGCAATGGTACCGCCTAAGCCGTTGAGAGAGAGGGAGGAACGCATGCCGCTTGAGACCCCGTTCCACCCCCGCACGGCAGAACTCAACCAGGCGCGCCGCTGGCGCAACTGGTCGGGCTTCTTCATCGCCGACTCGTATTTCCCAGCACACGACTTGGAATACCATGCGGTCCGCTTCTCGGCCGCCCTCTTTGATATCACCCCGATGTGCAAGTACAGCATCTCTGGCCCCGATGCCGCAAAGCTGGTCGACCGCGTCATCACCCGCCGCGTCGATCGCATCAAGCCGATGAAGGTCATCTACACCCCGTGGTGCGATGAGACCGGTCGCGTGCTCGATGACGGCACCGTTGCCCTGCTTGCCGACGGCTCCTACTTCTGGACCGCCGCCGAGCCGCAGCACGGCTGGCTCGACGCCGCCGCCGAGGGGCTCAACGTCACCATCGAAGACCAGACCGAAACGATCTGTGGCCTCTCACTGCAGGGGCCGCGCGCCCGCGACATCCTCTCCGCCGCGGTGGGCCGCGACATGAGCGACCTCGGCTTCTTCGGTCGCGCCGACGTCACCATCGCCGGCGTTGCCGTGGGGGTTTCGCGCACCGGGTACTCGGGCGATCTCGGCTACGAGCTCTTTCTCCCCTTCGGCTCGGCACTTCCTGTGTGGGATGCGCTGATCAAGGCGGGCGAGGCGTACACGCTGCGCGTTGCTGGCATGGAGGCGCTCGATGTTGCCCGACTCGAGGCGGGCCTGATCATGGCGGGCGTCGACTATCACTCCTCGCGCACCGCGCGGCACCCGAGCCTCGCCGTCTCGCCCTACGAGATCGGCTTCGATCGTCTCGTTGATCTTGACAAGCCATCGTTCATTGGCAAGCGCGCCCTAATGGATGAGGTCGCCGCTGGCGGCCCACCCGATCGGCTGGTGGGCCTTGAGCTTGACTTGAACATCTTCGAGGACGCCTACCTGGACCTTGGCTACCCGATTGAGCATCCGCTGCGCGCCTGGCGCAAGGTGATTCCGCTCACGCGCAAGGGCGAAACCATTGGCCGCGCCACGAGCGGCACCTTCTCGCCGCTGCTGAAGCGCTCGATCGCACTCGGCCGACTCCCCGCCAAGCACGCTGTTCCTGGCACGATTGTTGGGCTGGAGTGGGCGATCGAAGAGACCCGCCAAGAGATTCCAGCTACTGTGGTGCCGCTGCCGTTCCTCGACCTGCCGCGCAAGCGCAGCTAGGTCGCTGCGGCTAAAGCCGCGCCGCTCGCTCTAAAGGAATCCCCCACGCGTTACTAATTCGCTCTGCGGTCAGCACCTCTGCAGGCGTGCCGTCGGCGGCGATGGTGCCGTTTGATACAAGGATCACGCGGCTGAATCCATCGCGCACGATGTCGAGCTCATGGAAGATTGCGACGATCGTGCGCTTCGTCTTCATGATCGTCTCGTCGCCGGCGAGGCTAATGAGAAGGTCGGCGATCTCCATGCGATGACGCAGGTCGAGATGCGCCGTTGGCTCGTCGAGGGCGAGGATTGGCGTCTCTTGCGCAAGGCCAAGGGCGACGGCGGCAAGCTGTCGTTCGCCGGCGCTGAGGGTGCGAACGTCACGGCGCTGCAGGTGTGATGCGCCGACGCGTTCAATGGCGGCGCTGGCGCGCTCGCGATCGTGTGCGCTTGGGCCGGCGGGACCGCGACCGTGCGGAATGCGACCGAGTGCAACAAGTTCGTCGACACGCGTGGCGAATGGGAGCGCGATGTCGGAGCTCACAACAGCGATCGATCGCGCAATCGTTTCGCGCGAGAGGTTCTGGATCGGCTCGGAGCAGAGGATGATCTCGCCGCTGGTCACAGGAACCGCACCACTCAGTGCGCGCATAAGCGTGGTCTTGCCAGCACCGTTCGGGCCAACAATGGCAACGCGCTCCCCTGGGCCAATGCTTAGTGAAGCATCCTGCAAGATCGTGGCGCCGCCGAGGTCAACACGCAGGTCATGTGCGCCGAGGAGTTCGTAGGGGGCGGTGTCGTTGGCACTCACAAGGCGTACCCGGCGCGTGCGCGATGCAGCAGCCAGAGGAGGAACGGTGCGCCGATCAGGGCGGTGATGACGCCAACGGGGACGCCGATGGTGCGGGCGACCGTGTCGGCGAGGAGCAGGAGGAGCGCCCCACCGATCGCTGAGAGTGGGAACACGGCACGCGGGTCGGAGCCAACGGCGAGGCGCGCCAGGTGCGGCACGACGAGGCCAACGAATCCAACCAGGCCGGCGAGTGCGACGGCAGACGCTGTGGCGAGGGTGGCGAGCGCCACGGCGATACGTCGCTCACGGCGCACGTCGATACCCAAGTGTGTCGCCCCCTCATCACCGAGGAGGAAGGCGGCGAGCGCACGGCCGCGCCGGGCGAGGAGCAGCGTGGCGAGGGCGATCGGCACAGCGGCGGCGGCGAGGCGTGGCCAGGTGACACCGTCGAGACCACCGAGCAAGAATCCGAAGATGGCGCGCAGGTTGGCGCCGCTCGCGAGCATCACCAGCGAGAGCGCCGCAGCGAGCAGAGAGGCGACGGCGTAGCCGACGAGCAACACGCTGGCGATGCGCTCCTCGCCGCTACCGATGCCAGCGATACGCCAGACAAGCGCCACCGAGGCAAGCGCGCCAACGAATGCGGCGAGTTGCACGCCGCCGAGCTCCCAGGCGATTCCCGTAATCGGCAACAGGAAGGCGATCGCCGCACCGAGCGCTGCGCCGCTACTGGTGCCGAGCACATACGGGTCGGCGAGTGGATTGCGCAGCAGAGACTGGAACGCGACACCCGACGTGGCCAGCGCTGCGCCGACCGCGATCGCGGCGAGGATTCGCGGCAGGCGAATCTCCATCACGATCGAGGTCGACCCGGCACTGATCTCGCCGCCTATCGGCAAGCCGAAGAGGCTCTTGCCGATGATCGCCAACACATCGAGCGGCGCAATGTTCGCGACGCCGAAGCCCACCGCGCCAATCGCCACCAGGGCGAGTGCCGCGAGTGAGAGAAGCGTGGTTCGGCGCACCCCTATGGCTATGGAAGGATCATCGGATGTAGCTGCGCCACGATGGCGCGGAACGCCTCGGCGATACGCGGCCCAGGGATGGAGACGAGGTCGCCATCAATCGGTCGTAGTGCGCCGTTCACCACGGCGGGAATGGTTCCCCACCCTGGTCGCGCCGCTACCGCCTCAGCGGTGACGCCGTAGGCGGCATCACCGAGCAGGATCACGGCGGGGGCGGCGGTTACGAGGGCCTCAAGCGAGATCTCGTAGACGCCGTTCACACCGCTGCTCACCAGGTCGCCTCGGGCCAACGCCACGAGCTCGGCGGCATAGTCATCGGGGGCGAGGCCGTAGATCGCGCCGGTCGCATCAATCTCATAGAAGACGCTGACCATCGGCTGGTCCTGCACGAGGGCGGTGAGCACAGCGATATCGGACTTTGCGATCGTGATCGCTTCAGCCGCGGCAACGCTTGCGCCCGCTGCATCGCCGATCAGCTGCAGGGTTGTGTAGACGCCACTAATGCTCTTTGGGTCCAGCGTCACGAGTGTAATGTTCGCCGCCTTCAGCAGCGTAATCGCATCGTCGGGGGTGAAGCCCGAACCACCGACAAACACAAGGTCAGGGTTGAGGGAAATGATCGCCTCAACGTTGGTGCCGGTGTAGTCGGCGACCTGCGGTGTTGCCGTGAACGCGATGGGGAGGCAGCTACACGCTGCGACACCGACGACGCTCTGGCCAAGCCCAAATTGAGCGAGCGCCTCAACGCTTGCTGGGGTGAGTGCGACGATGCGCTGCGGCTTCGCTGCGATCTTTACCGAAACGCCTGCATCGTCGATGACGGTGCGAGGGTAATCGGCCTCCACGATTGGTGTGGGGCTCACTGACGGCAGTGAGTTGGTGGCATTTCCGCCACATGCGCCGGAGACGAGTGCTGCAACGAGCAGCAGTGTGGCGAACGAAAACTGGTGCGAGCGTACGAAAGCAGTCATGCTTCCTCCCTTGCCTCGAGGGCCTAAGCTTTTTAATGCCGCGTGTCCGGCGACCGGACTTATGGGAGCCACTCCCAATAACCGTTGCGGGACAGTGCTGGAATCTCACCAGCTTCGCGTCCACGCGGCGTTGCTGCGGGGACTTTATCACCAACGTATTGACCCTGCAAACGCGGCCGATACGCGCACCGTGCGAGAGTGCTCCTCTGCCCTCGCCCCCGCTCGGAATCTGGAGGGAGCATGGTCGGAGCAGTTCTCCTCGCCGCAGCAATCACCCTCGCGCCGCCAGCCGAGAGCGCCACAGTCTTCGCCAATCGCACCGCCTTCGCCGAAGCGTGCACCGGCACCGCGAACACCCTCCCCGATCAGCTGGCCCGACAGGCGCGTACCGCACTCGCGGCGCTCGGCTGGGAGGTAGGTGGTGCCGTGGGGCCAACCTTCACGCGCCGCGCCATGGTTGTGGGCGCATCATCGGCCGCCTTCTATGTGCATAGCCACGGCGATCTCTATTGGGATTCAAAGTCCAGCAGTCGTGTCGGTGGCTTCCGCGCCGACAGTGGGCTCTGCCTCGGCGCGCCGATCGTCTTGCCATCCGAGATCGCGGTGATGCGCCGTGGCACACCCGCTGCCTCGCTCGTCTACATCTCGAGTTGCCATAACGGCGAACGGGCCTCGCGCCTTCCTGGCGCATTCGGTATTGCGCAACGCAAGGTGCAAGGCTCTGGAGAGCCCGACAGTTTTTACGTGAGCTACATCGGCACGGCGTGGCAGGGTGCGGCCCTACGTTTTGAACGCGCCTTCTGGCGCGGGCTACTCGATGGTGCGACGGCTGGGGCTGCGTTCGATCGCGCACTTCTTAGTGCCTACGACCCGGAGCACCTCACCCCCGAGTGGTGGGGTGGCTACGGGCATCTGCCACACGCGCCGTCAGCCGATCTCCCCGACATTGGAGGGCAACGCTATGTATAAGGTCCGCTGGGCGCTCTCACTGCTCGTTGGACTCGTTGCCGCCTGCGGTGCGCCAGGTACAGCGATCGCACCGAGTCGTGCGCCCCTGGCTGAGGGGGCTGGACTCAACATGCGGCCCATTACGACCATCGCCGCACAACTTCTTTCGCCGCTGGAGTTGCGGGGGCTTGTCACCCGACCGTTCACCGTGGTCCGCAGTGAGAGTGGCGAGCAGCGCGTTCGTCAGGTTCTTCTCGGTGTAAGCGGCGTTGAGGTGTTACGTGTTGAGAGTGCGCTCGATGGATCGTTGCGCTTGATTGCCACAAGTGGCGTGGCGCTGGAGGGCGGTGCTCTCAGTGAGAGTGCGGCGATCGCACGAGCGCTACGTCACTTGGTGCGGCTGGGGCTTGAGATGCCAGAGGGTGGCCCAGTGGTGCAGAGTGCCGCCAGGCGCACGCTGGTGATTTGGACTCGGGAGGTGCGCGGCGTGCCCGTGCCGGGCGACGGCACGCGCGTGGTGCTGAACGGTGTTGGCGAGCTCGTTGGGCTCGCCATTGAGGAGTATCCCCTTGCCGCGCCTCCAGCACGTATCGCCCGCGGTGATGCCGTACTGCGTGCGGCAGTGGCGCTCCTGCCGAGCGGTGCGCTCATTGACGGGAGCCCCGAGCTCGCCTGGGTGCTCCCTACCGATGGAACGAGTGAAGCATCAGGTCAGCGCACACCACGCCGCCTCGCCTGGTGCCTTCGCGGAGAGCTGCGTGATGGCGCGGCGTTCGAGCTGCAGTTAGATGCGGGAAGCCTTGTGCTGCTCGGGTGGGATGGGGCGCCGTAGCGGTGGGGCGTTAGCCGCGCGCGAGTCGCTCGCCGATCACCAGGAGTTCGTCGCGCAGCTCTGCAGAGGTCGCCTCGGCGTAGACGCGCACGAGCGGCTCGGTGCCGCTGAAGCGTACGAGCAGCCAGCTGCCGTCGTCGGTGAAGAACTTCACGCCGTCGTTGGTGGTGAGTGGCACGGCGCGCACCGCGTGGCTGCCGATGCTGCTCGGTGGGCTGCCAACGAGTTCGGTGGCGAGACGCTCCTTCACCGCTGGGTAGGCGGCGCGATCAATATGCACGTCGATGCGCAGGTAGTACGAGGCGCCGGCGATGGAGGCAACGTGCTCCATGACCGAGCTCATCGTTGGGCGCCCGAGGGCGCGCTCGCGAATCAGCAGGTCGAGCAGGAGCAGGTCGGCGAAGATGCCGTCGCGCTCAGGAAGGTGCATCTTGAAGCCGTAGCCGCCCGACTCTTCGCCACCCATCGAGGCGCCCGTCTCGATCATCTTTGGGCCAACGTACTTAAAGCCGACTGGCGTCTCGTGAACGGTGACCTTGTAGCGCTCGCCGAGTCGCTCCCCCATGGAGCTCTCGTTGACCGTCTTCACGATCGGGCTGAGATCTTTCTTGTGTTCAAGCATGTAGTACGCCAGCAGTCCGAAGACCTGCAGCTGATGCAGGAAGACGCCACGCTCATCTACGGCGCCAGCACGATCAGCATCGCCGTCGAGGAGCATCCCCATGTCGTAGCCGCCGCCCGCCATGCGTGCGAGCACCGGGTCGATGTGCGGTCGAATCGGCTCAGGGTTCACGCCGCAAAACCAGGGGTTGCGCTCGCTGCGCATCTCGTCGACCACGATGTTGCCGCCCGCAAGGAGGCGACCAATCCAGCCGGCGCCCGCGCCGTACACCGGGTCGACCAGGATGCGCATCTTCTGGGCGGCGATCGCCTTCAGGTCGAGGTTGCGCTCAACGAACTTCTTGTAGCCCGGGTACGGGTCGTAGCGTTCGACCATCCCCGCCGCCTCGGCGTCGGCGAAGGGTCGACCAACAAGTTCAGGGCCACGGGTGCTCGCCACATGCGCCTCGATGCGCTTCAGTAGATCGGGCCCTGCGGCGGCGCCGGTCGGCGACTTCACCTTGAAGCCGTTATCCATCCACGGGTTGTGGCTGGCGGTGATGACGATGCCCATCGCCGCACCGCGCATCACCACCTCGTACGAGGCCATCTGCGTGGGCACGTCGGTGCGTGAGTAGGCAACGGGGATGCCGTGGGCGAGCAGGATTTCGGCGGCGGCGATCGCGAACTCTTCCGAGCCGAAGCGGCGATCGTAGGCGATGACGACGCTCTTGGCGGTGGCACCATCCTCTTCTACGACGCGGGCGACGCCCTCGGCGAGTCGCCGGACGTTCTCAAAGGTGAACTCGTCGCCAATCTTGGCGCGCCAACCATCGGTGCCGAAGAGGATCTTTGTCGGTTCGCCGGCGCCCATCCCTACTCCCTCTCAGATGCGGCGCGCAGATCGCTGCCGCTCATCTGCTCTAGGTCCATCGTCGCTGCGCCGTTCGGCTGCAGGGCGATCACCCCATGCTCGTTGCTGATCACAATGGTACGCCCCCCTGGCGCCTCCATGCGGATCTCTTCCATTGAGGTGCGTGGCAGCAGATGTGCGCGCAGCTCACCCCATGAGCCGATGTCGCTCCAGCCGCAATCGAGCGGCAGGGTGCGCACCAGTCCGGCCGCCGCAGCGGGTTCCATCACGAACGTGTCAATTGGTCCTGCTGGCACCGTGCTGTACTCGCCGATGCCGTTGATCAGCGTTGGTGCAAAGCGTTGGAGCGCGGCGCGAGCGCTGTCGCGTCGCCAGGCGAAGGTTCCCGCGTTCCATCGGGCGCCCGCGGCGATCAGTCGTTCGGCCTCGTCGCGTTGTGGCTTCTCGGTAAATCGTGTGACCCGCTCCCCATCGGCGACGATGTAACCAAATCCTGTCTCTGGACGAGTCGGCACAACACCGAGTGTGTAGAGGGCGTTGGCCTCGTGTCCGGCGTGATCGGCTGCGGCGGCAAGTGCGACGCGCCAGGCATTGTCATCGCGCACCGCATGGTCGGCGGGGATCACCAGCATCACCGCATCGTCGGCGCGATCGATCGCTGTCACGGCAAGTGCGACCGCCGCCCCCGTATTGCGGCTGACCGGTTCGGCAAGGATGTGATCGGCGGCGATCTGTGGCGCGCACTCGCGCACGAGCTGCACCTGGTTCGCCGCCACCACGATGTAGGTGTCATCAATGGGGACCAGCGGCGCGAGTCGCTCCAGGGTCACGGCGAGTGGGCTGCGCCCATGCAGGAGCGGCAGGAACGGCTTCGGCCGATGGGGGCTACTTAGGGGCCAGAGGCGGGTTCCGCCGCCACCGGCAAGAACGACCGCGTAGGGTCGACTACTCATCTGCGGCATCGTAGCGTGCGGGCTAGCGGGCGGGCTCGGAGGTAGGTCAAGAAACGGTCGCTTCGTGCTCAGCGCCCGAAGAGGCGCCGGAGCATGCGCGGCACCGAGATGCCACTGCGGCGGATCACGAGCCGCTCCTCGAATTCAGTCTTCACGCTATAGCCGAGCGAGGTATAGACGGCAATGGCGACAGCATTGTCGCGCTGCACATTCAGCACCACCTCATCACAGAAGCCGAGCAGGGCATCGGTCACCGCTGAGGTGTTTGCATGGGCGTAGCCGTTGCCGCGCGCACTAGATGCCGTCAGCACGTTGCCGACGACGGCGATGCGCTCACGTCGACCGACCACATGTGTTCCAGCTGCGGCAACCAACTTGCCGTTGCGGTGAATGCCGCGATAGACCCCCTCGGCGACGGCGAGTGGTGGCAGCCATGCGGCGAAGCCCAACTGGTAGAGGTGATTCAGCGCTTGCGCATCGGAGGGGATGAGCGGCACGACCAGCGCTGCGGCGGGGCCCGTGTACGGCACGAATTCGGCGCGCGTCAGGCCCATGCGCAGCATCGGGTTGATCTTTTCCGTCTCGTAGGTCAGATCGAGGACTGGGTTCCCCCCGATCGGCGTTGGCACCCAGGCGGCGCGTGGGCGAATCCCGTGCTGCAAGATGGTGGCGATCCCCTCTGGCTCACCGTACAGATGCAGCGGCTGCGGCGCCCACCCCGAGTACTCCATGCCGAGTGCGATCGGCGTTGCGCCGCGGCGCGCAACGAAACAGCGCGTGCGCGGAAACTCACCATCATCAAGATCGGCCAGGGCGTGTGCGGTGATCCAGCGGTCGCCGGTGATGAGCGATCGCACCAGTTCACGATCGCGCGTTGCCGAAACCTCTATCGGCGTGGTGCTCATCAGTCGATCAGCGTGATGCCGTCAAGTGCCAGCAACTCAACGCGCGGTACGGCAATCTGCACGCCACTCGTTACGCCACGCGCGGCGAATGGCGCACCGCGTTGCGCCGCCGCGCTGTTGACCGCCACAACGCGCTTGGTGAGTTCGGCGCCGGTGAGATCGGTCGCTGCAGATCCGGCAACCAGGTAGACGGGTACCCCAGAGAAGAGTGCGGCGGCGGCGAGGCCGACGCCACCCGCTGGCACCACGGCGTAGCCGGCACGGTTGATCGAATCACTGCCAAGGATCAGCGCGCCGATGGGGCCATCCGCGTTCGCGATCTCACTGGCGAGTTGGCCGTCTTCAAGGAGTCGTGGGGCGAGGCCGGCACGCACCGCGTCGGCGGCATCGATGGCACCAAGTCGTGCTGCGCCGCGCACATCGACCGTGGGCCCAGCAGCGATCGTGATCGTGCGCACAGCAAGGTGGCGCAGCGCCTCATGTAGTGGGGCGAGGTCGCCCCACGCGGTGGCGCCGAGTCCAGGTCCACTGGCGATGATCGCGTCGCGAGCAAGGCCTGCGCTCTTTAGCGTTGCGGCGATGCGCTTGCCGTACGCGGCGCGCTGACCGAGCTGCGTTGCCGCGCGCGCGGCGATCGCGGCATCGAGGCTCTCGCCCCCCAACGCAACGGGGAGGAGTGCATCGAGTTCAGCGTGGAGTGAGCCGGCGAGTGGTGCGGCATTGCGCAGCGCAGCGGAGGCGGCGTGGAGGCGCGCAACGCGCCCACCGGCCGAACCGACACTGGCGAGGGCGAGGGCGAAGGCGGCGGCGAGGCCACGGATCGGACCGGGGGCGATGGCGTCAACGGTCAGGAGTGCGGCGATGCTGCTCGCGCTCGTCGCGCGGCGCTCGGCGATCACCGCTGGGAGGGCACGAACATCGAGCACGATCACGGCGCCCTCTTCGTCACGAATCGGTGAGGCGAAGGCTGGCTCGGGGGCGGCGGCGCCCGCCTTGATTAGCCCCGCATCGCCTGGCATGTCGAGATGCGTCTCCGCGGCGCGTCGGCGTGTTGGCTCGGCGCCAGGTTCACGCGCGGGTGTAGCCAGGTCGGCACCGATGGACTGGGCCTGACCGCGCAGGGCGCCGAGAGCGCCGAAGAGTGATCCGGCGGTGGCGGCACCATCGTTGGCGATGCTGCGAAGGAAGGATCTGCGATCGCTTGCGGGGCGCTTCGCCATAGCGGCGACTAGAAGGCGATGATCGCCGAGACGATGCCGTCTGGGAGTCGCTTGCGACCACCAAGGACGGGGAGCTCTGCCAAGAAGCTGATGCCGACGACCGTTGCGCCGAGCTGTTCGACAAGTTTCACGGTGCCGGCAACGGTTCCGCCTGTGGCGAGGACGTCGTCAACAATCACGACGCGCGCACCCTTCTGGAGCGCATCGCGATGGATCTCGAGAACGTTCTTGCCGTACTCAAGGTCGTACTCCACCGAGATGGTTTCGGCGGGGAGCTTGCCGAGTTTGCGCACGGGCACAAAGCCGACGCCGAGGGTGGCGGCGATCGGCGCCCCAAAGATGAAGCCGCGTGATTCGATGCCGATGATCACGTCGGGCTTCAGCGCATGGATCGGTGCGGTCATCGCCTCGAGGGCGGCGGCGAAGGCCTCACCATCCTGCAGGAGGGTGGTGATATCGCGAAAGACAATCCCCTTCTTCGGAAAGTCGGGGATCGTTCGAATCTTCGAGGAGAGCTGTTCAGGAGTCACCGCGGAAGTTTACGCGAGCGGCGCGCCTGCCGCGTTCGTCGCCTCCCAGCGGCGTACCTCAGCCACGATCCCCTGCACGAGTCGTGCGGCGAGACGCCACGCCTCCCCACCCGTCACCCGCTCCCGACTGCGGATCTGACTGCCGCTCATGCTCAGCTCTGGAGTGGGGTTCGCCACCAGAGCCCGAGCGGCAAGGCCAGGCTGCAACTCGCCGAGGCGCACGATCAGGCGACCCTCCTCAATGAGGAGTGAGGCGAGCCCCGCCTCGCTGGCGCCGGCGCGGAGCCGCGCCACCTCCAAGAGTCGCTCTGCCTCCGCGGGCGGCGCGCCGAAGCGGTCGCGCAGCTCTTCGGCGATGGCGTTGATCGTGGCATCGGAGTCGGCGATGCCGAGGCGACGGTAGAGATCGAGTCGCTGCCCCTCGTCGGCCACATAGCTCTCAGCAAAGTGCGCGGAGACTGGAAGATCAATAAGCGCCGCAGTGCGGCGACGCGCCGGCTCTCGACCCTCGCGGCTGGCGCGACGAATCTCTACCGCATCGGCGAGGAGCTGTGAATAGAGATCGAAGCCGACCGCCGCAATGTGCCCCGACTGTTCGCCGCCGAGCAGGTCGCCCGCCCCACGAATCTCAAGATCCGCGAGCGCCAACTGGAATCCGGCACCGAGGTGCGATGCGTCGAAGATCGCCTTGAGACGCTTGCGCGCATCATCGGTGAGCGCCTCTTCGCGCCGATAGAGGAGATAGCACCAGGCCCGACGACTGCTGCGGCCAACACGGCCGCGCAACTGATAGAGCTGGGCGAGGCCGAGGCGATCGGCACGGTCAATGATGATCGTGTTCGCGTTCGGGATGTCGAGACCCGATTCGATGATGGTGGTGCAGACGAGGATCTGCGCCTCGCCGCGCACGAACTCACCCATCACGCGCTCCAGTGCGCGCTCCTCCATCTGCCCATGCCCCACCACCACGCGCGCATCGGGAACGAGTCGGCGAATCTGCTCCGCCGCCGCCTCAATAGATTCAACGCGGTTATGCACGTAGTACGACTGACCGCCGCGCTCCAGCTCGCGCAACAGTGCGTCACGCACCAGTTCGAGACTCGCCTCAGTGACGCGCGTCGCCACAGGGTGGCGATCCTCTGGTGGGGTCTCAATGGTGGAGAGGTCGCGAATCCCCGAGAGGGCGAGGTTGAGGGTGCGCGGGATCGGCGTCGCGGTGAGGGTCATCACGTCGAGTTCGGCGCGGAGCGACTTCATGCGCTCCTTGGCGGCAACGCCGAAGCGATGCTCCTCATCAACGACGAGGAGGCCGAGGTGCTTGAAGACGACATCCTTCGAAAGGAGTCGGTGGGTGGCGACGACCAGGTCGACCTCGCCGGTGGCGATCTTGGCGACGATCTCGGCCTGTCGCGCCGTGGGAACGCTCCGGGAGAGGAGTTCGAGGCGGAACGGATACGCCGCGAGGCGGCGACGGAAGGTCTCGATGTGCTGCAGGGCGAGCACGGTGGTGGGCACCAGCACGGCGACCTGGCGCCCCGCCTCAAGCACGGCGAAGGCGGCGCGCAGCGCCACCTCGGTCTTCCCGTAGCCAACGTCGCCCACGATCACGCGATCCATCGGGCGCGGCCGGCTCAGGTCACCCTTCGTTGCTTCAATCGCAGTGAGCTGGTCTGGCGTTTCGCGATACGGGAAGGCCGCCTCAAACTCGGAGAGCCACGGACTCCCCGGTGTGATCGCTGGGCGATGCGCCAATTCGCGCGCGGCGTAGATGCGTAGTAACTCGTCGGCGAGATCGTCGGCCGCCTTCTTGGCGCGCTCTTTGGCGCGACGCCACTCGCCGCCGCCGAGTCGACTGAGTTGCGGATGCTCTGAGCCGGTGTAGCGCGCGATGCGCGCTAACTGCTCGACTGGAGTGAAGACCGTGTCAGTGCCGCCATACGCAATCTCCAGGTAATCGCGCTGATCACCATCGCCGCCGCGGCGCAGCATGCCCACGAAGCGACCAACACCGTGATCCACGTGCACCAGGTAGTCGCCCGGGGTGAGGCGCTCCGCCGCCTCGCGCGTGATTCCGCGACGATGCACCGCCGGTCGACGAACGCGCGTCGCACCGAAGAGCTCGCGATCGGTGATCACCGTCAGCCCATCGATGCCGCCCTGGAATCCGCCGTCGAGGCCGCCCGTCAGAATCGTCAGCGAGCCAGGCTTCGGGTTGCTGATCAATCTCTCGCTCACCACCGCGCGCTCGCCACCCTCGGTGATCAGCTCCGCAATGCGCGCCGCCTGCTCCGAAACGATGAGCACCCGCGCCTTGTCGCGGCGCCACGTTTCAAGGCCCTCAGTGAGCGCGCGCGATCGCCCGCTCGGCACTACAGGGTCGTGCCAGCCGAATGAGTCGTCGGCTTCCGCGCGGATCAGCGTTGTTGCATCAGAGCTCCAAGTCAGCGCGAGTCGCTGGCGGCCAGTTGTGGCGAGTGTGGCTATGAGTGCGTCGCCATCTGGGATCGGCGACGGCCAGCCGGTCGGCAGCAGGCGTGTCGTGCGCAGCACATCGGCACGCTCTTCGGTCTGACGCGAGAGTGCATCGGCGGCTTGGCGCAGCTCGCCCGGCTCATCGAGCACCACCAGCGCATCGCCCACCTGGTCGTAGGCTCGTTCGGCGGTGAGCAGCACCGACCAGAGCTCCAGCCCATCACCCCGCTCCGCCTGGTTGCGCACGGCAATCCCCGCCTCCCAACGCGCGAGATCCTCGGCGAGTCGCGGCGGCAGTTCGGTTTCGCCTCCGCCGCGCACGATCCCTTGGGCGGTTGCTCGGGCGGCGGCGACGCGCGCCGCATCGAGGGGGAACTCGCTCGCTGGCAGCAGCTGCACGAGTGGCACCGCCTCACGACTGCGCTGGTCGGCTGGGTCGATCCGTCGAATGCTCTCAATCTCATCGCCAAACCACTCAATGCGGAGCGGGGAGGTCTCGCCTGCGGGGAAGAGGTCGACGATTCCCCCGCGTCGCGCAATCTCGCCGCGGCCACCAACGAGAGGGACGGCCTCGTAGCCGAGGGCAATGGCGCGCGACGTGACCGCGTCGAGGGTGATGCGATCGCCCGCGCGCAACAGCAGGGTCTCGGCGCGCAGGTCGGCGAGCGAGATCGTCGGCTGTGCCACCGCGAGCAGCGAGGTCACCAGGATGCGCGGACTCCCCTCATGCCACGCGGCGAGTGTCGCCACGCGGCCGGCTGACTCATCAATGACCAGTTCGCCGCGCTCGTAGGGGAGCGCACTGCGCGGCTCAAGTAGAACAACGGATGCTGGATCGTGGAACCAGGAGCGCAGCGCATCAGCGACGCGTTCGGCGACCTCGGGGTCGCGCGCAACCCAAACGATGCGCCGATCAGCGGCGAGCGCCGCGCCGAGCTGCGCCTTTGCGGCATGGGGAACGTGGATGAGCGATGCGTCGCTCTTCGTTAGTTGCTTGGTGAGTGCCGTGAGCGGTGCTGCGGCGCGCAGCGTGTCGAGGAGTGGTGCGAGTGACGGCGTGTGGCGATTCACCCTTCGCGATCGGCCTTGTCGCGACCGAGCAACTTTCGCCAGCCGTGCGCCGTCTTGCGAATCCCGTCGGCGCCGGCTGGACCGTCAATCTCACCCGCCTTCGGCAGGTTGGCCGGATCGGCGGCGCTGCCAGCCTCGGGCTCGGGGAGTGCCCATCCGTTGAATGCGGTCGCCGCCTTGTTCAGTCCGCTGCGCGCCCAGAGTTCGATCGCCTCGCCCGCTGCGACCTCAACCTCAGGGAGGCGTAGTCGCTCAGCGGCGGTGAACTCACCGAGCACATGTTGATGCGCTGTTCCCGACTCGCGCGGATCGCCAATGCCAACGCGCAGGCGCGGGTACTTGTCGGTGCCGAGCTCGTCGGTAATCGAGGTGAGGCCGTTATGGCCGCCAGCACTCCCCCCCTCGCGGAACCGGAGCGTGCCGAACGGCAGGCTAAAATCGTCAACAACCACGAGCAGCGCCGTCAGTGGCACGCGCTCAGCGGCGAGCAGCTTGCGCACCGCAATGCCAGATTCGTTCATGAAGGTGTCGGGCTTCGCCATCACCAGGTCGAGGCCCAGCACGCGACCGGAGTGCACCATCGCCGCATCGCGACGCTTCCCGCCACCACGCCAGCTCACGCGATCGGCAAAGGCATCCAGCACGACCCAGGCAATGTTGTGCCGCGTGTAGCGGTACTTGTCACCCGGGTTGCCGAGGCCAACGACGAGGCGACGATCCTCACTCATGCGCTCGCCCTCATCGCGCGCGTATGGGCACGTAGGATGCGCTCTTGCTCCGCCCACATCGCCGTGCGGCCTGCGGGTGTGCGGTGATCCCACCCACAGAGATGCAGCGCCCCATGCACGGCGAGGAGTCGCAGCTCGTCGGCTGGCGCGTGGCTCGTCCCACCATCGGGGCCGCCGTGTCCTTCGCGCGCCTGCGCAATGGCGCGATCAATGCTGATGACGATGTCGCCGAGTGGGAGTGTTTCACCAGTGACGATCGGCGCAGCAACCTTGTGCGCGGCGCGTCGTGCGGTGCCGGGTCGCGCCGGATACGCGGTCGGCTCCAGGAGCGGGAAGCTCAACACATCGGTCGCGCCGCGCTTCTTCATCTGCGACTCGTTGAGTGCCGTGATCTCCCTGTCGTCGACCAGGGTGACGACCGCCTCGCCGCTCTTCGGTGCACCAGAGAGGCGCAGGGCGCGCTCAACGAGGGCACGAAGTTCGGTAGCGGTGACGGTGATGCCGCCACGCCTGCGGCGCACGATGCGCGCGCGGGGCCCGGAGCTGCGACTCATCCGCGAGCGGCGAGCGCCGCGGTGACCTTCCCCGAGAGGACCTTTCCATCGACGCGGCCCTTGGTCTTCGGTCCGAGCCAGCCCATGACCTTCCCCATCTCTTTCGATGAGGCGGCGCCGGTGGCGCTCATCGCCTCGGCAACGAGTGCGTCGACATCAGCATCGCTCAACTGCTCAGGCATATAGGTGGAGAGGATCGTGATCTCGGCGGTTTCGGCATCGGCGAGGTCGGGGCGATTCGCGGCGGTGTAGGCGTCGACAGACTCCTTGCGCGTCTTGACCGCCTTCACGATGACGCCGAGCACCTCGTCGTCGGTGGCGTCGCGCTTCAGCTCCTTCTCAACAAGGGCGAGCGACGAGAGGGCCATGCGAAGGGTGTCGCGGCGCAGCGTCTCGCCCGACCGCATTGCGGCCGAGACATCATCTTTCAGTTGATCTCGAAGCGACATGCGCTGCTCCTCTCTGGCGGCTAGGCCGCACTGGGGCGCGCCGTGGGGCTAGATCCCGCGCGGTGCTCCGCCCATCGGCTTCTTGCGCTTGGCGTCCTTGCGCTTCTTCTTCTCCGCGGCGTTCTCGAACGCTTCGCGGCGGCGCGACTCGGCCAAGATGCCGGCCTGCTGGACCTTTTTATTGAAACGGCGCAGCGCGGCCTCGAAAGACTCGTTGTCACCAATACGTACTTCTGCCAAGTGGCACCTCCTAAGGGGTTGAGGATAGCCGATCCCCCGCACGAGGGCGACTTAGCGCGGGAGGGGGACCTCTTCGAGCATCCCCTGGAGGGTCAGCAGGAGGGTATTCGCCGCCTCGCTGTCGAGGTCGGCCGAGGGGGTGCGCTGCAGGATGACGAGCAGGTTCCCCGACTGGAAGAGGCTGAATTGAGCGCCTGGGGGGACAAGCACCAGGTTCACCGGGGCGACCAGGTAGGCGGCGAGTTGTGAGGCTGCTGCCCGCGCGGTGGCGGCATCGACAAACGAGATCGCGATGAGCGGGATGCCGTTCGGATCACGCGTCGAGGCGGCGCGGACCACCGTTCGGGGGAGGCTGTTCATCTCTGGCGGAAGTGGCGGGCGAACATCGGCGCTGTTCAGAATGGGCCCGAGGCCTGCAGCAGTCACTACCGAAACGAGGAGCCCCTCCACCTGTGCCGCCTCTGCGGAGCTGCGTGCCGTGGGCGCCGCCGATGCGGCAGGGCCTTGTGGCTCGGCGGTGGGTCCACCGCCCGACAGGAAGCTAAAGATCGCCATGCCGCCGACCAGCACGATTACGGTGCGGTACGGGAAGCCTCGCTTGCGCGTGACTGGTGCTTCGCTCATCCCGGTGGCCATGCCAGTTGTCGCCCGGCGAGCAGGTGATAGTGCAGATGCTCAATCGCCTGGCCACCCTCAACGCCAACGTTGCTAGCGAGACGCCAACCGCGGTCGCCGTAGCCGGCCTCCACCGCAATCTCTTGCGCCACGTGATGCATGCGTGCCAAGAGCGCGCCGTGTGCCGCTGTGTCGCGCAGGTCGGCGGCCGAACCAATATGTTCGCGCGGGACGATCAGCACGTGAAGTGGCGCCTGCGGCGCAATGTCGTCAAAGGCGACCACAAGATCCGAGCTGTGTCGCTGCGTGCTCGGAATCTCGCCCGCGATGATCTTGCAGAAGAGGCAGTCACTCATGATGCGAGTGTAGCGCGGCCATCGCTAAATTCGGCGGCCACCCACTCCCCCTCCTCCCAGCGTTCGACGAGCGTTGCGCCAGCAGCCTCCAGCGCGGCAATCGCCTCATCGGCACGCGTAGTGAACATGCCGCTGGTCAGGAGTCGCCCGCCCGGCACCATCGCCCCAACCAGAAGCGAGGCAAGTTCGATGTGGAGCGTGGCGACAAGGTTCGCCATCACCAGCGGTGCCGGCGCGCTGATGGGGAGTGAGCCCGCCTGGATCGTGACGCGCTCGGCGACACCGTTGCGTGCGGCATTCTCGGTGGCGGCTGCAACAGAGAGCGGATCAATATCGACGCCAGTGCCGTGCGATGCGCCAAGGGCGATCGCGGCCAGTAGAAGGATGCCGCTCCCTGTTCCCACATCGAGCACGCCAGGACCGCTCCGTGGGAGCTCGCCGAGTCGGCCCGCGGTGCTCCACCTCTCAAGGCCGATCAGCGCAAGACGCGTCGTTGGATGCAAGCCCGTACCGAATGCCTGGCCTGGATCAATGGTTACTACCGCGTCGCCAGGGGCGGCGGTGTGCTCGCGCCACGGCGGGCGCACCACGATGCGGCCGACGCGCAGGATCGGGAATTCTGCGCGCCAACTGGTTGCCCACTCTTCGGCGGGGATCGGTCGCACGAGCAGCGGCCCAATGCCGCGCAGGCCAACGCCACCACTTGAGAAGGCGGCGAACCGTTCTAGTTCCGTTACCAGCGCGTCGGCTGCGGCGCGGTTGCTGGCCGTGTCGGGGAGCCAGGCGCGAATGCGCACCGACGCGGTCGGGTCGTAGATGGGGCCAAGTGCGTCACCATCGATGGGTGGTGGTGTGGCCGGTTCGGCGCTGGTGCCAGAGGGGGCGAGGCGTCC
Organism: Candidatus Limnocylindrus sp.; assembly: GCF_040397235.1. GTDB lineage: Bacteria > Chloroflexota > Limnocylindria > Limnocylindrales > Limnocylindraceae > Limnocylindrus. The sequence continues at coordinate 276,742 of NZ_JBBAWH010000002.1, read as the reverse complement.
GAGTCGTTCGCTGATCGCCTCGGCGGCTTCAGGGTCGCACTCAATGCTGAGTTCGAGCCAGCCGTCGGTGCTCAGTGTTGATCCTCGCCACTCGCCTTGGCGTATGCCTCGAGCGCCTTGCGCTGATCGCCGCTCAACCTCTTCGGCACCTCAATAACGATGTGAATCAGCAGATCGCCGCGCTGGCTTGGACGTCGCACGTTAGGCGCGCCGCGCCCCTTCAGGCGCACGACATCGTTTGGCTGCGTCCCCGATTTGATCTCAATCTCCTCTTCCCCCTCGGCGGTCGGCACCACCACGCGCGCGCCGAGTGCCGCCTGCGAGATGGAGAGTGGGATCTCCGTGGTGAGGTCGATCCCGTCGCGCACCAGCTGCGGATGCTCCTTCACCTCGATGACGACGTAGAGATTTCCGGCGGGGCCGCCGCGACGACCCGGTTCACCCTGACCGCTCAGTCGAATCTGCGTGCCGTCATCAACGCCGGGTGGAATCTCCACATGCAGTCGCTTGGAGCCGTTAAGTCGCCCCTCGCCGCGACAGGTTGGGCACTGCTTTTCGATGATGCGCCCCTCACCGCCACACTTGGCGCACGGTGCTTCGACGGCCATCTGGCCGAGCATAGTTTGGCGCACGGTGCGCACCGAGCCGCGCCCGCCGCAACCGTCGCACTCCTTGGTTCCTGAGCCCTTCGCGGCACCACTCCCCGCGCAGCCGTCGCAGTTGACCTTCATCTTTAAGTCGAGGTCTCGTGTGCCGCCGCGAATCGATTCGCTGAACTCCACGCGCAGGTCGTAGCGCATGTCATCTCCGGGGGGTGGACCGCTGCGTCGCGCGCTGCGACCGCCGCCGCCAAAGAACCCCTCAAAGAGGTCCTCAATGCCACCGCCGCCGAAGCCACCCTGGAAGCCACCTGGGAATCCACCAGGGAATCCACCAGCTCCGCCACCCGGGCCACCCGCTCCACCACCAACGCCGGCCTCGCCAAACTGGTCGTAGCGCACGCGTTGCCCCGCGTCGGAGAGCACCTGATAGGCGTCGTTGATCTCCTTGAACTTCGCCGCGGCGTCGGGAGCCTTCGAAACGTCGGGGTGGTGCTTCTGGGCCGCCTTGCGGAACGCCTTCTTGATGTCGTCGGCACTCGCCCCCTTCGGCACGCCGAGGATCGCGTAGAAGTCGCGTGCCATCTCGCGCCTACTTCAGCAGGAGCACGCCGAGTCGGCGTACGGCATGGCGATAGCCAATGAAGCTAATTGCTGAGAGATAGGCGATGTCAACCAGCATGACGAGATTTAAATCGCCGAAGCAGAGTGAACGCACCAGGTGCGTGCCGCGCGTTAGCGGCGAAAGCTCCACGACCCAGCGGAGTGCCCCTGGATAGATCTCGACTGGGTAGAACGTCGCAGAGAAGAGGAAGAGCGGCGTCAGGATGATGAAGAGGAAGTCAAAGTCTTTCCATGAGCGCATGTGCGTGGTGATGGCGAATCCAGCGGCACCGAATGAGAAGCCGATGAAGATCACCGCAACCGGCGCTAGTAGCGCGAGCGGCGACTGCACGAGGCCAAGGACGAGCATCACGATCAGGAATGCGGTGGCGTAGATCACGCCGCGCAGGTTTGACCAGAGCAGCTCACCAACGGCGAGGTCACCCACACCGACTGGGGTGGAGAGGATCGCATCGTAGATCTTGCCGTACTTCAACTTGTAGAAGATGTTGAAGGTGGAGTCGAAGATAGCGCCGTTCATCGCGGCACTCGCAAGGAGCGCTGGGGCAACAAACGCTGCGTACGGAACGTCAGCGCCGCCATACGGAATGGTGCCGATCACGCCACCAACGCCGTAGCCGATACCGAGCAGGAAGAAGAGGGGCTCAAAGAAGCCGGTGACGATGATCGCCCACTGTCGGCGATAGACGAAAACGTTGCGCTCAAAAACGCTAAAGGCGCGCGGCGCGAGGCTGGCGATCACTTCAGCATCCTCTTGCGAAAGAGGTAGATCGCCGCAATGGTGCCGACGATCCCCCAGAGGAGGAGTGCGGCGACGTGGATGCCAAGGTTGGTCAGCGGGGTACCCAGCGCCAGCGCACGGCTGAGGGCGACCCCGTGTGCCAGGGGGGTGCACCAGGAGAGCGCCTGTGCAGCGAACGGCAGATTCTCGATCGGAAAGTAGGTCCCCGAGAAGAAGGTGAGCGGCGTGATGATCAGCCGAAAGAGGAAGGCGAACCCCTGGTCAGACTTCTGCGTCACCGAGAAGGCGGCCATGGGGGCGCCGAAGGCGAAGGCGGTAAGAATGGAGACAGCAAGCATGCCGAGGGCCCCTTCTGGACTGGTCGTAATCCCCGTGACCAGGAGCACCCCGGCGAAGAAGGCAGCTGCGAAGGCGACCTTCCCCACGATGAAGGCGATCGCCCCAACCATGACGTCGGCGGCGTTGAGCGGGGTGGCGATGATCGCGTGGTAGATGCGCACCCAGGCAACGCGCGCCAAGATCGGCCACGCCGCCTCACTGGTCGCAAGGTTCATCGCCGAACTGACCATCAGTGCTGGGGCGATGTAGGCCACATAGCTCACTCCACCAGTAATCTCGGCGGCCTTATCGCCGACCAGTACGCCGAGCCCAATACCGAGCCCCGCAAGAACTACAAGTGGCTCAATGAAGCCGCTAAAGACCGACCCCTGCCACTCGCGTCGATAAACGGAAAGCATGTACCCAACAATGTGGCGCCAACGAGTTGAGTGTGGCGCCGCCTCGCGAATCGCGGCGAGTCGGCTGCGCATTCGATTCGGAGCGACGCTCGACGCGGCGGTCACTCGTCGAGTGTCCGGCCCGTAAGGCGAAGGAAGACGTCCTCAAGGCTTGAGCGTCGCACGAGCCAACTTTCAGGATCGAGGCCGTGCTCCAACGCGCGGGCGTGCGCCGCTTCGCCATTCTCACAGCCAATGATCACGCGCTCCGCAAGTCGCTCGTAGCGGTCGCCAATCCCTTCCAGTACCTTCGCGTCGATCGATTCCGTGCCGTTCGGGAAGCGCAGTTCGAGCACTTCGCGCGACGCATGTTCAACGATGAGCTGCCGTGGCGAACCCTCGGCAACGATCTTTGCCTGATCCATCACCACCAGTCGGTCACAGAGTTGTTCAGCCTCATCCATGTAGTGGGTGGTCAACACGATCGTGGTGCCGCCGCGCTTCAAGCGCTGCAGCGCATCCCATAAGAGGTGTCGCGCCTGTGGGTCGAGTCCGGTGGTCGGCTCGTCGAGCATCAGGATGCGCGGGCTGGCGATGAGTGATCGCGCAATAGAGAGTCGGCGCTTCATGCCGCCAGAGAGTGGCTCCACCTGATCCTTGGCGCGGTCACTCAGCTGGAAGAGTTCAAGGAGTTCATCGGCGCGCGTCGCAATTGCTGGGCGATCCATACCGAAGAAGCGACCGAAGATGAGCAGATTTTCGCGAACCGTCAGCTCCATATCGAGCGTCTCTTGCTGATGCACCACGCCGATGCGGCCACGAATCTCGGAGCCGTGAAGATCTGGGTCCTGCCCAAAGATTTCAAGGGTGCCCGAGGTTCGTGGTGAGACGCCCGCGATCATGCGCATCGTCGTCGTCTTCCCTGCGCCGTTGGGCCCAAGGAAGCCGAAGAATTCGCCGTCGCGGACCTCGAAGTTGATGCCAGCCACGGCCGAACGCGCGCCGAAGACCTTCGTCAGGCCTTGGGCGCGGATCAGCGCGGTAGGTTCAGCTGCGGAGTTGGTCATACCCATAGGTTAGACCTCCTTCGCTTCGCCTTCGATCGTCTCCTCGCTGGCAGGGGTTGGCTCACCGGTTTCGGCGCCGTCGGTGCCCTCGGCCTGACCCTGCTGGTAGGCGGCGGTGCCGATCTCCGACATGAGTCGCGCGAGCGCCTCGCCCTTCTCCTTCAGGAGCGTCTGGTCCTCACCCTTGAGGGCCTCGCGGACCTCGCCGATGAGTCCTTCCGCTTCGGCTTTCTTCGTCGCATCGACCTTGTCGCCAAGATCGGTCAACGTCTTCTCCGCCTGGAAGGCGAGCGCTTCAGTCTGATTGCGGAAGTCGACCGCCTCGCGGCGTGCCTTGTCTTCTGCTTCATGGTCCTTCGCCTCGCGCACCATGCGATCAACATCGTCCTTGCCGAGCATCGAGCTGCCGGTGATGCGCACCTGCTGCTCCTTGCCCGTCGCACGATCCTTCGCCTTCACATCGAGGATGCCGTTCGCGTCAATGTCGAACGTCACCTCAACCTGTGGCACGCCGCGCGGAGCGGCGGGGATCCCGGAGAGGATGAACTTGCCGAGCGTCTTGTTGTCGGCGGCAAACTCGCGCTCACCCTGCAGCACGTGGATCTCCACCTGCGGCTGGTTGTCGGAGGCCGTCGAGAACGTCTGGCTCTTTGAGGTTGGGATCGTCGTGTTGCGCTCGATGAGCTTCGTCATCACGCCACCCAACGTCTCAATGCCGAGCGAGAGCGGTGTCACGTCGAGCAGCAGCACATCCTTGACGTCGCCCGCGAGGACGCCGCCCTGGATCGCTGCGCCGATCGCCACCACCTCGTCAGGGTTCACACCCTTCGATGGCTCCTTGCCACCGAAGAGCGCCTTGACCGCCTCAACAACGGCGGGCATGCGCGTCATGCCGCCAACGAGAACGACTTCGTCGATCTCCGACGCCTTGAGGCCCGAGTCCTTTAGTGCGGCGAGCACTGGAGCCTTCGTCTTCTCAATCAGGTCGGCAACCAGTGACTCGAGCTTCGCTCGGGTCAGGGTCACCACCACGTGCTTCGGACCGGTCGCGTCGGCCGTGATGTACGGCAGGTTGATCTCGGTCTGGCCGGTGCCGGAGAGCTCAATCTTTGCCTTCTCCGCCGCCTCCTTGAGGCGCTGAAGGGCCTGCTGATCCTTTGAGAGGTCGATCCCTTGGTCCTTCTTGAACTCGGCCAAGAGCCAGTCGATGATCCGCTGGTCAAAGTCGTCACCACCAAGGTGCGTGTCGCCGTTGGACGACTTCACCTCAAAGACGCCGTCGCCAAGCTCGAGGATTGAGATGTCGAACGTGCCACCACCAAGGTCGTAGACGGCGATCTTCTCTTCCTTCTTCTTGTCGAGACCGTAGGCTAGCGCCGCAGCGGTTGGCTCGTTGATGATGCGCTTCACGTCGAGACCCGCAATGCGGCCGGCATCTTTCGTTGCCTGTCGCTGCGTGTCGTCAAAGTAGGCTGGCACCGTAATCACGGCTTCGGTGATCTTCTCGCCGAGGAACGCCTCTGCATCGGCCTTCAGCTTCTGCAAAATCATCGCCGAGATCTCTTGTGGCGAATATGATCCGCCATCAACCTTGACTTTCACGCCGTCGCTGCCGGCATCCTTCTCTACAACGTAGGGAACGAGACCCTTCGTCTTCAACGACTCAACGTCGTCAAAACGTCGACCCATGAAGCGCTTGATGCTAAAGACGGTGTTCGTTGGATTCGTTACCGCTTGGCGCTTCGCCAGCTGGCCGACGAGTCGCTCGCCGCCCTTGCCGAATCCAACAACAGATGGAACGGTTCGTCCGCCCTCGGCGGAGCTAATCACCGTCGGCTCGCCGCCGACCATGGCGGCAACAACGCTGTTCGTGGTTCCCAGATCGATCCCGATAATCTTTCCCATGTAGGTTCTCCTTTTCTTAACTGCTTCCAAAATTTTCTACGCTATGTGGAGCGGTCGCTCCGTTAGTCGTTCGCCACACTCACCACCGCAGGTCGCAGAATTCGGTCACGAATTCGCCACCCTTTTTGATGCTCGGCGATCACTTCGCCGGCGGGCTTGCCACTGCCGGGAATCTGGGCAATCGCCTCGTGTTCCCGCGGATCAAATGCCTTGCCGATCGATTCGAATGGGGTTACCCCTTCGCTCTCCAAGAGCGCCAGGAGCTTTCGATGAATGGCGGCGACCCCTTCAACCCACGGCTCGGCCGTTAGGTTCTCGGGGACGGCGGCGAGGGCGCGGTCCATGTCGTCTGCGACCGCCAAGGCCTTGATGAGTAGTGACTCGCTCGCCAGACCAGCCTCGCGCTCCCGCTCCTCGGCGGTGCGGCGGCGGAAGTTGGCGAAATCGGCGGCGGTGCGCTGGTGGGCGGCGATCTGCTCGTCGCGCTCCAAGAGGGCGGTGGCGAGCGGATCGAGCTCAGGCGCCTCCTGCTCGGTTGCCTCTGACTCGATCGTCGGTTGGGTCATGCGTGCCCCCCTTTGTGCTCAGGAGCCCCCGATTCTGGGAGGGCTCGTGCGTAAGTTAGCACTCAAAGGATTAGAGTGCTAACTCGCTGAGGGGAGAATACGCCGCGGGGCGGCGTGAGTCAAGCGCTAGGCGCGATGGAAGCGGGTGACGAGCTCCGAGAGGAGGTTGGCCACGAACTGCACCGAGCCGACCGCCCGCGGGTACGGCATGCGCGTTGGCCCCAGGACCCCCACGACGCCGAGCGCCTGACCGGGGACTCCGTACGGTGCGAGGATCAGGGAGACGCCGTGCATCTCAACGGGGACGTTCTCGCTGCCGATAAAGAGTCGCACCTGCCCACCCTGCACCACCTCGTGCACCAGGTTGCCCAAGTAACCGCGCCCTTCGAGTGCGGTGAAGACATTGCGCACCCGCGAGCTCTCCGCGAACTCGGGGGCCTCCATCACATTGAGGAGGCCGTCGCTATAGACGTGTTCGACCGCCGCATCGTCGATCTCAGCGAGGAGGCGGCTGGTGCGCTCCAGCACGGTCCGCACGATGGCGCGGTTCGGCAGCGACTCGGGGAGGCTCGTGGCGGCGGCGGCGAGTTGCGCCGAACTCTTGTTGAGCACCGTCGCATTCAGGCGACTTGCCACGGCGGTGAGGGCATCTTGGTCGGCCCCCTCTGGGAGTGGCAGCAGGGTTGGGCGCACGCTCCCATCGCTCACCACGGCGATCAGGGTGGCGAGGCGGTCGGCGGTGCGCACGAGGTCGATGTGGCGGAGTTGGGCGGAGGTCGGGCGCATTGGGGTGGCGATCCCCGCAGCGCGCGAAGAGCTCGCCAGCGTGGTGGCGGCGATTCGGAACCACTGGTCGGCGCCCCCTTCAGCTTGGCCGAACTGGTGCCGAATCATGAGCTGATCAACGGGGGTGACCTCGTCGGGGGTGGCGATCTCCACCGCGTAGGTGCGATAGCCGAGGTCAGTGGGGATGCGACCGGCGGAGGTGTGTGGCTGCATGAGCAGACCGAGCTCCTCAAGTTCAACGAGCACCCCGCGCACGGTGGCGGGCGAGACGCCAAGGTCATAGCCGTCTGAGAGGGCCATCGATCCCACAGGGATAGCCGTGCGGATGTGCTCCTCCACGAGGGCGGCGAGGATGATGCGGGCGCGATCGTCCAGGAGACCGGTGCGTCGCTGTCGTCGAACCATGCCTACCTCTTCTCTTGGCACTCGGCAGATGTCGAGTGCCAACTCAGTCTAGGGGGAGGAGCGTGTTTGGGTCAAAGGTCTACTATTTGGGCATGTCCAGCTCATTCGCCATTCAAACCCGTGCCCTCACGAAGCACTACGGCCGCACTGGCGAGATCAAGGCGCTCACCTCGATCGACTTAGAGATCAAGGAGGGTGAGCTCTTCGGCTTCCTCGGTCCAAACGGCGCGGGGAAGAGCACCGCCATTCGCACCCTACTTGGCTTCCTGCACCCAACCGCCGGCTCCGCCTCAGTGCTCGGCCTCGACATCGTCAAAGACTCGGTCGAGATCCGTCGCCGTGTTGGCTACCTACCCTCAGGCTTCGCCGTCTACGACTACATGAGCGGCCGTGAGTACCTCGACCACATGCGCGCCTTGAGCGGCCGACCATCACTCCTGCGCCATCGCATCATGGAGGCGCTCGAACTGTCCGACGCAATCTTGAAGCGACCGGTGCGCGACTACAGCCGCGGCATGCGCCAGAAGATTGGCGTGGTGCAGGCGCTTGAGACCGATCCAGAGCTGCTGATTCTTGATGAGCCCTCCGAGGGTCTCGACCCGTTGATGCAGCGCTCGTTGCAGGAGCTGCTCCTTGAGCGAGTCGCCGCCGGCCGAACCGTCTTCTTTAGCAGCCACCTTATCAGCGAGGTGGAGCGCATCTGCAATCGCGTCGCCATCGTTCGCGGCGGCAAGCTTGTTGCCCTCGAGACCGTTGAGACGCTGGTGCGATTCCAGCGGCGCCGCGTTGATGCGCTCGTCGCGCGCAAGCCAACGCGCCTCACCACACTCACCGGCGTCTTCGGCGTCAAGGTTGCCCCTGAGGGGATGAGCGGCTACCGCATCAGCTGCGAAGCAGAGCCGGCAGCCGTACCGAAACTCATCGCGCGACTTCAAACATCTGACCTGCGCGACCTGCTGATTGAGGCGGCAAGCCTTGAAGAGGCCTTCATGTCGTACTACGGTGATGCGCGACACAGCTCTGGCGTTATTCAGGTCTTCCCTGACATTGCCGAGGTGAAGAAGGCGAAACCGAAGCCCGCTACAAAGCGACCAGCAGCGAGGCGCGTGCCCGCCAAGAAGAGTCCAGCCAAGAAGAGGAGTTCCCGATGATCAACGCAACCCTCTTCCGACGCCTGCTGCGCGGCCATCGCATTCGCCTCGCTGTCGGCCTATCAGTGGTGGTGATCTGGTCGCTCCTCTTCCCCGTGATCTACAAGGCCTTCCAAGACTCCATCGCTGGGACGCCGACCCCGCCTGGCTCAGGCCGCTTCTCGACCCTCGCGGGCACGATCTCGGTGGGCTTTATCCACCCAATCTCCATCGCCCTCTTCGGCATCTTGAGCGCCGGTCTCACCGTCGGCGCCATTTCGGGCGAGCGTCAGCGCGGTACCCTCGAACTGCTGTTGAGCCGTCCTCTCAGCCGCCGCACCATCCTCGCCACCATGATGATCGAGGGCTGGGTCGGCGCAGCGCTCGTCTCACTTGCCTACATCGGCGGCACCATCCTCGGCGCACAGATCGCCGGGGTCACCGACCAACTCGCCTTTGAACAGCTGCCAATCCTCTGGGCGTACGGTGCGCTCTTCTGGGGCATGTTCGCAACAATCGGCATCGCCACCAGTGGCAGCTTTGATCGAACGGCCCCCGCAATGGCGATCACCGTCTCGTTCATCATGTTGAACTACATCATTGAAGTAATCGGCTCGTTCTGGGATGTTGTGGAGCCTTACCAATACCTATCGCTCTTCAATCACATCTCGCCGGTGGATCTCTTAAATGGTACCGTCGATAGCTCCGCTGCGTTGATTTTTGGGGTAGTCGCCGTGATCGCTGCTGGATGGGCCTTCTACATCTTCCCTCGCCGCGACCTCGCCGCGCCGAACTGATGCACGTCGCGCAAACGCGCGACGCTCGCTACACGATTCGCGAGAAGAGTTCGTTGCTCAGCAGTCGGCCGCGTAGCGTCAACTGAATGCGTGTGGGATCCTCGGGATGTGGGGCGAGCAGACCGTGCGTTTCACCCCAGGTGATGGCCTCACTGAACCCACTGCTCATCGCCTGATCGCGAGTAACACCGCGCGCCATGCGCAACGCAAGAACCAGGCCCTCTGCGGCACCTGCCGCGCCGCTCTCGGCAGGCGATTCGCCCCCTGGTGGAAGTTCGCCCTGCTGGAGCGCCCCCTCCCAGGCGTCGAGGTTGGCGGAGTTCCAGCGGCGCGTGACGCCGTCGAAGGCGTGGGCGCCTGGCCCAACGGCGGCAACGCTGGAGCGCTCCCAGTAGAGGGTGTTGTGGCGAGATCCATGTCCAGCCGTTGCCCAGTTACTGATCTCGTACCAGTCGTACCCGGCGGCGGGAAGGCGGCTGTTGAGATGCTCGAGCTCTAGCGCGCCGCGCTCTTCGTCTTGCGCCGCGGCGGCGCGCTCCCGCCAGGCGACGGCACCAGCTGGGGTCGCGAGACGATCGTCGCCAGCCTCATCAGGGCCGAGGCTGAGGGTGAGGGCGTAGACGCTGAGGTGGTCGGGGGCGAGGGCGATCGCCGCGTCGAGGCTCGCCGCCCAGGCGTCAAAGGGTAGGTCGGGAAGGTCGGCGAGGAGGTCCATGGAGAGGCTGGCGAACCCTGCCGCACGGGCGGCGGCGATCGTCGCCACCACGTCGTCCGGGGTGTGGCGTCGACCGAGGGAGCGGAGGGCGGTCGTATCCATCACCTGCACGCCAACGCTGAGCCGGGTGACGCCAGCCTGCACCACGCCAGCCAGATCACCCCGCTCATCTGCGCCGGGGTTCGCCTCGAGGGTCACCTCGGCGTCGGGGGTTAGTCCGAAACGGTCGCGAATGCGCTCGATCAGGGCGGCGAGTCGGTCGGTAGGGAGTAGCGATGGGGTGCCGCCGCCGAGGTAGAGGGTCTCGAGCGGCTGACGATCTGCCGAACCGAGGCTGCCGAACTGCGTGTCGGCTAGCTTCGCGCGCAGATCGATCTCGCGCTCGATCGCGGTGAGATAGCCGCTCATGCGCGAGCGCGGACCGAACGCCGCAGCACCCGCGACGACGACAAAGTCACAGTAGGGGCAGAGCGAACGACAGAAGGGCACATGCAGATAGAGTCCGCGCGGAGGCGCAGGCTGCGCGCCCAGCGTCACGTTAATCCGCGTCGGTGCGCAAGACGGCGAGGAAGGCCTCCTGCGGAATCTCAACGGAGCCGACGCGCTTCATGCGCTCCTTGCCCTCTTTCTGCTTCTCAAGCAGCTTCTTCTTCCGTGTGATGTCACCGCCGTAGCACTTCGCGAGCACGTTCTTGCGGATCGCCTTCACGGTTTCGCGCGCAATAACGGAGCCGCCGATCGCCGCCTGGATCGGCACCTCAAACATCTGGCGCGGAATGAGCTCTTTCAGCTTTGCGGCGAGGTTGCGGCCGGCACTCTGCGCGCGGTCGCGATGGATGATGGTGCTGAGCGCGTCGACCGGTTCGCCATTCACCAGAATGTCGAGCTTCACCAGTGGTGCAACGCGATACTCGGATTCGACGTAATCGAGTGAGGCGTATCCCTGCGTGCGGCTCTTGAGTTGATCAAAGTAGTCAACGATCAATTCGGCGAGTGGAATCTGGAAGCGCATCACCACGCGCTTCTCATCGAGATACTCCATTCCATCAAAGATGCCGCGCTTGTCGGTGGAGAGCTCCATAATCGTGCCGATGTAGGTCGATGGCGTTACGACCGAGGCGGCCACCCAGGGCTCGCGAATCTCGTCGATATGGTTCGGGCTCGGCAGCTGGGCGGGGTTGTTAATTAGCATCTCCCCCTTGCCGCCGTTGAGCATCACCTGGTACTTGCAGGAGGGGGCCGAGGCGATCAGCTGCAGGTTGAACTCGCGCTCGAGTCGCTCCTGCACGATCTCCATGTGCAGGAGGCCGAGGAAGCCGCAGCGGAAGCCGAAGCCGAGGGCGGCCGATGACTCCGCCTCAAAGGTGAAGCTGGCGTCGTTGAGGTGCAACTTCTCAAGTGCTTCGCGCAGCGCCGGGTAATCCTCGCCACCCAGCGGATACAGTCCGGCGAAGACGAGCGGCAGCGCAACCTGGTAACCAGGGAGTGGCTCAGCGGCCGGTGTGGTCTGCGATGTCACCGTGTCGCCAACGCGCGCGTCGCGCACGCTCTTGAGACCCGTGGCGATGTAGCCGACCTCGCCGGCGACCAGCTCCTGCACCGGCACGTGTTGCGGCCGGAAGTAGCCGAGCTCAACTGGAACACAGGTGACACCAGAGCCAATCATCTGAATTGGATCGCCCGCCTTGAGTCGCCCCTCTTGCACGCGGATGTAGTTCACCACCCCCTTGTAGGTGTCGTAGTGGGAGTCGAAGACGAGTGCGCGCAGCGGCGCATCGAGTGGTCCGCTCGGCGCGGGGATGCGCGCGACGAGCGCCTCAAGAATTTCAGCGATGCCGATCCCCGCCTTCGCTGAGGCGAGAATCACCTCTTCCCGTGGAATGGCGAGTGACTCTTCGAGCTCGCCCATCACCGCCTCTGGGTCGGCGGCGGGGAGATCGATCTTGTTGAGCACCGGAATGATCACCAGGCCGAGCTTCATCGCCAGGTGCACGTTGGCCAGCGTCTGCGCCTCGATCCCCTGGCTGGCATCAACAACCAGGATTGCGCCGTCGCAGGCCTGCAGGCTTCGTGAGACCTCGTAGGCGAAGTCAACGTGGCCAGGGGTGTCAATCAGGTTGAGTCCGTAGGTGAGGCCATCGTTCGCCACGTAGTCCAGGCGCACCGCGCGCGCCTTGATGGTGATCCCCTTCTCGCGCTCCAGGTCCATGGAGTCAAGCATCTGCGAGGTCATCAGCCGGGCCTCCACCGTGTGGGTCGCCTCGAGCAGGCGGTCGGCCAGGGTCGACTTCCCATGGTCGATGTGCGCGATGATGCTGAAGTTGCGCAGCCGAGACTGCGGGATGGTGCTCATGGCCTAAGGATCGCACGCTCTCGCCAGCGCCGCCGAAGGGCGCTAGGAGCGGAGCGTAGCGGAGCCTCTGCTACGATCGCCCGAAGGCTCAACCGAGCCCCAGAAGCTGATGGAGTGACCAATGGGAAAGACCCCACGTACGTACAAGGGTGCACGAACGCCACAGTCGCTAAAAGAGGTTCGCGCCTCTGCCCGCCGCAACGCGGTGCAGCAGCCACAGCGAACCGTCGCCAAGAGCCTCGTGGCGAAGGCGCTCGAGATCATTACCGGTCAGACCCAGGGCGACACCGCCGCCGCCGTCAACAAGGCGTCGAGCGCCCTTGACCGCGCTGCGAAGCACGGTGCCATCCACAAGAACGCTGCGGCCCGACGCAAGTCGCGCCTCGCCAAGAAGGCTGCCCGGGCGGCCGCCGCCGGCGGCGTGATGCCGAAGGTCGTGAACAAGAAGAAGTCGGCACCGAAGAAGGTTGCTGCACCAAAGGCTGAGGCAGCTGCTGCAAAGCCTGCTGCCAAGAAGCCTGCTGCCAAGAAGCCTGCTGCCAAGAAGCCTGCTGCCAAGAAGGCGGCGCGAAAGGCCTAAGCGAACGAATCGATCGACCGCCCGCTGCGCATCGCGCAGTGTGGCGGGACGACGATTAGGCGACGGGCTCCTCGCGCTTCACGCGCGGTGCGCTCGGCCAGTAGAAGAGCCCACCTAATAGTGCGGCGAGTGTCGTGCCGCCAATCAGCAATCGCGCCGTCCCCATCTGGCCATCCCAATACCATTCGGTGAATGAGGCCACGTCGGTGACTTCCGCCTCGGTGAGCGCAGCCTCACCGCCATCGGCACCCTGATAGCGCACGTAGACGCATTCGGGACCCGCCTTGCAGGTGAACGAGCCGCCCTGCTTCTCGTCGCGGTAGCCAGGATCAAGCGAGAAGAAGAAGAGCTTCACCGCAAGGAAGAGCGCAGCAAAGGTCACGGCGGTGATTGCACCACTCCACCCAGCATTCGCAAAGATGCGACCGGGGCGACCACGCAGCTGACCGGCCCGCTGATTCCCGTACCAGCCGATGAGGAGCCCAGAGAGCGGTGCGAAGACAATGTAGGCGGGATCGATCGGGATCACCATCAAGAAGCTCACCGCAACGGTGAGCGCCATGCCGATGCCGACGAAGGCGGCGACGGTTGCGCCGCGGTCCACAAAGCGGCTCATGCGTGGGTCACGTGCGAGAAGGCGCTACGGCCCGCATAGATCGCTCGTGCGCCGAGCTGCTCTTCAATGCGCAAGAGTCGGTTCAGTTTGGCAACGCGCTCCGAACGTGAAGGTGCACCGGTCTTGATCTGTCCCGCGTTCGTGGCCACGGCAAGGTCGGCGATGGTGGTGTCCTCTGTCTCGCCGGAGCGGTGGCTCAAGATGCTTGCCCAGCCGGCGCCGCGTGCCAGGGTAATCGCATCGAGGGTTTCGGTCAGGGTGCCGATCTGGTTCGGCTTCACCAGGAGCGCGTTGGCAGCGCCCGCATCAATGGCGCGCTCAATGCGGTGGGTGTTTGTCGCGAGCAGGTCGTCGCCCACGATCTGTACCTTGCCGCCGATGCGCGCGGTCAGCGCCTCCCAGCCGTTCCAGTCATCTTCGGCAAGGCCATCTTCGATGCTAATGATCGGATACTTCGACGCCCAGCTCGCCCAGAGATCAACGAGCGCACCGCTCTCCAGGGTGCGCCCCTCGCGCTCGAGCTTGTAGTGGCCGTTCGGCTGCAGGAGCTCTGTTGCGGCGGCATCAATCGCAATGGCGATCTCTTCGCCAGGGCGATACCCGGCCGCCTCAATCGCCGCCATCAGCGCATCGAGCGCCGCCTCATTCGATGGCAAGCTCGGCGCGAATCCACCCTCGTCTCCCTGACCCGTTGCAAGGCCGCGATCGTGCAGGATCTTGCGGAGTGCGGCGAAGACCTCGGTGCCGGCACGCAGTGCCTCGTGATAGGTGGCGGCGCCGACAGGAACCACCATGAACTCCTGGAAGTCGGTGGAGTGCTCGGCATGCTTGCCGCCATTAAGGATGTTGAGCAGCGGCACAGGGAGCTTCACTGCGGCGTCGCCGCCGAGTTCGTACCAGAGCTCGTGGCCGTGCAGCGCGGCGCGCGCGTGGGCGGCGGCGAGTGAGACACCGAGGATGGCGTTCGCGCCGAGTCGACCCTTGGCAGGCGTGCCGTCGAGGGTGATCAGTGCGCCATCAAGGGCGCGTTGGTCGTTGACCGAGGTGCCGTTGAGCGCCTGCGCGATCTCGCCGTTCACGGCGGCGACGGCGCCAAGGACCCCCTTGCCGCCAAATCGGCGCTTATCGCCATCGCGAAGCTCGACCGCCTCGTGTGCGCCGGTAGAGGCGCCCGATGGAACAGCGGCGCGACCGCGCGCGCCACCAGTGAGCGTTACGTCCACCTCAACGGTCGGGTTGCCACGCGAGTCGAGAATCTCGCGCGCGTGGATCGCGGCGATGCGGTCGCTCATGCCAGGGTGTCGCTCTCGTCGTCCTCGTCGTCAAGCGCTGATGGCTTGATGATCGCCTTTGGCTTTGCTGTTGCACGCTTCGCTGCCACCTTGCTCCCTGGCTTCACGAGCGATACGTAGACGATTGGCAGCGTCTCGTAGGGTGAGCCGGCGGTTGGCACCACGGCGAGGCCTGGCAGGTCACGCCCCTCAAGGAACTCGAGTGAGGCGCCGCCACCGGTGGAGAGGTGCGTCATCTTATCGGCGAGGCCGAGCTGTCGCAGGGCGGCGATGCTGTCGCCACCGCCAACCACCACAGTCGCGCCGGCATCCGCCTTCTCAGCGGCAACCTTGGCGAGCTCGCGGGTGGCCACCGCAAACGATGGGATCTCGAAGACGCCGAGTGGTCCGTTCCACAAGATGGTCTTGATTGGCACGAGCGCCTCGCGAATCGCAGCAATGGAGTTTGGTCCAAGGTCAACCATGTGCCAGCTCGCTGGGAGCTTGTCGGCGGAGACCACCTTGAACTCGGTGCCGCGCGTGACCTCTTTTGCCACCACGCCATCAACTGGAAGAAGGACGCGTACGCCGCGGTCCTGTGCCAACTTCATAATGCGTCGCGCATCGTCGACCATCTTCGACTCGTAGAGGCTCTTCCCCACACTTCGGCCAGAGGCCACAAGGAAGGTATTCGCAACACCACCGCCAAGGATCAGCAGGTCAACCTTCTTGATCAGCGCCTCAAGGACGGCCACCTTGCCCGAGACCTTGCCACCGCCAACGATCGCGGCGAATGGTCGCGCCGGCTTGTCGAGAAGATTGGAGAGCGCTTCCACCTCTTGCTCCATGAGCAGGCCAACGTACGACGGCAGGTAGGCGGCGACGCCGACGGTGCTGGCGTGGGCGCGGTGCGCCGCACCGAATGCGTCGTTCACGAAGACATCGCCGTATGAGGCGAGCCGCTCCGCAAACGCTGGATCGTTGCGCTCCTCACCAGCGTGGAAGCGGACGTTCTCAAGTAGGAGTAGTTCCCCCGGTCGCAAGCGACGCACGGCGTCGTCGGTGCCAACGCCAAGCGCATCACCGGTTGTGGGCACACTGACGCGAACGAGTTGGGTGAGTCGCTCTGCTGCGGGTCGCAAACGTAAACCATCAACAACGCGACCGTCAGGTCGGCCAAGGTGCGACATGATCACGACCGATGCGCCGCCATCAAGGAGCGCCTTGATCGTTGGCACCGCCGCACGAATGCGCGAGTCGTCAACGATCTTCCCATCGGAGAGCGGCACATTGAAATCGACGCGCAGCAGCACGCGCTGACCCTGCATGTTGAGCTCGCGAATCGTGCGCTTCCCTGACGCCGAGATGAGCTCTTGTGCCATAACGCGCGGGCCGGTCTGCTGCGCTGCCGGGCGCGGAATTGGGCGTGGGGCCGGCCGTGCCTGCGTCGCGGTCGACGAGGCTCCGCCCACCTTGATCGTGGCCTTAACGTTGGGGCGGTTCGCCGGTCGGCTCGGAGCCGTTGGTGGCGCGCCGGTCGGGCGCGGCTGCCCGTTGGAGCCCGTGATCGTTGGCTTTACTTGCGGCCGATTCGCTGGGCGGCTTGAGGCGAGCATCGCCCCAGCCGGCTTCTGAGGCGGTGCCCCACTCGTGCTCTTGGCGGGAAGGGTGGTGGCTGGCTTCGCCACAGCGGGCTTCGGTGTGCTCTTCGGCTTCGCCGCCGGCTTAGGGGCGGGCTTCGGGGCTGGCTTGGCGCTACCGCCGAGGAGCCTTGAGAACAGCCCCTTCTGCTCAGGCATGCGTCGCCACGTAGCGCACCAGGTCGGCAACGCGGCAGCTGTAGCCCCACTCGTTGTCGTACCAGGTGACGATCTTCACGAACTTGTCGCCGACCATCATCGTGCTGAGGGTGTCGATGATCGACGAGCGGGTGTCGCCCCTGTAGTCCGATGAGACAAGCGGCTCATCAGAGACACCGAGGATGCCCGCCATCGGCCCCGCCTCTGCGGCGCGGAATGCGGCGTGGATCGCCTCGATGCTTGCCGATCGCTCCAGCTCTGCGGTGAAGTCCACGATGCTCACCGTTGGGGTTGGGACGCGAATGCTGAAGCCGCCGAAGCGGCCTTCAAGTTCTGGAATGACGCGCGCGATTGCCGCCGCGGCGCCCGTTGACGCTGGCACAAGATTGAGCGCTGCGGCACGCGCGCGACGCGGGTCGCTGTGTGCAACATCAAGGATGCGCTGGTCATTGGTGTAGCTGTGGATGGTGGTCATCAACGCACGCGCAATCCCCCAGCCATCAGAGATGACTTTCGCCGCGGGGGCGAGGCAGTTCGTGGTGCAGCTGGCATTCGAGATGATGCGGTGCTTCGCTGGGTCGTACTGCTTCTCGTTCACGCCCATCACGATCGTCAGATCTTCACCCGTCGCTGGGGCGCTGATGATCACCCTCTTCGCACCAGCCTTGAGGTGTGCGGCAGCCTTCTCGGCGTTGGTGAAGAGTCCCGTCGATTCAACGACGATGTCGACGCCGAGGTCACCCCACGGCAGCGCCGCAGGATCCTTGCTCGCGAACACCTTGATGCGACGGCCGTCGATGACGAGCTCGGACTCTTCGGCGGTGACGCTACCGGGGTAGATGCCGTAGGTGGAGTCGTACTTGAAGAGGTGGGCGTTCATCTTCGGATCAACGAGGTCGTTGATCGCCACCACCTCAACTTCAGGCGAGCGCTGAATGATCGCCTTCAGGCTCTGGCGCCCAATGCGGCCGAAGCCATTGATACCTACGCGTACGGTCATCGAGTGTCCCCCTTCGATTTCACCGCTACGGCCCGCTCCCACTCTGGATTGCCGATTCGTCCGACAACCATTGGATGGCAGCCCGCCAGGCTCACGTCCCCACCGAGCTCGGCGGGGTGTACGGAAACTCTCCGCCCTGGAACCTTGAAGCTATTGTCGCCGATCTCCCCCTGAATACGCGAATGGAGCGTCTTCCAGTGCGCCTCGGCGAACGAGCCGCCGATGATGATGCGGCTCGGATTGAACACATTGACGAACCCGGCGACCGCCCGGCTGATCGCCAGGAGCGCATGATCGATCAGCCCTTGGGCAACGCGATCCCCGGCGGCAGCCCCTTCGGAGACCTCCTTGGCGCTGATCTGCCCCTTCGGATGCGCGGCGAGCCAGGCGGCGAGCCACGGGCTTGCGCCGCTCGCAGCGGCCTCGCCCCCCGTGCGTGCGAGCGCAACGCCTGAGGCATGCGCCTCAAGGTGCCCGATGCCACCGCAGGCGCAGCGCGGTCCATCGAGCGTGATCGGCGCATGGCCGATCTCGATCCCAGTGTCGTCTGGTCCGGTGTAGAGGCGACCGCCGCTGATCACCGCGCCACCGAGACCGGTGCTGATCGTGATGTAGAGCAGATCATCAATGCCACGCCCTGCTCCGAACGCACGCTCACCGAGGATCGCCACCTTCGTGTCGTGCTCAAGGAGCGTGGGGAGGTTGAGCGCCGCGCTGATCGGCCCAGCGAGATCCGTGCCTGGGAAGTCGGGTCCGAGGTTGGGTGGCTCAACGGCGATCCCACGCCACGGATCAATCGGACCAGGTGCGCTGATACCGATGCCAACAAGTCGCGCGGTAGCGGCTGCGTCTTCGACACGTGCCGCATCTCGTGCCTGCTGCAGCGTGCTGATGCATGCAGCGACGATGGCGGCGGGGCCGCTGCTCACGGGAGTTGCGCTTGCAGCACGACCGATGCGCGAACCATCGGCGCGCACGACCGCTGCGCGAATCTGCGTCCCGCCGAGATCGAGGGCGAGGACGGTCGCATCAGCGGACGGGGCGGTCATCAATCCTCCGTGCTCACGATGAGCTCACTGTGGATAACTTCGTGCGTGGTGTGGCGAGTTATTCACAACTCGCGAGAAGCGGCGCGGCCCCCGACTGGTCTCCCAGTCGAGGGCCGCTTGGCCGCTATGCAATCGCCGTGCGGCGATCGCGCGTTGTTAATCAGCCACCGATCCTGAAGACCTTGGTGCCGCACACTGGGCACTTGCCCTCGAGTGCTGGCTTGCCGTTCTTCATCGTGACCTTCTTCGTGTCAATAGCTTCGCGCTTTGCCTTGCACTTAACGCAATAAACTTCGGCCATCGTGTGTACCTCCACAAACCGGAGCGTGAGCTCCGATCTACCTTGACCCCAAAACGGGGCACGTGCCTCCTTGGTAGCGTTACCAAGCGCTGATCGGCAGGGAGGCCAAACGGCCTCCTCGCACGATCACCGTCATTGAGGATAAGCAGCACGCCCCGCACGGTCAACCCTCCCCCCCGCACGAGTCGCCCCTGGCACAGCCTGTGCCTCCTCGCACAACGGGAGCACGACCAACCTGACCCCGCCGGGGCCTGTCAGCTCGAGGCTGCCGCCACGTACGTTGAGGGTCTGGGAGACCCGCTGGACCCACCACGGCTGAGCCCCGCTTGGGATGGCGATCGAGGGGGCCCCAGCCGGCATCGTCAGCACGACCACGGGCGGAGTAGTGGGCGGGGTACCCGCAATTGTGCTCGTTGGAACCCTTGTAGGGGCTGGCGGGCGGCTCGTACCCACCGCCAGGGCCCAGAGTCGGTACCCACCCCCTGCAGAGCCTGAGCGCTGGTGCAGCACCCCGCGCACCGTGATCTCTAACTTGGGCACCAGAAGAGCCGCCGGTACCTGACCGACGAGGCTCGACCCCAGCCCAACCAGGAGCTCCCCGCCCCCCGGCAGCCTGAGGGTCAGGCTGCGAGCGCCCGCTGCGAGATCCTTCATAGCGCCACTCACGGTCCCCGATACCTGAATGACCTGACCCTCCCAGGGCTCCCATGCCCACGGCCCAGGCGTTGGCGGCCCGACTCTGGTTCCGTCTCGCGGCTCAATCCAGCCATCGACCTGCGCCGCTGCCGTGGCGGTCAGGGTGAGTGCCTGCCGCCGCAGGAGCAGCGTTCCGGTAATCGTCACCACATCGCCGCGCGCGAGGTCGGTATCTCCACTCTGGGCGAGGACAAACGCCCCGATCCCGGTCGCCCCATCCTCTACGCAATAGAGCCGCTCCTCGGCTAGTTCGCCGGGTGCCGCCGAAACTGTCCCGCGCATGGTGATCGTTCCATTCAGCGGCGCAGCGCGAACCTCCGTTGGGGTTAGCACGAGAGGTGTTGACGTGGCGGTCGGCGTAGGCGCGCTAGAGGGTGACGGAGTGACCGTGAGAGTCGGGATTGGTTCCAGCGTTGGCGGCGGCGTTCCTGGTACCTCAGGCGTGAGGCTGGGCGGCGCGAGTGGCACAAGGGCGAAGTCGGCACTGTTGTTCTGCGTATTGATCAGCCCCAAATCTACACTGCGCCGTCGTTCGATCATCGTTGTTGATGACGCCGCTGGCGTTGGGGTGCCGAAGCCGCCGGCGCTCGACGTGGCGCTCCCCCACGCAACGGCGTCAGCGATCAGCGTGGGGGTGGCGCGCACACGAAGGCGCACGGCGCCACCAGTTGCAGCGATCCCCTCACTCCACGTCGCGAATGCGTTGAGCGCAAATGCTCCGAGACTATTGGCGGCCAGCAACCGTGCGCCAGCGGCGAGTGGCGCGGCACCTTCAAGGCTGATCAAGCGCCGCGTAGTCGCACCGCTCGCCGTGGCGTAGACCAGCTCGTAGTCGGCAATGTTTGCACCACCCGCGCCCACCGCCTCGATCACCACGTACTCGTCGGAGGCAGAGCTGCCGCCTGTGGCAATGCTGCTGATTAGCAGTGCATCTGTGCTGGCCGCGCGTGTGAGCGACGGTGGAAGGAGGGTGAGCGCCAGGATCACGATCCCGAGCACTCCAGCGTGAAGGTGACTGACTCTCGCCATATGAATCTCCATCGCGGGGTTGGACGGAGGCGAGGGGCGAAGCCTCCCACGCGCTGCGTACCGCGCGCGTCTAAGATGTAGACATGAGTAATGCAGATCACGCCAGCGACCGCGCAGAGGCGCGTCGCCGCAACCGTCTGGCCGCCAGGGAGCGCGCTGAGGCAGAGGCTCTCGGCATCACCCCGGAGGCCCCAGTTGCTGCAGCCGCAGGTGTCCCAACGCCAGCAGCTACAGGCGGACTCGGGTTTCGCGTAGCACTCCGCTCATCGGCGGGCCGCGCACCGATTCGCGCAGATCTCGCCTACCTGCCAACGCTGATCCGCACCCGCGCCTTTGTGTTGCCGCTCGCGCTGGTCGTCGTTACCACCGTTATCGCTCTGCAGCCAGGAGTGCTCGCCTCAAACATTGCTCAGCTTGCAGTGCAATCGATTCTGCTGCCGCCAGCGTTTGTTGTCGCCTTCCTTGGTGGCATGCTGACGCGACGTGGTGCATGGCTGATCGGTGGACTCTTCGGCATCATCACCTACGCGGCGTCAGCAATTGTGGGCACCTCTGATGCCATGGCTTCGTTCCCTGAGGGAAACCCTGTGAAGGGTTTGCTCGATGGCATCACGGCCAATATCGGAAACCCTGGCGCAATGCTGGGCGACATCTACGGCGTCGCTGCGGCCGGCGTCTTGGCCGGTGCGTTTGCCGGTTGGTATGGGCGCTTCTTGCGCGCGATGAGTCCGAACCAGCCAACAGAGCGCGATCGTCGCCGCATGGAAGCGGAGCGACGTAAGGGGAAGCGCTAGGCGCTCGCCCCCACAACCTGCGCGGCGATCAGCGCAAAGGTCAGCACAAAGAGTCCCAACACCAGCAGGATCGGTAGGACGATTTCGCGACGCTTCAACTTTGGTGCCATCACTCCTCCTTCAACGCGCTACGGCTTTGGACAACCCTCACCAAGATAAACGACGAGCGAGGTACGCGTGCCGAGCGGCTCAACCAGAATGGTGAGAACGCACGCCCCCTGATCTCGAGTCGCGTTGATGCGCCGTGCGGTTGCGGTGCCGGTCGGCTCCTGCACATCCCATGCGAGTCGACGCAGCTCGTCAATCGCCGCAGCGGTCGCTTCGCTCACCCCCATCTGGCTCCAGATCGCGCCGCTCGACTGCACGTCGAGGCGCACGAGTGAGTGGCCACTCGCAAGCAGGGGGAAGTCCGCGGGGAGTGCCCCCCAGACGCGCCCGTATTCGGTGGAAATGACGGTTGTAGCTCCCTGGCTGGGGGTGGGGGTGGCCTCGCTCGAACCGAAGCAGCCGGCCAAGAGCAGCGGGAGGGCAACGAGGAGCACCGCACGGTGTCGGAGGGGGTGAGTTAGGCGAGGGCCGAGATGGGGCAACACCTCGTGAGGATACT
Source organism: Candidatus Limnocylindrus sp. (assembly GCF_040397235.1). Classification (GTDB taxonomy): domain Bacteria; phylum Chloroflexota; class Limnocylindria; order Limnocylindrales; family Limnocylindraceae; genus Limnocylindrus. Next base: position 254,595 of record NZ_JBBAWH010000002.1, on the reverse strand, counting down.
GCCCTCGCCTACGCCTCATAATAGAACAGGCGTTCTACTTGCGCAAGGGGGCTAGGCCGGGAGGGTGGCGAGCACTAGCCCAGCGGCCAGGGCGCCGAGGCCAAGCACCTGGGGGCGGCGCAGCCGCTCGCGATAGCCGAAGAGGCCGCCGAGCACGACGATGATTGGGCCGAGCGAGCTGAGTAGGGAGACCGCCCAGGTTGGCCCCTGCTCGAGCGCCGCGGCAAAGATGAAGAAGGCGATGGTGTCGCCAAGCCCAACAAGGGTGGCAAGCGCAAATCCGATCCGATCGAGTCGCTGCCCCTCGCCGAGCAGATCGTGGCGCCCCCACTTCGGCAGGCGTGCGCGGTACTTGTAGAGGACAAAGAAGATCAGCCAGACGGTGACGAGGTTGCCGATGCGCGAGAGAGCGATGGCGGTGCTCCAGCCGTACGCCTTGATTGGAATCGTCAGCAGCACGGTGATGATCGCGAAGAAGAGGAGGCCAACCAGCGCAAAGGCCACACCTGGGCTCGCCAGCGTGGCGCGTCGACTGCGCCCGGTGCCGGTGGTCTGCAGTCCGAGCAGGCTGATGCCGATCCCGACCGCGATGACCCCAGCGATGTGGGGCGGGGTCAGACGCTCGTTCAGGAAGATCACGGCAAGGAATGCGGCGAGTGCGCCGTACGCTGAAATTGTTGGGGAGACGACGCTCAGTGGCCCGAGGCGAAATGCGGTGAAGACGCCGATGTAGGCAATGCCTGCAGCAACTCCCAGGAGCAGCGTGGCGCCGACAATTGTCGTGTCGTAGTCCGTCGTAAGCGCGCCGCGCGCGATCGCCACCGCGCCGGCCAGTACGAGCGAGGTCGAAACGGCGATCACCACCACGCGAAGCGAGCCGATGCGCCGGCCAACAACGCTGGTGACGAGGTCGGTAACGCCCCACATGGCGGCGGAGATCAGGGCAAGAAGGAGTGGGTTCACCCCTAGATGTTAGCCGTCGCCGTGGTATTCTGCCGCTCCGCTGGGGCTGTAGCTCAATTGGTAGAGCGCGACATTCGCATTGTCGAGGTAAGGGGTTCGAATCCCCTCAGCTCCACCAGCCCCTTTTACATCGCCAGTGGTTCGCTAGCGAACCGCGCTCAAGGCCGGGGCGAGCCGCTGCAGTTGGCGCATGCGCGCCGCCTCATCAGGAAGGTGCCGCTCCACCACCGCTCGGAATCGTGCCCCGTGACCGCTGGCGCGCAGGTGGGCGAGCTCATGAACGACCACCGCTTCGAAGCACGATGGCGGCGCCAGCACGAGACGCCACGAGAGCGAGATGGTGCCATCACCCGATGCGCTCCCCCAGCGCGTTGACTGATCGCCGATGCGCAGGCGCGTGGGGGTGACGCGCATCTCTGCGGCGTAGACGCTGATCATCTGCTCGGCAATGGCGCGCGCGCGGCGTCGCAGCCAGCTCAAGAGTCGGCGGCGCACCGCTTCAGGGTCACCAGCGATCGCTGCCGGGATCTGAATCTCACCGTTGAGCGCCGTGATGCTCCCGCCAGCGCCGACCACGATGTGATGGGGGCGCCCGGCATACGGGATCAGTCCGCCGACTGCCAGACGGCCATCGGTGCCGAGCGCGGTGCGGCGGGAGGTCACCTCGGCAAGGGAGCGGTCAATCCACTTGAGGCGCGTGGCAATGAACGCCTCGACATCGCGCCGCGCGCGGGCCTCGCTGTACCGCTCTGGCACCACCGCCTCAAGGCCATGCTCTGGGTCAATGCGCAACGTGAGGCGTCGTGCGCGTGGGCTACGAATCAGGCGATACGGTCGGGGGCTCACGGTGCAGAGTTTCGCATGGAGGCGGCATCTCTCGGCGCGTGGGATGCTTTACCGATGACGACTACCACCCCAACCCTGACGAGAAGGAGCCGTGCCGCGATCTACGCAGCGATCTTCCTCGCCTTTATCGACAACTTCGCCCTTTTGCCAGTGATTGGCCCGCGTGCTCAGGAGCTCGGTGGCACCCCACTCTTGGTCGGCATCGCCATCGCCGCCTACTCGCTCGCCAATCTCGCCTTCAACCCGATCGGCGGCATCCTCGCCGACCGCATCGGCCGACGCCGCGTCGTCGTTGCCGCGCTGATCATTAGCCCCGTCGCCATCGCCATCTACGCCCTCGCCGATTCGTTGCCGCTCTTCCTGCTGGCGCGTGTCGTTCACGGGGCCTCTGGTGGTGTGCTCGCCGCGGCGCTCTTCGCCCTCCTCGGTGATGCCGCCCCTGTTGGTGAGCGTGGGCGAACACTCGGCCGAGCCGGCGCGCTCATCGGTATCGCTGCAGTCTTTGGTCCAGCATCGGCGGCACTCGTCTCTAACCTCTTTGATGTGAATGCCGTCTTCCTCGGCGTCGCCGCCTTCATCGCCATCGGCCTTGCCGGCGTCCTTCCGCTGCTCCCCGAAACGCTCGTGGTCACACCATCAACGCGACCAACCGTTGGTGCATGGCGCCGCATTCTGAGTGAGCCGCGCGTGCGCGTTGCCCTGTTAGCAATCTTCGGACTCGAAGCGGCGGTAGGTACCGTGACCGGCTTCATTAAAGATGGACTCATTCAGCGCGCGCTCGAAGAGGGACGCACGCAAGAGGCGGCACTCCGATACGCAGCGGGGGCGAGCGGTGGCCTCTTTACGATCTTCGGTGTGATCGCGATTGTGCTGATGCTCAGCCGCATCTCCACCCGCGTGGATAAGCGTGGGCCGTTCGGTATTTCACTCATCGGACTTGGCGCGCTGGTTGGTGCGCTCACCCTGCTCGCCATGAGCCCCACGCTGACCATCGACCTGGTGGCGATGGTGCTCTACGGCATTGGCTACGGGCTGATCTTCCCGGCGGCCGCTGGGGCCATCGCCATTGCTAGTGCGCCTGAAGAGCGCGGTCGCGCGAACGGTGCATTCAACGTCGCATTCGATCTCGGGATCTCGACAGGGCCGATCCTGGGTGGCCTCGTCGCGACCGCGGTGATCGGGGTGACCCCGTTCGCTGGCGGACTCGCCCTCGTCGCCCTCTCGCTCGCCCTTCTCCCCCTCGCCGCACGTGGCGCCACGCGGGGTACCGCACGAGGCTGAGGCGGGAGTGGCTGATACACTCGCTCCCCTTGGGGCTATAGCTCAGTTGGTAGAGCGCTTGCATGGCATGCAAGAGGTCAAGGGTTCGAATCCCTTTAGCTCCACCAAGCCGCCAAATGGCGCGCTTCGGAAGGAGAGGAGCCCCACCCGTGGCCGAGCAAGACGAGCGACTCGAGCGGTACAACCCGACCGAGATTGAGCCGCGCTGGCAGCGCCGCTGGGAAGAGCTTGGGCTCCACACCACCGACCTCACCGACACGAGCAAGCCCCACTACTACCTGCTCACGATGTGGCCCTACCCGTCGGGCGACCTGCACATTGGCCACTGGTATGTAAAGACCCCAACCGACGCCATCGCGCGCTACAAGCGCATGCAGGGCTTCAACGTCTTCTACCCGGTCGGCTTTGATGCCTTCGGCCTCCCCGCCGAGAACGCCGCCATCAAGCGCAAGATCCATCCGCGCGAATGGACGGTCGCCAACATGGAGAAGATGCGCCTCCAGTTCCGCATGATGGGCGCCTCATTCGACTGGAACGCCGAGGTCGTCACCTGCGACCCGATCTACTTCCGCTGGAACCAGTGGATCTTCCTCAAGTTCTACGAGAAGGGTGTCGCCTATCGCAAGCAGGCGCCAGTCGACTGGTGCCCCTCGTGCCAAGTCACCCTCGCGCGCGAACAGGTAGAGGGTGTTGATCGCGTCTGCTGGCGCTGCTCCACCCAAGTCACCAAGCGCGACCTGACGCAGTGGTTCTTCAAGATCACCGACTACGCCGACGAACTTCTCTCATTTGAGGGGCTGAGTTGGCCAGAGCCGATTCGCACGATGCAGACAAATTGGATCGGTCGCTCCGAAGGTGCCGAGGTCGACTTCACCGTTGCACCTGCGGCACATCATGCCGGCGGTGAGAAGCTGCGCGTCTTCACCACGCGCCCCGACACGCTCTACGGCGCAACCTTCATGGTGCTCGCACCTGAACATGATTTGGTCGACACCATCACCACGCCAGAGCAGCGCGCCGCGGTCACCGCCTACATCGAGGCAACGAAGCGCAAGACCGAGATTGATCGACTCACCACTACGAAAGAGAAGAGCGGTGTGGCGACCGGTGCGTTCGCGATCAACCCGGTGAACGGCGAACAGATCCCTGTGTGGATCGCCGACTACGTGCTCGCCGGATACGGCACGGGTGCGATCATGGCGGTGCCAGCGCACGACGAGCGCGACTACGAGTTCGCCCAGCAGTTCGGCCTGCCGATCGTTCCGGTGGTGGCGCCTGCAGCCTTGGCCGCTACACCAAACGACGTACCGCTCCCGTACGTGGAAAAAGCAGAGGGTGCCGCCATCGCCGTGAACAGCCCCGCCTGGAACGGCGCCGCTTGGCCAGAGTCACTCACCAAGGCCATCGCCCATCTCACCAGCACCAAGACGGGCGAGAAGAAGGTCACCTATCGCCTGCGCGACTGGCTGATCAGCCGCCAGCGCTATTGGGGAACGCCGATCCCAATCATTCACTGCGAGGCCTGCGGCCCCGTCGGCGTGCCGGTGGAGCAGCTCCCCGTCACGCTTCCTGACGACGTCGACTTCAAGGCGACCGGTGAGTCGCCACTGAAAACTGCCACCGCGTGGCTCAATGTGCCCTGCCCGAAGTGCGGCGGCCCTGGCCAGCGCGAGACCGACACGATGGACACCTTCGTCGATTCGTCGTGGTACTGGTATCGCTACCTCGCGCCAAAGAACGAACTTGGCCCAGTCGATCGCAAGCTCGTTGACACCTGGTGCCCAGTCGATCAGTACACCGGTGGTGCTGAACATGCGGTGATGCACCTGCTCTACTCGCGCTTCTTCACCAAGGCGATGCGCGACCTTGGGCTGATCGGCGAATCTGAGCCGTTCACGCGCCTCTTCAATCAGGGGCAGATCCTTGGCGCCGACGGCGAGCGCATGTCGAAGTCGCGCGGCAACGTGCAAGACCCCGACGAACTCGTCAGCCGACACGGCGCCGATGCGGTGCGCCTCTTCTTGATGTTCATGGGCCCATGGGATCAGGGTGGCGCCTGGTCGTCGAGCGGCATCAGCGGCATGGTGCGCTTCCTTGGCCGCATCTGGACACTCGCCCTCGACCCACACGGCAAGGAGCCGGGTGATCCGAACTCTGGCGTTCTCCCCGCGGGCCAAGGTCAGGCCGCCGGCGAAGCCGCCGTTCGTCGCGCCGCGCACAAGGCGCTCGGCGGCGTGGGCACCGACATTGAGGCCTTCCGCTTCAACACCGCCGTTGCCAAGCTGATGGAGCTCGCCAACGCGCTCTTCCCGTATCGCGGCAGCCCTGTTGCTGGTACCGCGGCGTGGAACGAGGCGATTCACTACCTGCTCGCCGGCATCGCCCCGATGGCGCCACACCTCGCCGACGAGATGCACAGCCGCGTGCAGGCGGCCGCGGGCATGAGCGGCAGCGACCCGCGCTGGACCTCGATCCATCAGTGCGCCTGGCCAACCGTCGACAGCAGCCTGCTCACCGAGAGCACCCGCGAGCTCCCGGTGCAGGTGAACGGCAAGCTGCGCGACAAGCTCACCGTGAGCGCCACCGCGACCGAGGCCGAGATCGAAGCGCTCGCCCTCGCCTCACCGAAGGTGCAGCTCGCCCTTGAGGGGCGCGCGCCGAAGAAGGTGATCCACGCCGGCGGGCGCCTCGTCAATATCGTCGGCTAGCGAACGGCGCAACCGCGCCGCACTCGCTACTGCGCGAGTAGCGCCAGCATCGCCGCAACGTCAATCGTTGCAGTCATCACCGTTCCGTCGGCCCCAGGCGTCAAGACGATGTCGCTCATTGGGAGCCCCGCAGTCGCATCAGACCCTTCGATCTTTCCATCCTTGATCGCCGCTTCGAGTGCTTGGGCGAGCTCGTTGGAGATCGTTCCGGTCAGTGCAGCCGTCTTATCGGTGCCGATCACGGTTAGATCCGCAAACGAGGAGAAGGTGTCGGCCGTCATCGTGAAGCGTGTCCCTTCAGGGAGAACGACCGTACCCGACTCAGCACCAGCCATCAGGGTGTTGACGTCGTCAATACCGAAGCCACCGAACTCAAAGACAAGATTGGTCGCCATCAAGCTGCCACCAGCGATAGATGCCGGAAGTGTAGGAAGGGTGATCTTCGCGCCATCGGCGCGGATCTCAACGATCGCGCCCTCAAGGCCCGCGGCCTGGAGCTGCTCGGTTGCGAGCTTGTTGATAGCGGGTGTGACAACGAGGACCCAGGCGCCAACCAGCAGGCCGGCGATCACGCCAAGGGCGATGAGGAACTTGCGCTTCTTGCTCATCTTCTTCTTCTTTGGCTGTGTCTCTCCGTCGACGGTTTCCTTGGCCACGATGCACCTCTAACTAGCGGGCTGAACCAGAGGCTCTGATTTACAGTCCGCCAAGTCTACGCGAGAGGGCTGCCGAGGAGTACCCTTGGCGCAACGCGGCGGCCTGCCGCTGGGGTTAAGGAGGGTTCATCGTGGGTGAGGTCAAGATTGGCGCGCTGGTATGGCCACAGTTCACCGAGTGGAAGTCGGTCAAGTCGATGGGCGTTACCGCCGATCGCGTCGGCTTCGACACCCTTTGGACCTGGGACCACATGTACCCGATCATTGGCAACCCGAATGGCCCCATGTTCGAGGGCTGGTCGACGCTTGTCTCGTGGGCCGAGAACACCTCGAAGATTCGCATCGGCCTGATGGTCGGCGCGAACACCTTCCGTGAGCCAACCCTTACGGCGAAGCTCGCCACCACCCTCGACCACATCTCCAACGGCCGCGCCATCCTTGGTGTGGGCGCCGCCTGGTTCGAAGAGGAGCACGAGCACTTCGGCCTGAACTTTGGTGATGGCTTCCCTGAGCGACTCCGCTGGCTCGGCGAGGCCCTGCCAATCATGCGCGGCATGCTCGACGGCACCGAACCGACCGCCACCGGCCCGCGCTACAAGGCGAAGACGGTGCGCAACCTGCCACTCCCAATTCAGAAGCACCTGCCGATCTTGATCGGCGGTGGTGGTGAGCAGGTCACGCTGAAGCTCGTGGCCAAGTACGGCGACGCCAACAACGTGAGCGGCACCCCCGAGCAGGTCGCCCACAAGGAAGAGGTGCTGCTGAAGCACTGCGAGGCGATTGGCCGCGATCCCGGCACGATCGACCGCACCATTGGCATTGGCAACGTGGTGATTCGCAACGATGCCGCCGAGGCCCTGCGCATCCACAAGTCGCAGTTCGCCGCGAACGGCATCGAACCAGCCTGGGAGAACCAGCCGGTTGGCACCGTCGACCAGATCGTAGAACACCTCGCTCCGTACCTAAAGATCGGCTACCGCCACCTGATTGCCGGCTTCTCTACCCCACACGATGAGGAGTCGATGATCCGCTTCGCCGAAGAGGTGCTGCCCAAGCTCAAGCAGATCTAGTTCCGCTCCACGCCAGAGTGGCGTGGTACGTACGGAATACCTCTCGAAACGCACGATGCGTTCGTGCTGCAACGATATCGATGGCCTGCCCTGATTGCTGGTTCCGTACTCTCAGTCGCCCTGATCCTCAGCTTCTCCGCTGAGCCGGAGTACACGGTTGAACCAGCGCCGACAGAATCTTTAGAGGTCCCCCAGGAATTGATTGCGGGCGCTGTAATTCGCGTCGAGGTCAGTGGTGCGGTTCGTATCCCTGGCGTCTACCCGCTCCCTGCCGGATCTCGGCTAATTGATGCCATTACGGCCGCTGGTGGGTGGGGGGAGCGCATCGATCCGCTCCGCATCGAGATCTGCCTCAACCTCGCCGCACCGCTGACAGACGGCTCTGCGATACGAATTCCATCGCGAGATGACCGCTTTCTGCTCGGCGTGCAGGGAATTCTCTGCGGAACGCTCTACGCCGCCCCTGGAGACATCGCGGCAGCAGACGTAGCGGGCTCGGTTGCGACAACCGCTACTGGTGGAAAAGTTGATTTGAATACCGCGACCGCAGAGCAGCTCGACACGCTGCCGGGCATTGGCCCTGTTACGGCTGCGAAGATCATTGCGGCGCGCAAAGAGGCGCCGTTCCTCATCGTTGACGATCTCCGCACGCGAGGGATCATCAGCGATCGAGTTCTGCAGCAGATTCGACCGCTCGTCACACCGTGAGTGATCGGCGCCGCGGAGCGCCGCGACTTGGAGGGCGTGCCGGCTGGGCAGCCATTGCGGCTGTTGCGACGGCACACGTGTGGCTGTTGCCCCTCCCCGCCTCAGCTCTACGTGCCGGCGCACCCGCTCTTGCGCTCGGCTCACTCGTTTTACTGGCGCTGTTGGCACGGAACGCGCATCTCAGGGCGAACGATCTCATCCGAGCAGCACTCCTTGGCGTTCTACTCATCAGCGCGCGCATAGCCCTTTTAGGTCCACCCATTCCTCCTGCAGATAGCGCCGCGGCTCTGGTACCGGTGGGTGAGATCCGTGGGCAGGTTGCAGCACTCCTTGCTCCACTCCGTGGAGCGCAACGGTTCATCATGGAAGTAGATGGAATACACATTCAAGTTGAGGCGCCGCCAAATCCAAGTGTGCGCACTGGCGACACCCTGCTTGCGACACTTACGCAGCGGTCCGTAACGCCCGATTCTCAAGAACGTCTACGCATTCGCGGGATTTCAGCGACGGCGCGAACGCGGAACGTGCAGATCCTCTCCCGCGGTAGCCCCCTAGAGTCACTCCGAGCTGCCCTCGGCGACGCCATTGAGCGCGTGCTCCCAGCGCCCGCCGGCGGGCTTGCCGCGGCAATCGTGATCGGACTGCGCGAGCGGGTCGACGAACGTCTTGCGGCAGACTTTACGGCGACGGGACTCGGACACGTTGTTGCCCTCTCTGGCTGGAACGTTGCGATCACCATGGCGGTTGCTGATCGTTTCGCCAAACGGTTCCCTGCCAAGCGTCGGCGCCCGCTGCTGATCATCGTTGCGATCGCATATGGCCTCTTTGCCGGTGCGAGCGCCAGCGTGATCCGCGCCAGCTTTATGGCTGCCGCCGCACTGATCGGCGCGCCATCCGGTCGGCCTGGCTCTGGGGCGGTGGCGCTCTCGCACGCCGTACTTGCGCTGATGGTGCTCGACCCAGCGATTGCGGCCGACACTGGATTTCGCCTCTCAGCGCTGGCAACTGCCGGGCTACTCGCCAAGAGTCAGCGCTGGTCCGATCGTGCGACGGCGTTTGGCGAGAGGCTCCCCAAGCAACTCCGCACAGGCTGGTCCTTTATAGGTGCGGATGTCGCCGTAAGTCTGGCCGCCCAGGCTGCAACACTCGGGCTTGTCATCGCCCTCTTCGGGCGTGTTGCGGTCTGGTCAATCCCCCTGACGCTCTTGATCGCTCCCCTTATTGCCCCAGCCACTGCTGCGGCGATTCTCGCCACCTTTGCTGGTGAGCTGGTGCGCGTGCTGCCACCTCAGCTGGCCATCTTGCCGAGCCTGCTAGCCCTCCCCGCAACGGCACTCTTTAGTGCTGCCGCGTGGATCGCCCAGGTCGGCGCACACCTACCCGCTGGCGGCATCGAAGTACCTCGTGAGGCCACGCTCAGCATTGGTCTGGCTCTTGGCGCAGTTGGAGTCTGGCTTCTCCTGCGAGATGAGCCACCAAGCACCCGAAGGCAAGCTGATGAAGGGGCCGTCTCCTCAAGCCCTGCAACGGGGCGCCTAGCGTTTGGTATCGCGCTGTTGATCGCAGTGAGTGCGCTCACCTCACTTGGTGGCGCCGCGCCGCGTGGATCACTGCGCATCACTACGCTCGATGTTGGGCAGGGCGACGCAATCCTTGTTGAGGTATCTGGTCGTCGCATGTTGATTGACGGCGGTCCTGACCCGTCGCGCCTTAGTGCTGAGTTGGATCGAATCATCCCGGCGTGGGATCGTCGGATTGATCTCCTTGTGGCTAGCCACCCGCATGAGGACCACCTCGCCGGACTCCCGAAACTCCTTGACCGATATCGCATCACCTCGGTCATCGGCTCAGAAGATCGCGGTGGGGGTCCGGCTGCATCAAGTTGGAGGGAAATTTTACAGCGGAGTCGCATCTCGTACCACCAGGTCTTTACCGGAGACAGGCTCCAGCTTGGAGCTGCACGGTTAAGTGTCCTTTGGCCAGATAAAACGTACCTGTCGCTACCACCTGGGAACGATGGCCGAGCGCTGAATGATCGGTCGATCGTCTTGCGGCTAGATGTACCAGGCTTTAGTGCGCTGTTCACAGGTGACATTGAGAGCGACATCGACGCGCGCATCATTCGGAACATCGGCGCCCCCGTTGATTTTCTCAAGACACCACACCACGGCAGTAAGGGATCCACGAGTAGGGCCCTGCTGGACGTGCTTGATCCGCGGGTATCTGTTGTCTCAGTTGGGGTAAAAAACACGTATGGTCACCCCGCTGCTGAAACCCTTCAACGCCTCGGGGAGCGGGGTGCCGCAGTTGAGCGAACCGACCTCAACGGCACCGTGACCATCACCGTGCCGTTGCAACATCCAGATCAGATCAAGATTCAAAGCGGAAGTGGCGAACGCCTTGCCCCCGCGCGCTCCGCCGTTGGTCGTCGCGCTCCAAGCGCAGCAGCCGCCGATGCAGTTTGGCCAATCCGTCTCGCATCAGTTAGCGCCTCAGGTGGTGCCTCAGGCTGCCTCATCCCACGCGCTAGGATCCGCCCATGGGAACGGCACCGATCCTCCTAGCCTGGGGTGACGACCTCCTCCTCATCGAGGAGGCGGTGGCAGCGCTGGGCGCCCGCATGGCCGCCGAGGACCCTATGGGAGGCGGGCTCCCCGAGAAGGTGCGCCTCAAGGCTGAGGGGCGTAGCTCGGAACAGGCGGTGAGCACTCTGGGCGAACTGCGTCGGCGCCTCGATACCGGGGGGCTCTTCGGTGGGGGGTCACTCGTTGTTGTCGCAGGGGCAGGGCTACTTGGCAGAACCAAGGATCTGCGCGCCAACCTCACCGACACCCTCGCCAACATGGCTCCTGGGAACGGCGTTGTCTTAGTTGATCAGCGCGCGCGACGTCCGAATCTCAAGGGAGCGCGTCCCGACGGGCCTGGCGAACTTGGGCTGTTGGTGCAGGATCGCGGCGGCAGCATCGTCTCGTGCATCTCCCCTGGCCCCGGCGAGTTGGCATCGTGGTTGCTGGCGCGCGCGAAGAGCGCTGGCCGCGAGATCGCGGGTGACGCGGCAAAGTCGATCGCCGAGCGGCTCGGTGCCGAGGTGCGCGAGCCTGACCTTGATCGCAGTGGCATTCGCATGACGTCGGTGGTTGAGCTCGAGAAGCTAATGCTGGCGATTCCTACGGGGCCGATCTCGCTGCGCGCCGTTGATGCCCTCATTGCCGATCGCGGTGTTGGATCGCTCTTTGCCTTTGCCGACGCGATCGTCTCGCGCAGTGGCACGCTCGTCTCCAAGCACCTGCTTCGCGCGGTCAGTGAGCCAGGTCCAATGGTCGTGGCAACGCTGCATCGCAAGATGCGCGACCTCGCGCAGATTCACGGCGCAACGGTTGTGGAGGGTGCGTCAGTTGCTACGGCGGCTCGCACTATTGGCATGCATGAGTTCCCCGCCGGAAAGCTTGCCGAGGCGGCACGCAAGTGGAGCAGCACTGAGATCGCCGAGGCGATCAACGGCCTGGTAGAACTCGATGCGATCAGTAAAGGTGACGGCGAGCGGGCCTGGGGCCCGGCGCTGACTCGCTGGAGCGCTGCGCGCATTCGCTAACGCAGCGCTCCGAGCGCGTCGTTAGATCAGCCTTCGCGCTTCTCCGGCACCGCCTGCAGCAGGTACCAGCCCACGAGCATCGTTGCGAGCAGGGTCAGCAGGCCGACCGTGTATGCGCCGTTGCCTAGCACTGGGTACAAGAAGAAGATCGTGGCGCCATACAGCAGGCCGCCGATCACCTGTGAACCTTTGCCGACCAAGCCGTAGAGGCCGTAGAACTCTCCGAGCTGCTTCGGTGGGGAGAGTCGATACATGAGGATTCGGTCGGCACCCGAGAGGCCGCCGAAGCCGAAGCCGAGGATCACGCCGGCCACGATGAACGGGATTGGTGAGACGAAGAGCGCGCCGATGACGAGCGCAACCGCCCAGAGGGCGAGTACGCGGTTCAACGTTGCCTTCGGCCCTTGGCTATCGGTGAGACGTCCCCACACGAGGCCGCCGATCACTGCGGTCGTCGCAAGTGCAACGAGCACATAGTTCGCCTCGCCTTGAGTGAAGCCGACCGCCTGCACCGCGAAGATCGCCATGATCGAGATCACGGTGTTCTGTGCGTCGGTGTAGAAGAAGCGTGCCGTCAGGAAGCGCTTCAGGCCTGGGTACTTCTTGAGCTCGCGAATGGTGCCAAGGGTGGCGGTCAGTGAGTTGCCGCTAGCAACCTTGCCCGACGGTTCTGGAACCTCCTTGATGAAGATAAAGATCGGAATTGAGAGCACACCGAACAGGATCGGGGCAATCACAAATACCTGCGTTACGGAGATATCGCCGAAGAGGATGATCACGCCGATGAGAATCGTGCCGAGGTACCCGAGGCCGTTACCAAGCCCCGAAACCCAGCCGCGGTTTGCTGGTGTGCTCACGATCTTGATCGTAGCATCGTAATAGACCAGGGCCGACTGGTAGCCAAAGTTCGCGATGCAGAAGAGCACCACGCCCATGCCGACTGGCACCGACGGGATGAAGATCGCCGGGATGATCGCGAGAAGCGTAAAGAAGAGGAGATACGGGAGCCGTCGCCCCGCTCGATCAGAGATCGCACCGATTGCCGGCGAGATCAACGCATTGATGCCGACGGAGAGGGCGATCGAGATCTGCAGCCAGAGGTTTCCCTGTGACTCGCCGAGCCCCTGCTCGCTGGTTAGATAGAGACCAATCGCATACGAGAAAATGCCGTACGACCAGATGGTGTTTGCCAGGTCGTAGAGGGTCCACGAGGCGATCCAGGTCGCCGGAACGGTGATCTTGACGCCGCCGACGGCGCTACGTGTAGCCATGTTTATCCTCCCTATGCCGAACGCGCGGCGCGGGCACGCCGTCGCTTCGGTCAGTTGACAGGATGAGGGTTAACGGGGCGTAATGCCCGCCTGGGCGCACTTGGCGCACCGTGATCTGCCACGGCTGGGGGCTACGATACGGGCATGCCACCCGCACGAAAACGGCCAGTTTCCGCACGAAGCAGCCCGGCGCAAGCCTGGGTGAAGCAACTCAAGCGCCGTCGTCCCGGGCTGGTTGAAGACGCCTTATCGGGCCTGGCCGCCCTCTACGGCACCCCGGTCTGGAAGCCGCGCATGGACCCGATCAGTGAGCTCGTCACCACGATCCTGAGCCAGAACACCAGCGACACCAATGCGGAACGCGCCTTCACGGCGCTCCGCGACCGTTACCCAGACTGGGCGGCGGTTGAGGCGGCGCCGGTGCGCTCGCTTGCCGCCGTGATCAAGAGTGGTGGGCTTGCTGCGCAGAAGGCGCCGCGCATCAAGGCGGCGCTCCGCGCCACGCGCGAACAGAGCGGAGCCTATGACCTGACATTTCTGACAACGATGGCGCCGCTAGCGGCGCGCGACTGGCTTACCGCCATTCCGGGGATCGGCCCAAAGACCGCTTCCATCGTGATGCTCTTCTGTTTTGGCGTGCCACTGATGCCGGTCGACACCCATGTGGAGCGCGTCTCAAAACGGATCGGCCTGCTGCCACCAAAGGCGAGTCTGCAGTTCGCTCACGACGCCTGGCTCGATTTGGTGGAGCCGTCGCGCATGTACGAGGCGCACGTCGCGCTAATTCGTCATGGTCGAGGGCACTGCAATGCGCTTCGTCCAGATTGCGAACGCTGCCCGATTCGTGCGCGTTGTCGGTATACCAATCGTCGCGCGCCGTAGCGCGTTGTATTTCCTAGCGCGCGTCGCTGCGGTGCGCACTCGCTTGTGACCAGGGTGCACTTCTAAAGTCAAGACCACCGGGCTCGCCCGACGTACGCGATCCAAGGCCGAGCACTTCGACTGCAGCGCCGGTTGGCAGCGCAAGTCGCGGGCCACCGTTTGGCAACGCCGCATCGGCAAGGTCGGCGAGTCGCTCATCGTTGCCGCCAGTCGCGTGCGCCAGAATGCTCCACGCGCCGAGCGCGCCGATGCCATCAATCACGCGAATAGCGTGGCCGCCGCAGGTGCACGAGGCGGCGCGCCGACCGAGCGCCATCGCCGACGCCGAGTCGGCAATGATCGTGAGATGCGGCAGCGTGAGGGCATTCGTGAGTTCACGTACCCGCTCTGGTTGATCAAGGAGTCTCGTAGCATCGCCACCGCATAAGAAGAGCGTTGTTGGCTCAGTTGACTCATGCGGCAGATGACTGATGAGGGTCGCCTCACGACCAACGGCGGCGAGGAGCTGCTGGAGGGAGCGCGCCTGCCGATCGTCGTCTGAGGCAATGGAGGCGAGCAGCAGGGGGCCAGGTTGTGCGGCGAGCCAGTGCAGCGCCTCGGGCCATGCCTGGGCTGAGCGTCCGAGTCCGCCGCCAGAGAGGTAGAGGGTTGCCATGCCTTGATCGTACTGGGCTGCGCCATACTTACGGCATGACGGCAGAAACGGCTCCAGGGAGAATCGTCCTGATCGGCTCCGGTGAGATCGGCCCATCGATGGCGCCGCTGCACCGCAGCCTGGTCGCCTCCCTGCCGAAGCGCAGCACCCCGTCGTCACTCGTTGCCCTCGACGGGAGTTACGACTTTCAAACGAACCGCGCCGAGATGGGCGAGAAGATCGCCGTCTTCTTCCGCTCAAAGGTCGGCATCCCGACCACGGTTATCGGCCTCCCAGAGACCGACCGCGCCGGCGCCGACCTTGCCCCTTCAGCGCTTGCCCCAACGATCGCCGGCCTCAACGCGGCAGATCTGATCTTCCTGGGGCCAGGCTCCCCTTCGCGCGCCCTGCGTCGCTGGGGCGGCACGCCGATCGTCGAGCAGCTCGTCGCTCGCCTTCAGAGCGGCACCACGCTGATCGCATCGTCGGCTGCGGCGGCTGCATCAGGGCGATTCACGATCCCGGTCTATGAGATCTACAAGGCGGGAACGAACCCAGTCTGGCTCAAAGGCCTCGACATCATCGGCGCGCTCACCGGTCTCGCTGTTGCGATCGTTCCTCACTGGAACAACAACGAGGGCGCGACGCACGACACCTCGCGCTGCTTCATCGGCGAAGGCCGCCTGCAGCAGTTAGAGCGCACTCTACCTGATGGCGCCGCGATCGTTGGCATTGACGAGCACTCCGCGCTGACCATCGACCTTGGCGCAAACAGCGTCACCGTTGGCGGCAAGGGGGCGGTGACCATTCGCATTCCAGGGATTGGCGAGACAGCAATGCACAGCGGCGCAACAGAGTCGCTGGCCGCCTTTGCCGCGCGATTCGGTGCCGCAGCCGGTGCGCCGCGCGCCACTATCGCAATTGCCGAAGCACCACTTCCCGTGCCGGCAACAGGTCCTGGGGTGGATGTGAGTAGCGCCGTTGAGAAGTTGATTGAGCTGCGAGCAACAGCTCGTGCTGAGCGCCGCTTCAGTGATGCAGATGCGCTGCGCGCAGCAATCGAAGCACTTGGCGTAGATCTAGTGGACGAGCCGACCGGCGCGCGCTGGAGCCTTCGCGCTTAGCGAGGGAAGCGAGAACTGATCGCGCCCATGCGGCGCAGGAGGAAGCTCGGCATCAGGCTCAAGAAGCGCGCTGAGAGTGCATTCATCCAGCCCGGAACCACAAGCGCACGTCCATCACGGAGCGCCTCAAGGGCAACGCGGGCAACAGTGTCCGCAGAGGTCAGCAAGAAGCTCGGTAGGCCTGAGCTCTGGCTCAGCCCCGCGCGATCTTGCCATCCTGTTGGCGTAACCCCTGGAGCAACGCAGGTGACGCGGACGCCGAACGGTTTCGCCTCTTCATGCAACGCAAGGGTGAAGTGCCGAACGTACGCCTTGGTGGCAGCGTAGGTGGTGAATCCAGGAAACGGAATGAAGGATGCAAGCGAGGAGACATTTAGAATTCCTCCGCGCTTTCGTGGCGCCATGGCAACGAGTGCCGCTCGCGAGAGGAGTGTCAGCGCGGTGACATTCACGGCAATCTCATTCGCTTCGCCTTCGCCATCAAGCTCGGTGATCTTGCGGAACCGTCCAAAGCCTGCATTGTTCACCAAAATCTCAATCGATCGAGCTTCATCGGCGATGCGTGCTTCGACCTTTGCCACGTCGACACCTTGCGAGAGGTCAGCAACGATCGTCTCGCTTGCGGCACCAGCGGCAGAGGCGAGTGCAGCGACGCGCGCAAGCTCATCGCCCCGGCGTGCAACCAATACCAGATCGTGGCCGCTTGATGCCAAGCGCAGGGCGATGCGCTCGCCGATGCCCGACGAGGCTCCAGTAATCAGTGCAATTGGACGTGCCATACGGAGAGTATGAACGAAGCGAATGGTAGGGGGGCCTGGAATCGAACCAGGGACCGCCGAGATATAAGCTCGGAGCTCTAACCAACTGAGCTACCCCCCCGAGGGAGACTGAACAACCGCAGTATGAAGCCTGCGGGCAGCTGTTCGCTACTACTTGATCGTAATGCTCACTTCGAGCGCCTCTCGCTCAAACGCTGCGGTGCAGACCACCGTCACGAACCAGGCACCCCTAGTTGATCCCGCTCGCCAGGTAAAGGTCGCCACCCCGCCTTCGGGAACGAAGAGCGCGGCTGGGGTCTCGCCCTCACGTGCCAGCTCTGGTACCCCGATCTCGCACTCGGAGCCCGCACTCGCCCGAACGGTGAGGGTGATCTCCGCACCACGAGCGACCGCGGCCGGCGGGTTGACCTCGAGGGCGATCGGCAGCGATGGCACCACCGAGGGTGACGGCTGTTGGGAGGGAGAAGCCTCAGGGTCACTAGTAGCAGAGGGCACCGTGCTTGGTCGCGGCGTGCTGGTCTCAGATCCACCATCGAAGAGCGAGCCGATTGCGCCAAGGATCAGGAGCCCAATGATGAGGGTGCCGCAGCCAGACTTGGCAGACCGCTGGGACGCGCGAACAAAATTCATCAACTAATCGTACGAGAGTGCAATCGCGATTGCGCAACAGGCAAGGGCAAGGGCGCTCACCTCCCAGCCACGCTGGCGCAGGTCGCGACGCACACGAGTACTCAGGGTCACGCCAGTGGTGAGAAGTAGGCCGCCAGCGGCGAGGAGCACTGGCGAGGATGTTGCTGGCGCGCTCGCTAGAAGGAGGAGATAGGTGAGCACTTGCAGGAGCGCGATGAGTACGATCGTTCGTTGGCGGCCGAGCCGCACCACAGCACCGTTCGCTCCAACCTCTTCGTCAAGTTCTCGATCGGCCAGGGCATTTTGTAGCGCGAGTGCACTCCCGCCCGGCAGCGCAATCAGGCTGAGTGCAGCGATTGCCGCAGGGAGTGGCGCTCCCGCTGCGCTCCACGCGAACGCGGGAATGATTGCAACTCCCAGGGCAAATGGAAGAAACGAGATCGGCGTGCGCTTGATCCCCGCGTTGTAGAGATAGCCAAGGGTGGCGCCAGCGGCTGCAAGCGCTGCACTCGTTGGGCTGAGCGCTGATGCCGCTGCGAATCCTGCAGTTGCGGCGACGACCACCGTCACCCGAGCCTCACGTGGCGATACGTCTCCACTAACTAGCGGCTTCTCTGCCCTCCCCTTGTCGCCCGCTTGATCAAGAAGATCGTTCATTGCGCCAATAGAGGTGTGGATCCCAAGCATGGTGAGAGCCGCGAGGGCCGCCTGACTCGCTGAGCCCCCCGCAATCGTGGTGAGTGCCGCCGCAATGAGCGCGTTCAGGAGCGTCGGCAGCGGGTGCGCAAGACGGATAAGACCAGCGATATGAACCATATGACGAGCCTACCCTGAGAGGGGTAGGATTGCGAACATGGCGACTACCCCTGCAATCGTCGTTACGGACCTCGTCAAGCGCTACAAGGGCGCCGACCGTAACGCCGTAGATGGCGTCTCCTTCTCCGTTGAGCAGGGCTCCCTCTTCGCCCTCCTCGGACCGAACGGTGCTGGTAAAACCACCACGATCAGCATCCTGACCACCACCCTTGCCGCAACTTCAGGGAGCGTGCAGATTGCCGGCGCCGACCTGGCGCAAGACCAGTCGGAGGTCCGCCGCCGCGTCGGCATCATCTTCCAGAAGCCATCCCTCGATCGTGCACTCACCGGCGAGGAGAACTGCCGCTTCCATGCTGCCCTCTACGGCGCATACGCCTATCGCCCGTCGTTCTCGTTCATGCCGCAGGAGTACCGCGACCGCGTTGTCGAGCTCGGTGCGCTCGTTGGGCTCGACCGCAATGACTTGTTCAAAAAGATCTCAACCTACTCGGGCGGCATGCGTCGAAAGCTCGAGATTGCCCGTTCGCTGCTGCATAAGCCGCAGGTGCTCTTCCTCGACGAGCCGACCGTTGGCCTTGACCCTGAGTCGCGCCGATCGGTGGCTGGCTACCTCGATGCCATTCGTCGCAGCGAAGGAACCACCATGGTCCTCACCACGCACTACCTCGACGAGGTCGAGATCGCTGACCAGGTCTGCATCATCGATCGCGGCAAGATTGTGGCGAACGGCACGCCTGCTGAACTGCGCGTCGGCACCGGCGTGACCCGCGTTGAGCTTGAGGCGGCCGATCGTGTCGCCCTCGGCGCAGAGATCGAACGGCTCGGCCATGTTCCGCAGATGATCTCTGCCGGATTCGCCGTTGAGGTGAAGGGTGCAGAGCCAGCCCACACGCTCTTGCGTGACCTGAAGACGCCGCTTACCCGCTTCGAAGTGCGCAGCCCAAGCCTTGAAGACGCCTACCTCAAGATCGTTGCGGCAACCGCCGATGATCGCGAAGAGTCACCACTCGACGATGCGCCGCGACGGGGGTTCCGCCGATGAGCGCGCCAACAGCCCGCAGCACTTCGACCGGATTCAACCTGCGCCGTGAGGCGGCCGCCGCAGGGGCGATCGCCGCGCGCGATGTCACCAAGCTCTTGCGCGATCCGATTCGCCTCGTCGGCGGCCTCGTCTTCCCCGCCCTCTTCATCGGTGTCCTTGGCGGGGCCTTCGCCTCGAACTTCCAGTCCCCGGGCATTGATCTGCTCCCGTTCATCTTTGCCGGGCAGCTGGCCCAGGGTGTCTGGCAGTCATCGGCGCTCGGGCTGGTCTCCATCCTTGAAGACCGCGAGAACGACTTCAGCCAGGAGATCTTCGTCGCGCCGATCGGACGACGCACGATCCTTGCTGGCAAGATCCTCGGCGAGTCGCTGGTCGCCTTCCCACAAGCATTCACCGTCATGGCGTTCGGCATCGTGCTCGGCATCCCGCTCACCCTGGCGCAGGTCTTCGCGATCATCCCTGCGCTCATCCTGGTTGCCATCTTCGGTGCCTCGTTCGGCGCACTGATCGTCAGCCTGCTGCCAAACCAGCGCTCGGCGAACCTGCTCTTCCCGTTCATCTTCTTGCCGCAGTTCTTCCTCGCCGGCGCGTTCAACCCAATCCGCAACCTGCCGTGGTACCTCGACATCGTCAGCCACATCGCGCCGCTGCGCTACGCCGTTGACCTCATTCGCGGTGCGTACTACGGCTACCCAAACGAAGCGGTGCTCGCCGACCCAACGTGGACGGTTGCGGCCATCGCAATCGCCACGGTGGTCATGCTCTCGGTTGGCACCTTCCTCTTCGTACGCAGCGAGCGCAACCGCTAAGCGTTCTTACCCTCTACGCCTTGTCGGGGAAGTGGCAGGCGACCTGGTGTCCCGTTGAGACCTGCACCAGCTGCGGCGATTCCGTGTTGCAGCGCTCCGGGTTGCCAAGCTTCTCCTTGAGCCAGCAGCGCGTCTGGAAGGCGCAACCGCTCGGCGGATTCGTTGGTGACGGCACATCGCCCTTCAAGATGATGCGCTTGCGCCTCTTCTCAATCGCAGGGTCGGGGATTGGCACGGCGGACAGCAGCGCAATTGAATACGGGTGCACCGGCGAACTATTCAGCTCATCCGAAGGTGCAACCTCCACGATCTTCCCTAGGTACATCACGGCGGTGCGATCGCTAATGTGCCGCACCACCGAAAGGTCATGCGCAATGAAGAGATAGGCGAGCCCAAGGCGCTGGCGCAGCTCGGCGAGCAGGTTCAGGATCTGCGCCTGCACGCTCACGTCGAGCGCACTCACCGGCTCATCCGCCACTACGAGATCTGGGTTAAGGGCGAGTGCACGTGCCACACCAATGCGCTGACGCTGCCCACCAGAGAACTCATGGGGATACCGCTCAGCGAAGCGTGGGTCCAGCCCGACGAGTTCGAGGAGCTCAGCAACGCGGCCGGTGCGTTCGGCACTCGTGCCTACGTTGTAGATGTCGGCTGGCTCACGAAGGATCGCGCCAACGGTCATGCGCGGGTTCAGCGAGGCGTACGGGTCTTGGAAGATCATCTGCACGCGACGACGAAGGTCCTGCAGCTCGCGCCCCTCGGCCGTCGCCAGGTTGTGTCCGTCAAAGTCGATCGTGCCAGCGTTCGGCTTCACGACGCGGGTGATCGCGCGTGCAACGGTGCTCTTGCCGCAACCAGACTCGCCAACGAGGCCGAGGATCTCCCCCTTCGCCACCTCAAATGAGATGCCATCAACCGCGCGTACTTCGGCGACGGTGCGCTCGCGCACCAGCCCCTCGCGGATTGGGAATCGCACCGCGAGATCTTTAACGGTCAGCAGAGGCTCGCCGCTCATCGAGTGGCTCCTTCGGCACGTGGCAGTGGCCGCCCTTCGGCAACCTCTGCAGGGGCGACTGGGTTGAAGCAGGCGGCCACGTGCGTTGCGGTTGGGCCACTCGTCACGATCGGGCCCTTGCCGCTATCAATCGGCAACAGCGCGGGCGTCTCGGTCGCGCAGCGATCGGTGCGCCAGGCGCAGCGCGCGTAGAACGAGCAACCCACTGGCGCATCAATAAGGTCTGGTGGTCGACCTTCGATGGGCACCAGCTTGCCGCCCGTCTCGCCGTCGAGGCGTGGGATGGAGCGCAGCAGGCCAACGGTGTACGGATGGCGCGGGTTGGCGAAGAGATCGTCGGTGGTGCCTGACTCGATCACCGCGCCGGCATACATCACGTTGACGCGATCGGCCATGCCGGCGAGGACGCCGAGATCATGGGTGACGAGGATCATTGCCGTACCGCGCTCCTCGGTGAGGCGGCGAAGCAGGTCGAGCACCTGCGCCTGAATCGTGACGTCGAGCGCCGTGGTTGGCTCATCGGCGATAAGTACCCGTGGCTCAAGGGCGAGGGCCATGGCGATCATCACGCGCTGCCGCATGCCGCCAGAGAACTCGTGTGGGTAGCTGCGGAGTCGTGACTCTGGATTGGCAACGCCAACAGCGGTGAGCAGCTCAATGGCGCGAGTCCGCGCCGCCTCCTTCGTGACCTCGCGGTGCGCCTGAATCGTTTCGATCAACTGCTCCTCAATGCGCAGCACCGGATTAAGCGAGGTCATCGGATCTTGGAAGATCATCGCGATCTCACTGCCGCGCACCTGGCGCAGCTCCTCCTCCTTGAGGGTGGTGAGCTCACGCCCATCAAGTTTGACGCTGCCGCCCTCGACGCGGCCGGCAGGCTTCGGCAGCAGGCCAACGATCGCCAGGTTGGTGACGCTCTTGCCGCAGCCGGATTCGCCCGCCACGCCGAGCGTCTCGCCGGCGGCCAGGTCAAACGAGACCCCGTTCACGGCGTGCACCGCACCATCGTGCGTGCGGAAGCGCACCACCAGGTCACGAACCTCGAGAAGATGCTGGTCACTCATCGCTTCAACTTCGGGTCAAGCGACTCGCGCAGCCCGTCTCCGAGAAGGTTGAATCCGATCGCCGAAATGACGATCGCGCCACCAATAAAGACCACGATATGCGGGGCAGACTGCATGAAACGACGTGCATCGACGAGCATCGTCCCCCACTCTGGTGTGCGCGGATCGGTCGGTCCAAGGCCAAGAAATCCGAGGCCGGCGATGTCGATGATGGCTGTGGCGAGCACCAGCGTCGCCTGCACAATGAGCGGCGTCAGGGCGTTCGGCAGCATGTGTCGAACCAGAATGCGCAGGCGCGATGCACCAATGGTTCGCGCAGCCACAACGTAGTCGGCCTCGCGGAGCGCCAGCAGTGAGCCGCGCAGCAGTCGTGCGAACGTTGGTGCGTAGCTCACCGCGATTGCCAGTGTTAGTTGTGGCATCCCACGCCCAAGGGCGGTAACGATACCGATCGCCAGCAAGATACTCGGGATTGAGAGGAAGACGTCCGTGGTTCGCATGATCACGCCGTCGACCCGGCCGCCGAATCCGCCTGCGATTGCACCGAGGGCGCCGCCAATAACGAGCGCAATGGCTACGGCGCCAACCCCAACAAAGAGGCTGATCTGCGCCCCGTACAGCACGCGCGAGAAGATATCTCGCCCAAGGAGGTCGGTGCCGAATAAGTGCGTGAGGGACGGCGCATCAAGGCTGCTGCCGTTCATTGCGTACGGATCGTATGGCGCAATCAGCGGTGCAAGGATCGCCGCTGAGGCAAAGAGCACAATGCAGAAGAGCCCCACCATCGCCGGTCGGTTGCGGCGCAGGCGACGAGCAGCATCGCCCCAGAGACCCCGTGGCGGGCGGGCGAGCTGTGCATCAACTAACGCGGCGCGCAGCATCACTGGTACCTAATCTTTGGATTCAGCAACGCGTAGCCAATGTCGACGAGCAGGTTGACGACCAAAAAGATGAGAGCGAAGACGAGGATCGTTGACTGCACGATCGGATAATCGCGATTCTGGATTGCATCCACAACCCAGCGGCCCACCCCGTTCCAGACAAACACGGTTTCGGTCAGCACCGCGCCACCGAGCAGCCCACCGGCCTGCAGCCCGACTACGGTGGTAACGGGGAGCCAGGCGTTGCGCATCACGTGCCGGTTATCAACGGTCTTCTCTTTGAGGCCCTTGGAACGTGCAGTGCGAACGTAGTCCTCGTTTACGACCTCAATCACCGAGGCGCGCGTGATGCGGGCAATGATCGCGAGCGGGATGGAGCCGAGCGCAATCGAGGGAAGAATCAGGTGGCGAACAACGTCCACAAATAGATCGAGGCGACCAGCGAAGAGGGTATCGATCAGGAGCAGCCCTGAAGTGGCATCAAATCGAGCGCGAGCATCAATTCGCCCCTGCGTTGGCAGCCATTCGAGAATGACGCCGAACACGGCAACGAGCGCAAGGCCGAGGACGAAGACGGGGATGCTGACCCCAAAGAGACTGACGCCTGTGATCAGGCCGTCGATCCGACCGCCCACCTTTCGTGCGGCGAGCCGACCGAGGGGGATTCCGGCGCCAAGGGCAAAAATGAGTGCGCCAATCGTCAGCTCCACCGTTCCAGGGAAGCGCGTGAGGAACTCAGCCAAGAATGGCTGGGAGTTCACGACGCTCGCGCCGAGATCACCCGAAAGGGTGTTCATGAGGTAGCGGATGTACTGCTCCCAGAGCGGAAGATCAAGGCCAAGGTTCTCCCGGAGGGCTGCGCACGCCTCAGGGGTGCGGTGCTGGCCAAGGATGGCGACGCATGGGTCGCCGGGGAGGATGCGGATGTAGGCGAAGAGGAGAATGGAGAGCCCGATCAACACGGGAATCGCGGCGATCAAGCGGCGAACGATGTATCTCCCCATGAGGGGAGTCTAAGGGTGAAACGCCGTCGCCGCCCCCTCAGCCTCACGGCCAAGGGAGCGGCGACAGATGCTCTCGTTAGAGCGAGTGGCGCACCGCCTTACGCGGCACGCACCTCAGTTACGGTCGGTCGAGCCAGACCAGGTTGAGCGGCTCGTTCAACGCTGCAGAGCCGATGAAGCCCTTCAGGTCGATCGTCGCAGCTGCCTGCGGCTTCGAGTTGGCAACCGGCACTGTTGGCATGTCAGCGCGGATCAAGTCCTGCGCCGTCTCCCACAGTGTCTTCGCCTCAGCTTCGGTGCCCGCTGCAAGTGCGTCGTTCATCGCCTTGTCGAGAGCATCGTTCTTGTAGGCGAACTCCTTCGAAGGGGCGCCGTTCTTATAACCGAAGAACGCCGTCTTCAAGAAGTTGTCTGGGCCGGCCCAGTCGCCAGTCCAGCCAAGGAGCCACATCTCGTACTTACCCTGGTTCTCGTCATCCAGGTAGCCTTCGCGCCAACCATCGCTGTTTGGGTTGATCGTGAAGCCAACTGCCTCGAGGTTCGCCGTGATCGCTTCGAACAAGCCCTTTGGATCAGGCATGTACGGGCGGGACACGTCGTTTGGATACCAGAAGTCAATCGTGAGGTCGGTTTCACCCGACTCTGCGATCAACTGCTTCGCCTTCTCGACGTCATAGCCTGGAAGGTTCAGGTCCTTCGCGTAGGCAACGCCAGCTGGCATCCAGTTCGTTGCCCGCACCGCTGCGCCGGCGTAGAAGGTCGCGATGAGGAAGTCGTAGTCGATCGCATAGGCGATCGCCTCACGGATCTTCGGATTGCTGATCGGAGCGTATGTGTGGTTCATGGAAATCTGGAACGTGTTGAACGAAGAACCACGGTCGATCAGCTGTAGGTCTGGGTTTGCGGCGATCGCCGCGATCGTCGCTGGAGCGATCGTCTGTGCGAGGTCGATCTCGCCCGTTGCAAGTCCGTTCACGCGCTGAGCCTCTTCGGCAACTGCCTTGAAGATGATCGCGTCAACGTAGGCGACCTTCGCCTTGTCCCAATACTCTGCATTCTTCTCAACTTCAACGCTATCGCCAACGGTCCACTTCACGAACTTGAATGGGCCGGTGCCGACCATCGCGCCTGCGCCGCCGGTGGCGGCAGTGATCTTCGCAACATCGGTCTCGGTGTTGTCAGCCTTACCAAGAACCAGCGCCGTTGGCGACTGGATGGCAAAGACCTGAAGGGTCTGGGTCAACAGGAAGTTCGAGCTCGCCTTGCGCAGCTTGATGGCGACGGTCAGGTCGTCAATCTTGGTTGCGGACTCAAGGTTGCTCTCGCTGCCATAGCCGCCGAAGATGTCGCCGATATAGAAGGCGTAGTCTCGGAGCTCAGTTGGTAGCCCAATGAAGCGCTCATAGTTGAACACGACCGCATCCGCATTAAATTCGGTGCCATCGTGGAACTTAACGCCGCTGCGCAGCTTGAACGTGTAGGTGAGGCCATCGGCGCTCATCACATAGCTCTCTGAGAGCACTGGAATGACCTTTGAGGTCGATCCTGGCTCAAGGCCGACGAGGGTCTCGACAACCTGCTGAATGACGTACGACGTGTTGCTGTCGTCCATCAACGCAGCGTCGGTTCGTACGATGTCGCCTGGCAGAGCGACAATAAGGGTTCCTCCGGCCTTGCCGACAGGGGTGCTCGAGCACGCTGCGGCGACCATGAGGAGGGCGCCAAGAATGGCACCGATCCGTAGGTTCTTCATGTGTTCTCCTTCAATGGCGAGTTTGCCCGGACCCGTTGCCCGGCCGTCGCGGGGTTTCCACGATCGCCCCAATCCTACCCCAGCCCAAGCACGAATTTGGTTCAGATAGCGCAATCTTGGGGGCTATTTCACGCACGATTTGAGCAAACCACAACCGCACCGCTACCCTCTTGGTCACCAGGCTGAATTCCAGCTTGCAGAGTTAAATAGGGAGGATCCTTCATGGCTACAGCCAAGAGGTCCGCGCCAAAGCGCGCGGCCGCCGTCAGCACCGGGGTCGCGACAACGTTTGCCGCCATTCCGGCCGCTCGGGCGAAGCAGCTCTTTAACTGGAACCGTGCGCTCGTCTTGCTGCACGGCATCCAGGCGACCATCATCTGGTGGATCAGCCCAGTCGATGCGCTCGTGCGCTTTGAGGGAACGTATCCAGTCTCACGAATCGAGAGCGGACAGTTCGTAGGACTTGATGCGGCGACGCAGCTGCTCGTGAGCTTCCCGCTGGCCTACCTGGTTGCGGCGTTCTTCGGGCTCTCGGCCCTCGCGCACTTCTTGGTCGCTTTCCCTCTTCGCAAGCGTTACGAGGGTTGGCTTGCCCGCGAGTTCAACCCAATGCGCTGGGCTGAGTATGCGCTGAGCTCCACGCTCATGATCATCGGCATCGCATCGCTCAGCTTCATTACCGACGCTGGAGCGCTGATCGCAATCGGCGTTTGCAACATTTCGATGAATCTCTTCGGTTGGTCGATGGAAGAGGCGAACATCGGGCGCAAGAAGGTGCAGTGGAGCCACTACATCTTTGGTTGCATCGCCGGCATCGCGCCATGGATCGCCCTCTTCACCTCAGTTGGCCTCTTGCTCGCAAACTGGCCAACGGGAGTTGGGCCGAATGGCCGAAGCTTGGAAGAGTTCAAGCCAATTCTCATCGCCATCTACGCGAGCATTTTCGTGAGCTTCAACATCTTTGCGGTAAACATGGTGTTGCAGCGCTTGAAGGTTGGAAAGTGGGCTGACTACCTACACGGTGAGCGCAGTTACATGATCCTCTCGCTCGTCGCGAAGACCTTGCTCGCATGGCAGGTGTGGACTGGGGTATTCCAGCCAGCCTGACGCTTGAACGTTCGCGCTTTTTGATCGGACCTCTCTCCAGGTTGGAGGGGGGTCTGATCCTTTTACGAGGCACCTGGAGACCCCCGCCCAACTGGGTGGGGGTCTCCTTTTTACGGCGGTGGGGCGTACTATGCAGCCATGAGTAACGATCGGGTTCCTGGTGACACAGAGGGGCTGACGTACGCGAGTTACTTGGCGCTGGATGAGCTGCTCGGGCTACAGCGCCCGCGCTCAGATGAGCATGACGAACTGCTCTTCATCACGATTCACCAGACCTATGAGCTCTGGTTTAAGCAGATCCTGCATGAGGTCCGAGGTGCAATGCGGGCCATGGCCGCGAATGAGAGCTGGCGAGCTTCACATAGGCTCAGCCGAGTTCGACACATTCTGAAGATTGCCGTTGCGCAGGTGGACATCTTAGAGACGCTCACCCCACTCGAATTTGCGGCGTTCCGCAGCAGGCTTGCAACATCAAGTGGATTTGAATCCGCCCAGTTTCGCGAGATCGAGGCGCTCTTTGGGATCCGCAACGCGCGTCTCGCCGACCTACTCCCAGATGAGAAGGCTCGAGAAATCGTGCGCGCCACCTTGCAGGCGCCGAGCCTTTGGGACGCAACGATTCACTGGTTGGCGGTTCGCGGGTCTGCGGTCCCAGCGCGACTGCTCAGCCGAGATGTGTCGGCACCGTATGAGGGGGATGAGGAGCTGCAAGAGGTATTGCTTGAGATCTATCGTGCTGGAGGCGAGGCGGCGAGCATTCTCGAGCAGCTCGTCGATATTGACGAGGGTGTTCAGGAGTGGCGCTATCGTCACGTCAAGATGGTGGAGCGAACCATTGGCCGAAAGTCGGGCACGGGTGGCTCAACCGGTGTGGAATATCTCGCCGCAAGCCTGCGCCGTTCGCTCTTCCCAGACCTTTGGGCCATTCGCGACCGAATGTAGTTGGAGCGGTCAAGTCACCGTCTGCTTCGAAGCAAACTCTGGGGCACGCCATGCGTCGGTTCGAAGGATCTCGGCGAACGTCGCTACCGCGCGATCGATATCGGCAAAGCTCACATAGAGCGGCGAGAAGCCGAAGCGCAGGATGTTTGGCGTACGGAAATCTCCGATGACTCCGCGGCTGATCAGCGCCTGCATAATCGGATAGCCGCTCTCGTGCGCAAAGGAGACCTGTCCGCCGCGTAGCTGGCCCTCCCGTGGTGAGATGAGGGTGAGGCCGTAGCCCTTGCACTCCGCCTCAACTCGCTCAATGAAGCGAGAGGTTTGCGCCATCGACTTGCGGCGAATCTCAGACATTGAGACCCCCTCCCACATCTTCAGAGACTCATCGAGTGCCGCCAGACTGAGGACCTGCTGCGTGCCCGTGATGAAACGCCGAATGCCGGGGGCGGGCTCGTACTCGGGCACGAATGCGAACGGGCTCTTATGGCCAAGCCAGCCCTCGAGCGGCTGCCGCACACGCTCGATCAGCGCCGGTGCAACCCAGGTGTATGAGGGGGCGCCTGGCCCACCATTCAGGTATTTGTATCCGCAGCCGATCGCAAAATCGGCGCCGTCACGAGCGACATCAAGCTCGAGGACTCCGGTGGAGTGCGAGAGATCCCACACGGTCAACGCACCAGCAGCGTGGGCCGCGGCACTCAGTTCGCGCATGTCACGTATCCGTCCGGTTCGATAATCTACGTGCGTCAACATCAGGACCCCTGCCCCATCAAGCACCGTCGCCGGGCTGACTGACTCATCCCAGAAGCGCACCTCCACGTTGGGGAGTAGTTGGCGTAGGCCCTCCAAGATGTACAAATCGGTTGGGAAGTTCTCGCGCTCAGTGACAACAACTTGCCGGTCGCCACGTAGCTGCAGCGCAGCGGCCAACACGCGGAAGAGCGAGACCGATGTCGATTCCCCAACGACCACCTCGCCCTTGCCGACACCGAGCAGCGGGGCGATCCGGTCGCCAACGCTAAGCGGTAGGTCGTACCAATCAGACTCGTTCCAACTGCGGATCAGGCGGTCGCCCCACTGCCGGTCAACAACATTGGCCAGGCGCTCGTGCACACCAATGGGGAGCGCGCCCAGAGAATTGCCATCGAGGTAGACAACTCCTGCCGGTAGAGTGAATCGCTCTCGCAGCGCAGCGAGAGGATCTTGCGCGTCGAGCTCTGCCGCTGAAGGGGTGGGCTGTGTCATGTGCTTATCGTCTCACGTGCGATTGATCTGCAACAAATCGGCAAGATCGTTCAGCAACGACCCCCCAGGCGTATCAAGCTCCTCAAGCACATCGAAATGATCACGACCAGGAACGTTCGCAAGCAAAACGGTGGCGTGGCTCGCCCACTTCTCGCGGAGGAGTTCCGACTGCCGGTGGAACTCCGATGGCTCATGTTCGCCAACGCGGAGGAGCACCGGGATGTTCCGCTGCGGCTGGTAGTGCACGGGTGAGAGTCGCTTCGCCTCATCGGCACTCATGCCCACCAGGCTGTTGACGTAGCTCTCGGCAATCGGCTCAAGGTCAAATGCGCCGCCGATGAGTAGCAGCCCTGAAATCGCGCTCCGTACGTTGGGCGGTGCCAGTTCGGTGACCAGCGTCGCGGCAAGGTGCGCCCCTGCCGAGTGCCCAGCCGCAACGATCCTGCTCACGTCGCAACCGAGCACTGCGGCGTGATCAATCAGGTAGGCCGCCGCAGCTGAGGCCTCCGCGACGATCTCTGACAGCGTCGCTGACGGCGCAAGAGAGTAGCCAACGGCAACGTGCGTTGCCCCTAGCGGAGCGAGCGTCGCTGCGTAGCGACCCGCGTCATCAATAGAGCCCTCCTGCCACCACCCGCCGTGAAACATCAGCAGCGTGGGGTGGGCTCCTTCACGATCCGCAAAGATCTCGAGGCGGTTGGCCTCACGCGGCCCGTAGGAGATGCGGTGATAGACGCCGCTCGCCTGTGCGTTGCTCCGTGCGAGTGCGGTGCGCTCACGGCCGGCTGACATGGAACCAGCGGCGTCTCGTGCAGTGCGGCTTGGGGAGTACTCCGCATCGAGCCAGGCTCGGCGTTCAGGGTTAGGGAACGAGTTCAATCGCCCTCGGCGAAGACGAAGCGGGTGAGATCCTCAGCTTCAAAGATTCCACCGATTTCGGTCCTGAGACTAAACATGGCGCGCCGTCTCTAACCTGCTGGCTCAGATGAAGTAGAGCAGCGCGAAGAGCAGGACCCACACCACGTCGACGAAGTGCCAATAGATTGAGGTTGCCTCGACCATGTCGTGATGCTCTGCTGAGAACTGTCCAAGACCACCGCGGTAGAGGCAGACCGCCAACATCAGCACGCCGCCCAGCACGTGCGCGCCGTGGAATCCGGTGAGCACATAGAAGGTGCTCCCGAAGACGCCGTCGGAGATACCGAATCCGAGCTGCGTGTAGTCGTACACCTGGCCGATAAGGAAGATCACGCCGAGAAGTACGGTCATCGCCAACGCGCGATTCATCCCCTGTCGGTCGCCCCTGCGAATGCGCCAAACAGCGAATTGGCAGGTAACGGAGCTCAACACGAGCAGGGCAGTCATGATTCCTGGGAAGAGCGCCTCGCTGTGCAGCTCAAAGGCGGGGTTCCCCTCGGGTGGCCAGATGCCCGTTGCGGTGCGCAAGTTGAAATACGCAGCGAAGAGTCCGGCGAAGAACATGATCTCTGAAACGATGAAGAGGAGCATCCCGAGGACCGGGTTGCCGAGCCCCTTCTTGCCGTGACCGGCTGCGTGCCCACCTGCGTGCCCGGCCGCTGGTGCGAGCACTGACGGCGCGACGGCGCTATCGCTCATTTATGGTCTACCCCTTGAGCGTGGCGCGCATCAAAGAGCGGGCGCTCTGAGGTGATGGGCGGGAGCTTGTCGAAGTTCCATGCAGGTGGCGGGGATGAGGTTGCCCACTCAAGGGTGTTCGCCTCCCATGGGTCGTCGCCAGCCCGCTTCCCGTTGCGCAGGCTGATGTAAATGTTCCAGAAGAGCGGCAGCAGTGAGATGCCAACCAAGATGCCGCCGATCGTGGCGGCGAGGTTGAGGTCGTTCCAGCCGGCCGTTGGCGAGTAGTCGGCGATGCGACGTGGCATACCGGCTAGGCCGAGCGCGTGCATCGGCAGGAAGGTGAGGTTGAGCCCCACCATCATGAGTACGAAGTGCACTCGACCGAGGCCCTCGTCGAGCATGCGCCCTGACATCTTCGGGAAGTAGAAGTAGAACCCAGCCATGATGGCAACGAACGAGCCACCAAAGAGCACATAGTGAATGTGCGCAACGATCCAGTAGGTCGCGTGGATGGCGTAGTCAACGGGGACCGCGGCGCTGAAGACACCATTGATGCCGCCGATGAGGAACATGCTGAGGAACCCCAAGGCGAAGAGCATCGGCGTTGCAAAGGTGATCTGCCCGCGCCACATGGTCGCGATCCAGTTGAACACCTTCACCCCTGTTGGGACCGCGATCAGGAAGGTCATCACTGAGAAGAAGGGCAAGAAGACGCTCCCCGTGGTGAACATATGGTGTGCCCAGACGCTAAAGCCGAGGGCACCGATGCCGGCGGTGGCGAAGACGAACGCCTTGTAGCCGAAGAGCGGCTTGCGGCTAAACACTGGAATGATTTCAGAGATCACGCCCATCCCCGGCAGCACCATGATGTACACCGCTGGGTGGGAGTAGAACCAGAAGATGTTCTGCCAGAGAATCGCCGAGCCACCGAGCGTAGGGTCAAAGAAGGCACCGCCAAAGTTTCGATCGATGAAGAGCATCACCAGGGCACTGGTCAGCACCGGTGTGCCCATGAGTACGAGCACGCTCGTGACGAGAACCGTCCAAACAAGGATTGGCATTCGGAAGAGGGTCATGCCTGGTGCACGCATGCGGAAGACCGTGACCATGAAGTTGACGGCGCCAAGGATCGAGCTTGTGCCTACGAGGATGACGGCAACAATCCAGAGGTTCATTCCCGGCCCTGGGCTGTATTTGATGCTGCTGACTGGCGGATACGCCGTCCAGCCGGCGTCGGCGGCACCGCCGAGTAGGAACCCCGATGCAACAACGAGCCCAGAGAATGGGACCATCCAGAAGCTGAGGGCATTGATGCGCGGGAAAGCCATGTCGGGTGCGCCGATCATGAGCGGCACGACGTAGTTGCCGATCGCCGCCAGGAACGGAATGATCACCCAGAAGATCATGATTGAGGCGTGCATCGTGAAGAGCTGGTTGTACGAGGACTCATCGAGGAACTGCAGCCCAGGCATCGCAAGCTCTGCGCGAACGCCGAGTGCCAAGAGGCCACCGATGGCCAAGAAGATAAACGACGAGATCGTATAGAGGATGCCGATCTTCTTGTGGTCGGTTGTTGTTAGGTACTCATAGAGCGCTGACGGGGCGGCGCGCTTGGCTCCCACTACGGTTGTTGCCATCTTCTATCTCCCTTACGGCTGCGCTACTACAACGAGGTCTGCGTACATGCCTTGAGCAAAGTGTCCAGTGATGTTGCTCATCACGACATAGTTGCCTGGCTCAAGGGTAACCGCGACCACGCCCGTCATCGGGCCGATGGCGGCTGGCTCCTCCTTCGGGCGGGTCGCCTCAATCCATGCGTCGTACTCAGCACGGGTCACCACGCGCACCGTGAAGCCCATCTGATGATGTAGCAGCCCGCAGAATGCAGAGCACTGGCCGGTGAACGTGCCGAGCTTGTTCGGCGTGAACTCAAAGTGATTCGTCTTGCCAGGCACGAGGTCACGCTGGAAGAGGAACTGTGGAATGTAGAAGCCGTGGTTGACGTCTTGGGCAACCAGGGTGATCTCGATGCGCTCATTGATCGGCACAACCATCTCGGGGTAGGCCGTAGCGGCGCCGAAGATCTCGATCTTCTCCGCTGGATAGGCGAACTTCCACTGCCACTGGTAGCCGACCACCTCGATCTTGACGGCAACGTTCTCTGGCTGCCTGTCGTCAACGATGTTGAGCACACGAGCTGAGGCGAAGAAGAGGGCGACCACGACAATGAGTGGGATCACCGTCCAGATAATCTCAAGGATGAGGTTCCCGTGGGTTTGCACAGGGAGGGTGGAGTCGCTCGGCTTACGTCGGTAGCGAATGACCGACCAAATAACGAGCCCCTCCACCAGGAGAAAGACAATGGCGGCGAGGGCGAAGACCAGGTCGTAGAGGGCGCGGACCTCGATCGCCTGATCGGTCACCGCTGGTCGTGGGAAGGCAGCCTCGCAGCCGCTCGCAATGAGGGCAACGGCGCCCAGCCCCAGCAGCAGAGAGAGTTTCTTCATGCCTGCGATGATACGCGCCCTCGGCGTGAGGCGCTCCGCCGCTATCCCGAGTCAGCTAGTCGGATTGGAGGGGTCAGCGCTCAGTGTGGGCAGGCTGGGCGTGAGCCCACGTATGATCTGCGCATGCCAGCTGTAACCGTTCCCGACATCACCCTGCTGCAGCGAACACCTGTCGCCGACCTGCTCACCGCACGCCCGCGCCCGGTGATTTCGTTGAGCACGGCGCCGAGCGGCTTTGAGGGCGAGGGCTTCCCCGTGCGCCGCGCCTTCATGGGCGCGCCCCTGGCGGCGATTGATCCATTCATCATGCTCGACCAGATGGGCGAGGTGGAGTACGCCCCTGGAGAACCAAAGGGCACCCCGTGGCATCCGCATCGCGGATTCGAAACGGTCACCTACATGCTCGACGGCATCCTCGACCACCGCGACAGCAACGGCGGTGGCGGACGCATCAGCGATGGCGACACGCAGTGGATGACCGCTGGCGGCGGCATCCTGCACATTGAGACGCCACCAGAGTTCTTGGTCGCGAGTGGCGGCCTCTTCCACGGCTTCCAACTCTGGGTGAATCTTCCTCGCGCCAAGAAGTGGTCGCCGCCCGCCTATCAAGACATCCGCTCCAGTGAGGTGAAACTCCTCGCCTCGCCCGATGGCGGCACCCTCCTTCGCCTCATCGCTGGCGACGTTGGCGGCCACAGCGGACCAGGCTCTACGCAGACGCCGATCGCGTTGGTGCACGCAACGCTGCAGCCTGGCGCCGAACTCGACCTTCCCTGGCGCCCCGACTTCAATGCGCTCGTTTACGCCCTTTCGGGTCGCGGCACGGTTGGCGCCGAACGCGTCGGCATTCAGGCGGGGCAGCTCGCCGTCTATGGCGCCGGTGATCGCATCGTCGTGACGGCCTCGGAGCATCAAGATCAGCGCACCCCTGCGCTCGACGTTCTGATCCTTGGTGGGCTCCCCATCAAGGAGCCGGTCGCTTGGCTCGGGCCGTTCGTCATGAATACGCGCGACGAGGTGGTGCAGGCTTTTGAGGATTACCAGGCTGGAAAGCTCGGCGTGATCCCTGCCGCCCATAGCAACCCACACAACACGCCAACAAGCGTCGTCGAGTCAGGTAACGAGTAGCGGTGGAGATCTTTCTCCTCGGCGCCGCCCTCGCTTTCTCGATCAACATTGAACTTGGTGTCGTGAACGTCATGCTGGTGCGCACCGCCATCGATCGCGGCGCTTGGCCCGCCTTCCTCATTGGGCTCGGCTCTTGCATCGGCGACGTCATCTGGGCGTGCGCCGGTGCCCTCGGTGTCAGCGCACTGCTCCAGTGGCCACCGGCCGCCTGGGTGCTCTGGATCGGCGGGAGTGCGATCCTCTGCTGGTTCGCCGCAGCCGCACTGCGCGATGCGGTGCGCGGCGGCTCAATTGATGACTCATCACCACTCCGTCGCGCCACCGGACTGCGTGCCGTTGGGCTCGGACTCGGCGTTGCTCTCAGCTCCCCCACGCTGATCCTCTGGACCGCTACCGTTGGTGGGAGCGTCGTCGCCGCGCAGGCAACGAGCATTGCCGGATTCGTGCCGTTCATCTCTGGATTTGCGACGGCGGCGGTGCTACACTCTGCCGTAATCTCAGGTGTCGTCGGCGCGACCAGACGATTCACCGGACCAGGCACCATTCGCGCCGTCTCACTCATCTCCGCGGTGATGTTCGCAGCCTTTGCCGTTGGGATCTTTATTGAGGGGGCGCACCGGCTACTCCTCCCACTTCTCAGCTAACGAGTCCAGGGCCGGCTCTGGTATCGTGTTCCTATGACTAGCATGCAGCTCCGCGCACTCGAGGGTGAGCCGTCGATCTGTTGACGCTCGCATTGTGCCAACGCAGATTGAACATGAAACCCATCAATGAATAAGGAGAGCAAAATGAGCAAGGTACCTCTCGATCCAACGCCAAAGTTCCAGGAGTACGCCACTCCAGGCGCACTCGTCTCAACTGAATGGCTTGCCGCCAACCTGAACACACCAGGGCTGGTTGTGGTGGAGTCAGACGAAGACACGCTCCTCTACGAAACGGGGCACATTCCGGGGAGCGTCAAGGTGGACTGGCACACCGACCTGAATGACCCCGTGTCTCGCGACTATGTCGGACCTGAAGACTTTGCGGCGCTGATGTCACGCAAGGGGATCGGCCGCGACACCACCGTAGTCTTCTACGGCGACAAGTCAAACTGGTGGGCCGCCTACGCCCTCTGGGTCTTCCGCCTCTTCGGCCACACCGATGTGCGCCTTCTTGATGGCGGTCGCCAGAAGTGGGAGGCGGAGGGTCGCGAGATGACCAAGGTTGTGCCGACGCACGCGGCCACAAGCTACCCGCTCTCTCCGCGAAACGACAGTGATCTTCGTGCCTACCGCGAACAGGTGATCGAGCACGTCGGCGCCAAGGGCTGCATGGTGGACGTCCGTTCACCACAGGAATTCAGTGGCGAGCTGACGCACATGCCCGACTACCCACAGGAGGGGACGCTCCGTGGTGGCCACATCCCAGGAGCGAAGTCTGTCCCGTGGAAGCGAGCCGCCAATGACGACGGCACATTCAAGGGGGTCGCCGACCTTCGCGCCATTTATGAGGGTGAAAAGGGCCTTGCGGCGGACGACGACGTCATCGCCTACTGCCGAATTGGTGAGCGGTCGAGCCACACCTGGTTTGTGCTCACCTACCTGCTCGGCTTCAAGAACGTCCGCAACTACGACGGGTCGTGGTCGGAGTGGGGCAACGCCGTTCGACTTCCGATCGCCGTCGGCGCCGAATAGGCGCCGCGCACACACATGTCGGACGCGGCCGCAGCACAGCTTCCACCCGGACTCGCTGCGGTCGCTGCCGACTTTGCCGACACGCCTCGCGAGATGCGCCTCGAGCTGCTGCTCGAGTATGCAGATCGGTTGAAGCCACTTCCAGAACCGTACGCGTCGCAAACCAACCTGATGGAACGCGTTGAAGAGTGCCAGTCGCCGCTCTTTGCGATCGCGGAGGTGGTCGGTGACAGCGTGCGGATCCATGCGACGGCACCGCAAGAGTCGCCAACTACCCGGGCGTTTGCATGCATCATGCAGCTCGGCCTTAGCGGCCTTACACCAGAAGAGATTCTCGCCGTGCCGGCCGCTGCTCCACTCCAGCTGGGCCTGACGGAGTTAGTCTCGCCACTTCGCATGCGCGGCGCAACGGGGCTGCTCGCACGGATCCAGCGCCAGGTGCGCGCCGCAATCAGCGCCTGATCAAGAGATCTCGCTAGGTCGCGTCGCGCGTGCGATCGCTGTTCTTTGCGGCAATCTTTAGTAGGTCGCGCGTCAGTCGCTCCATCTCACTCGCCGGCAGCGCGCCGCCAAAGCGCTCGGCGACGGCGGCGAGGTGCGCGGGCGCAACGGCCTTGAACGTTCGCACGCCGAGCGGCGTAAGGGTCGCCCAATGCACCCGACCATCTTCGGTGCAGCGGCGTCGTGTCACCCAGCCATTCACGGCGAGTCGGTCAATACGTCGTGTGAGTCCGCTCTTTGAAATCAGCACGGCGTCTGCCAGTTCGCTCATACGGAGCCGGTAGTCCTCGGATCGCACGAGCTGCGCCAGCACATCAAAGTCGGCGAGGCTCATGCCTGACGAGTCCATCAGTTCTGAGGAGAGGGCGCGCGTCACTCGGCCATAGGCGGTGAGAAGGGCGATCCAGGCGCGGGCGACCTTTGGGTCAAGTAGTTTCGACGCGTCGGTACCGAGCACTGCAGAGAGTGCGGTAATTTCGTTGCTGACCGGATCGCTTGTTGTTGCCATTGCTTGCAATAGTTGCACTTGCAATCATTTCAGTCAAGTAGTATATTTGCGTCTGCAACTACCTGAGCGTTCGCACAGGAGTAGATATGAAGGGGGTCCACGATGTCAGCAGCACGTTTTAAGCAGGTGGCCGACGCCGCCAATATCGATCGCGCCGTAGCGGCGCTCAACAAGCACGGCTTCTCCGCCACAGTGGTCGCCGACGGCGCTGCTGCCAAAGCTGCCGTCCTCGCCTTGATCCCAGCAGGGTCTGAGGTCTTCACCTTCACCTCGGCAACGCTCGACGCGACCGGTCTTACCGAAGCGCTGAATGCCGCTCCATACAAGAGCCTGCGCGACAAGATGTACGGGCTTGATCGAAACACCCAGAGCGCTGAGATGCGCGCTATTGGTTCGGCTCCAGCGTTCGCCGTTGGCAGCGTGCACGCCGTCACCGAAACGGGCGAACTGATGATTGCCTCGGCGACCGGCTCGCAGCTCCCCTCGTACGCCTACGGCGCAGGCCACGTGGTCTTCGTGGTTGGTGCACAGAAGATCGTGAAGGATCTTGCTGAGGCAACGGAGCGCATCGCCACCTACACCCTGCCGCTTGAAGATACGCGTGCACAGGCCGCCTATGGCGTGAACAGCGCGATCAACAAGACGCTGACACTCCATGGCGAGTTTCCAGGTCGCATTGACGTGGTGATTGTTGCCGAGGAGCTCGGCTACTAATGCTCAGGGCAGTGAATCGCGGCGCGGCACTCGCGGTCATCGTCAACTTCGCCCTCTGGGCAGTAGCGTCGATCGCGGGTGTCGTGCCGTCAATCGCTGACACGATCCCAACAGTGGCGGGTGTCGCTTTCGCATCGTCTGGCGGCGTTGCAGCGGCTGGCCTTGTGGCGCGGATCTTTGTCGGCGCATGGCGCCGGTACCTGTGGGATCGCGCCGCACTTATGGTTTTGCTGATGTCACTCGGCTCGCCAATCGCTCTAGCAATTGGTGTGATCCCGGTATCACCGATTGATCCGACTAACGAGCTGCTCCTCTCGTTTAAGGAGGGGATCGCGTTGATCTACGGTGTGATGCATTTCACGACATACTTGGCGGTACAGCGCACGGTTGCCAAAGAGTTCAGTGCGTAAGTTCCTTTGGCATCTCACGCCTCAATCACGCCGTCCTCTTCGTTCGCAGCGCCAAGGCCGCCTCTACGTTTTACACGCGGGCGTTCGGCTTTGTTGAGGTGAGCGAGGAGTTCGGCGGGAGGGCCATCTTCATGCGCTCGGCAACCACCACAAACCATCACGACCGTGGCCTCTTCGAAGTTGGGCTAGACGCGTCACGCCCACCGCGCGGTGGGACTGGTCTCTACCACCTGGCATGGGAGGTGCCGACGATGCGCGACCTCGCCGCCGCAGCGCAAGCGCTTGGCAAACTTGGTGCCCTCTCTGGTGCGAGTGATCACGAAGTTAGCAAGAGCCTCTGTGGCGCAGAAACAGACGGTAACGAGTTCGAGATCATGTGGCAGGTGCCGGCCGCGTCGTGGGGCGAGTACGCAGAACACTCGGTGGTGCAGCCGCTCAACCTCAAGGCGGAGCTTGCCCGCTGGGGGTGAACCCAGCGGGCGCTCAGCGCGTTACGGAAGAGTGACTGGCGCCGAGGAGACCAGAGCGCCGGTATCTTTGCGAGTGACGACGACGATGTAGCGGGTGCCGCGCTGCACCTTCCCCGCTGTACTCCCCGTCGTTTTCTTCGTTACGGTGAAGTAGAGACTCACGTTGCTCCCCTTCGCCGACGTCTTCACGCCGATATAGGTGAGTGCACTGGATACCTATGAGGTGGAGGCCTTGAACAGCTTCACCGTGCACCCGTACTTCTTGCAGGTACCGTTCGCCGTACTTGTTGAAGTGCTCGTACTACCGCTGGCGACCGTGATCTTGTAGGTACTTCCTGAGAGTTTGGCCGACGGTGCCTTCAGCGCACCCGACTTAGGCGCGACCTTAAACTTCGGAGCAGAAAAGGTCATTCCCACGATGTCGATCAGCACACCGTCTGTGCCTTGGACGTCGCTCGTCCACTCGGTAAACGTTGTGTCACCGTCAAAACAGCCTGTACCGCAGCTGCCTTCGCGGACAGTTGTGAATAGCGCCGATGGCGTCGCAGCGGCAGGCACGGCGGTTCCATCCGTAAAGGACGGCACGCCGAGCTGTTGCACGAGTGCGCTTGCCGGAATCACGGCGTGCTTCTTTCCATACGGCACATCACCTGCCGAGGTTCCTGTGTGCAGGTAGTGGCTTGATGCTGCCGCATACTTCAAGATCGGTAGATTTGTGGTTGGATCATTCGCCACTTCGACCGAGCCCATGATCGCCCCTTCAGTGGCGAAGAGTGCGCCAGTCATCGCCGCCGACATCGTTGCGTCAAGGCTGAAGACCATTTCAAACGTCAGCCAATCACTATTAGATCGGTTGACAGCACATGCGCTGATCGGCACTGTGGTGCACAGATGCGTGTCGTAGGTTTCGTTGCTGTCAATGATTGGCCTTGATGCCAGCTTTGCATGAACTTCAATAGAGGCCGTGTCGAGGCCGAGGTCGGTGGTTCGCCAATATGACGGGATCCCGTTCATCCAGGTCCAGCGCAGTGATTTGCCAATGGAATTGAGGTTAATCTTTAGATTCACTTCGGTATCAGCGTCAATGGTAAGTGGATTCCCCTCATTATCTGTTAGCGTCACATCGTTGTGCGGATTTTGCCCATCGTTTGGGCTGGTGAAGTTGTACCCTACCTGCCCTGAACCCTTCCGATAGACCAGCGTGACACCGATGCGATTCGGCGTGGCGTAGCAGTTAGTTGTTTGGGGCGATGGAAGCCGATCTTTATCGCACAGGTTAAACGGGGCGAGGACGACTCCAATCTTGCCCACGCCGCTGCCAAGTGTGGTCGTTGTGTCACCGGCAGAGATGATTGACGTTGTGGTTGCACCATTTTGAATGGTGAGGCTCTCGACAAACGGTCGGAGCGTGAGGGCACCTTCTAGGTCGTACCAATTTCCAGGTCGTTCATCGCTGCCCAGATCATCATTTGAATAGTCGAGTTCCTGCTGATCGGGCATGCCATCACAGTTGTAGTAGCCGTACGTCGTCGAGCATGAGCCCCACGGGCTCGCATCATCAACATAGTTTGGGTTCTCTGCCGCTACGGCGGGTGAAGCGGCTGGCAGCAGTAGTGCGACTGAGAGCGCGAGGGTCGCGATTCGTGATGCGTGACGGCGCATGGTTCAACCTCCCATCACTGGGGGCCGCAAGCGCAGCCTGGCTAGCCCAGTTACGTGGAACTAATATCCCCTCCCCTTCCCTGTTTTGTGAAGGAGTTTCGTAGAGCAAATGTCCCATCTCGGCTACGCTGCTGGGCATGAGCTTTGATTCACTCGGTCCACTGCACGCACAGCCGCGGCTGGTCACCTTCACGACCGACTTTGGGCTGCGTGACCCATCTGCCGGGGTCCTTTCGGGCGTGGTGCTCGGCATTGCGCCGGAGGCCCGTACCCTCGACCTCACCCACGCGATTCCCCCCTATGACGTGGAGGCGGGAGCCGAGGCGCTCGTTGAGTCGCTCGTGCACCTGCCGATCGGCGCCCATGTGGCGGTGGTGGATCCGGGCGTGGGCACCCAGCGCCGCCCGATCGCCATTCGTTGTGGGCGTGGTGACGCCCTGATCGGCCCAGACAACGGCCTCCTGTTACCTGCCGCAGCGGCACTTGGCGGCGCGGTGGCAGCGGTGATCCTTGATGACGAGCGCTGGTGGGGCTCGAGCCGCTCACACACCTTCCATGGCCGCGACCTCTTTGCCCCAGTGGCCGCGCATCTTGCCGCAGGGGTCCCATTCGGCGACCTCGGCACGCCGATCTCCCCGAGCGACCTCGTTCCAGCGACCAAGCTCCCGATCGAAATCGGCGCGGGTGTCCTGAACACATCGGTTCGTATCGTGGATGGCTTCGGCACGCTGGTGCTGACGGGCGATCGCCAGGCGATTGAGGCGTCGATCGGTGCCCTGACCTCTGGGGATCCGCTGAAGATCAGCGTGGGCGATAAGCAGCTGACGACCGTCTGGGCGAGCCGCTTTGGTGACGTTCCTGAATCGGAGCCACTTTGCTACATCGATTCGGCTGGGCGGCTCGCCCTGGCGATCAATCGGGGCAGCGCGGCGGAACGATATGGTGCGGTTCGCCGAACACCGGTGGTCATTACCCGCGCGTAGGTGCCCTGAAAGGGTCTACCCCCCTGCTATCCTTCCGCTCGTGGGGACACAACGTCGACGGCGCGCCGCGCGCCGATCACCGCCCCACCGTCGCACTGACGCTGTGTCAGGTCGTCGCCAATAGCGGCTGTACAGGAGGTATGGATATGAGCACAACGCGCTCTCGCATCGCAACTGGCCAGACCACACGTATGGCGGTCGTGGTCATGGCGATGTCGATGCTCCTCGCCGCCTGTGGCGGCACCGCAGCTTCACCATCAGCATCTGTTGACGCTTCATGCGCAAAAGAGACGTTGACACTGAAGACCGCGGGGAAGCTCACCCTCTCCACCGACAACCCGGCGTATAGCCCATGGTTCCAGGGTGGTAACGAGGGCGCCACGGTGTGGGTCGGTGATTACAACAATGATCCAGCAAAGGGTCAGGGCTATGAGGGCGCGGTGGCATACGCCGTTGCCGCAAAGCTTGGATTCACTGCAGACGAGGTTGTGTGGATTCACACCACCTTCGATGCATCCTTCGCGCCTGGCGCAAAGGACTTTGACCTCTTCCTGAATCAGGTCTCGATCAAGGCGGAGCGCGCCGAGGCCATCGATTTCAGCAGCGGGTATTACGACGTTGCCCAGGGTGTGGTGACGATCGAGGGTTCGCCAATTGCTGGTGCAACGAGCATTGCCGATCTGAAGACGGCGAAGCTTGGCGCGCAGATCGGCACGACGAGCCTCGATGCGATTAATAACGTCATCAAGCCAGACACTGAAGTCGCCGTGTTCAACACGAACGACGAGGCTGTTGCTGCGCTGAATGGCGGCATTATTGACGGCATCGTGACCGACGTTCCAACTGCGTTCTACATGCGTGATGCACAGCTCACCGGCGGCATCATCGTTGGGCAGCTCCCTTCAGAGGGTGGTGCACAGGAGCAGTTCGGCATCGTGATCGAGAAGGGCTCAGCACTCACGGCGTGTGTTTCGGCTGCTGTCGACGCCCTCAAGGCTGACGGCACGTTTGCGGCACTGCTCACGGAGTGGATCGCGGACAAGGCGAGCGCGCCAGTCCTGAAGTAAGCGAATCGCACGATGACGGCGGCGAGGTCGGCCCGTAAGGGAACCCTCGTCGCCGTCATCAGCACACTCGCCGTCGCGACACTCGTCGCGATCTCCATCGGCTCATCGCCGAGCTGGCCACTCGTTCAGAAGGCCTTCTTCGACGGAACCTACTTCTCCTCCTCCCTCCCGGATGTGATTGGCGCATTCGCCATCAACATCCAACTCTTCGTGTTGGCGGAGATCCTCATCCTGCCGCTCGGGCTCCTGATTGCACTGGCGCGATCGATCACCAATCCAGCCTTCACACCGCTGCGGATTTTCGCGACCATCTACACCGACTTCTTCCGTGGCGTGCCCAGCATCTTGCTCATCTATGTGCTCGGCTTCGGCGTGCCTGCGCTGCGCCTCCCTGGCGTGCCGAAGGAGCCCTTCTTCTGGGCACTTGTCACATTGGTGCTGATCTACAGCGCCTACGTGAGTGAGGTCTACCGCGCCGGCATTGAATCCATTCATCCATCGCAGGAGCGCGCCGCACGTGCGCTCGGCCTGACACGCTTCCAGGCGCTGCGCTACGTCGTGCTGCCACAGGCGCTGCGACGTGTGGTGCCACCGTTGTTGAATGACTTTATTGGCCTACAGAAAGACACGGCGCTGGTCTCAATTCTCGGTGTCGTGGAAGCCTTCAAGCAGGCGCAGATCCTGAAGTCGGCGAACTTCAACTTCACGCCACTCATGGTGACCGCGGTGATCTTCCTGGTCATCACAATCCCAATGACGCGCCTCGTTGATCGCCTCGCTGCGAAGGATCGCGCGGCACAGCAGGGGGGCACCCGCTGATGGCCCGCAAGGCGACGAAGTTGGGGGCCGCGCCGGTGCTGGAGTTGCGCGGCGTCTCGAAGCGCTACGGGCGCGCGCTGGTGCTCGACAAGATCGACCTCTCGCTCGCCGAACACGAGGTCGTCTGCCTCATCGGCGCATCGGGTTCGGGGAAGTCAACGCTGTTGCGCTGCGCCGACCTTCTTGAGCCGATCGACGCCGGCAGCATCGCCCTCGGCGATCGCACGGTGAGCGCTGATGACCGCGATGCAGACGCGACGCGACGTCAACTCGGAATCGTCTTCCAGGGGTTCAGCCTCTTCCCGCACCTCACCGCACTCGAGAACGTCGCCCTTGCGCCGCGCGTCGCACTCGGCCTGACTGCCGCTGCGGCGGAGAAGCGTGCCCGCGCACTCTTGAAGCAGCTCGGGCTTGCCGCAAAGGCAAACGCCTATCCCGACAGCCTCTCCGGTGGGCAGCAGCAGCGGGTTGCTATTGCGCGCGCGTTGGCGACCGAGCCGAAGGTCTTGTTGCTCGATGAGATCACGAGCGCACTCGACCCGGTCTTAGTTGCCGATGTGCTTGAAGCGCTGCGTGCGCTGGCCAAGGGCGGTGCAACGATGTTGATTGCCACCCATGAGATGGCGTTCGCTGCCGATGTTGCCGATCGCATCTGCTACCTAGAGGGCGGACGCATCATTGAGCAGGGCTCCCCAGAGAAGATCTTCAAGGCACCGCGAGACCCACGCACCCGCGCATTCCTGAAGCGTGTGCGCTCTGTCGGAGCAAGCGCCCTCCGCTAACCAGCCGCGATACGCCTTCAATACTGGGCTCACGATAAAGTGAATCAATGAGCCGTATGTATCGCGTCAAGATTGCTGGGCGTTGGACCGAGGCGCCAAAGTGGGCGCTCGACCTCCCTTTTGAAGTTCGCCCGATGCGTGGCTTTACCGTCGCTGCCTGGCCACACTGGCGCCCCACCCTCGAGTTGCTCGCGAGTGCGACGGCACGTGCCAAGCGCAAGCTCGAGTGGGTGCGCATCCACGACCACACGGGGACGCGACGTGAGCCAGCACATCCATTCGGTTGGGTGATTACCGAAACGGGCGAAATGTTCCTCTGCTCCTACGACAAGGGGACGGCGCTCCATGAACTAGCGCACCTCATTAGTGGCGATTCGCATGGCGATGCGTGGGCGAAGAAATGCTTCAATCTGCACCGTACCTGGCTACGAGGCGCCGCGATTAAGGCGGCCGACCTTGAGGTGACGCGCTACCTCTCTGGGCGACGTGAGTGGAAACGACGGTTTGGCGAGCGACCGCCGAAGCAGCCGGTGCCGAAGAGCTCCTGGGTTACCGAGGGTCGACGGGCGGCGGCAGCAGGGCGGTAAGTCGCTGCACGTAGGCGGCACCAGCCGCCTCCCAACTGAGGCCACCACGAATCGCTGCGAGGCCAGACTCAATGCGGCTCGCACGTTCTGCTGGATCTGACGCTAGTCGTCGAATCACGGCGGCAGCCTCCTCCTCACTCCCCGATGTGTAGCGTGCGACTGATGTTTCAGGGACAAGATCGTCAAGGGTCTTGAGCCGTGTCCCCAGTACGAGGCGTCCGCTGGCCATCCCCTCAAACACCTTGTTGGAAATGGAAAGGTCGGTGAACTCATCGAGCCGCGTTGGTGCCAGTGCAATATCGGCGCCACGAATAAGCGCCGGTACCTCTTCAGATGGAATGCGACCGAGGAACTCCACAGCATTCGCAACGCCAAGTTCTGTCGAAAGTTCACGAAGTGCCTGCTCGCGATCACCGCGACCCGCAACGACCAGGCGCACCGGGAGCGGCGCCGGTGCTGCGCGAAGGAGCGCGACGGCGCGAATGATGACGTCAACCTCGTAGATCGGGGTGAGTGCGCCGGTATAGACGAGGCGAAGCGTTCCATCTGCCATCCAGGTTCGATCGCCTGCTGCGGCGGCGGCGAAGCGTTGTGTCTCAGGGACGTTGAGGAGCACCTCCACCGCATCTGCGCGTCGCGGGGCGATCTTGGCCAGACGATCGCGCAGACG
This sequence comes from Candidatus Limnocylindrus sp., assembly GCF_040397235.1. Taxonomy (GTDB): domain Bacteria; phylum Chloroflexota; class Limnocylindria; order Limnocylindrales; family Limnocylindraceae; genus Limnocylindrus. The sequence goes on along the minus strand of NZ_JBBAWH010000002.1, from coordinate 209,690 downwards.
GGGCGCGGTGACAAAGACCCAGTCAGCGATCGCGATAGAGCGTCGTTCGGCAAACGCGACGAGCGAGACCATTGCTCGCGCAGCCACTCGCGTGAGGAGCGAGCGCGACGATCGCGCGAAGCGCATCCGGAAGAGCTCTGGAGACGCCTCGTGCAGATCGAGGATCAGGCCGATGCGGTGGCGTCGGCGCAGTGGCAGTGCCGCGAAGACGAGCCAGTCTGGAACGCTATTTGCATGGACCACATCAATCGGTCGCTCACGGTCAACGCGGAGCAGTTCGCGTGCGGCCAGCACGGCGAAGCGGCCGTACTCAATCACGTAGGTGCTGATCCCGGCCCCCTGGTGCCGCTGGACCGGCTGTCGGTAGAGCTGAGCGCCGTCAAGCTCGCCCCGTGCAGGATCACCGTCACGCTGAAGGGAGATGACGCTGACGTGCCACCCGGCGGCGACCGCGGCGCGGGCGGCCCGCCGAACGCGCGGATCTTCATCTACGTACGAGTGCACCACGAGTGCCAGGTGCGGCATGAACTCCCTCGCCTTCTCTAAATATCTGGGCGATCGTAGCAGGGGCTTGGCGCACGTCAGGCACGCAGGTGGGGGGCAGAACCCGTACACTCTCCCCCTTATGGAACGCCGAAAGATCTTGCTCGACGCCGACGTGGGGATCGATGACGCGATCGCCATGCTCCACCTCGCTGGGCGCAGCGACGTTGAGCTACTCGCCGTTGGCAGTGTGCACGGCAACATCCCCTCAGACCTTGCCGCCACCAACGCCCGGCGCCTCCTTGAGCTCTGCGGCCTCGACGACGTGCCGGTCGCCATTGGTGCGCGCCGACCGATGGCGCAGCCGCTAGCCACCGCCGAGTGGGTGCATGGTGAGGATGGCCTCGGCAATACGAACCAGCCCGCGCCAAAGCGCGGACCTGTTACCGAGGATGCCGTCTCGCAGATCCTTCGCCTAACGCGTGAGATGCCCGGAGAGATCGATCTCCTCGCCGTTGGCCCACTCACCAACCTCGGGCTCGCCCTCTGCCTTGACCCAGAACTTGCTGGGCGCGTGCGCTCTGTTGTCGTCATGGGTGGTGCGATTGCCCACGAAGGGAATGCCTCCGCAACCGCTGAGGCGAACATTTGGCACGACCCTGAGGCGGCGAACCTTGTCTTTGGTGCCGAGTGGCCAGTCACCATGGTTGGGCTTGATGTGACCCAGGTCACGCGCTTGCGCACCAAGGAGCTTGCTGACATCGAGGCGCTCGGCTCGGTGCGCTCAAAGTTCGCGTTGAAAGTGTTGAGCCACTACCTCGATGTCTACCAGCGAACGTTCGGCACGCGCGAGTGCCCGCTTCATGACCCGCTCGCTGCGGGCATCGTCGCCGACCCCACCTACATGACGGAGTGGCTCGATCGCGCCGTTGAAGTGAATACCGCTGGCCCAACGCGCGGCGCAACGATCATTGATCGACGCGCCTGGATGGCGCCCGCCGCCGATGCCCGTGAGACGCGTGAGCGAAACGGCGGCAAGGATGCCACCCCACCCCTCGTACGAGTGCCGATGAAGGTTGATGGTCCGCGCTTCGTCGCCGACCTCATTGCCTCGCTGAAGTGACATCTAACGCGCCGATGGTTGCGGCAGCGGTGCCGCGCCCGGCACGGACACTGGTTCTCGGTTGTGGCTCGATCGGACAAGCGGTTGTACCGCTGCTGATCCGTGACCTTGGGCTTGATCCCCACTCCGTTCGGGTCGTAGAGATGACCGATACGCGCCACCGCATCGCCGACTCCATCGCGGCAGGGGTGACCTACGAGCAGGCCGCCCTCACCCGAGAGAACCTCGCCAGCTTTCTAACTGAACGACTGTCGAGTGGAGACCTACTCCTTGATCTGGCGTGGAACATTGATGCCAACACCATCATCGGCTGGTGCCGCGCCGCTGGCGTGCGCTACTTGAACACCAGCGTCGAGGTGTGGGAGCCGTACACCGACATATCCGAACAAGAGCCGATCTCGCGAACCCTCTACGCCCGTCATATGGCGATGCGCGAGATGATCAAGGGCTGGGGAGACAACAGCGGCCCAAGCGCGATTGTGGAACACGGCGCAAATCCAGGGTGGGTGAGCCATGAAGTGAAGTTTGCGCTCGAAGAGCTCGGCGCGGAAATCCTTAAGCGCAACTTACTTGCTGGTGCTGCGTGTGAAGCACTGACGACCGCGCTAGCTGCAGGCGATCATGCACGCATGGCGGAGGCGTCTGGCGTCAAGGTGATTCAGATTGCGGAGCGCGATACGCAGCACACGGATCAGCCGAAAGAGGTTGGAGAATTCGTCAACACCTGGTCCGGCGAGGGCTTCTACGAAGAGGGGGTTGCGCCTGCGGAACTAGGTTGGGGAACACATGAGCGCACCCTTCCACCGCGCGGTCTTGCACATACGGGCGATGGCCCCCGCAATCAAATTCTTATTCAGCGCGCTGGCATGGAGACGCTGGTGCGCACCTGGGTTCCTGGCGCAGATCCCGCTCGCGCCGCTCAGGAGGGGCTCCCAACGATCGGCATGCTCATTCGACACGGTGAGGCGTTCACCATGAGCGACTGGCTCACCGTACGAACTGCGGATGGTGCGGCGCAATACCGGCCAACCGTCTATTACGCCTACTGCCCATCGGACTCAGCCATCGCCTCGGTACATGAGCTTCGTGGCAATAACTGGAAGCATCCGGAGCGGTTCCGCCTGCTGAACAACGAGATCACTCGGGGCGAAGACCGCCTTGGCGTTCTGTTGCTTGGTCATCCGCTCAAGGCGTGGTGGAGCGGATCGCTCTTGGGGATTGATGAGGCACGCTTAAACTTGGCAGGGCACTCGGCCACAACGCTGCAAGTTGCAGGCTCGGTCATTGCTGCAGTGGCGTGGCTGCTCCGGCATCCGAGCGAGGGGCTGCGAGTACCCGACGAACTACCGCACAACGAGCTCCTGGCAGACATTCGCCGCTACATCGGCACACGATGGTCGGGCCCCGTTGATTGGACCCCGCTCCAGGGTCGCCTCGTGCTCTTCCCTGATCCCGCCCACCCGCTCCCTACCGACCCATGGCAGTTCGAGGCATTTCAGGTCGTAGATTAGGCACCTCACACGTGCCACGCTGCTGGCACGCGCTCCTGCCAGACTAAGAAGATGAAGAGGACTCAGCGCACCCCTTGGCTTGCGACCGCAGCCCTGGTCGCCCTGGTCGTTAGCTCAATTGCCGCTCCACGAACGTTTGGCTGGGCTGCTGGCTTGGCCGCTGCGGCCGACGAAGAGCCGATCGACGGGGATCCGATCGCCGACGAGAGCACCGATCCCAATGAGAGCGTGGCGCCAGATGAGAGCCTCGATCCTGATGCCTCCGCCCCTGTTGAGGAGGAGCCAGAGCCTGACCCGGGAGAAGATCCAGGAGACGAGGCCGATCCTGACGCGGACGATGGCGAACGTGGCGATGTTGAAGTCTCACCAAGTGATGAGCCGACCACGCCAACGCCACCAGCTCTTACGCTCGGCGACCTCCTCGCCGCTGCCACCGCCAGCACACCGTTTGATGCCGACCTCGCGCTGCAGATCTTGCAGGACTATGCGCCACCGGGCGCACGCGCCATTGAGGTCGCAGATCGACAAACCTTCCACAACGCACGTATCTACACCATCCGCGAAGTGCGTAACTGGTCGCGACTTCCGCAACTTGGCACGTCGAGCTCGACCGTATGGATGCGTTTCGTTGGCGGCTCAGAGCGCACGCCGTTCGCGGTTGCCGCTGGGCGAGATCGCACCGATCCACGAATCAGCAGCGTACGGGTGCGCGAGGGGCGAGCATCGCGCGGGAATCCCGCCCCATATCTTCTGACGATTGCTGGCAGTGACACGGGCACTGGCACCGTTGCCGTTGAGGTGCGGGTTGGGTACGAGAAGCCACTCAGGTTCGCCGCTGGTGATGAGATTGAGATCGGCCCCTTCATGAAGACTACGGGCGGCAGGGTTGTCTTGTTGATGCGTGGCGTCACCGTTGAGGTGCGCCTGATTGATGCAGCTGCGAACGAGAGCTCCTGGCGCCGGGTGCGCCTCCCCTAGCTAGAGGATCGTCCGCCACCGCGCCGCTGCGTACGCCGTGGCGATGAGTGCCAGCCCACCTGCAACGATCAGCGCGCCTGGTGCCCCGATCAGTGACACCACCGCACCTGTCCCGAGGCCTCCGATTGGCGTGGAGCCGGCAAAGACCGTGGTGTACACGCTCATCACTCGACCGCGTAGCGCTGGTGGCGTAGAGGTCTGAACCGAAGCGTTCGCAGTGGCGGCCATGGCAATTGCGCCGAAGCCAGCGCCGAAGAGTGCGATGCCGGTGATGACAGCGGCCCACGCTGCTCCGCTCCCGCTCACAACGCCAGCCACGATGGAGAGCGCTCCGAGTGCAGCTGCGCCATTAATGACGACGATAGTGCGCGGCCGACGCAGCATGGCGACCGCGAGCGCCCCGCTCAACGAACCGAAGCCTATCGCGGCCATGAGCAGGCCAAGGCCCGGCGCACCGATCTCCAAAACGCTACGAGCGAGGATAGGAACAATCACGTTGAAGTTCATCGCCACGCCAGAGATTACGCCGATTACAAACACGCAGAGTGCGATGAGCGGCGTGCGTGCCACAAATCGCACCCCTTCTGCGAGGCTGATCAACACATCGGCAACAGTTCGCGGACGAGGGGTGCGTGGTGCGGGGCGCAGCTCTTCGGCGCGCATAAAGAGGAGCGCCAGCAACACCGCAAGGAAACTGGCGCCGTTTACCGCGAAGCAGCCAGCAACGCCGATGACGCCGATCAGCACGCCACCAATCGCCGGGCCAATCACGCGGGCACCATTGAACATCGCCGAGTTCATCGCAACGGCGCGACCAACCTCATCTTCAGGAACCATCTCGCTAAAGAACGATTGCCGAACAGGCATGTCGATGGCATTGACGACGCCGAGAAGGACGGCCATGAGGATCAGCAGAGGCAGTGTCATGAGCCCAGTAGCTACCAGTACTGCCTGCAGCATGGCGAGGACCATCAGGCTGACCTGTGTCCCCATGAGTGCGCGGTGCTTGGGGAGCGCGTCGGCCAGTACGCCGCCGAAGAGGCCGAGGACCATCACTGGGGTGAACTGTGCGGCGGCAACGATGCCGAGCCATGCCGGTTCGTTCGTCAGTTCGGTGATGTACCAGGCCTGTGCGATCGACTGCATCCAGGTGCCCGCCAACGAGACGAGTTGCCCGAACCAGAAGAGGCGGTAGTTTCGATGGCGAAACGGCCCACGCCAGGCTGGGGTGATGCGAGATCTGCTTCGTGTATTCGGCATCGCTAGAGGCTACACCTGCGCGGATCTACTCCTCGCCGGAGCCGCGGGTTGGGCTAGCGACGCTTGCTCTTTGTGGCTCGCTTCACCGTTTTTGCGCGGGCTGGGGGCTCATCGCGGCGAATTGCGGCAACGGCAGCAACGACTGGCAGGGCGAAGATCGCGCCAAGGACGCCGCCCACGAGCCCGCCGATGCTGCCGGCGACGAAGACCGTGGTTCCTGAGAGGCGCAGCACGCCGTTCATCAGTCGTGGCGCGAGCTGCGTGGCGCAGAGGAGCCAGCCCACAATGATCACTGCTGAGCCGGGTAGTACGTAGGGGCCGGCGGCGAGGATCGAGAGGGCGAGTGGCGGCAGCACCGCAGCGCCTTGCCCGATTGATGGGATCGCCATGACGATGCCACTGAGCACTGCGGCCAGCAACCCGTCCGCTCCAGCAATCGTGGCGCCGACATATACGACGACGCCGTAGACGAGCCCGAGTACAACATGGCGACCGATAAACCGTCCAATGATCTCTTCGAGAATCTTGCGCGAGCGCTGTGCGCTGCGCACTCGCCCGCGCGTCGCGAGTCCATCGACAGAATCGAGGTGGGCGGGATTCGCCGAGAGGATGACGCCGATACCGATCGCCAAGATGAGTGGGCCGAGCGCACCAATCGCGCCAGCTGCCACCGCCGCAATGTTTGACTGCACCGATGCCGCCAGTTCGCGGATGGCGAGAATCACCGTCGTTGCCAGGGGAACAAGATCAACGGTGAGCCCGACGGAAGCGAGCAGGGCGGTCAGACGCCCAACCATCGCGCCTACATCGGCTGGCGTTGGCTCTGGCCCCGCGATGATGCCACCCAACGATCGGGCGAAGGCGATCGCAAGCTCAATCGCAATGATGATGACGGGGATGGCGCCGGCAATCCATACAAGCAGGGCTGCCCGTGTACGCGTCCAACCGCGCGCCACCAGCCGGTCGATTGGCGCATCGGCCAGGGCGGCGAGGAGCCACCCGCCAGCAAGCGCGTAGAGGAGCGGCCCTTGTGCTGAGATGAGGGTGGTGACGACGCCAAGTCCCGCCATGGTCGCCACCAGCGCTCCGCTAGCGAGCGCTACCCATGCGATCAGGCGAACAGTCTGTGGCCACTCATCGCTGCGAAGAGGATTCGGCAGATTCATGGGCTGATCTTAGTCCAGCGCTGCGCGCACGATATCGAGCGGGAGCGCCACGGCGGTGGCGCCGTCGGCACCGCTCATGCTTTCAGCGGCAAAGAGCGCATCCAGGATCGCCGACTCCGTCGCGTCAGCGGTCGCCTCAAAGAGCGCGGAGAGATGCGCGTTGACCACCATCGTGATCGAGGTTTCGAACGGCTCTTTCGCCTCAAGGTCTTCTGCGGGGAGGTGCCCATTCGCCGTGCTGAAGCTCAACACGAGATCGCCTGACGAGTGTTCGCCGACACCACCGACACGGCCGATTCCAATCACCGCTCGCTGCGCGAGACGATCAAGCTGCATCGGAAGGAGTGGTGCATCGGTGGCCACGATCACAATGATGGAGCCCGCTCCCCCGCGGGGATCATCGGGCTTCGGTGCGGCGCCGAGCCTTGTCTCCCATGGAAGTGGGTAGTGCTCGGTCGAGAGCGGACCACCGGGAGCGCCGAGCGACTTCCCCTGCAGCGTTAGCCGGTGGCGGCGGCCATGGTTTGCCTGAACGAACACCCCAATGGTGTACCCGCCAAGTTCTGCGGGGAGTCGACGACTGGACGTTCCATTACCACCCTTAAAGCCGTGACAAATCATGCCGGTCCCACCACCCTGATTGCCACGCGGCACGAGTGCGCCATCTGGAAGTGCAGCCGCAGCATTGAGCGCCTGTTGCGCGTGCACAGCGGTGACATGGAAACCGTTCACGTCGTTCAGCACGCCATCCCATGTTTCACCGGCGACAGGGAGGCTCCATGGTGGTGCAGCTGGCACGTGATCTAGCGACCAGGCGATCATCGCGTCATGAACCACGCCGACCGAATGCGTATTCGTGAGGCAGATCGGCGAGGTGAGAAGTCCAGACTCGCGAATCCATTCCAGGCCTGTGAGCTCGCCGTTTCCGTTCAGTCGATGGGTGCCAGCAAAGAGCGGGTGTCCCATCTCGGCGAGCGGGCGGGGAAGAATGGCGGTGACGCCGGTGCGAATCGGTCCAACGCCGCGCTCGAGCGCGCCTTCACCCTTGACGATGGTGGTGACAGCAACACGCACTCCTGCCACATCAGTAATTCCGTCCGTTGGGCCAGGAGTAAACCGGCCGATGCGGATTCCAAGGTCGGTGGCTCGAGTGTCTCGTGGCATGGGGGTAGTGTGCCATCCCGCACTACACTCTCCCTATGTTGCCGCCGACCAAGCCCAAGTCCCGCACTCCGCGTGAGCGCATGCCGTTTCGGCATATCGGCTCAACGATCCTGCTTGCTACCTCGTTCATCCTCGCTGCAGGCGCTCTCGTCACGTGGGGGATCGATCAGCAGATCGGACCATGGGCCCCAGGCGGCGTGGTGGTCGTCACTGAGGAGCCATCGGTCGACCCAAGCGGTGATGGCGGTTCGCCAAGTCCTGAGGTCGACCCCTCCGACCCTGCAGAACGAGCGCGCACCACGCCACCACCCCTCCCGCCAGTCGATCCAAGCCTGCTCGTCCCATCAGTCGCCGGTGACCCTGTTCGCGTCTTGGTGAGCGGCGTCTGGATCAACCTTCCCGTCGTCCGCCCACCACTCGAAACAGATGGCTCGCCACGATTCCCCTGGTGTCGTGTTGCCGAGTGGATGCCGAACAAGGGGAAGGCCGACGGCAAGACGGGCATCCTCTTTATCTATGCGCATGGTCGCTACTGGGAGTTCGGCGGCCTTCTCGACAAGACGCCAAAGCAGATGATCGGCCAAATCATCGAAGTGGATGTGCTTCCGAAAGTTGCTGGCGCGACGCTGCTCCGTCTGCGCTACCGCGTGACGGAGGTGCGACAGCACATCTCCACATGGGCCGACATCGCTGATGTGCCGAACGGTCGGGTGATCTTGCAAACCTCTGAAACAGATCGCAGTGATGGACCGAAGATGGTTGTCATTGGAAAATACATCGATACGACAACCTCGACGCGGCCAGTGCCAGTATCAAAGCCACAGATCTGCGAATAGCCTGATGCAGGCTCCAAAGAACACCGCCGAGTTCCGCCCCGACATTGAGGGGCTACGAGGTATCGCCATCCTTCTCGTACTGCTGTTTCATGCGGGGCTCCCGTGGACGCTGGGTGGGTTCATTGGCGTTGACGTCTTCTTTGTGATTAGCGGATTCCTCATCACCGGCAAGCTGTGGCGTGAGTCACAGCAGCCTGGTGGGCTCAACATCGCCAAGTTCTACGCGTGGAGAATCCGTCGGCTCCTCCCAGCGGCTCTCGTCGCCGTGGCGCTCATCTCACTGGTTGGGCTACTGATTGCTGCGCCGCTCGATCGCAGTGAGTTGGCGGCAGATGGCGCAGCTTCGGCGCTCTCAATCGCCAACATGCGCTTCATCGGTTCGGTGGACTACTTCGCGCCAACCTTGAGCCCATCACCCTTCTTGCACTTCTGGTCGCTCAGCGTCGAAGAGCAGTTCTACCTCGTCTGGCCGGCGCTTATCGTACTCCTCACCTGGCGTGGCGGCAGTTCTCGGCGCCTGATCGCGGCGCTCCTCATTGGTGTCGTCGCCTCCTTTGCACTCAGCATGTGGCTCACCGACGCCTCCCCTGCGCGCGCCTTCTACCTGCTGCCGACGCGTGTCTGGCAGCTTGGGGTTGGTGGCCTGCTCGCCCTCGTCGGTGTCGTAGGCACCTCGCGTCGCGCCGGTGCCCTCGCGTGGGCCGGCCTTGCCGCGGTCGCCGTTGCGGGGGTGGCACTCACCGCTGAGATGCCGTATCCAGGGCTCGCCGCCCTCCTCCCCACCGCAGGCGCCGTCGCGCTGCTCTACGGCGGTGCTGCGCCAAGCGGACCGGCACGCCTCCTCGCCGCCGCACCACTCCGTTTCCTCGGCAAGATCAGCTACTCGCTCTACCTCTGGCACTGGCCGCTGCTTGTGCTCCCCATCATGTTCCTCGAGCGCGCCCTCACCGGCGTTGAGATCGTGGCCTCCGTCGCTGCAGCGATCGGCGTCTCGTGGCTGAGCTGGCGCTTTGTTGAGCAGCCCTTCCGCTACGGAGATCGCTCACGTCGCGCCACCTCATGGAGCGCCATTCGCATTGGCGTCGCGGGCATTCTCAGCGTGGCCCTCTTTACGCAAGGACTCGCCGCTGCTCTCCCCTCGTCAACTGTTGCCGTTCAACCAACACCGGGCCCTTCGGGCTCACCGGCACCGAGCCCCTCGGGCTCGCCGGTGGCGAGCGACGGCCCGATCACGCTGCCAGCAGATCTAACCCCATCGCTGACATCGGCGCGCGATGACGAGGAGCGGCTACGCGGCGACGGCTGCCTCGCATTTGAGCGCGTCACAACACCGCCGAACTGTGTCTACGGCGTCAAGGGATCAGCGATCACCATCGCCCTCGTTGGCGACTCTCACGCCTCGCACTGGTTCCCCGCAATCGAAGCGGTCGCGCTAGAACGCGGTTGGCGTCTGCTCACGTTCGTGAAGGTGTCGTGCTCGTTCACTACTCTCGTGCAGCGCAACTTGGCGCTGAAGCGTGAGTACCGTGAGTGCACCACGTTCAACGAGGCGACGGTGGCACGCCTCAATCAAATCAAGCCAGCACTCACGATTATCGTGAATCGCCGCACCTTCCGGCCAATTGACGGCGATATCACGTCAGCGTTGGCTGGAGCTGCGCTTGGCGAGATGGTCGCCCGCCTCCCGGGAGCAACGGCGATCCTTGTCGATACGCCAGACCCTGGTCGTGATGTTCCCGCCTGTCTCTCAAAGCACCCTGATGATGTTCGTGCGTGCCTCTTCACGCAAGACGATGCAGATAATCGTGAGATCGGTGTTGCAGAACGTGTGGCGGCCGAGGTTTCAGGGGCGTTACTGATTGATCTGACGGGCGAGATTTGTGCCGCATGGCCCTGCTCGCCAATTGACGAGACTGTGCTGATTTACCGCGATGAGGATCACATGACAGAAACGTTCTCGCGAAGTCTCGCCGCTCCACTCGGCGTCGAGATCGCGAAGCTGCTGCCGCGCTAGCGCTGCGCTCGCTCCGCTGCGTAGAGCATGATCGCGGATGCCACCCCAAGGTTGAGACTCTCAGCGGTTCCAAGCATCGGAATCAGTGCCGCACTGGCACAGGCGCTGCGCAGATCGGCGCTCAGCCCGTCCGCCTCGGTGCCGATCACGATCGCCGTTGGCGCTGCGTACGAGAGCTCGCTGTAATCGGATGCGCCGTCGAGTGCAGTGGCGACGGTGCTCCCTGGCCAGCGCTTGAGCAGCGTGACCGCCTCCTCGTGTGTCGCGCGATAGATCGGCACCGTAAAGATCGAGCCCATCGTGGCGCGCACCGTTTCAATGGAGTACGGGTCGCACGTGTTCCCCACAAGAATCACGCCACCAGCGGCGCAGGCATCGGCGCTGCGAATGGCGCTGCCGAGATTGCCAGGGTCGCGCGGTGCTTCGAGCATCAGCCAACGTGCTGCGCGGCTCGGGTCGAGGCTCGTCACTGATTGGGTCTCTGGCGCAGGGTCGGCATAGACGGCGAGCTGCTCCTGCGGGTTGTCGCGTCCGGTGATCTTTGCCAGCACTTCGGTCGTCACCGAGAACGACTCGCGAGCGTGGCTCGTTCCGCCGTCGATGGGGGCGCGCAGTGGTCCGGCGGTCAACAGCATCTCGGGGATCCAGCCCGCGGCCGTGGCGGTGACGATCGTGCGCTCACCCTCAGCCAGGAAGAGGCGCTGCTCGTCGCGCCCCTTCGGCGTGCGCAGGGCGCGCAGCCCCTTCACGACCGGGTTGGAGAGGCTCTCAATGCGCAGTGGTTGCATGGGGGGAGGATACCCCTAGGGGGCGACGACGGTTTCGCCAATCACGCGTAGGAGTGAGTCGCTGCCGAGCGCATCCTGCGATAGCTCCCAGATCATGATGCCGCCCACTAACTGCAGGGCGAGCTCTGTCTTGCGCCGAATCGTGGCTGGCCCGTTGTAGTTCTGTTCAATATCTTGAAAGAGGACTCGGTCACCGCTGGCGGTCGCTGGGTCGTTTGCGAGCAGCGTGCGATAGGTGGCATTCCCTGGCCGAGCGTAGAACGGTACGCCGAGCACGAGCTTGTCTGGATGAATGCCTCGGGCAAGCCAGCTCGCGATCGAACGTTCGGCCATCGCATATGACGAGTGATCACTCCTTGGCCCGTCGTACGCCATGAGGTTGATGAAGTCGAGATGCCCAACGGCATCAGTCGAGATCCCATCCGCGTCCGTGGCATCGGCAAGCACTGCCGCAGTGACGAGCGCCCCCGCTGGGAGCGCCGAGCGGAAGGCGATTGCAAGGGCGGCGAAGTTTGCCGCCGAAGCACCAGCGTTCGGATACTCCCAATCGATGTCGATGCCATCAAGCTCATAGGTGTCGCAGAACTCCGCTACGCGCTGTGCGAGCTTTTCGCGGATTGCCGGATCAGCAGTAAGCGTCTCAAACTCCTTATCCCAGCCCCAGCCTCCAACGGCAATGAGCACTTTGACGTCATGCTTCTTCGCTTGCGCAACGACCGCGCGCAAATGATTCGGCGCGCCGAACGGCCGCGTCGTGCCGTTCGCCCGTGGAATCAGGAACGAGTAATTGATGTGCGTCAGGAGTGAAAAGTTGATCGCAGCAATGTTGGCGGCGGGCGTCACATACCCAACGACCTTGAACGGTTGCGTTCGCGCGGTCGGAGACACTGAAGCCGAACAACCGATGAGTACGAGTGCAAGAGCGACAGCGCTCCATGCTGCTCGAACAAAGTGCCGCATTAGCGAAGCGTCTTCACGGTGCCAAGATCAACGCGCGGCGATGGCCCAGCCGGTGCGGACCAGGCAACGAGCGTCACCTTGTAGGTGACCCCCTTCACGAGGCTGGTGATCGTGCAGTGCGCAGGGGTTCCTGCGGCTGGGTTGACCGTAGATCCAGCAACCGTGCAGCTGCGCGTCGTCCGACCCTTTGCGGTGGCGGTGGCGATCCAGCCGCTTGCCAGAGTTGAATCAGCAGGGAGCGTCCAGTCAACACGAATGGTGCCGCGACCCGCCGTGAGCGTTGCGCCAACAGGGGCGGCAGGCGCCTGGGTCGCCCAGACGCCGATGCAGCGCCCGCCGTTGCCGCCAGGAGATGCACTGCGCACTCGTGTGGCGGCGTACACCGTTCCGAATGCGCTCGACGCGAGGGCGTCGGGCTCAATCGCAAGCCCTGTGCCGATGGTCGTGTACCGCTGCGTGATGGGATCCCACACGGCGAGGTTCGGTGAATCCAGCGCGCCGGCTTTTGCAAAGTAGCCACCAACGGCAACGGTGCCGTCGTCGAGTGTGGCCATCGCCGTTACCCATGCCGTGCGTCGCGGGTAACTTACGCCACCACCCAACGCGATCCAGCCGCCGGGGGCGGCGGGTTCAATCCTCTGGATCGCTTCGCCATACCAGCCAACACCACGCCCGATCAACGGGTGGCCGAGCGAATCAATGACCATGCTCGTCGGAAGGTCAGAGAAGAGGCGAGCATCACCGATCGTGCTCCACACTTTTGTTGTCGGGTTCCATGTCGATACCAGCCCATCAACAAACCGACCGGCGGCGTAGACCGTGCCGTCGCCTGCGAGTGCAGCGGTGACAACGTCAGATTTGAGTCCGGTGCCAAGGGCGAGCCATCGCTTTCGTGCTGGGCTCCACGTTGCAATGTTTGCCGAGGTGACGCCGCCCGCGCGCGTAAAGTGGCCCCCAATCAGCAGGTTGCCGCTCACTGCATCTAGCGAGAGTGTTCTGACTGAAATTCCTTTTCCGCTGAGCCCCGTGCCAACCTTCGACCAGATGCCCGTTTTCAGATTGAACTGAGCGATCCCGACGACGGCAACACGACGGTTCCCCCGCGTCACACTACTGAAGTTGCCAGCGACGTAGAGGAGATTTCGAGAGGCATCGACGGCGAGCGCGTATACCGAGGCAACGCGTCCGGCAGAGGTTTTCAAGTTTGCGAGTGCCTGCCACGCACCGGTCCGTGGATCGCGCACGGCGAGCCCCGCCACCGTCTTGCCAGCCGCTTTCGTGAGCCCAGTGCCGCCAACGACGAGGCGCCCGCCGGGGAGCTCGACCATCGTTGTTGTGCTCCCCACCCAGCCGGCGGAGGAGCCGAGGGCGATCCAGCGCGCCGCCAGCGCATCACTGCTACTGCTCGGCGTGGGGTCACCGCAGTAGTCGGCGGGGAGGACCACCGGCGCATCGGGTGGCTCCGGGTCGCCACTGTCGGCGGCGGTCAGGCGTGGCACGCCGCTCCCGTCAACGGCGGGCTGATCAATCATCTTGAAGAGTTCCAGCACAAGGTCATCGGCGAACGAGTCCGTCGTCGGTGAGCCGTTCGCCACGGCGGCGATGGTGATCCCCAGTGCGGGGACTCGGTGCAGAGAGCTGGTCACACCAGAGAATCCACCGTTGTGACCGTAACTCCGCAGCTCTCCGAGCCAGGTTCGATCGACTTGCGTGCCGTAGTTGTAGAGCCACGATGACCAGGTCTGATAGGCGATCCCGTTCATTGCGAGTGTCGCCTCCCCCTCGGTAAGTCGGTTGCCCCAGAAGAGTTCGCCGAAACGAGCAAGATCACGCGGCGTCGAGAACATGTCGCCCGCCCCACGCAGAATGGTGCCAACCGCCTTACTCGGCCCCCAGCTCACGAAGCCGTACGGCTTCCCGCCAATGTGCGGCCGGGCCGCTCCAACTTTTGGCCCCCATCCTGTTTCGGTCATGCTCATTGGATCAAGGATCAGCGACTGCACCAATGTCTTCCAGGCAACACCTGTCGCACGTTCGGCGGCAATCGTGACAAGGGTGAAGCCCGAGTTTGAGTACGAGAAGCTCCCTACGGTTGAGGGTGTCAAAAGTCCCTGCACCGCAGTCAGCGGCGTCACCTTCGCGTTCTGATTTCTGCTCAGCCAGCCCATTCTGGAGTCTTTGTCGGTCAGCCAATCGCTCATGCCAGATCGGTGCAAGAGCAGCTGCGCGATGGTGGCCGAAGGCGCCACCTGGGCCTCAGGGACAAGCGTTGATGCGAGCGTGCTCAGCGGCAAGATTCCACAGTGATCAAGGAGCAGCGCAACTGCGGCGGTGAACGCCTTGCTCGTACTCGCGATCGCAAACGGCATCGATGGAGTCACGGTGCGCCTGCTCTTGGTGTCGCCAACGCCAACGGCGGCGGTGAGGCTGCGACCGTCGTCCCAGCGGATGGCGACCGAGACCCCTGGGTGGCGAGTTCGACGCGCCTTCTGCCAAGCGACGACTTTGGCGGTGAGGGTCTTTGCAAGGGTGGGGTCAACTGCGCGCGCTGGCGAAAGTGGCACGGGTCGCGCCGCACAGGTGCGCCAGTCCACCGGATCCGTTGCGGACGCCGGTGTTGCAGCTTGGCCGGAAAGGCTGACCGCAGCAATGAGCAGCGCGAGGCAGAGGCGAGTGACGGGGCGCAACATTGCGGTGAGAGACATAGGTGGATTCTAACGGCTGGTGATCACCGCCCGCTGGGCCCAGTAACTACGCGTGTAGCCCGAACTGCACCGCCGCGAGTTCGGCGTAGAGGCCGCCCTTTGAGCGCAACTCCTCGTGTCGACCGCGCTCCACAATAGCGCCGTGGTCCAAGACGATGATCTGATCTGCTGACGAGACGGTGCTCAGCCGGTGCGCCACGGCGATGGTGGTGCGGCCCGCCATGGCGCGCTCAAGTGCCTGCTGCACATGACGCTCCGAGACCGAGTCGAGTGCCGAGGTCGCCTCGTCAAGCAAGAGGATTGGTGGGTCTTTCAAGAGCACACGGGCAATGGCCAGACGCTGACGCTCGCCACCGGAGAGTTTGTAGCCGCGCTCGCCCACGACAGTGTCGAGCCCCTGCGGCAGCTCCTTGATACGTTCCGCCAGCGATGCACCCGCAAGTGCTGCGAGGATCTGTGTGTCGGTCGCCTCTGGGCGCGCATAGAGCAAGTTGTCGCGAATGCTCGCGTGCAGCAGGTGCGTCTCTTGCGTCACAACGCCGATCATCTCGCCGAGTGACCGCAGCTTGATCCCGCGCACATCCACGCCATCGAGTTGCACTGAGCCCGCGCTCACATCCCAGAAGCGCGGAATCAAACTCAAGATCGTGCTCTTTCCTGAACCCGATGGGCCAACGAGAGCGGTGAGGCTCCCTGGCTCGGCGGTGAACGAGATGTTGGTTAGGCCGAAGGAATCACGCCTCTGCCGACCCTGCCCTGCTGGCGGCGCCGGGTAGCGGAAGCTCACCTCGTGCACGGTGACCTGCCCGCGAACGCCCGCACGTGTCAGCGTGATCGCGTTCGGTGAATCGACGATTTCTGGAACCAGATCGAGGTAGGCAAAGATCCGCTCGAAGAGTGCGAGGCTTCCACCGATCTCGACCTGCAGACCGAGCAGTGAGGCGAGTGGGAAGAAGAGTCGGCTCTGCAGCGTGGTGAAGGCGACGATGTCACCGATCGTCGGAGCATCTGGTGCGCCAGCAACAGAGAGTGAACCGGCAGCGAAGTAGACCAGCGCTGGAATGCCGCTGAAGACCACCTGCACCACCACGCCAACCCAGCGGCCGGTGAGTGCTTGGCGGAGTTGCAGCGTGGCGAGCTCGTCGGAGCGTTGAGTGAAGCGCTCGGCACCAGCCTCAGAGCGACCGAATGATTTCGCCAAGAGTGCGCCGCCCACGGAGAGGTGCTCTTCGGCAATTGCCGTGAGGTCGGCGAGCGCCGTCTGTACCTCGCCACTCGCCTTGCGGCGGGCCGCTGAGGCTTTTGAGCTCAAGAAGAGGAAGAGCGGCGCAACGGCAACGCTTACTGCCGTGAGGCGCCAGTCAATGATCGTCATCGCCACCAACGTTGAGGCGACGATGGCAATGCTTGAGGCGAGGTTCGCCGCCGCGTCGCTGACGACCGACTGCACCCCCGACACGTCGTTGGTGAGGCGGCTCTGAATCTCACCGGTGCGCGTCTCTGAGAAGAAGCGGATCGGCATCGACTGCACGTGGGTGAAGAGCGCATTGCGCAGGTCGCGCATCACGAACTGACCAACAGAGGCGGTGAGCCACGCCTGGGCGAGCCCGATGCCGCCGTTGATGATCGGCACCACCACCATCAGCCCGGCGTAGAGCGCCAGCAGGCCAAGATCGCGCTGTGGAATCGCCTCGTCGATGAGGAGCTTTAAGAGGTACGGGTTGGCAAGCCCCAAGATGCTCGACCCGAGGATGGCGAGCCCAATAACGCTGAGTCGCCCTCGATATGGCCCGAAGAACTTCGCCGCTCGTCGTAGCAGCGGCAGTGCCGCCCCAGCCGGCTTCGTTGGGCCGCTCGCGTCGCCACCGAACATATGGCCACCGCGCCCAGGACCCATGCCGCCACTCATGCGGGCACGGCGACGCGGGCGGGTGTGTTCATCAATAGAAGACCTGTGGGCATGGCGGGATTCTATCCCGCCGAGGGCTAGATCCCCGAACCGTCGGCTGCCAGCTCGTCGGTGCGCACGCGTGCCTGCGAAAGTTGGCTCCCAGCCGGAACACTCTTGGTCAGCCATACGTTGCCGCCGATCGTTGAACCGCGCCCAACGGTGATGCGACCCAGGACGGTCGCCCCGGAGTAGATCACCACATCGTCTTCAATGATCGGGTGGCGCGGCTGGCCCTTCACCAGGTTGCCGTCTTCACCCCTCGGGAAGCTCTTGGAGCCAAGGGTGACGCCCTGATAGAGGCGCACGCCACTGCCGATGATCGCCGTCTCGCCGATCACCACACCAGTGCCGTGGTCAATGAAAAAGCGCTCGCCAATCGTTGCGCCGGGGTGAATGTCGATCCCCGTTGCGGAGTGTGCCGCCTCCGAAGCAATGCGCGGCAGCAGTGGCACGCTCAACGTGTAGAGAAGGTGCGCCATGCGGTGATCGATCATCGCGCGCACGCCTGGGTAGCCGTGCAGGATCTCTGAGCGGCTGCGTGCTGCAGGGTCTCCCGCAAACGCCGCGGCGATATCTCCCTCAATCAGTGTGCGAATCGCGGGAAGCTCGGCCGCAAATGCGCTCGTGACGCGATCGACCTGATCAGGGGCGAGCCCCTCACCTGGTCGCTCGGCGGCGAACAGCACCGTGCAGCGTCGGATCTGCTCGCGCAGGCCGGCGAGCGCCGCGGTGAGATGCGCGGCAACCGCCGCATCGCCATCGGCCGCAACGCCGAGCTCGCGTGGGAAGAGTGCCGCGCGAAGTTCAGCCAACACACGGGCAATCTCGCCACGCGATGGGCGGTCGCCCGCCGCCACCGCGCCACCCGCAAGGGCAGCGTCGGCGGCGGTAAGCGCGCGACTTAGATCGGTTGCGTCAGAACTCACAGAGCGATGCCGCTGGCATCAAAGAGCCCCTCGTAGAGCGCGGTGCTCAGGTAGCGCTCGCCCGAATCTGGCAGTACCACCACGATCGTCTTCCCGGCGTTCTCTGGCAGGTGCGCCAACTTCAGCGCAACGTGTGCGGCAGCACCGCACGAGATGCCAACGAGGATCCCCTCTTCGCGGGCAATGCGACGCGCCATCGAGATCGCCTCTTCGTTCGTCACAGACTCAACCTGATCGATCAGCGAGATATCAAGGATGTCAGGAACGAATCCTGGCCCGATCCCTTGAATCTTGTGCGGTGCTGGCTGATTTGGCTGACCAGCAATGCGCTGCGCAATGACTGGGCTGGTGGCGGGCTCAACGGCAACGATGTGCACCGCCTTACCGAGGCCCTTCTTAAAGTAGCGAGCGACGCCAGTAATGGTGCCGCCGGTGCCACTCCCTGCAACGAAGATGTCGACCTTCCCATTGGTGTCTGCCCAGATCTCTGGACCAGTGGTCGACTCATGAATCGCTGGGCCGGCTGGGTTCTTGAACTGCTGCAGCAGTACGTAGCGTGCAGGATCCGATGCGGCAATCTCTTCCGCCTTCGCGATCGCACCTGGCATTCCCTTCGCCCCTTCTGTAAGGATGAGCGTTGCGCCGTAGGCAACGATCAGCTTGCGTCGCTCAATGCTGACGGTGTCGGGCATGGTGAGGGTGACCTTGTAGCCGCGTGCCGCACCAACCATCGCCAAGGCGATGCCGGTATTGCCGCTCGTTGGCTCCACGATCTCATTGCCTGGCTTCAGCACACCGCGCTTCTCGGCGTCGAGCACCATGGCGGTGCCGAGGCGGCACTTCACGGAGTAGGCAGGGTTGCGCCCCTCAACCTTGGCAAGCACCGTTGCGGCGGCGCCGTCGGTGACGCGGTTCAGGCGCACGAGTGGCGTGCCGCCAATCGTGATGGCGTTGTCAGAGAAGATTTCTGGGTTCTGAACTGTCATGTCGGGTACCTCCAGCTATATGGTGGGTTGTGGACTACATCCGCCGCCCCCTCTGCCGTTTGGTCCCTGGTTGCGATCGCCTCAGCGCACGCAGGACGGCCCGAAGGAGAGCGACGGGCATCGACAGATGCTCGGCTCGCCAGCGGTTTGGGCAATGAGATCAGCTGCGGTCACATGGATATCGTATCGCCTACGCGTGGAGGTCGTTACTGCAACGTCTCGCAACCGCTAAATGCGGCGCGTGACCCCGTCGATGAAGCCAAAGAGGCTGCTCTTGCGAGGGGTGGGGCTGACCCGAACACGCCAGATCGCGGCAGTGACCTTCAGTACGAAATAGATAGCCAGTGCCCCGGCTGCTCGCGCCATGATGTCGTGCACGTCGATTCGATAGGGCGGCACTGGGCTCGAGAAGTAATTCGAGAACCCCTGGCTGACCTCGAGACCCACCGCCATGATGCCGATGAGGGCAAAGGCCGCCCGCCTGGCATCTCCGTAGAGGGCGAGAGTCGCCAGCAGGAACGTTGATGCTCCCATGCTCACCTGCATCAGCAACCACTGCGTTTGCAGAAGAGCAGGATCAAAGTTCACGAATGGAATCAGGCGAATCACATCGCTGCCGAGCGGTGCACGTGACCAATCAGAGTTGGGGAATCCAAACGGCGCCCAAACGTAGGCGACGAGGGCGGCAAACGCGATGGTGCTCACCGTCGTTCCACGGGATCGATAGATGCGCTGCGACTGCTGCACAAACAGCACGACGAGGAAGCTAATCAGCCCCCCGATGATCCCCGTCCAGTCCCATTGCGCCAGCATGTGTGGGATTTTACTGAACGGGCTCCGTTTCCGCCAACCCCCCCCCACAGGCGATACGATGCACGTATGGACACTCGAGAGCGCATGCAGCTCTTTCTTCGTAGCGAGACCGTAGGCGGTGCGCTGCTGATCGCTGCGGCCCTCATCGGCATCGCTCTGGCCAACAGCCCCCTCTCAGAGGTGCTGCGCGCCGTTGCCACGACGCAGATCGGCAGCGACGCGCTCCATCTGAACCTCACCGTGCAGGAGTGGGCCGCGGATGGGTTGCTCGCCATCTTCTTCTTCGTGATCGGCTGCGAGCTCAAGCATGAACTTGTGGTGGGCACACTCTCGAAGCCGCGCCAGGCGGCCCTACCGGTTGCCGCAGCACTCGGCGGGATGATCGTTCCAGCGCTCCTCTACTTCGCAATCAATCAGGGCGGTGCGCCTGATGCGCTCAGCGGCTGGGGTATTCCGATGGCCACAGATATCGCCTTCGCCCTCGCAGTGCTCGCGGTGCTCGGTCGCGGACTGCCCACTGGCGTGCGCACCTTCCTGCTGACACTGGCGGTGGTTGATGATCTCGGAGCGATTCTAGTGATCGCACTCTTCTACTCCGCGAGCCTGCACGTAGAGTGGCTCGCCGTCGCAGCGTTGCTGTTGGCACTATTCGCGATTGCGCAGCGGCAACGCATCACCTCACCGCTCATCTACGTGCCCCTTGCACTCGGCACCTGGTACGCCGTGCATAGTGCTGGGATTCATCCAACAATCGCGGGCGTTGCCCTCGGGCTACTGATGCGCGTCAAGAAAGATCCTGGCGAGCAAGATGCACCCGTAGACCGCGCAACGGAACGCTTCCATCCCATTAGTGCGGCGATCGCCGTGCCACTCTTCGCCCTCTTCGCCGCTGCAGTTGACCTTCGCTCTATCAATATCGAGGCGGTGACCGGTTCGCCAATTCTGCTCGGCGTACTTGTTGGCCTTGTTGCGGGTAAGCCAATCGGCATCCTCCTCGCCGCCCGGCTTGCAACCGCGCTGGGGGCGAAGCTCTCGGCGGGCATGCGCTGGATCGACATTGCCCTTGTTGGGGCACTTGGAGGGATCGGCTTTACTGTTTCGCTGCTCATTAGTGAGCTCGCCTTCACTAACGAGGCATCACTTGGTGCTGCCAAGATTGGCGTCTTGATCGCATCGCTCGCCGCGGTTGCCCTCTCTGCTGTCATTCTCGCCCTGCGGCGATCACTCGCCCGCTAGCCCAACCCGATCGCGCTCGGCTATCCTCCCGCCATGGAAAACATCGCCCTGAACCGCAGCCTGGAGCACATGGCCTGGGCAAACACTCAGATGTTCACGGTGCTTGCGGCACTCCCTGTTGAAGCGCTCGCCTTCACCTCGCCAGGCTCTGATTGGAGTGTTGGCGCCATCGCGCATCATTTGGTGACCGCCGCCGAGAACTACGCGCAGCGAATGCACGGCGAGCCGCGCGCCGAGAAGCGCGAGCTCCCCACCACCATCGCCGATCTCGAAGCCCTCGCGGCCGCCGTCAAGGTTGCCGACGCCAAGCTCCGTGCGGGTGCGCAGCTCACCGGCGACGAGATCATCACCTGGATCTCGTACGGCGGTGAAGAGATCTCCGTACCGCGCTGGGTGCTCGTGAACCAGGCGGTGCACCACGCCACTGAGCATCGCGCTCAGATCGCCGGCGCACTCGCCGCGAACGGCAACACCACGCTTGATCTAGACGCGCTCGACGTCTGGACGTATAACGACGCCCTCTAGACCGCTCGCGAAGCGCCGGAGCTAGCCTCCGCCTCTTACGCGTTCTGGTCGTGCGATAGAAAGAGCAGCCCCGTTGCTGGCTTCGGCGAGAAGTGCGTCGCCTTCTGGGGCATCACCTGTTGTGCGAGTGCCATCGATGTCACGAGTTCCGCTCGCTCTGGCGGAAGGAGCATAGTGATTACTCCTTCGGTGCGTGATGCTTCAACTGCGTCAGTTACTCGTCGCTCGTAGCGTAGCGCCCCGCCGGCAATATCCGCCTTTGTGATTCCAAGGAGAGATCGAAGTAGATCCTCCACCCGCTGCGTGATCGGCTGCGCCTGTTGGCTTGGCGCCAGCGTGATAAGGTGCGCCACTCCATTGGCGCAGAGCGCAAACTCCGCTCGCTCGCCGCGGTGCGCTTCGGAGAATTGCTCTGCCGCATCAGCCAGGTCAGCTGCCTGAACAGTGACTACGTCGCTGCTCGCGCGAAGGGCGGTTAGGAATCGCTCGCTCTCGTACCCGCGCAGGATTCGGTGGGTGGCGTGCAGCGTTGGGCCAGCACCATCGGCCTCAACGATGAGGCCCATCGTGGCCGCAGGGCCGTCGTGGCGCTCGGCATATTCGCGCGCTGCTTCATAGCGGTGATGCCCGTCGGCAATGATCAGCGGGGCGCCAGATGCCCAGTCCAGCAAGGCGCGACCTGCATCGCTCTCTGGCGCTACGTGCCAGAGCTGAATACGCGTGCCATCGGGTGCCGTTGTGCGCGTTACTGGTTGACCCGCTGCAACCTGCGCAAACGCGGTGCTAAATGTGGTCGCGCCCCCCGCGCGCAGCAGCAGGATCGGCGACAGGTTCGCGCGCGTTGCCGCGAGCAGTGCCAGCCTGCCTGCGCGTGGTGCATCGAGGGTGCGCTCGTGCCCATACACGCCAGTCGCTGGTCCGTATGCGCCAACTGGCACCGCGGCGAAGATGCCGCGCATAGTGACGCCGCTCTCGCTGACCCCTTCGTACAGGTAGATCGCAGGCTCGGCTTCGTCGATCAGCACGCCGCTTTTGCGCCAGTCTTGCCAGAGTGCCGCGGACTCTTCGGGGGAGTTCGACGCGTCGAGTGCCGCCGAGTTGAGCGGCTCGCTCGCGCGCAAGCGTTGAATGACCTCTGCCTCTGCCGCGTCATACGGCGGACTCAGGAGCGCATCAATCTGCTCGCGCGCGTAGCGCGTCGCCCGGAAGGGTCGTACGTTCGCCATGAGCGTCTAAAGCCGCTGCGTTACAGCTTTGGAAGGTCGCTGAGCGCAGCCTCGATCTTGCTCTGCTCAAGGCTCAAGTCCTCGAGCTTGCCAGCGAGGTAGTTCTCATACGCCGCCAGGTCGAGGAAGCCGTGCCCGCAATTGTTGAAGACAATCACGGTCTCCTTCCCCTCGGCCTTGGCGATCAGCGCCTCACGAACCGCCGCCGCAATGGCGTGGTTCGCCTCTGGCGCTGGCAGGATCCCCTCTGCGCGAGTGAACTCCACACCGCGTTCGAAGGTTTCGCGTTGCGAAATGGCGACCGCTTCGATGGCACCCTTCTCCTTCAGGAGCGAGACCAGCGGGGCCATGCCGTGGTATCGCAACCCACCGGCGTGGATCGGATCGGGCATGAAGGCCGAACCGAGCGTGTGCATCTTCACCATTGGGGCCATATGCGCCGTGTCGCCATAGTCATACGCATAGATGCCGCGCGTTAGCGATGGTGCCGCCGTCGGCTCCGCCGCAATCACCCGCACCTTGCGGCCGCCACGGAAGGCGGCTCCCAAGAACGGGAAGGTGAATCCGGCAAAGTTCGATCCGCCGCCAGTGCAGCCGACCAAGATGTCGGGCTCCACGTCCGCCATTTCGAGCTGCAGCTGCACCTCTTGGCCGATCACCGTCTGGTGCAGCAGCACATGATTCAACACCGAGCCGAGCGCGTACTTGGTGTCATCACGCGTGGCGGCATCTTCGACCGCCTCACTGATCGCCATTCCAAGCGAACCGGTCGTGTGCGGGTCTGAAGCGAGCACTGAACGACCGTAGTTCGTGTCGGGGCTCGGGCTTGCAACTACCGATGCGCCGTACGTCTCCATCAGGATGCGGCGATACGGCTTCGCGTCGTAGCTCCCTCGCACCTGGTAGACCTTGATCTCCAGGCCGAACATGGCGCCAGCGAATGCGAGCGAAGTGCCCCACTGCCCTGCACCAGTTTCGGTGGCCAGTCGCTTCACACCCTCTTGCGCGTTGTAGAACGCCTGCGCAATGGCGGTGTTCGGCTTGTGGCTGCCCGCTGGGCTCACACCCTCGTACTTGTAGAAGATCTTCGCTGGCGTGCCCAGCAGCTTTTCGAGTCGATGCGCGCGATAGAGCGGGCTCGGTCGGTAGAGGCGGTACGCGTCGCGCACCGGCTCTGGAATTTCAATCTCTCGTTCCGTCGAAACCTCTTGACCAATGAGTGCCATTGGAAAGAGTGGGGCGAGATCATCGGGGCCGAGGGGCTGGCCGGTCTGAGGATTCAGCGCCGGCGATTGTGGCCACGGAAGATCCGCCGCGATGTTGTACCAGGCCTTAGGCATCCGATTTTCGTCGAGCACAAATTTCGTCTGCTTTGGGTCGGCCACGATACACCTCCGTATTGATGACAGCGCCTCAGGGGAAGCCCCCCAACGATCAGCTGACTTGGGGGAGTATAGGGGAGCGCCCTCGCAAGACAACCAAGCGGTCTCGCTCCGCTACAATCCCCTTTCGGCGCCGATGTAGCTCAGTGGTAGAGCAGCTGTTTCGTAAACAGCAGGTCGTGAGTTCAATCCTCACCATCGGCTCCAGCCTGGACGCACATCTACCAAATCGTTGTGGTTCCTCGAGGCGGCTCAGGCCGACCTTGGCCCGGCAGGGGGCGGGTCAAGGCGCCCCAGCCCAGATGTCCCACCTCGTGGAGGTTTCGCCCCTGGCGGCTGCTCACCGACGATCTGACTCGCCGCTGATGATCCAATCACAGGCAGATTTCGGGGGTCAGTACGAGGCACGCGCGGCTTGAGGGGGTGTGCTGCTCTTTTCGGCGCATATGCCCATACTTACGCCATGGAACCCCTTCGCCTCTTCCGACGTATCCTCTTCGCCAACGCGCCACGGCCGCGAGATCCACTCGCCACCCTGCTGACCTTCGGGATCGTTGCTTGCGCACTCTGGTCGGGGCTCGAGCATTTGAGCCTGGGCTCGACGCTTTTCACGCTCAACGGACTCGGCTATCTCGGCAACGGGGCGCTCCTGCTGCTCACCCTGCTCGTCCCGCAACTACGGTATCGGGTGCGCAGCTACGTTGCCGCTTGGCTCGCGCTCTATGCCGCACTGACGATCGTCGGCTACCTTGCCAACGGCGCCCCGCGCTCATCTTCGGCAATCGCCGCACTCTTCGCCGAAGGGGGGATCATCGTCGGCGCCATCGCGCTCTGGATCGCCTATCGCGCCGCGTACGCGCGTCGTGCAGCAGTCAGTGACGAGTCGGTCGAGCACTGGGTGAGCGCTCCCTCGCCGCTCCCCTTTGTTGTCGCCGCAATCGCCGGCGGACTCCTCTTCTTCCTCGCGGCGAACCCATGGGCCAGAATCAGCTGCGAACGCGGGAGCGACGGGGCGATCGGCCTTGCCGCCTGCGACCTGCTCTTCGATCGCAGCGAGATCACACTTGTCGCCGGAGAGCCGAGTCTGTTGCGCTTTGAGAACCGCGTGGCGGTGCCACATAACGTTGCGATCAATCTCGGGAGTATCGAGTCAATCGGTGAAGAGATCTGGCGTGGCGAGCTAGTCAACGGACCGAAGATCGCTGACTATACGCTCCCCGCGCTCACAGCGGGGGACTACGTCTTCGTCTGTAGCATCCATCCGACGATGATCGGAGAGCTGACCGTCGCCTCCCCCTAACCGAACAGCCGTTGTGAGAGACCGACATCTCGGCGTTTCCTGGGAGATTGGTACCGGTAAACCAGCCGACAACACGGGTCTAATCGCAGCGAATGCTGATCGTCAGGTTGCCATGCTGCCGCTACGGCTGCTTGACCTGACCCCCATCCATTGCGCAAGCACGGCGGCCGAGCGCCGCCCATCGTGATCCTTGTGCGCGAAGGCTTGCCCGGCGGCGTTGAGCATGCCGATGACGAGGCGGCGCTCCTTGTTGCTCATCTCTTCTCAGAGATTTCTAACGATGTGTAGAGCTCTGTCAGGCGCGCAGCCTGCACCTCCCAGTTCCAGCGTGCCGCGGCGGCGCGAATGCACCGGCTACGTAGAGCGGCGCGGTCGCTTGGGCTCATGCTCAGGATCGAGTGAATTGCGGTGGCAACCTCATGTGGACTGATCGGATCACAGACAGCACCGAGCGGACCATCAGGATCGCCAAGCAGAATGTCACGCATCGTTGCAAAGTTGCTGGCCACAACAGGCACACCAGCACCAATCGATTCAAAGAGCTTGTTCGGCGTCGAGATGCGGTGATTGAGGGTGCTCGGCAGCACGGTGCACATCCCAACGTCGGCGCCCGAGACCCATCGATCCAAGACATCAGGTGCAACCGCCTTCAGCACATGCACACGACCGGTAAGGGCTGGATCAGCAGCGGCGGCGCGCAGCATCCCTTCAAGCGGGCCGTAGCCAAGGAAGACCAGATGCACTGCGGTAAGACGTGGGTCGCGAATCGCAACGAGGAGCTCTTCAAGTCCACGATGCGCAGAGAACCCACCGTGATACAAGAGAACCTGTGCCGACGCATCGACGCCAATAGCGGTACGCAACTCTGTGCCACGCGGTTCAGGGTTCCATGCTGGCGGGCAGTTGTACGTCACCACCTGACGCTCTGGAATCTCGTAGCGCTTCCCCAGCTCTTCAATAACCTGAGGGTTCACCGCAATGAGTGCCGCTGCGCGTCGGAGTGCGGGCTGCTCAAGGCGGTTCGCGAGGATGCGCCGAATGAACGCGGGGCTCTTCGCCCATCGGCCGCTCTCAAGGAAGACCTCGTGGCTGTCATAGAGGAGCACGGCACCTGGATTCGAACGCAGCGTTGCGAGCGCTGGGAGCGCACCCGAGAGATCGTGAGCATGCAGGATCTGTGCGGAGCTCGCCGCTCGCGCTGCGAGTGTGGCCCAAGCGGTCCAGCGAATAGCAAGAAGTGCGGCGCCCGCGAGCGGGAGGCGCACCTTTCGCGCCACGGCGACTACAACGGCAAGTGCGCACCAGAACGGATGAAGCAGCAGGGCGAGAAGGCGTGGGCGGATCGGCAGGACGGGCGGAATCAATCCCAGTCGATGGCGAACGATGGTGAATCCGTCAGGGTGCTGCTCGGTTGTGGGGAACTTCTCGCGACGCTGGGCAATGGCATGGACGGTGACGGCGAACCCGGCCGCGGCCACCGTTGCCGCCTCGCGGATCACGCGGCGATCGCTCGCCATATTGTTGGCAACAAACATCGCCACCTGCCGCTTCGGCTGGGGGGCACCCTTTGGTACGGTGTGCGGAGCGGGGTTCGGCATGCGGCGAGTCTATCGCAGCACACACGGGCGCCAAGGGTAAGGAGGGGTTATGCGCATCACGGCGATCGTTGGAACGCGCCCCCAACTCATCAAGCTTGCCGCCCTTCGCCCGCACCTCACGGCGCCCATCGAGCCGTTTGTTGTTGATACCGCCCAACACCACGACGAGCTGCTTGCAGGCCAGATCTACCGCGACCTTGGGATGGCGCCCCCAGACCTCCTCCTGCCCGAGCCGGGAGATCTGCACGGCGTCGAGCGGCTTGATGCAATGGTGCGTGCACTTGACGCGGCTCTTGCGCAGATGCGCCCTGACGCCGTGCTCGTCTTTGGAGATACCGACTCCACTCTTGCTGGTGCGCTCGCTACACACGCTCGCGGGATTGCCATCGTGCATGTTGAGGCAGGGGTACGCTCTGGTGACGAGACAATGCCCGAAGAGCGCAATCGCATTGCGGTCGACAAGATCGCATCGCTGCGACTCTGCACGAGTGATACCGCAGTGCAAGCGTTGCGCGGTGAAGGGCTCACGGACGGGAACGTGGTCGTCGGCGACCTGATGGCCGACCTCGTGGCGCGACTCGCGCCGATAGCGCGCGGCACTGCTGCCCTTGATGCTGCCGCACTGCATATCGGCCGATCACTAACGTCCGGTGGCTTTGCGTACGCCACCCTGCACCGCGCTGATGTGCGCGAGGCGACACGGTTGCGCGCTGCGCTTGATGTGTTGCGATTCTCTGCAGAGCATCTTGGCGTGCCGGTGCTCTTTGCGGCACACCCTGGAACCAGTGCTGCGATCGCTGCCCATGGTATTGACGTTCCCGATGGCGTGGAACTGGTGCCGCCTGTCGGCTATCTCGCTTCGCTTGCACTCACTGCACATGCGGCAGCGGTCCTCACCGACTCTGGTGGGCTGCAGCGCGAGGCGGTTTGGCTCAACACCCCAACGCTGATCTTGCGTGACGCCACGGAGTGGCCAGAGCTGCTGCATCCGGCTGGCCCGTCACTCCTTATAGGTGTTGATGCGGGGCGTATTGCTGCCGCCCTCGCAACGGTTGGGGCTGCGACAGGTGCCGCGGCGATCGCCGCGCGAGCATCCCGACCCCTGCCCGCGGGGGGCGCCGCTGAGGCGATCCGAGCCGCTCTGATCGCGCGCCGCTTCGCGCGCTGATACGCTCTCCACAATGAGTACACCGCAGATTCGCATTCCGATCACCCGCCCCGCCGTGGGTCGCGAGGAGGCCGACGCCGCCGCCGAAGCGATCATGTCG
The DNA here is from genome assembly GCF_040397235.1 of Candidatus Limnocylindrus sp. Classification (GTDB taxonomy): domain Bacteria; phylum Chloroflexota; class Limnocylindria; order Limnocylindrales; family Limnocylindraceae; genus Limnocylindrus. The sequence continues at coordinate 181,491 of NZ_JBBAWH010000002.1, read as the reverse complement.
GGCGCCCTCGCGCAGGGTCCACGTGTCGCCGAGTTCGAGCGCCGCTTCGCCGAGATGGTTGGCGTGAAGCATGCGATCGCCGTGGCGAACGGCACCCTCGCCGAAGAGGCGATCATTCAGGGGCTCGGTATTAAGGCTGGCGACGAGGTCATTACCGTAGGCCACACCTTTAGTGCCACCGCGGCATCGATCTTGCGCGCTGGTGCCACGCCACGATTCGTTGACATCGATCCGGTTACCTGGCTGATGGATCCCGCCGCGGCTGCGGCGGCAATCACGCCAAAGACGAAGGCGCTGATGCCCGTGCACCTCTTCGGCCTCATTGCCGACATGGATGCCCTTGGCGCACTCGCCGTCAAGCACAACCTCGCGATGATTGAAGACGCCTGCCAGGCGGTCGGCGCGACACAGAACGGCAAGCAGGCCGGCTCCTTTGGCGTTGGTGCTTTCTCGCTTTACGCCACCAAGAACATCACCAGTGGCGAGGGGGGCATGATCACCACTAACGACGACACGCTCAACGAGTGGCTGCGCGCCTTCCGCAGCCAAGGGGCAAAGGTGCGCTACCTGCACGAGATGCTCGGGACGAATTACCGCATGACCGACATCGCCGCTGCAATCGGCACGGTGCAGCTCGGCAAGCTTGATCAGTTCACTGCGGCGCGTGTCACCGCTGCGGCGCGCTACGACGCGCTGCTTGCTGGCGCGCCGATCGTTCGACAGAGAACACCCGCAGGAAACTTGCACGTCTATCACCAGTACACCGTGCATGTTGGCCCAGCGCGCGATGAGATCGTGAAAGATCTTGCCAACGATGGGATCGGCACCGGCGTCTACTACCCAATTCCAGTGAGCGAGCAGCCGTACATTAAGGAGCGCGGTCTTGGTGTTGCGCTGCCGGTAACTGATGCGCTGGCAATGGGTTGCCTCTCACTGCCGATGTTTGCTGCAATGACAGCTGCAGAACAAGAGGAGGTCGCCGCCTCACTCCGACGCGCCGTGGAGCGCCACGGCGGGAGTGCATGGCCCGCATGAAGGTTGGCCTGATCGGCCTCGGCGTCATGGGGCGCAACCATCTGCGCGTACTCGCCACACTCCCCGACGCCGAGATCGTGGCAATTAGCGATCCCGTTGATGCAGCGCGCGACGCTGCGCTGGCTGTTGCCCCTTCCGCGACCGCCTACGTCGATGCCGCAGAGTTGCTTGACCATCCGGGCCTTGAGGCGGCAATCATCGCTGCGCCTACACGCTTCCACGCCGCACTGGTGATTCGCGCCATCGAGCGCAAGATTCCGATTCTGGTCGAGAAGCCACTCGCTGCTGACTCGGCCCAGGCGCTCGACCTCGTTGCGCGCGCAATCGCTGCAGGCGCGATCGTGCAGGTCGGCCATGTGGAGCGCTTCAATCCCGCCGTCACCCGACTCTTTGAGCAGATGCGTGGGAGCACAGGCGAAGCGCTCTACGCCATCGAGGCGATGCGCGAGAGCCCCCTCCCCGAGCGCATCAGCGACGTTGGCGTGGTGCGCGACCTGATGGTCCATGACATTGATCTCGCCTGCGCTATTGCGGGCAGCTCGCCACTATCGGTTACCGCCGTTGCCGGCTCAAGACTGATTGAGGGACGAGAAGATTTCGCCGAGGCGCTCTTCACCTTCCCGGGCGGCGCGGTGGCGCGCATTCGCGCCTCATGGCTCGCCCCTGCCAAGCGACGACAGCTCCTGGTAACGACGAGCGCTGGTGCCTACGACGTGAGCCTGCTGCAGCGCACCGTCTCCTTCACCAGCGCCGACCCGAACTCGAGTGCGATGCTCGATGGGTTCGCCCCCGTGCAGCCTGGTCGCACCGCCGACCTCCCCGCCGCACGGCAAGAGCCGCTGGCGCTGGAGCTACGCGCCTTCCTCGCCGCCGCACGTGGCGAGGCGAAGCCTGCTGTCACCATCCACGACGGCGCGCGTGCCGTGATCCTCGCCGACGCCGTTCTCGAGTCTGCGCGTGGCGGCGGCATCCCTGTGCGGCCGAAGCTCGAGGCGATCGCCGCGGTGTAGCATCCCCTCCAAGGGAGCAAGGAGGGCTGATGAGCGCACGCACCACAGATCCACTCGGTCGAGCAACGTCCATGCTCGGTGGCTCCTTTACCGCTGAGCCACACCCCTGCACCCACGGCACCCCCGTCACCGCGAAGCCGTGGGTCGGCGCGCCTGGCACCGTCGGCACCATCGCCGTGATCGGCTCCGGCAAGATCGGCCTGCCGCTCGCCCTGCAGTTCGCCTCCCACGGGTGGCGCGTGCACGCCGTTGATATCAATCAGGCCCTGGTCGACACCATTAATTCAGGCGTTGCACCGTGGGGCGGCGAGCCGAACCTTCCAGAGCTCCTCGCCGAGCATATTGGCTCTGGCCGACTGCGCGCCACCATCGACGGCCCTGCCGCCGTGCGCGATGCCGACGTTGCACTCGTCGTCGTGCCCGTTCTGGTGCGCGACGATGGCAGCATCGCCGACAAGGCGCTCGTTGGTGCCACGGAGACGCTGATTGCCGGTGCGCACGACGACCTGCTCGTCATTCTTGAGACAACGGTGCCGATCGGCACCACGCGCGAACTCGTCGCAACGGTTGCCACCAAGAGTGGCGCAAAAGTGTTCGGCTGCTTCTCGCCAGAGCGCGTGCTCACCGGCCAAACGTTCCGCAACCTCGCCGCCTATCCGAAGCTCGTTGGCGGCACCGACGCACCAAGCCTGGCGCGCGCGACCGCCTTCTACGAGAGCGTGCTTGACGCACCGATCGCACAGATGCAAACGCTCGAAGCCGCCGAGATGGCGAAGCTCGCCGAGACCACCTATCGCGACGTGAACATCGCCCTCGCCAACGAGTTCGCTCGCGTCGCCGATCGACACGGCATTGATCTCTCCGAAGTGATTCGCGCCGCAAACTCACAGCCCTACTCACACATTCACGAGCCCGGCATCGGTGTTGGCGGGCACTGCATCCCGGTCTATCCGCGCATGATCCTCTCGACCGATGGTGACCTAGAAGTGATCAAGACCGCACGTGCCGTCAACGACGGGCAGGTGGAGCGCGCCGCAGATGCGATTGCTGCCACCGCTGGTGCGCTCACCGGCGCAACCATCGCGGTGCTCGGACTCACCTATCGTGAAGGTGTGCGCGAGCTGGCGCATGCGCGCGGACCACTGATGGCCGACGTGCTGCGCGCACGTGGTGCAACCGTTCTTGGTGCCGACCCACTCCTCTCTAGTGACGATGTTGCGGCGCTGAAGATGACGCCGTGGGACGGCACCGAGAATGCGCAGGTCACCGCCGTGGTGGTTGCGACCGCCGACGCCGCGTATCGCACGATGGATTTCGCCACGCTCTTCCCAGGACTCAAGGTGCTGATTGACGGGCGCAACGCCTGCGCTGGCGCAACGCTGCCAGCTGGCGCCAAGCGCATCGGCTTCGGTCGGCCTAACGGGGTCGCCGCCCAATGATTGATCCGACGGCGTTCATCGACCCGACAGCAATCGTTGAAGATGGTGTGACTATTGGCGCGCGCAGCAAGGTGTGGGGTGGCGCTGTCGTGCGACGTGGCGCCAAGATCGGTGCCGACTGCATCATTGGGCGCGGCGCATTCATCGATGCCGACGTTGTGCTTGGTGACCGCTGCAAGGTGCAGAACCTTGCGCTTGTCTATCACGGGGTCACCGCCGGCAACGGCGTCTTCATTGGCCCCAACGCAATCCTCACCAACGACCGTTTCCCGCGCGCCCAAACGCCTGACGGCGGACTTGCCGCCGCCAGTGACTGGATGGTGAGCCCGATCCACGTGGGTGACGGCGCCTCGATTGGCGCTGGCGCCGTGATCGTGGCCGGGATCACCCTGGGCGACTACTGCATGGTCGGGGCGGGCGGGGTCGCCTCACGCAGCGTTCCGCCGCGCGCCCTCATGGTCGGCAGCCCAGCCAGGCGCATCGGCTGGGTGTGCGACTGCGGCACTCGACTGCCCAACGAGGGGGCCGCGCTCAGCTGCGGCGCCTGCGCACGCTCCTACACGCTCGACACCACCAACGGCGGCCTCGTTCGAGCCTAACCACAGACGGGCTCACTAACCCCCCCTCCGCTATCATTAGCGAGCTGAGTCGCACGCCTCGTCAACGATGGAGGAACCTTGGACGCACTGCTGCTGACCCTCTTCGTTGCCTTCGTCGGGTTCGCCCTATTTGTTGACCTCTTCTGGCTGCGCCGTAAGGGCTCACATGTCGTCCCTCCAAAAGAGGCGCTGCTCTTCACGGCCATCTGGGTGGCGTCGGCGATCGTGTTTGGGCTCTTTGTGTGGTTTGAGAAGAGCGCACAGACCAGCACCGAATTCTTCACCGGCTACCTGATTGAGTATTCCCTCTCCATTGACAATGTGTTTGTCTTCACGATGATCTTTGCCGCCCTCAAGACCCCGAAGCGCCTCCAGCAGAAGGCGCTCATCTTCGGGATCATCATGTCGCTCATCATGCGCTTCGGCATGATCCTCGTCGGCTCCGCGCTTGTTGAGCGCTTCGAGGTGGTGCTCTACGGGTTTGGGGTCTTCCTACTCTTCACCGGAATCCAGATGCTCCGCAGTGGTGGACACGTGATGGGTGACGGTGAGCCTGGGGCGATTCGCTTTGCCCGTCGCTTCGTGCATGTCAGCACTGATTTCGATTCGGACCAGTTCAGAGTTCGCCATGGCAGCAAGCTGATGTGGACTCCGCTCTTCTTGGCAATCGTCGTTATCGGCATCATTGACCTGATCTTCGCCGTAGACTCAATTCCCGCAATCTTCGGCATTACCAAGGATCCGTTTGTGGTCTTTACTTCAAACGCGTTTGCGATTCTGGGGCTGCGCTCGCTCTACTTCCTGCTCGCCGATGCCAAGGATCGCTTCCACTACCTCTCTTCTGGACTTGCCTGGGTGCTGATCTTCATTGGTGCAAAGATGGCCCTGCCGATCGTGCACGCACTAGTGCCAGCGATTGATGTGCATATTGATCCAACGCTGAGCCTAGGAATTGTCGTGCTCATTCTCGGTGGATCGGTTCTACTCTCGCTGCTTCGACCCGTTGCTTCCGCAAAAGGGAGGCGCTAAGCCCAAGGTTCTGTCGGCCGGCGCAGAAACGCCGCTGGCAGGAGGACTACCAGCGGCGTCTTGCGAGTTCTTGGTGCGTACGTTATCGAATGATGAGCACCAACTTGGCAGCTGCCGCCTCTCGGCCGAGACCCACAATCACGTTGCTGTCAACTGTGAGGTCAGCGTTCGTTGCAGTTGTGATCTTGCTGATCGACGTGTTGGCACCGATGGTGACCGTGACCGTCTTGGTTCCGTGCCGCTTGACCACCTCTAGGGTGAGCGTGTTGCCGTTTACTGCGGTGACCTTTGCAGGGTGACCAAGGTGCAGGCGCACATCGGTACGGCCGCTCGTCAGCACAGCGATGCCTTTAGCGGTAACCGCTGCACTACCTGCAGGCATCCCACCATCAACAAGTACATAGGAGCCGACCGTCACATCAGCGGCGGTTCCCGTTGTCTGTGTGAAGTACTGGCTCATGGCATCAAGTGCGAACGTCTTCGACGTGCCGTTCGCAAGGGTGATCGAGAGTGCGGTGGATCTCACACTTGTAACTGTTCCCGCGAGACCAACTCTGGCCTTCGGCTTACCCGCGTTATGCTGCCCGCCATCATCACGATGCATGGTCATGCGCGCTTCCATGGCTGGGCCAGGATGGCGGCCGTCGCGGCCGTTGATCTCCTCGTGTGCGAGCGCAGTGCCGGCGAGGGCGCCAGCAGCCACAAGGGCAGCTGCACCAAAGATGGCCGGAAGGCTGTTGCGAATGTGGCCGAAACGCGACGGCGAAACGACCTGTTTCGCCTTCGGGGTCGACCGCTCCGTTGGGGCTAGCTTTACGGTTCGTGCCATACATGGCTCCTTCCCATATCCCGAGGGCATTTGCCTCGTTCCCCCTCATGATGCGCCTCGAGCATTAGCGCTCTCTTTGTTGGAGATGGGAATGCGCCAAACTATCCCCATGAACCGTGCTCACCACCCTCGGCACCTGATGCGCGCCGCGCCTCTTCTCGCACTAATTCTTGGGGTCTCAGCCCTCGGTGCCGCACTTCCAGGAGGCGGGGTTGTGGCAGCGGGAATTACCTCACAAACGGTTGAGGTGCCCCCGATCACCGTCTGTTCGGAGATCAATAAGCGCAAGATCATCATCACGCGCACGTCGATCGGCATCCAAGGAGCGGTTACGACAATGCACTGGCGCAAAAACGAGTGGGCGGTCTCCCTGCTCGACCCGATGTACCGCCTCTCGTCGAGCTACAAGCCGACCAGCCTCGTAGCCATCACCTGGCTCGGCGTGGTGAACCCCAAGGGCGGCTACCTGTTGAAGCGCGAGGCTGCCGATGCACTCGGCGCAATGTTCGTCGAGGCGAGGGTGAGCAAGATCTCGCTGAAAATTCTCTCAGCCTATCGCTCGTATGCCGCGCAGGTTCAAATCTTTGCAAAGTGGGTGGCCAAGTCTGGGTTGCAGCAGGCGCGCAAGTACAGTGCCGTTCCTGGGCACTCTGAGCATCAGCTGGGCACGACGGTTGATCTTGGGAGCCTTACCGGTGCCTCTTGGAGCAGCCCACAATACCCAACATCGGCAACCGCGCTGTGGCTTAATGCAAACGCCTACAGATTTGGATTTGTCCGCTCGTATCCAGCAGGCTCAGCGAACGTCGCCTTGAGTTGCTATGGGGCTGAAGCGTGGCACTGGCGCTATGTTGGCAACGATCTCGCATACGAGATCGTCTGCAGCGCGCAGGTCCCGCGCATCTTCTTTTGGAACCGCCAGAACAGCGGAGAGCGTGTGATCGGACCCGCATGTGATTCGTTCACACCGCCAGTGGGGTATGTGTTGCCAAGCCCGAGCCCTACGCCACCCGCGAGTGAGATGCCGAGCGAATCGCCGACGGTTCCGCCGAGCGATGCGCCAACCGAATCTCCTACTGAGACGCTGGCGCCTCCGTCATAACCCCCTGACCCCGTCGATAGACGAGAGCAGCGACGAGGAGCGCTCCAAGCAGTACTGGCATTGTGGCCATCGGGAAGAGCGTGCGCACCACGGCGACCGGCGTGTGAATAGCGGTAGGCAGAAGAAGCGCGCGGCCGATTGTTCTTGCGCCGCCGCCGCGAACTACAACGCGGAGCACGATCGCCGTAAGGAGCGCGTGGAGGCCAAGCATTAGCGCACCCTGAACGATCAGTAGCGCAGCGTTGAAGAGGCTCTGGGTGGTCAGAAAGATCGCGACCGCGCGCACCTTATCGGTAACTTCGGCGCTCAACCCAACGAAGATGCTTCCGTCTCTAATGCCGCCAAGAATGATGACCGCTGAGAGCGTTGGAATCAGTGAACTTGTCAGTAGGTCGATGGCGCCATGTCCGAATCCAACTGCCACCCTCGGTTTCTCACCGCGCACGCGCCGAGCGGCCGTGGAGAGGATCAGCGCGCGGCTCACCTCCTGTAGTGGGGCGCTGGCAAACGCCGCGATCAGTGGTCCGAACAAGAAGAGGGTCACGACCTGTGCGGTCTGGCTCAACACGAACGAGACGCCACCGAGCGCCCATCCATTCAGTGAACGCGCCCAGGTGGCGGCAGCGACTGCGCTGCCAACGATCAGTATGCCAACGCCGACGAGGGCAAAGGTGAACGCTGTCGAAGCTGCGGCGAGCGCCTCAGTAGATGGGAGATCGACGGTGATCACGCGCGGTGCTTTGTGCGCGAAGACCTCAGCCCGCGGCTCCAGACGCGATAGGCAACGAAGACGGTGCCGGCCACGCTCAGTGCCAAGCCGACCAAGAGGGTGGCGATTGCCGCCTCGCTGAGCGCGAGGAGTCCAAGGAGCGCCGTCACCGTGCCCACAAGGATCCAGATGCCGCCGATGAATCGGTGCGATGCATCCCAGGCGGGCTCGCTCTCGATGGTCCAGGGGAGGCGTACGCCGATGGTGTAGTTCTGGCGAATGTTCGGCATGGCGTAGCCAAGGATGGCAATGAAGGCGCCGGCGGCGATTGGCACCTCGCGATCGAGTCGCGCCGCCTCACCGAATCCCGAGTTGATGATTGCCGACTGCACGACGGCAACCAGCAGCGAGAGTGCGACGACCACAGCGCCGAGGGCTTCACTGCTGCGGGCGATGTTGGCGCGCTTCGGGTCGTAGCGCACCGCGAGCCAGAGCAGCCCGCCCACAAGCGCCGTTGTCACGGGAACGATCAGGAGTGCCTCTCGCCCAGCGAAGCCGTCGGCGATGCCGTTGATGTTCCAGTGGATCGCCAAGACGGCGTCGACCGGGAGTGTTTGGAAGGCGGTGAGGGTGAAGAAGGCGGTCGCCGCCAAGGCGACGGTGCTGACCGCTCGTGCGTAGGGGCTCAACTCCACTGGCGCCTAGAGCCCCTTCACTTCGGTGACGACCTGAGAGAGGACGCTCTTGGCATCGCCGAAGAGCATCGACGTCTTGTCGAGGTAGAAGAGCTCGTTCTCGATGCCCGCGAAGCCGGTCGCCATGCCGCGCTTCACCACAATGACCTGCTCGGCATCCTGCACGTTGAGGATCGGCATGCCGTAGATCGGTGAGCCTGGATCGTTCTTGGCGGCAGGGTTCGTCACGTCGTTCGCGCCGAGCACCAGGGCAACGTCACAGGCATGGAACTCTTCATTGATCTCATCAAGGTCGAAGAGGTGGTCGTACGGCACGTTCGCCTCGGCGAGCAGCACGTTCATGTGCCCCGGCATGCGCCCGGCGACTGGGTGGATGGCGAAGCGCACACGACCGCCGCGCTTCTCGATCAGCTCGGCAAGCTCTCGTACAGCGTGCTGGGCTTGCGCCACCGCCATGCCGTAGCCAGGAACGATAATGACGTTACGGGCGTAGCCGATACGCATTGCGGCATCTTCTGGCGTGACGCTGCGCGTTGTGAGGCCCTCAGCACTCTTTGCAGAGGCTGCCGCCTTCTCGCCACCGAACGCACCGAAGAGCACGTTGGCGAATGAGCGGTTCATCGCCTTCGACATAAGGATCGAGAGAATGAATCCGCTGGCACCGTCAAGGGCGCCTGCCACGATCAAGATGTTGTTGCCGATGGCGAAACCGGTGGCGCTCGCGGCAAGACCCGCATACGAGTTCAGGAGCGAGACAACCACGGGCATATCGGCACCGCCGATTGGCAGCACGAGGGTGACGCCGATGACGAGGGCGAGCACCGTCATGACGGCAAACATGAGCAGCCCAGAGTCGCCGGTTGAGCCGCCTGACTGTGTGACCACCAACGCCACGTAGAGCCCAACCGCGCCAAAGAAGACGGCGGCATTGATCAGCTTCTGGCCAGGGAAGGTGATCGGCTGACCGGTAATGAAGCCCTGTAGCTTGCCGAACGCCATGAAGGAACCCGTGATGGTGAGGGCGCCAAAGAGCGTCTCGAATCCAAGGGCGATCATCTTGACCACACCAGGGCCGCCTGGAACGTCTCGGTAGTGCAAGAACTCAGCGATCCCGACGAGTGTCACCGCCAGGGCACCGAACATGTGGCTGATGGCGATGCGCTGCGGCATGGCGGTCATCGGCACGAGGAGACCCATTGGCAAACCGATCGCGCTACCAACAACGAGGCCGATGATGATGAACTGGTAGCTCACGATCTCGTGGTTCAACAGGGTGCCGATGATGGCGAGCAGCATGCCGAATGCGGCGAGCTGCATACCGCGGCGTGCGGTGTCAGGCTTCGTCAGGCCGCGGAGGCCGAGGATGAACGCAGCAGAGGCGCCGATGTAGGCTACCTGCACGAAGAGTGCGCCGATCTGCTGGTCGATCACTTCGGCCCCTCAGTCTTCTTGAACATTTTCAGCATGCGGTCGGTGATGACGAATCCGCCGACCACGTTGATCGTTGCGGCGGCAACCGCAACCGCACCCATGATGTTGATGAAGAGTGGTCGCTCAGCGCCAGCGATCACGATGCTGGCAACGAGGCTGATCGCCGAGATCGCATTTGTGGCCGCCATGAGCGGCGTGTGTAGAAGTGGTGGCACCTTAGTGATGATCTGGAAGCCGATGAACGCGGCGAGGAGGAAGACGTAGACCTCCACAATCTGCGCATCGATCAGCGTCGTTGACACTGCTGCGGTCGGGGCTCCTCCGGACGTCGCCGCGATAATGGCGGCGGCGGCACCGAGGGCAGTCAACAGCGCGGTCATGACGTCTTCACCGGCATAGCGCCGTTATGCACCACAAGCATCGGCCCGGTGATTTCGTCAGCGGCGTTCACGGTCAGCGCGCCATTTTCGCCGCTCAGGTGCGTCAGGAGTGTGCGCACATTGGTGGAGAACATCTGGCTGGCGTGGAGTGGAACCGACGTGGCGATATTGGCGACGCCGATCAGCTGCACGCCGTGGCGCACCACCGTCTCGCCCGGAACGGAACCCTCAACGTTGCCGCCCGATTCGGCGGCGAGGTCGAGCACAACGGATCCTGGTCGCATGCTGGCAAGCATCGCATCAGTCACGAGAATCGGCGCCTTGCGCCCAGGGATCAGCGCGGTCGTCAGCACCAGGTCCTGGCTCTTGATGTGGTCGGCGATGATCGCGGCGTTCTGGGCCGCCTCGTCCTCGGTCTGTGCGCGGGCGTAGCCGCCCGTCCCCTCGGCCTTCGCTGCGGGCTCGACGAACTGTGCGCCGAGCGAGCGCACCTGCTCACCAGCGGCGGATCGCACGTCGAAGGCGCTCACCACCGCACCAAGGCGTCGCGCCGTGGCAATGGCCTGGAGGCCGGCGACGCCGGCGCCAAGCACAAATGCTTTTGCTGGGGCGATGCTTCCAGCTGCCGTGGTCAACATCGGCAGGAACTTGTCGAGTGCGCTCGCGCCAACCAGCACCGCCTTATAGCCAGCGACGCCGCTCTGCGAGGAGAGCACGTCCATCGACTGCGCGCGGCTGATGCGCGGCACCAGCTCGAGTGCAAGGGCGGTAAGGCCGCGCTCCTTAAGCGCTGGCAGAAGGTCGTCGTTGGAGCCAGGGGTCAAGAGGGCGACGAGGGTGGAGCCCTTCGGTAGTAGTGCCGCCTCGGCGCTGCTCGGCTTGCGCACCTTCACGATGATCTCGGGGTTACCGCCACAAAGGGCGGCGGCGTCAGCGGCGAGCGTGGCTCCCGCCTTCTCGTAGACGGCGTCAAGGAACCCGGCCGCCTCGCCAGCGCCTCGCTGCACAACGATCTGGTGGCCAGCCGCCACCAGCTTGGTGACGGCATCGGGAACGAGGGCAACGCGTCGCTCGCCTGAGGCTGTTTCGCGCAAGACGCCGATTCGCATGACCCCTCCTTTCGCTCTTCGGTAGTTTAGGCGGGAACGTAGGTGCGGTAGTTCGGGCTCCACATCGCCCCGTCAACAAGGTCAGCGGCACGCGCCCCGTCAGCCGCCGAGGCCCAGCCCGCCGCTGCGCCCGCCTCAATCACCGCAATGGCGATGGCGCGACTAATGGAGCGCAGGTCCGCAAGAGGTGGATAGAGCGCGCCGCCAGCAGGCGCACTCTGCGCCGTCAACGCTGCAAGGGTCTTCGCCGCAACAGTGAAGGCTTCATCAGGGATGGATTTGAATCGCCCAGCAATCGCCGCGAGGCCAACACCTGGGAAAATGTAGACATTGTTCGCCTGGCTAATCGTTCTCGATGTGCCACCGACCATCACTGGATCGAATGGTGAGCCGGTTGCAACCACAGCGTGACCGTCGCTCCAGGCAAAGATGTCGCTCGGCGTCGCCTCGGCACATGATGTGGGGTTTGAGAGCGGCCAAATCAACGGCGCTGCGGCGCCCGCCGCCATCGCGCGAATCGCCGACTCTGTGAACTCTCCGGCCTGACCACTCGTGCCGATCAAGATCGTTGGCTTCACTTGACTGATTACATCAACAAGCCCTGCATCCAGCAGGTTGCCAATGCCGAGTGCAGCAACTGCAGCGCTTGAGAGTGCCAGCTCGCTCTTCCCGTCACCCAGCTCGGCGCGCCCTTCGTGTACGACGCCCTTTGAGTCGAGGGCGATGATCGCGGTATCGAGTGCGGCTCCCTGCAGGCCGGCAGCGGCCAGCGTGTGGCGCAAGAGTCGCGCAATGCCGAGCGTTGCAGCGCCAGCACCGTAGAAGAGAATCCGCTGATCTTCAATCTTGCCCGTACCAGATCCGCCACCAGCGACGATTGCCGCGATGATGCCGGCGAGCGCAACGGCGCCGGTACCTTGAATGTCATCATTGAATGAAGGGACGCTGTTTCGGTAGCGCTCAAGAATTCGGATCGCATTCTGCTGCTTGAAGTCTTCCCACTGAATGACGCAGCCAGGGAATGCCGCCTGGACACCGTGGACGAAGCTCTCCACGAATGCGTCGTACTCGGCGCCGCGAAGTCGCGGCGTTCGGCGACCGAGATAATTTGGGTCAGCGATCAGTTCGCTGTTGTCGGTGCCAACGTCGAGCGAGACTGGGAGTGCCCACGTTGGCTGAATCCCCGCGGCGGCGGTGTAGAGAGAGAGCTTGCCGATTGGGATTCCCATGCCACCAACGCCGAGATCGCCGAGGCCAAGGATGCGCTCGTTGTCGGTGACAACGATCAGGCGAATCTCTGCGCCACCAGATGCATTGCGCAGCAGCTCAGGAATTCGCGATGCATCCTCGGGCGTGATCCATGCGCCGCGTGCGCGACGCCAGATTTGACTCCAGCGCTTGCACGCCTCGCCGACAGTTGGCGTGTAGACGATCGGCAGGAACTCTTCGACGTTCTCAACAAGGAGGCGATAGAAGAGCGTCTCGTTGCGATCTTGGAGCGCAGCGAGGCCGATGTAGCGCTCGAGTGGGTCCTGCTTCCGGCGGATCTTGACCAGCTCCACGGCGACCTGGTCCTCAAGGGTCAGGATCGACGCGGGGAGGAGGCCATCGAGCCCGAGGAGGCGGCGCTCCTCACGGCTGAAGGCGGTGTCCTTATTCAGGGTGGGTCGGCTCAGGAGGGCCTTGCCGCGTTCCTTCACCGCGAGGGTGGCGGCGGGCGTTAGGTTGCCGTTCATCACCTGGGGGGCGCTTGGCGTGCTCATGTGAGACGAAGGATAGCCTCGTCAGGGGTGTAGCATCGGCGCATGGCAGCCACGATCCTTGTTGTTGAAGACGATCCAGCCGTCGCGCTCGCCCTTGAGGTGGCGCTGAAGGGCGAGGGTTACCTGCCGCTCATGGCCTCGACCGGCGACAAGGGCCTCGAGATAGGCATGAAGCAGGCTCCCGACCTACTCATCCTTGACGTGCGCCTCCCTGGGATCGACGGCTTTGAGCTCCTGCGCCGACTGCGCGCTGGGGGCTCCAAGGCCCCCGTTATCATCCTGACCGCCCGCGATGAGGAGGTCGACACGATCCTCGGCCTTGAGCTTGGCGCCGACGACTACATGACGAAGCCCTTCCGCGTTCGCGAACTGCTGACCCGGGTGAAGTCACATCTACGCCGTGCCTACGGTGACCTCGCCGATGCGATGGGCGGGCGTGTCATTCGGGCTGCAGATCTGGTGATTGACCTTGAGCGCCGCAGGGTCACACGTGGTGGCGCACGCATCACCCTCACCCCAACGGAGTTTGAAATTCTGCGCATCCTTGCCGAGAAGCCGGGGCGCGTCTTTGGCCGTCGAGACCTTCTTGAACGTGTCCGTGATTACGACGCGGCGATTGCAGGTGACGAGAAGACGATCAACGTGCACGTCAGCCACTTGCGCGACAAGGTTGAGCCGAATCCAGCCAAGCCACGCTTCGTGTTGACCGTTCGCGGGGTGGGGTACAGCTTCTCTGACCGCAGTGATCGTGGCGAACGGAGCGGCACCTGAGCCCGCTTACCGACTCCTTGTACGGCGTACCGCCCCGAGGGCTGCGCGCTCGCCTCACCATCGCCTTCCTCGGTATTGTTGCGATCTCCCTCGTGCTCTCTGCCTATCTTGTTGTTGACCGCGTCTCACAAGAGTTCGAGACACAAGAGCGCGCGGCACAGGCGGCTCGAACATCGGCCGTGTCAAGCGCCGTCCGCAGCCTCGCGCAGAGCGTTGCAGGGACTGATGACATTATTGATAGCAAAGGGCAGCTCAACGACAAGGTACGTGAGCGCTTCTTGTTGCAGGATCCAGAGTTGCAGCAGCTCGCACTTGGCATCGCCCGTGCTGACGTGCGCGTTCGATTTGGCACATGGAATCCAGATAGGGAGCGCTTCTCTCCTGCAGCTGAATCGGAGTTCTTGATTAGCTCTGACGGGGCCGTATTAGAGCCTGGCGAGGAGCGTGACTTAATTCAGCTTGAGCCGAGCGTCGTGATCATTGGCGGCGCGCCTTCGTCGATTGGTATTGAGGTCACGCTGATCTCGCCACTTACCACCCGTGAATGGCGCGTGGCGGGAATCACCGGCACGATTACCTTTGTCGGCATCCTCGCAATGATTGTCGCCATCATCATCTCTACAATCGCTGCAGCAAGATTCGCAAAGCCCGTACAGCTTCTCTCTGAAACGGCATCAGCGATTAGTGATGGTGATCTCTCTGCTCGCGTCCCTACCGGCATTGAGGTCGCAGCAAACGACGAGATGGTGGCGCTGCTCAATCAGTTTAATCTCATGGCTGATCGGCTGCAGGGATCAATGCAGGCGCTACGCCGCGAACGAGATCGGGGGCAGCAGCATCTCGCGGATGTTTCACACGAGCTCCGCACGCCGCTCGCCGCCTTGCGCGCATTCGTTGACCTGCTGCAAGATTCAGCGACTGATGAGGTGACACGGAAGAGGCTTTTCGTTGAGGCGGGTCGACAACTTGAGCGAATGGACTCACTTACGTCAAACATTTTGGAGCTCTCGCGGTTTGATGCGGGGATCGCACGCCCTGTATTCCTTGTTGCCGACATGCGTGCCAGTGTGCAGTTGGCCGTCGAGCAGGCGGCGGCAGGTGCACGCCGGGCTGGTGTTGCGGTCGACGAGCGGGTGCCGACGCGTAAGGTGCTGGTTCGACACGACGCTGCGCTCGTTGGGCATGCTGTTGCCAACCTCGTCGCTAATGCGCTGAAGTTCACCACGCGGGGCGGCAGCGTCCTTGTCTCGGTACAACTCCTCTCAACCGGGGCCGCGACGGTGACCGTCCGCGATACGGGGGTCGGCATCTCGTCGGACGAGCTGCCACGCATCTTCGATCGCTTCTACCGCGGTACCGAGGGCCTGGCGGCGGCGAGCCGGGCCGCCCGAGCCACGGGCTCTGGCCTCGGCCTGGCGATCGTGAAGTCGATCGTGGACATGCACGCTGGGCGCATCGTGGTGGAAAGCCTCCCTGGCGAGGGGACGAGCTTCGCCCTCACCTTCCCAGCCGACCCCGAGGCGGTTGAGGAGGAGGTCCCTGAGGCTCCCCTAACTGAGGCGGGACCAGCCACGCTCGTGAGCTTCGGTCGGCGTGCCGCAGCCCTCCTCGGTGAGGTTGCGAAAACTTCACTCCGCCTTCGCAGTGTTCTACGTGCCGATCCCCCATCCTCTACGGTGAGTGAGACGCCCGCCTCATTGAGCGTGGCACCTGAGAGCGCCGAAGATCCAAAGGAGACGCAACGTGGTTGAGAAAGCGAAGCGCACCCCCGCCGCCCCAAAGAGGGTGACAAAGGCTCCAGTGAAGCGGCGCTCGCCACTTCGATTTGAACCAGAGCCCGCCACGGGACCAGCCGCCTGGGTCACGCGAGAGAGTGGCCCCCTACAGGCGGCGCGCAATTCGCTTCGTGCCGGAAACGGATCGCTCAGCCGCGGCGCGATCGCCGGGATGCTCGCCCTCTCGCTGCTCTTTGGCGCTGGCGGTGGCGTTGCGGCGACGATTCTCCTGCTTGATGGCCTCTCTGGTGGTGACATCACCACGCAGATTCGACAGACACTGGTCTCCGAGCAGTCGGCGATTGTTGCTGTTGCAGAACGGGTCTCTCCAGCAATCGTCACCCTCGAGGTCACCACAGTTGATGGTGATTCCATCGGCTCTGGTGTGATTTATTCGGCTGATGGTTGGATTGTGACAAACAAGCACGTTGTTGCCGGCGAGACCTCCATTCTTGTTCACCTCAAAGATGGCCGAGACTTTACTGGCACGGTCTACGGCGTTGACACCCTTACCGATCTTGCTGTCGTAAAGATTGACGCCGCCGGGCTGCCTACGGCAACACTCGGACGCTCCGGTGGCATCAAGGTTGGGCAGACCGCGATCGCGATCGGCTCACCACTCGGCGTGTACACCAACTCTGTCACCGCTGGCATTGTCTCGGCACTCGGCCGTGACATCACGACGGAGAGCGGATCCATCAACGGCCTCATTCAAACAGACGCCGCAATCAACCCAGGAAACTCTGGTGGCGCACTGGTCGACTCAAGCGGTGCCGTGATCGGCATCAACACCGCAATCTCTACAGAGGGAGCTGGCATTGGATTCGCAATTCCAATTGATATCGCTCGACCGATCCTTGAGCAGGCGCTCGCGGGCATCCCGCTGTCGCGACCGTGGATCGGCGTGCGCTACACGGCACTCAATCTGCGTATTGCCACTGAGAATGGTCTCTCTGTCAGCGCCGGTGCATGGATCGTCGCTGACGGAACCACATCGCCAATCATCTCCGGCAGCCCAGCTGAGGCGGCGGGACTGAAGAGCGGTGACATCATCACCGCCGTCAACAAGACAGCGATTGACGAGGGGCACCCACTGCAAGATCTGTTGGTACAGTACTCGCCCGGCGCAACAATTACGTTGACCGTGCTTCGCGATGGCTCATCAATCGCGATCACGGTGGAGTTGGGGATTCGCCCAACCGAGTAGGTTGATGCGTCGCTGGCCTTACGGCTTGCGTACAACCTCAACACCGGCCCAATCAATCGGCGCCGCTACGGCAGCCTCAGGCTTGCGTACGCGCACCCGTACCTCGTGCACGGTCGCTCTGCTCGTTGCAACAACCTCCATCGCGGCGTCGGCGACGCGCTCTGCGATTGCCTCAATAAGATCGGCGTGTCTGCCTGCACCGACGCGCTCAACCGCGACGCGCACGAGTTCGCTGTAATCGACTGAGGCGGCGAGGGCGTCGCCGCGACCAGCTGGGGCAAGATCGGCGTCCACTTCAACGTCGACGAAGAATGGCTGCGGCTTCTGATGCTCCTCCGGGTAGACGCCATGTGCCGCATCAAAGCGCACGTTGTATACGGTGATCCGGTCACGCTGGCTCGGGCGCAGAGGCCGGTCAGCACGATTCGGGTTGGGGCCGATGGCATCATCGGGCTGATCGCCCTTTGCGCGAAGTGCAGCATCGATGACGCGCACCGCATCGCGGTTCTCTTGCACGTCATGCACGCGCACGATATCGACCCCAGCCAGGGCCCCGAGCGCGCTCGTGGCCACCGTGGCCGCCAGGCGGTCAGCTGGGGACCCGTCGATGACGCGCCCGAGCGTGGACTTACGGCTCGTGCCGAGCAGCACGGGATGGCCCAGGTCACGCAGGGCGCCGAGGAGGCGAAGGCTGACGAGGTTCTGCGCGGGACCCTTCCCGAAGCCGAATCCAGGGTCGAGGATCAGCCGCTCCGGCGGAATGCCCAGAGCGCGGCCGCGCGCCACAACGGCCGCCATCTCGTCCATGAACTCCTCGGTGAAGTTGGCGGCCTGCTCGCCAGTGGCTACCTCTTTGCGGTTATGCATGACGACGATCGGCACGCCGCGCTCAGCGGCGAGCTGCAGCATCTCATCGCCCGAACGCGTCCCCCAGATGTCGTTCAGCATGTGCGCCCCTGCATCGAGTGCGGCGGCGGCCACCTCAACCTTCTGGGTGTCGGCGCTGAGTGCCAACGTTGGGAGCACGCGACGAAGGCGTTCAATCGCGGGGATCAGCCGAGCGATCTCGTCCGCTGCTGAGATCTCCGTATGTCCCGGTCGCGTCGACTCAGCGCCAAGGTCAAGCAGATCAGCGCCATCGCGCACCGCGTCGCGCGCGAGCTGCTCTACGCGATCCAGTAGATCGTCTGTGGTGTCACTCGGCGCAATGAGGCCATCGCCCGAGAAGCTGTCGGGGGTAAGGTTCGCCACCGCCATCACGTAGGTACGGCTCCCCCACACAGCGCGCAGTGGGCCGATCGTCGTGGCCGGAATTGGCGCGTACGAGTGGCTGATCGCTTCGCGGTTCGTTGGGCTCTCACTCATAGGGCTGATCCTGCCACGTCATCACGGCTCCCGTCATCTGGGAGCACACCCCGTCGCATCAGTTCGCCGCGGATCGCACCGACGAGGTAGAGCGATCCCGCTGCAACGATTGGTCCCTGATGCTCTGCCGCTGCAAGCAGTGCCGCGTTCGGGTTTGCAGCGATCTGCACCTGCACGCCAAGTCTGGCGGCACGCACCGCCGCGGCAAGTTGCTCTGGTGCAAGGGAGCGCACATCACCAACGCTCGTGCAGATAACCTGCGCGGCGCGCAGCGTTGGTGACGTAGCAAGCGCGGCGCTCAACTCCGCAATCGATTTGTCAGCCATCGCGGCAAGGATCAGCACGGGTGGCGTGTTCCGTGCACCGTTTGCGCTGCGTAGGTGTGGCGCAAGGTCTACGAGTGAGGCTGCCAACGCTGCGGCGCCATCTTCGTTATGTGCACCATCAAGGAGGATGTCGCGCTCATCACCACCACCGAGTGCATTTGGGATCAGCTCCATACGGCCCGGCCATCGCGCTGCGGCAAATCCGGTGCGCATCTCTTCATCGCTCACTGAGGCAATCCCTGCGTCGCGCAGGGCGTCGAGTGTCGCGGCGGCAACCGCAGCATTCGCTCCTTGATGTCGGCCGAGTAGCCCGATGCGCACCGCGCCACGCCCCTCAAGCTCCACCTCAATGCCATCGCGGCCGAGTGAGCGAGTGGTGCCAGCACGCGCGATCGTGAAAGGCGCGCCAACGCGCTGGGCACGATGGCGAATCACGTCGAGCGCACCGCCGCGTTCGCTCGCCCCAATCACGGCACGATCGCCGCGCACGATGATTGCCGCCTTCTCTTTGGCGATCGCTTCAATGGTGTCGCCGAGGTACTGCTGATGATCTAGACCAACATTGGTCACCACAGCAACGCCGCCATCCCAGGCGTGCGTGGCATCGAGCCGCCCACCGAGACCAACCTCAACGATCGCCGTGGTGATCTCCTTCTGGCGGAGCGCTTCGAAGATGGCGCCGACGAGGATCTCAAACTCGGTGGCTGGTCCCACGCGCTCTTCGATCTGGTCGGCGGCGTCGAGGGCACGCGCGACCGCCTGGGCGAACGGGAGTGGGGCGAGTGGCTGCCCATCGATCTGCACCCGCTCCCGGTAGCTGACCAGATGCGGCTTCGGCGTGGTGGCGTGGCGAATCCCCGCCGCGCGGAGGGCCGCCGAGACGAGGGTAACGACGCTCCCTTTGCCGTTGGTTCCGGCGACGAGCGCACCACGAACTCCCGTCTCGGGTGAGCCGAGGGCACGGAGGAGGGCGTTCGAGCGCCCCAACCCCATACGAATGCCGAAGCGCCCGCGCGACTCAAGCGCCACCAGTGCGGCGCGCCACGCGTCGGCGCCACGCCCCTCTCCTACGGCGAGAACGATCTCGGCGCGAGCGCGCGCAACGCGATCGCGCATCTCGAGGATCAGCTGCGGGTCACTCGGTTGATCGGGCATCGTTGGAGCGTAGCGGTCTCGGCGCGCTGCGTGCGAGAATCGCCCTATGGGACTCTTCCGTCGATCGAGTTCGAAGCCACCACAGCGCGGCCTCCCTGGTCGCTCTGAGGGGTACACGCCCCCTTATCGCGTTGACTCAGCATCTCAGCGATCCCAATCCACGTCACGCGGCCTCGGCGGAACGATTGCGACCGCCCTCTCCATGTTTGTCACCCTCTTCGTCGCTGCTGGCGCGATTGGCCTCGCTGCAATTGCGCTCCCCTTCATCACCTCAATTGGTGGCAACAGCTCGCCTACGCCGCCGCCCGCCTCAGTTGAACCGGGGCGGCCGACCCTCAGCGCGCCGAGTGACCCGATCACCGCCGCCGCAACCATCACCGTCAGCGGCACACTGCCGCAGGATCTCCTCGATAAGAGTGATGCAATTATTCGCATCATCATCACGCGCGATGATGGATCGGTTATCACTGGCGCTGAGATCAACATGCCGAAGACGGCAGGCTTTGACGTGGCGCAGATTCCTCTCTCGGCTGGCACCAACGTGATTGAAGCGGTCGTCGTGGTGAACGGCGTTGAGGGGACGCGCTCAGCTCCAATCACAATCGTGCGCGATACAACTGCACCGTCGCTGACCATCACAGCGCCGACTCCAGGAGAAATCATGAACGGTGACGCTGTCACCGTCACGGGGAAGACTGATAAAGATATTGATGTGCAAATGCGTAACGAGACAACGGGAACGATTGAGAGCGGAAGATCCACAACGAAGGGTGCGTTCTCCATTGGCATCACGCTGCGCGATGGCACAAACGTGCTAACGATCACGGCGACCGATGGGGCCGGCAATCAGACATCCAAGAGCGTTGAGATCTCGACGAGCGCATCGGTCGGCCAAATCTCAATCATCTTAAATCCAGGAACGATCATCCTGAGCAAGAAGCCGATCGCATTCCGCGTCACCGCAACGGCAACCGACTCAACAGGTGCACCTGCTGCAAACGTGCGGGTGTGCATGTATGTCACTCCATATCAATTGCCCCCAAGTTCTCCCGTATGTGTCACCTCCGACGTGAATGGCCGAGCCGCATGGGATTATCTATTCCCTGATAATTACGCTGCCGAGGGACGTGGCCTTGTCACTGTGACCTATGAACTTTCTGTGGGTGACCCAATCTCTGGCACCCAGAGTTTCCGCTCCTACCTGGTGAAGCCGTGAGTGCTGCACCGGCCCTCACGTGGCGCTGCCCAACGTGCAGCGCGATCCAAGAGGAATCTGGTCAGTGTTGGGTGTGTAAGACGCCGACCGCCTCGTGTGGAAGCTGTCGGCACATGCGCCGCTCCTTCATTAGCAAGGTCTCGTATTGCGGCATCGATAAGAAGCGTCGCCTCGTCGCCGAGAGTGACGTGAAAGAGTGCTGGACGGCGCCGGTGCCGCTGCAGGCCGCCGCGCAGCACGAGCGCGGAGTGGATGGAACGCTTCCTGAACGCCCCCGACTTACCTGGGCGAGTGGCGGCCTCTGGGAGGGGCTAGAGGCCTAGTCCGCTACGGGGAACAGCCGTCGAGCAACGTCCCAGCTGGCACACTCGACACGATCGTAATCTCGCTCCCAAGTTCGACGGACACTCCTGCAAACGGCGAGAAGCTGTCGATGCGATCTGTTGGATCCAGTAGCGCTGATGGCGCGTCTAGCGAGAGGCCGAGCGCTGACAGGAGCGCTGACGCGTCTGCGATGCTCGAGCAGCGAAGGTCTGGCACCTGCGGCAAGTCCACACCGCTTGCACTTGGTGACGGGCTCGGCGCAGGCTCGGGCCCCAGCGAGACCACAAGATCAATCGCCGTACCGCTCGCAACCTGCACGCCAGGGCGTGGGTTCTGTTGGATCAGTTCACCAGCAGGAACGGTGTCTGAGTATTCAGAGAAGGTCGCGCCTCGAACGAGCTTCGCTGTAGCTAGCGCAGCGATCCCGTCCGCCTCACTCAGACCGCGAATGTCAGGGACCACCACGAATCCGCTCCCGGCCACCACACGAACCTCAATGACGGTGTTCAGTGGCACCAGCGTCTCGCTCCCAGGCGACTGCGAAAGGATCGTGTCGACCGGCTGGTCAGACGAGCTCACCCGCTCAACGACCTGTACGCGCAGACCAAGGCCCTCAGCGATGGGGATCGCCTCAGCCAGCGTCAGCGTGGTGAGGCTCGGCACCTTCACGTTGTTATCTGGGCCAGTCCCCGCGGTGAAGAGGCGAAGCGCCAAGATCACACCACCGACAAGGAGGAGTGAGGTCAGGGCGACGCCGCCAATCGCTAGGAGCATGGTGCGCAGCGACATCGTGTCGCCCGCATCAGAGGGCTCCTCGCCACCGACGTCGTTCGGATCTGGAAGCATCTCCGGCTCACCCGGCCCGGCCTCCGCTGCAACCCGAGCCACGCGTGTCCCCGCAAGCGCACGCGGTGCGCCGGCGGCTGGCCCAACCGCACGAGATGGGATCGCGGTGCGATTCGCCTGCACCACGTAGGTCTCAAGCGCATCTGCGGCAGTCGTTGCGTTCACATACCGTTCGTTCGGCTTCGGTGCCAACAGCCGCATCGTGATTAGGTCAAGCTCTGGGGAGATGTCGGGTCGCAGCTCGCGAGGCGATGGGGCGGGCGCCTGGCCGCGACGCTCCTTCAACTCCACGCCGCTCAGGCGATCAAACGGGCGATGCC
Organism: Candidatus Limnocylindrus sp.; assembly: GCF_040397235.1. GTDB lineage: Bacteria > Chloroflexota > Limnocylindria > Limnocylindrales > Limnocylindraceae > Limnocylindrus. The sequence continues at coordinate 159,056 of NZ_JBBAWH010000002.1, read as the reverse complement.
CTGTCAGTAGCTCAAAGAGCACGACGCCGAGGCCGAAGAGGTCTGACGCCGCAGATTGCGGACTCCCGGCCAAAACCTCTGGCGCAAGGTACCCAACCGAACCCTCTGGACGCTGGCCGCTGCGCGCAGCCGCTTCACTCCCGTCGACCTCATGCATTGCCTGCGCGATGCCAAAGTCGGCAATCTGTGCGCGACCTTCACGGTTAATCAGAATGTTGCGCGACGAGACATCGCGATGAATGATGCCGCGCACATGTGCAGCGGCAAGTCCGCGCGCGACCTGTGCGGCAACGGCTGCAGCGCGACGTGGCACGAGTGGGCCGACACGGCGCAACATTGAGGCGAGGTCTTCACCGTCGACAAATTCCATGATGATCGCTGGTGATTCACCCTCTGGCGCAACGTCAAAGACGGCGGCAACGTTTGGGTGCGCAACGATGGCCGCGGCGCGACCCTCGGCACGGAATCGGTCAGCAGCGTCACGAGATGTTGCTAGTGGTGCGCGGAGCACCTTGACAGCCACGTCGCGGCCGAGCGCCTCATCGGTGGCGCGAAAGACGAGTGCGGCTGCCCCTTCGCCGATCAGCTCTTGCAGCCGATAGCGACCGGCAACGATGTCGCCGGGCTTTAGCGTGCGACCGTCACGCGCTGATGGCGTCACGTAAGGCGCTCGTTTTCGGCGGCGACCGCCCCACGAACGACCGGTCCATAGACCGGGTGATCGAGCGCAACATGAAGGTTTGCGCGCAGCCAGCCCTCTGGCGAGCCAACGTCATAGCGCGTTCCAGAGAAGTGGCGCGCGACGACAGGCTGCTCCTGCGCCAGGGTGTGGATCGCGTCGGTTAGTTGGATCTCACCGTTCAGGCCGTGTGGCGTCTGTTCAAGACGCTCGAAGATCTTCGGGCTAAGGATGTAGCGACCAACAACGGCAAGGTCTGAAGGTGCATGCGCTGCGTCAGGCTTCTCAACGACGCCGCGAAGTGGAATGGTTCGCCCCTGATCACTGGTTGGCAGCGTGGTGTCTGGGTCAACGATGCCATAGCGATGCGTCTCTGACGGCGCAACGCGCATCACGCCGAGCACCGATGCCTGTGTGGCGACATACGCGCCCATGAGTTCGGCGAGCGCAGGGGTCGTGCCGAAGATGAGGTCGTCGGGGAGCATCACGGCAAATGGCTCATGACCAACGGCGTCTCGCGCCATGAGCACGGCGTGGCCGAGGCCGAGCTGCTCTTTCTGACGAATCGTCACAAGGTGGACCATGTCGGCAACCGCTCGCACGGCGCGAAGGTGCTCAATATCCCCGCGCTGTTCAAGGATCGCCTCAAGGTCGGCCGAGATGTCGAAGTGATCCTCGATCGCTCGCTTATGTTCGCTAGTGACGAGGATGACTCGCTCAATCCCAGAGGCAACCGCCTCCTCGATGGCGTACTGAATGGCGGGGCGGTCGACGATCGGCAGCAGCTCCTTCGGAACGGCCTTCGTCGCGGGAAGGAATCGGGTGCCCCATCCGGCAACGGGGAGAACTGCGGTGCGGATCTTCATAGGGGCCTCCGTGCGGTGCTGGGGTTCAGGATACCAGTCACCCCGCGCGGCGAACCCACCTGAGCAACGCTCTCACGGGCCGACCAAGGAGCGGGAGTCGCACCTCACTCGTCGCTTCGACGCTCGCCAGGAACCCGCAGAGTAGGAGGAGTGCCCCGATCAGCTTCCCCACCTGGTACCCCTCGGTGGAGCCGGCTCGATTTAGCGTATCGGTGAGGCTCGGCACGAAGGCACCCAGGGCGATGAGCGCCGTCGCCGGAACACGACGATTGAGGCTGCCATCGCGCCAGGCGCGCCAGGCATCGGGAACGCTGCGCACGAAGTTCACGGTAAGTGCCACGGGCGCGATCGCCAGATTAAAGAGCAGCTCATCACCGCGCTGATCTGGATCACTCGAATAGGGGAGCACACGGCGCTTCGGCATGAAGACGTAGATCGAGAAGAGAGCGCCGGTCAGCAACGCGAGTCCACCGCTCACATTCAAGATCGGCGTCAACAGGCGAAGTGCTGGCGGGAGCAGGAGTGCGATTGGCGCGCCGGTCGCTGGGTCTGTCGCCCACCCTGGCGCGGGAAGCTCGGCGATCACCACAAGTGGCACGGCGATAACGCTCAGCCCTGCGGTCAACGTGATTGCAAAGCGTGCCCACCGCACATCGCCCATGTACGAGAGCCAGCCAATCGCAATCGCGGCGCCCCATGCGGTGAGCGCATAGACAAGCGCTGTTGGGCCTGCCGACGAATCCTCCAATCGACGTGCGACCAGAATCGTAAAGAGGCCAGAGAGGGCGAGGCAGAGCGCATACCAGTATCCGAAGCGCGTCTTCGCCAGTAGCAGAATCGTGCCAGCACCGAGCCAGCCTGCGGTCCAGACCGCGCCGAAGAGATACCAGACGCGATAGATCGGTTCACTCCAGCCGATTGCCGCGGCGAGCGCCTCAGCGCCCGCTGCGATGGAGAAGGCGAGTGCGCCAACGCCCCAAGCCAACTGATACGCACCGCGACGCGTTCGATACTGATCAAAGAGGAGCGCGGCGAAGAGCAGTGCAAACAGCGCGGTGAGCGCTGGGATGAGCGTTGTCACGCTGCTTCCGGCCTACGCCGGCAGAAACTCGTGAGCATCGTGATGCAGACCATCGCAGAGTCCGAACTCAGCGCCGGCACCGTGTGGCAGTCGGATCGGACGCATGATCTCGCGCACGCCGCTGCGACTGCAGTGAAGCCAGCCACGCGCCGCCATCCAGCGCGGCGGGCATGCGGGGTCGGTGCAGAACTGGAATGGCCCAGGATTAATCGGCGACGGTTCGCCGAACGAGGGGGCAACCTCGGTTGCGGTGGTGTCGAGCACGCTGATGCGGAATGGGGCGCCCTGGATCTGCGCCGAGCAACTGTCGCAGCGCGCGGCACTATTCTCAGCGATGATTGTGGGGATGCGGATGCCGTTCACTTCCATAGTTCCTCTGATCGTACCCGAGCCCGCCGCGCCTTGGCGCCGCGCCCTTCCCATCACCCTCGTTGCCGCACTCCTTGCCGCCGGGTGCGGGCCAGCGGGCGACCCGACCGACCCTGCCGCAGAGGTCAGGGGTGACGACAAACTCCAGGAGCTCTTGATTCGTCACGACTCTCGTGACCCCGCCTATCGCCTTACAGGTGGCGCGGTCGAGGTTGGCACCACTGTCGTGCTCCAGGTGCGCACCGGGAGCGACGACGCCGTTACCGTCGCGCTCTCCATCGCCGCGCCATTCGGCGGATCCGCAACGAAGAGCCCCGCCATACGCGTCGCACGAGGCGTTCCGTGTGCCGAGGTCAACGAGTCTGACCGTGGGGCGAGCGGTGAGCTCACCGCCCTCCTCGCCCCTGATCCCGTCCTTGACCCTGCGAATGAGCTCACCGATGCCCTCTGCGATGTCTGGCAAGCCAGCATCAACGTTGGGGGTGAGCCCACGGCGATCGGCTATCACTTTGATATCGCGGACGGCTCCGCAGCGGTGAAGCTCTCTGACGACAACATCAACGATCAGGGCCTCGGCAGCATCTCGCCAGCCAACGTGGGTGGTGACTGGGCGATCGTTGTCTCACCGAAGGGATTCACCGCCAGCCCGATCCTGAGCGGCTCGGTTGTCTACCAGATCTTCCCAGACCGATTCGCCAACGCGAATCCGCTGAACGATGGTGGCGCACAGCGGCGCTACAAGGGCGTCGCGTCGATCATCCCGTGGAATACGATTCCAGCAACACCACCGAAGGGTGAAGACTTTTACGGCGGTGATCTCGACGGCGTTCGCCTCCGCCTGCCGCATCTCGTCTCCATCGGCGTGAATACGATCTACCTCAACCCGGTCTTTGATGCGAACTCCAACCACCGCTACGATGGCAATGACTTCATGCAGGTTGACGAACGGCTCGGCGGAAACGCGGCGCTGCAACGCCTCTTAATCGCAGCGCAGAGTCTGAACATCGCAGTGATCCTTGACGGTGTCTTCAACCATGTCAGTTCCGACTCGCCGATCTTTGACCGCTACGGGCGGTGGCCAACGGTCGGTGCCTGCGAGTCGGTTGATTCGCCGTATCGCGAATGGTTCATCTGGACAAAGTCGGCTGGAGCAAAGGGGCCGTGCGCAGGCGCGTCCGGCCCGAACACGGCGGGCTATGTGGCGTGGGCGAACTACGACACCCTTCCCGTGCTCAACAAGAACAACGACGCGGTACGCGCGCTAATCCTTGGTGATGCCTCGGGTGCACCTGCAGACACGCTCCTCGCCTCGCCGGCTGGCGATGCGGGTGTGGCGCGCTGGTGGCTGCGGCAGGGCGTTGCCGGTTGGCGACTCGACGTGATGCCCGACGGCAGCTTCCCCGAGGGATTCTGGCAAGAGTTCCGCATCGCGCTCAAGGCGGCGTCGCCGAACGCACCGATCATTGGTGAGCTCTGGAACCGTCGCGACGCGCTACGCCTACTGCGCGGCGACGCCGCCGACGCCACGATGAACTACCGCTTCCGTGATGCCATGCTCGCCTATCTCGGTGGAAAGCCTGAGGCGGGAGCAACCGACAGCACCAATCGAAGTGCAGTGTTGTTCATTCGAAAGCTGATGGGGATTGCCGAGGATTATCCGACGGCTGTCACCCTGGCAAATCTCACACTGCTCGACTCACATGACACATCACGATCACTCTGGGAGCTCACCCCCGGCAACGGCCGCGATGGAAAAGAGATCGCGGAGAACCTCACCGTCGGCAAGGCGCGTCAGCTGCTCGCCGCAACGATGCAGTACCTGCTCCCTGGCTCGCCAACGGTCTACTACGGCGATGAGATTGGCGTGAGCGGCGCGACAGATCCAGACGATCGTCGCACCTTCCCAATCTTGCCAACCGACCCTCGCACCGCCCGCCTCGACGGCAGTGGCTCTGGCGGTCGGCGCCCAACGCCGCTCCCTGCGGCGCGCGCGGCGGACCTGAGCATGCTCTCCTGGTACCAGACGCTCGCCGCCATCCGCGCCGCTCATCCCCACGTGCGTGGCGCGTCCGTCGATTGGCTCGCCGTTGGAGCGAGTGGCGCAACGAGCCGTACCCTCCTCTTCTCGCGCCGTGCCAACGGGGTCGTTGGTGAGATTGCCCGACTCAGCGCCGCTGGCTCGTGGACGGTTGGCGACCTCTTGGTCGCCGTCAATGCGGGCGGCGGGGGCGAACGCCTCACCTTCAACCTTGGTGTCGGGGTCAACCTTCGCGAGGTCGCTCGGTCGAGCGGCGCTGCAGGGGGTGGCGACCCTACCACCGGGGTCGACGTGCCAGCTCGCGCCGCGATCATCTGGGAGGTCGTACCCTAGGCCTATGTGGAGCCTGCCGCGATGAGTGCACCAGCCAAGCTGCGTAGCCGCCTGCGCGGCGTCGTTTCGCTCGGCACCTTCGTTGCCGTTGTCGTGGCGGTGGGCGTCTCGCTCCTCTACCTCGCCTGGGTCGCCACGATCCGCAACTCCGACCAGATTGGTGAGCTCTCGGTGGGCACCTTCATAGTTGGCCTCTCCTGCGCCTTCGCCTCACTGATGCTCACGATCAGCATGATTCGCGCGATTCGTGGCGCCCGTGACGGGCGGGCGATGCTCGCCGCCCTCCTCGCTGGCGGGTTCGCGATTGCCGCAGGAATCGCCCTCGGCGCCTCCGACATCCTCGGCAAGCTCGCCTCATAGGGGCGGCGCTCTAAGGGCGGTGCTACGCTGCGATCCGCGCGCCCCTGTCGTCTAGAGGCCTAGGACGCCACCCTTTCAAGGTGGAGATCACGGGTTCGAATCCCGTCGGGGGTACCACCCCACCGCGCGACCCCCTGCATCAGCGGAGCTGAAAGATCGCCCCACTGACGGGCGGCAGCTCAATTGCCAGGGCACCGTCACCAAGCAGCGTTGCCGCGCCGGTGACACCCTCCCAATCGATCCGCGTCACGCCACTCACCCCGTCGAGCCGTACCTGTACGCGCGCGGGGGTATCGCCGGTGTTGGTCGCCACCACCATTCGGCGAGCCGCCCCTGGCTGAAGCGCGAGTGGGGCCCCTTCAAAGCCGACCGGGTCCGCGCTCCGCTCGAGAACGAGCGCTGGCCCCTCGGCGTACACCACGCGTAGGGCACCAGAGCGGAGCACCGCATGCTCATGTCGTGCCGCTATGGCGCCACGCACATAGGCACGGAACGCCGCAGCCTCAGCGTCGACCGAGGTGAGGTCAGCAGGGAACGGACCGCGGTTTGCTGGGTCGTTCGCACCGAGCGCACCCAACTCGTCGCCGTAATAGATGCACGGCGCGCCGGGGAGGGTGAGCTGCAGGAGCGTCGCGAGCTGTGCCGCAGCGGCGCTCCCGCCCACGATGCTGCGCAGGCGCGGCGTGTCGTGCGATCCGAGCAGGTTCAGCTGCACCGCCGTAGTGGCCGGGTGATACCAGCCCATGATCTCGGTGAGCTTCTCCGAAAACTGCGCCGCATCTAACTCTGGTCGCTTATATGTGTCGTTATGGTCGCCCAGGTCCCGCGCCAGCCGCCCACTCCCCGCATAGCCAAGGATCGCCTCGGTGAGCGGGTAGTTCATCACCGCGTCGAAGCGATCGCCGGTGAGCCACGCATCGGCGCGCTTCCAAATTTCTCCAACCGTATATGCCTCAGGATTAATCGCGCGAACGCGTGTCCGAAACTCCTGCCAAAAACTCTCATCATCAATCTCTTCTGGCACATCGAGTCGCCAGCCGTCGGCGCCGAAGCGAATCCAGAACTCGGCCGCCTGCAGCAGGTGCTCGCGCGCCTCTGCATTGCCAACGTTGATCTTCGGAAGTGCAGGGAGCTGCCACCACGCCTTGTAGCCGATCGTTGTCTCTAGGCTGCTCGCGGCTCCTTCACCGGCACCGCCGCTCTGCTTCACGTGCCAATCGACCGCCTCCGGATAGGCGATCAGTGGGCGATCGCCGCGCAAGAACGCCTCGTCGGTATAGAACCAATCAACGTAGGGTGACTGCGCACCGTTCTCAAGCACATGGTGGAAGGGCCAGAAGCCGCGACTGGCGTGATTGAAGACGCCGTCGAGAATGACGCGCATCCCACGCGCGTGCGCCGCATCAAGAAGTTCGCGGAACGCCTCGTTACCGCCGAGCATCGGATCCACGTTGAAGTAGTCGTACGTGTGATAACGATGGTTCGAGGCGCTGGAGAAGATCGGGCAGAGATAGAGCGCAGTGATGCCGAGCTCTTGCAGCTCACCGAGTCGCTCGGTGATGCCGCGGAGGTCGCCCCCCTTAAAGCCGTGGCGTGTTGGCGCCGCATCCCACGCTTCGAGTGGGCCGGGTGGCCGCGTTCGCCCGGAGCGCGCGAATCGGTCGGGGAAGATCTGATAGAAGACGGCGTCGCGCACCCAGGCTGGCGTGTGTGGCCCCGTGGGCCGCGGCGAACTCACCCCTTAACCGAGCCGACCGCAAGTCCGCCCGTAATGAAGCGCTGGCTCAGCAGGTAAACGATCGCTGGTGGCAGCGTGAGCATGATTGAGAAGGCGGAGACGAGCGGCCACGGAATTGCCGACGCATACGTGCCGGTCATCGCCGAGAGCGCCATCGCTAGCGTGAAGTCACGCGGCTGCGTCAGGAACATCCAGGAGTAGTAGAACTCGGTCCAGCCGCTAATGAAGCCCAGGAAACCGGTGACGGCAATGGCGGGGAGGGCAAGCGGCAGCACGATGCTGCGGAATATGCGCATTTGCGATGCGCCATCGACGGCAGCCGCCTCTTCAAGTTCGCGTGGGATCGTGTCGAGATAGCCCTTCAAGTTCCAAATCGCAAATGGGAGGGAGCCCGAAACGATGGCGATGCCGACACCGAGCTGTGAGTTGCGCAGGTTGAATGCGCCGAGAATCGGCAGGTCGAGCTTGATGCTGTTCAGGGTGACGAAGAGTGGGGCAAGCGTGGCAACAGCGGGGAGCATCAGCACGCCGAGAATCACCAACATGATGAAGGTGCGCCCCTTAAATGCAAGGCGGCTAAGCGGATAGGCGGCAAGCACGCCGAGTGCAACGCTCGCCAGCGCTGTGCCTCCAGCGATCTTCATCGAGTTGAACGCCAGTTCAAGGAAGCTCACCGGGTTGCCGGTAGGCCGTTCGATCACCTGGAGATACGACTCGAGGGTCGCATCCTTCGGGATCAGGTTGAGACCGTCGGGGCGGATCAGATTGAGCGGCGAGAGCGAGACACTGAAGACCCAGATGATCGGGAAGAGCACGGTGATGAGGATGCCGATCGCGGCAACCTGCAGCAGGATCTTGGTGAGGAGTGACGGCTCCCGGAACGAGCGGCGCTTAGAAGTCGTCATATCGCGCCGTCGCCTTCGAGATGCGATTGGTGATCAGGCTGATCGTGAGCAGAATAACGAAGAGCACGACCGCAAAGGCGGCGCCCACCGCATAGAGTTGTCGCTCATTCACCAGTCGATACGCCTGGGTGACGAGCAGCTCGGTGCGGCCAAACGGCCCACCCGCGCTCATGAAGTAGGCGAGGCTGAAGAGGTTAAACGTCACCACAAAGCCGTAGATGGCGAAGGGGACCATCGCCGGTCGCAGGTAGGTGAGGGTGATCGTCTTGAATGAGGCCCACTTGCCGGCCCCATCAATCTCCGCCGCCTCATAGAGGTCTTTTGGGATTGCCTGCAGCGCGCCAGTGGCCACCACCGCGTTCAACGGCCAGCCGAGCCAAATGTTGGCAATCAACATGGCGTAGTAGCTGAGCGGCAGCGGAATGAAGCTGATCGGATCTTCAACCTGACGGAGCCAATCGAGCTGGAACGTTTCTGGCGGAATGCGAAACACCTGCCCAACGAGCCCAAGCAACATGTTTATTGCGCCTGCGTCTTGGTTGAACATGTTGCGCCACGTGGTCGCGACAACGATCGGTGGAATCAGCACGGGGAGCACATAGAGCGCGCGATAGAGGCGCTTGAGCTTCAACCCTGGGTGATTCAGTAGGAGCGCGATCGCCACACCGAGAATGATGTGAATGGTGACGTTGCTCAGCGCCCAGAAGATGTTGTAGAGGAAGAGTCGGAGGAATGAGTAGTTTGGAATCGCCAACTCGCTGGTAAGAATCTTGACGTAGTTCTCGAGGCCAACCCAGTCGGGCGCCGGTGCACCTTGGCGCAGGTTGGCGAGACCATAGTTGGTGAACGACATCCAGAACTGAAAGATCAACGGATAGATGGTGACAATCGCCATGACGATCATGGCGGGGGCAAGGAACATGTAGGGGGTGAGCGAGCGGCGGTTGACGCGTGTGAAGATGCTCACCCTGCCCTCCCTCTCTTCTCTCCCCCCTGGATAGCAATCGGGGCGGGAGCCGAAGCCCCCGCCCCAATCGCGGTTACACCTGTGCGGCTAGCCCGAGGCTAGCAGTCGACTATGGCCAGAGGCCAGCGTCAGAGTTTGCAGTCTCCATGCCATCGCATGCGGTCGAGCCTGCGTCAGCACCTGCGGCGCCGGTCTGTAGGACGCTGTCCCACGCCGAGCCGAAGTTGCCCCAGTAATTGTTCATCCACGCCTCAACTGGACGTCGGGTGCCCGTAGCGATCGCAGCTGCGAAGGCCTTGGTTACCGGGTCCTTGATCTCGATGGCGGTTGATGCTGGCACGTGGCCGGCACCGTCAACCATGATCTTGGCGTAGTCAGGCGAGGCAAGGATCGAGGCAACCTTGATTGCCAACGGCTTGTTCATGCCTGATGCGTTGATGTGCCAACCGTCAACACCAACCATGCCCACCGAAGGAAGGCCGTTGGCGCCAGCTGGGAACGGAGCAACCTGCGTGCCCGGGCGGGCCTTCAGGTAGTCCGCAAGAACCCAGTTGCCGTTGAACATCACGTCAACTTCACCGCTCATGTACTTCTGACCGAGGTCGCCGTCGTTGCCATCAACAACTGCGCCGCCAGCCTTCAGGCTCTTGACGTAGTCCATAGCATCGCCGATCCCCGATCCGCTGAAGCAGGCTGCGTGGCCGGTGCTGTCGAAGATTGATCCGCCGAAGGCCTTGTACCAGCCCCAGACGTGATACACGCCGGCAGGAACGGCAACCTTGCCGCCATTGTCGACGTAATCCTTGAACTCAGCAGCGGTTGCTGGAGGAGTTGCGATCTTTGCCGAGTCGTAGTACATGACGACTGCCTTGAGGCTCTCTGGAACGAGGTAGAGCGTGCCGCCGACGGTTGCACCGTCGAGTGCCTGCTGCGAAACCGTTCCCAGGTCCGTCACGTCCGTGATTGGCTCGAGCAGACCGGCCGTAACCAGGTTGCCAAGCTCATCGTTCGGAGCAATGAAGAGGTCTGGTCCGCCGCCGGCGGCAGCCTCTGTCTTGAACTTCGTGAAGATGTCGCTGAACGGCACCTCAACGGCGACGATCTTGATCTTTGGGAAGTCCTTCTCGAACTTGGCGAGCTGTGCAGCGAAGGCGGTGCCTTCAGCTGAGCCGCCGGACGAGCCGTAAGCGTGCCAGAGCGTTACTTCGCCCTCGAGGCCGGATGCCGATGGGGTATTGCTCCCACAGGCAGTGGCCACGACGGCAAGCATCGCTGCAACTGCAGCGAGCTTCCAATTCTTTCGTGCCATGCGTTAGTCCTCCTTCTTGCGAGGCCTCCCCACCAGCGAGGCGTCGCGTAGGGCGCCAGCAACTGTTGGCGCCGACATATTGCAGGGTCGCCGAGCGACCCAGTGGTGCGGTAAGGGTAGGGCTCCCCGTGCTCCTGCGTCAATGCGGTTCCCGCTGGGCGCACGGGTCGGGGTGCGGGGAAACCTCACGTCACGTCTGGCGGGTGCAGATGGGGCGCCCGTGGCATCCTGAGCGCATGCCGATTGCTGTCGTCGCCTTCCTCGCCTACGCCCTCCTCCTGCTGGCGGGGCTGGGGCTCACGCTTGGCCCAATCGTGGAGGAGGCGACCGCCGCCCCCGTCACCCTGCAGGGGGTGGTCTGGATGGCCTTGATCGCCGCCTGCATCTTCACGATCACCCTCGTCTGGCAGCGCAAGGAGGCGGGGCGGGGCTTCGCCCTCGGCCTGAGCACGATTCTGATCCCTGCCGGCCCCCTGATTGCCCTAACCTTGGGGAACTGGCTCCCCGGGCTCCCACTCATCGCCCTGGCACTCCTCTTGATCCAGGGGCTGCGGGGGGCTGCCGCCCGCGCCTGGCTGAACGAGCAGTGAGCCCCGCCCCGCTTCGTCGGATCGGCGACCGCGACCGCCGCCCAGAGCTGGCTCTCGCGGGGGCCTTTGACTCCCCCCTCGACGTGCACCTGCACACCCTCCTCTCTCCCGACTCGAAGGTGCCGCTCGACGTCTACCCCGCCATGGCGATCGCCCTGGGGATGCCCCGCATCGCCCTGACGGACCACCTCGACTTTGACCCGCGTGAGGTGGGGGCCACCCTGGCCCCCCACCAGAAGCGCGTCGAGACGGTTGAGGCGCTGCGGCGGGAGTTCGGCGATCGCCTCGAGATCCTGCTTGGCGTTGAGATCTCCTATGAGCGGCAGTACGAGGCCGAGATTCGCGAGCATCTGCGCACCAACCAGTACGACCTGACCATTGGCAGCGTGCACCCCGGGGTCGACTCGCCCTTCAAGCGTTCGCTTGCGGCGAACTGGGCGGGGCACGACGTGCACGAGACCGCACCCTACTTCGCCGAGGTGCAGGCGGGCATCGAGAGCGGCCTCTTCGACATCGTGGGCCATATGGACTACGTGCGGAAGTATGTGTACCCACATATCGACACACCGGCATTTGAGGCGGCACCCGACCTGTACGAGCCGGTGCTGAAGGCACTGATCGAAACGGGGACCGCGCTGGAGATCAATACGTCAGGGTGGCGACAGCGAACTGGGATTCCGTATCCGTTGCCGCAGGCGGTGCATCGCTATCGCGAACTCGGCGGTGAATACATCGTGACCGGCTCCGACGCACATCAGCCCGATTGGTTCGCAATGAACTTTGATCTCGCTCGTGAGCTGTTGCTTGGTGCAGGATTTGAAGAGCTCGCTACAAAGCGCTGGAAGGCAGCAGGGGAACAGTGGCGAATCCCAAGACGCTAACCCTCACGGTGCTCGGCTCAGCTGGTGCGTATCGCACCCACGATGGCTCGCGTGCATCGGGATACCTGGTGCAGCACGGGCTCACCACGCTGCTCCTTGATCTTGGACATGGTACCTATGCGCCACTCGCAGCACACATAGGTATTAGCGCGCTGCCGCAGATCAGTGCAGTAGCGATCTCGCATCTGCATCCCGATCACTGGGTTGACCTTGCAGCGCTGCGACACGCGCTCGTGCACGGCAACAAGATGGGGATTGATGCGCGCAGCGTTTCGGTGATTAGTCCGAGCGGCCTTGTGCCACGACTTGCAACGCTGCTTGATGATCGAACGCCAGAGGAGCAGGCTGCTGGTGCACATGACTCGTTGCAACCATTTGCGTTCTCAACGTGGCGGAGCGACACCGCACTACCGCCGCTTGGCGGCGGACGTGTTGTCCCGGTGGGCGATCTAACGCTGCGGAGCGCGCGCGTTCGTCACACAGGTGAGTCATACGCGATGCGTGTTGCTGTAGGTGATCAACCTGGGCTGACCTACTCCGGCGACGTCTCGCACTGGGAAGACCTTGCGGCGATCATGCGGCCTGGTGACACGCTGCTCTGCGAGGCAGCAGGTGGTGCAGCGCAGTGGCGCGAGAGCGACACGCATGTCACGGCATACGGCGCAGGAAAGGCAGCTGCAACTGCAGGTGCTGCAAAGTTGTTGCTCACGCACTTTGGTGCAGAGGTTGATCCAGCCGAGGCTGTGCGCGCTGCAGCAACAGAGTTCTCTGGTGAGATCGTTGCGGTGCGCGAAGGGGATCGCTTCGAGATCTAGTTCGCGCGGATCAGTCTGGCGGCAGCGTTGGATCGGTATCGGCAAACCCGCGCTCTACCGCAAGCGCAACACGACCAGCTTGATCAATTAGCACGTAGGCTCGAATCACATCCATCGCATCTCCTGCCGGAATCTCCATTGAGGGGCGAACGTCGTCAGTCACGATGAGCCAGAAGGTTCCCTTCAGATCTGGCGCATCGGTGCCGCCACTGGTCAGCGTAATCAGGCGCACTCGCGGCGTTGCACCAACGGGCGCATCGGCCGAACGAGCTGCGCGAACGGCGCTCTGCGGCGAGATCCCTGCCAGCACGGTGTCGGCGCTCACCGCCGACCAGCCGGCTGGAAGTGGCAGGTCGAGCGGTCGAATGCGGTCCGCCTGCATGCGCAACAACAGGGCGCCCACCAAGAAGGTGACGAAGAGAAGCAGTCCAACCCGCGCGATCTGCCCACGGGTGACTGGTGCCGCGAGTACCGCCCCCTCAGGTGGGCGTGTTGGTGGGGTGCCTGCTGGAGCCGTCTTAGATGTCATGGCGCCATCGTGCCAGAGTTCGCGGCTACGATTCAGCCATGAGCGCTCCGTCTGCACCAACTTCTCGATCCGCAGCGTTGCCGCGTGATCCCCTGCTCGGGCTCCCGCTTCGCCATACCGTGCGCGATGCAGTGGCACGCGCCCTCCGACGCGCCGTAGCGAGCGGCGCCCTTCCGGCCCCTGACGACGCCGACGCACTCGACGCACTCGTTGCTGGGATCGAGGTCGAGATCCCTGGGAATCGTGATCACGGCGACTACGCCTCCAACATCGCCATGAAGGGGAGCAAGGTACTAAAACGTGCCCCAGCACAGATCGCCGCGGCGATCGCTGCAGAGCTCACCGCCGAAGCGTCGGAGCGCATGCACGGCGGCGGTGGCGCACTCGGGCCAATCGCACACGCCGAAGTTGCGGGGCCCGGCTTCTTGAACTTGCGACTCCGCGCTGGGCTTCTCGCCGATCATCTCGACGCCATTGTTCGCGCGCCGCTGGCATGGGGGCACCTTGCCGTTGCGGCGGGGGCGCCGGCGTACCGCGTCAACATTGAGTTCGTCTCCGCAAATCCCACGGGCCCGCTCACCATCGGCAATGCACGCGGCGCATTTGTTGGTGATTTGCTTTCACGCGTCCTTGAGGCGGCTGGCCAGAGCGTGACCCGCGAGTACTACTTCAATGACTTCGGCGAGCAGGTTCGCCGACTTGGCGAGAGCGTCATCGCACTACGCAATGGTGTCGCTGTTGCCGAGAACGGCTACAAGGGTGACTACGTGGGAGAGCTCGCAGCGGCTATTCCGCCCGACGTTGCAGCACGCGCCGCAGCAGCACCGAAGCGCAGTGGCGAGATTGATGTGGAGGGGTATGACGGCACGGTTGCCGATGACGAGATTGCAGTGATTGGCCGCTGGGCATCGGAGCGCATTCGCGCCGGCATTGAGGCGTCGCTGGCGGTGCTCGGTGTTGAGTTTGATGTGTGGCGCTCTGAAGGCTCGCTCTACACCGAAGGGTTCGTTGACCGCGCGATCGGCAAGTTGCGTGAAGGGAACTGGCTCGAAGAGCGCGAAGGTGCACTCTGGTTCAAGAGCACCGCATTCGGCGACGACAAGGATCGCGTGATCCGTAAGTCGAGCGGTGCATACACCTACTTCGGTTCCGACCTCGGTTACATCGTTGAAAAGTTCTCACGCGGTCATGATCGCTTGATCTATGTGTGGGGGCAGGATCATCACGGCACCGTTGCACGACTGCGCAACGCCGGAGAGGCGCTCGGCTTCAACAAGGAGTCAGTTGAGATGCTCCTTGTGGCTTGGGTGCGGTTCGTTCGCGACGGCGTAGAGATGAGCATGTCGAAGCGCGCCGGAACATTCATTACGCTTGATGAGCTTCTCGAAGAGATCGGGGTTGATGCTGCCCGTTGGTACTTCGCATCGCGAAGTGCGACAACGGCAATCGACTTTGACATTGAGGCGGCAAAGGCGAAGAGCAGCGATAACCCTGTCTATTACGCGCAGTACGCGCATGCACGAATGTGCTCCATTCTGCGCAAGGCCTCCGCTGAATCGCTCGCTCCTGCGACGGCAATTGGCAGCCTGCTCGACGACCACACCTCACCAGAGGCGAAACTGGCGCGCGCGATTGTGCGCCTCCCTGAGGTGGTTGAGGATTCCTCCACGCATCATGAGACGCAAGGTGTGACGACCTATGCGACCGAGCTTGCGACCGCCTTCTCTGCCTTCTACCGCGACGCAAAGGTGGTTGATGCATCAGCGCCGGAGCGGTCGGCCGGCCGACTACGCCTCGTTGCGGCGGCGGCGGCGAGCCTCTCGGCCTCGCTCCGCCTCCTTGGCATCTCCACCCCCGAGGAGATGTAGCGGAACGCTGCGGAGTGAGCGCCCCCGTGGGGGATTCATTGCGAACTCTTTACCCGATTCCATATTGCAGATTCACCTAGCGGGCGGATGATGGGTTTCGGCTCACTGGACCTCCCTCCCGTGATCCGACCTCCACGCCAGGAGGGCCGACGGGCATCGACCCTCCTGGCATACCTCCCCCTCCACCCACCACGATGCGACGGCGTGCCGCGGCGCGTGGGAGAATAGGGGCATGGAACTCACCTATTACGGTCGCACCTGTGTCCGCATCCGCAGCCGTGAAGCGACCATCGCCTACGACCCGTACACGTCGATCGTGGGGCCAACCGGGCGCGGCATGAGCGCCGACATCGTGACCCTGAGCCACCCGGACGACGCCCCGCTCTCGCGCGTGAAGGGGCGTCTCGCCCCGCGCGACAACCGCACCCCCATCGCCACAAGCCTCGACAGCGCCGTGATCCTAGAGGGGCCAGGCGAGTACGAGGTGAAGTCGGTGCTGATCACTGGCATCCGCAGCTACCGCGACGAGCATCGCGGCCCTGCTGCACGCCATAACACCGTCTTCTCCGCCGAACTTGACGGCATGCACGTCGTGCACCTCGGTGATTACGCCGATGGGCTCACCGCCGAGCAGATCGGCGAGCTCCCAGGTTGCGACATTGTCCTCGTCCCTGTGGGCGGCGAGCTCTCTCCGCAAGCCGCATCGCGCCTCATCAGCCAGATGGAGCCGAAGATTGTGATCCCGATGTCCATGGTCGACGACGCGACCAAGGCTGCGGCGGCGATCAAGGCGTTCTGCAAGGAGCAGGGCCTGGCAACACCGCCACCTGCGCAGCAGAAGCTCGCGATCACCATCTCAGCGCTCCCCGAGGAGACGACGACCGTCATCATCGAGGCGCGTGTTGAAGGGCTTGGCGGCACCGAAGCGGCGGCCAGTGGAACACTCGGCCTCGGCTGATCCCCGCGACAGACTGTTGGCACAGCCAACTGCTCTACTCCCTCTATGAGTGATCTTCGCTGTATCAACTGCCAGCGTGACATTGCCCCCGGCGAGCCCGTGTACGAAATTCGAACCTCCCTTGATCCGCAGCCGCCCAACGGCGTAGCCTGCTCTGAGCAGTGCCAGCAGCAGAAGGAGAATGAGAGCAAGCAGCGGGCAATGCTCTTTTATCAAGTGATGGGCAATCCGTTTGGAGGCGACAAGAATGAGTGATGGCGATTTCGGTGGCGATGGTGGCGGCGGAGACGACGGAGGGAGTGACGGCGGCGCGTTTGATCTGAATAACAACGGCTCGTCGCTTGACGAGTTTGTTCTACTCGCTGTACTTACCGAAAACGGACGAGCAAAGCGATCATCAGGTGGCGGGCCAGGGAAGCGATCCTGCTCCCAGCGGTAGCGATTGCAATCTTCGCTCTTGGGCTCCTAGCGCTCTAGCACGACGCGCTCCCAGCCGCCGCTGATCTGCAGCGCTGCTGGGTTGCCGCCGGCAACCAGCGCACGTTCAGGGAGTAGCCCAACAACCTCTGTCTGACCAATCTCAACGCCACGGCTACTCGCTGCCGCGCGGATGCGCTCACGAATCGCATGCAACGTTTCGCCGCGATCGGTGGCCTCAAGAAGGTCATGCAGGTTCATCGACACTTGCGCGATCCCTTTGCTTGCAAGTGGGAAGCCGAGCGCCTGCAGCCCGCGCACGCCACCAGGCGTTGTGCCGCGAATCTCCTGCGCGATCTCTTTTGAAACTTGTAGAAGCGTTTCGGCGTCGGCGCCAGCCAGTTCGATGTTCCACGCGGCCATCAGCGTGCGCGCACCAACAGCCGTTGCGCCTGCGGTTGGGTGCGGCTCGAGTGGGCCGAAGTCAGGTGCGCCACCCTCCGCCGCTTGGTGCGCTGCGAGCTGCTCGAATCCACCACGCCGCAACGTTGGGAGGGAGCGCCGATCTTCGTTGCGCGCCGCCGCGCCATAGAGATGCACAGGGAGGCTCAGCGTTGTGGCGAGCGCGGCACCAGCCACGCGAGCGATCTCGGCGGCCTGCTCGAGTGTTGCTGTTAGGAAGATCGGCACAACCGGCACAACATCGATCGCGCCAATGCGCGGGTGCACGCCGCGACCCGCTCCCGATTTTGCTGGGCTTGAGAGATCAATAGATGCGACGGCGATGCGTGCGAGGGCGAGAGTTGCCGCCACGAGCTCAACGCCGCCGGCCCCGACATACGTGAACACGCTCCGGTCGTGATCGGCATCGGTATGCACGTCGCGGAGCGTTACGCCGGAAACCGCGCGAATTGCCGCGGCTGCCTGCTGCAAGATTGCAGGGTTACGCCCTTCGCTGATGTTCGCGACGATTTCGAAGTTCGCGTTGGTGGTGGTCATTAGTCAAGCGTACGGCGCATGACGGGCCAGCGACCATCGGGGCCCGTCGCTGCAACCGTGAAGCCGAGACGCTCCCAGAAGCGCTGCGTGGCGGCCGACGTTTGTTCTGGATCAGCCACATCCTCTGGTTCTTCAGGATACGCCTCAGCGGCGGCGAAACCGGCGGTGCCGAGTCGAGCGAGCACACCGGCGACCAGCGCACTACCGAGCGCGCTGCCGCGCGCCGCTGGCACGACCGAGATGCAGGTGATGATCGCTGGCGGCGGGCTGTCGGGAAGGTCGGGGTAGCGATCACGCAAGCGTTGTGCGCGCGGGAAGGCCGAAAGAGGTCCCGCTTGGCAGTAGGCAACTGGCTCACCTTTCGCGAGAAGAATCCAACCCATCGGCCCACTTACTGGGAGTTGTCGCGTGAGTAGGCGCAACTTCGGTGGCTGTCCGGGCGCAGCGGCGGCATCACGCAGCGCCTCTTCGCGCGTTGGCGGCTCTGGCGCAAATGGATTAAATGCTGGCGCCTGCTCTACATCGGTGCCGAGGAAGGCGGCGAGGGCGCTCTTCCCACCAGCCGGTGTGCTGGCTCGCGCCGCAGGGTTCGGTTCTGCACCGCCGCGTACTGCCGCCTTGCTGCCACGGTCGGCGTCCTCCCACCAGGTGCAGGTGGCGTGGTCCGCGCTCGCGTTGGCGCACGGCGGCACGAGCAGCAACTCATCGGCGCTCTCCACGCCGACCAGCTCAAACCCGTCTCCGATGTTGATTCTCATCGTCTGGGATACTACGACGCATGAGCGATCATGCGACTCCTGGGCACGGTTCACACGGCGAGGCCGAAGGCGCCCCCCTGGGCGCCATCAACCTTGCTGCATGGGGGGCCGGTGCTCTTGGCATCGCAATTGGCCTCCTGACGGCGGCCATCATCGCGATCGCCGCAGGCAGTATTTAGGGGGGTGAGAAACATGAAGACTCGACTTGCACTGGTGCTCTCCGCACTCACATTTGTCGCTGCATGCACCGCTGGCGCTGCAGATCACAACGAAAGCGACGTTATGTTTGCCCAGATGATGATCCCGCACCATCAGCAGGCAGTGGAACTCGCAGATCTGGCACTGAGTTCAACATCCTCTGCTCGCCCAGAGATTATTCAACTCGCACAGAAGATTCAAGGAGGGCAAGAGCCGGAGATTGAACAGATGACGGCGCTGCTCACGAAGTGGAGCCAGCCGCTAGAGGGGCATGCCGCAATGGGGCATGGGTCGGAGATGGAGAGGATGCTCAGCGAGCAGGAGCTCATCGATCTTGCCTCCCTAACAGGGTCAGCCTTTGATAGCGCGTGGATCGCCGCGATGACGTTCCATCATCAAGGTGCAATCGCCATGGCCGTTACTGCCAAAGAGGATGGCATCAGCACCGAGATCAAAGAGCTCGCCACTGCAATCATTACTGCCCAGCAGGGTGAAATCGAGACCATGCAGATGCTCTCCGCCGCACCATAGGCTGCGACTAGTTCGCGCTTTGCTCACCCGTTAGCGGCGACGTACCGTTCGCTTCGCTACCGCCCCAACGCGTATCAGTCGGCGCAACAGCGCGAAGAGTGGCGTGATCGCCCGACCGAGCAGGCCGCCCGCAAGCGCGCCAACCAGTGCGATCGGCAAGACCACGATGACCAGGTTGATCGCCGCAATGATGACCGTTCGGCCAACAGCGATCAGGTTTGCAATCGCGCGTGCAACCTCTTTGCCGAGGTCAAATCCGCTTGTTGCGTTGCCGATTGACGAACCGATCGGGCTGATCGTCACCGAGACCGTGGTCATAGCGACCTGATCGGCGAGAGATGCGCGCTGCGCATCGTATGACTCAATGTCGCTGCGCACTGAGGTGAGCTGCGTCTGCACCGCGAGGACATCCGAAACGGTCGTCGCTCGCGACATAAGTTCAAGGAGCGCCGTCTCCGAGGCGCGCAGGTTGCGCAGGCGTGCCTCGAGGTCAACGAGCTGCATCGTCACCTCGTACGTGCTGATCTGTTCCGAAAGAACTGTGCCTTCCGCTCGCAGCGCAAGCACCGCTGCGTCAAACGATGCGGCGGGAACCCGGAACGTCACGGTGAGGTACGGGGTCGACGTATCGGTATAGCGATAGCTGCCAGATACATATCCGCCTTGGCTCTTCACCACACTCGTGAGCTTGGTAAGGCTGGTATCGACATTCTCGACCTCGAGGGTAAAGGTGCCGGTCCGAATCACGTCGATGCGGTCACCAGTAATTGAGCCGTCACCTGGGGGGGCGGTTGGGACACCACCGGTGTCCCCTTTCTCCTGTGGGCTAGAGGCGCCGCCACTTGCACCAAAAAAGAGGGCTCCAAACCCGCCGCTGGCGCTAAGGGCGAGCACGAGTGCAGCCACCACGCCAATCTTTGCTGGCGAACTAAACGACGGGAGGGTGAGTGATCCGATCTTCATAGGGTGCACCTCAGCTTGGGCGTTCGCAGGGGGACGCCTCACCCCCTTAACGCTGCCTGGGGGCGTGGGGTTCCTGGGAGGCTAGAAGAGGCCGACGATCTCCCCGCCGTGCTCCAGATCGAGGTCGATGCGCTCACCGCCAGGGGACTTGTTGAGGCCTGGCATCAGGCGCATATCGCCGCACACGGCAGTAATAAAGCCGGCACCTGCGGCCAGGGTGACCGCCTTCACGGGGACCCGGAAGCCTGTTGGGCGGCCGAGCTTGCTCGCATCATGGGAGAGCGAATACTGCGTCTTCGCCATGCAGATCGGTAGGTGCCCGTAGCCAAGCTCTTCCAGGCGCGCGAGTCGCTTCGCCGCAGCGGGCGCAATGTCAACGCCATCTGCGCCGTAAATGCGCTTGGCGATCGTCTCGATCTTCTGCGCAAGTGGCATGTCGTCGGGATAGATCGGCGCAAACTTCGCCTCGCCTGAGCTCGCGGCGGCCCACACCGCTTCGGCCAACGTGGCCGCGCCAGCGCCGCCATCGGTGAAGTGCGTGGTGACCACCGCAGCCCGAGCTCCTGACGCGAGAGCGACCGTTCGAATCGCCTCATGTTCGGCAGCGGTGTCCGTTGGGAAGGCATTCACGGCCACCACTACCGGGATGCCGAAGGCGCGAACGTTTTCAATCTGCTTCACAAGATTCTGTGCGCCAGCGGTGACCGCCGCGACGTTCTCGGCGCTGAGCGCTGGATCAAGTGGCTTACCGGCAACAATCTTGCCGACGCCGCCGTGCATCTTCAGCGCGCGAACGGTTGCCACAATCACCGCCGCATCAGGGGCGAGGCCAGAGGCACGGCACTTAATGTTAAAGAATTTCTCGGCGCCCATGTCAGCGCCAAAGCCCGCCTCGGTCACCACGATCTCACTTGTGGCGAGTGCCGCGCGATCGGCAATGATGGAGTTGTTCCCATGGGCAATATTTGCGAATGGACCGGCGTGCACAAACGCAGGGCCGCCTTCAAGTGTTTGCAGGAGATTTGGCTTGATGGCATCGCGCAGCAGCGCGGCCATGGAGCCAGCTACTTTCAGATCTTCTGTCGTGACGGGTTTGCCATCAAGGGTTTCAGCGACCACAATGCAGCCAAGGCGCGCACGAAGGTCGGTAAGATCTGATGCGAGTGCGAGCACCGCCATCACCTCACTTGCAACCGTGATGATGGTTTCAGATTCACGTACGACGCCGTTCTCGCGACCGCCGAGACCGATGATCGTCTTTCGGATGGCGCGATCGCTGATGTCGACGACGCGCGGCCAGGTGATGCTGCGCAGGTCAATGTTGAGCGCATTGCCGTGATGCAGGTGGTTGTCGAGGAACGCTGCCGCAAGGTTGTGTGCGACGCCGATGGCATGCACATCACCAGTCAGGTGCAGGTTGAACTCTTCCATGGGGATGACTTGGCTGTAGCCGCCACCTGCGGCGCCGCCCTTGATGCCGAAGACTGGTCCGAGGCTCGGCTGTCGAATGGCAACGGCGGCGCGGTGGCCAATCTTGTTGAGCCCCTGGGCGAGCCCAACGGTGGTGGTGGTCTTCCCTTCGCCGAGTGGTGTTGGGCTGATCGCGGTGACCACAACGTACTTGCCGCGTGCGCCGCTCCTCTCTAGGCGCTCAATCCCCTCAATGGAGAGCTTCGCCTTGGTGCGACCGTACGGCTCAACCTCGTCATCGTGAAAGCCGAGGGCCGCCGCCACCTCGCCAATCGGATTCGGCGTAACGCCACGTGCAATCTCAAGATCTGAAGGGAACCCCATGCCGTGAGTTTACGCTCGCCCGCGCACGAGGCGCTCGGCGGCCTGCGCAGCGTGGAGCGCCAAGATCGCACTCGTCATTGGCCCCACGCCGCCGGGCACTGGGCTCAGGCCGCCCGTCTCGCCGAGCAGGGCCTCAACACTGGGGGCATCAACATCGCCCACGATCGTTTCGCCGCTCGGATGGATGCCGACATCAATCACCACGGTGCCTGGCGACACATGCTCTCCGCGCACCAGGCCGCGCACGCCCGCAGCCACCACGAGCACAGCAGCAGTGCGCGTGACCACCCCTAGATCGGGCGTCTTGGAGTGGGCGACCTCAACATGCGCCCCCGCAGCCTCTAGGAGTTGGGCCACGGGCCGGCCGACGATGGCGCTGCGCCCCACAACGACCGCGGCTCGCCCCTGAAGCGGGATCTCGTACGCCCGCAGCAGCTCCATCACCGCCGCCGCGGTGGCGGGGAGGAGCGATGCATCGTGGGTGCCATCGGCAAGCCGCTCGGCGTTCACGAGGGTGATGCCGTCAATATCTTTCCCTGGCGCAATGGCAGCCGCGACGATCTCTCGCGACACGCCGCTCGGGAGTGGCGACTGCAGAATGATCCCCGCAACGTTCTGATCCGCTGAGAGTGAAGTGAGGGAGGCGAAAATCTCAGCCTCAGTTGCCGTCGAGCCAAGTTCAACACGACGACCGACGAGTCCGGTCGCGCTCACCTGCTTTAGGAGTCGGTCAACGTAGAGGAGCGAATCTGGCTCGCTTGTCGTAATCACCACTGCGATCTCCGGCGCGGTGCCGTGCGCGTCGGCAATTGCGTGTGCTGCAATCTCAGTGGCGCGCGCCGCGATCTGCTTCGCAAATGGCTGCGCTGCGAGCCGCTGCGTCATCGCGAGCTACGACTGTGTGCTGCGCTCAAGCGCCGCAACAGATGTAGTGGTCTGATTCGCTAGCGTCGCGCGTCTCTCGGGGTTATCAATGAACGAAAGATTGACCTCGATATTCTCCGCGGCACTCAAGCCCGCAGCGCGTGCAAATCGCAGCGCAACCTCTAGGTCGCTCGCGGCACTAACTAAGCTGCGACCGGTAAGTAGTCGCGCAGCCTCTGCAATAGAGGTGATCGCGCGAAGCGTCTGCAGTGGAATCTCTGCGGCACGCTCGGCTGCTGCAGACATTGCGCGACTGCGCTCCTCACGCTCGCTCTCTTCAATCTTCGGGAGTCGCATCGCTTGAATGAACGCGTCATACGCGTTTGCATCGTCATCTGCAAGGGCGAGCAACTCACCACGAGCTGCTGCCATCTGCGCAGCGGTGCGTTGCTGCAGTGCGGCATCGGCGCTTTCGGGGCTCTTCTTCAGTGAGAGCCCGGCGACCATCTCCACAAGGGCGGCCGCGGTTGCGCCACTCACTGCGGCGGCTGCTCCGCCACCAGGCGCGGGTGTCGGCGCAGCGAGCGCTGCAAGATAATCAGTGAGGGTGTGCTGTGCGAACAATTTCATCTGCGCATCCTATCGTGCCGCGCAGCGGAGGCGCGAGGTGCTGGTTAGTCAGCCTGTAGATCGCGTGGGCCGCTGCCATTTCGGCGAGCGAGGGAGAGCGCGACTGCAAGCGAGACGATGAGCCCAGCGAGTACGCCGAGCTCCCAAAGGATCGGCTCAAGGTTGCCACCCTCACTCAAGATTCGCTCAGCCTGGGCGGTAACGACCAACACGCGGCGAACGACCGCAACGAGACCGATGATGAGGAAGGGCTCAAGGATGAGCTGAGTGCGTGCAAGCGAGAGCCGCAACGTATAGAGCAACTCCGCAATGATGAAGACGAGGAGTACGCGATCAAGAATCAGGAGCGCTGCGTCAATGCCGCCCTCTTGGATCCCCTCAGCAACGAGCCCGACGGTATCTGCGCCGATCAGGGCGATGGCAATCACCAAGACGCCAGCAAGGGCGATATCGAGGGTGATCTCGAGACCGTGCAGCACACCGCGGGCGCGACCGACGACGCCGGTGAGGACCGGGCCGAGGACGTGTTCTGTTGGCGACGAGGTTCTAGTGCGCGATTGCCGCTTCATGCCGCCCATTATGGCAGGAGCTATGCGTGGACGAGAACTGGCTCCATCTCGGGGATCCCCGAAGCGAATGGCAGGGTCGCCCATGCATCGTCAAACGCCTGGATGGACCAGGCGCCCGTGCGGCGCGAGAAGCTCAACACGAGGGAGGCATCTTCGGTCTCGATCTCCCAGAGGGTGCGAGGGCCGTCGCTGGCGCTGAAGACGCCGTATTCGCGGCGGAGCGCGAGGACCTGGGTCACCTTGCGGCTGATCCCCTCGAAGGCGACCGCGGTTGGGGCGCCGGTGCGCCAGTGTGCCGTCACGGCTACCGCGACTGGGCTAATCGGTTGCATTGCCATCCTGAACCTCCTCCCCTCGTGGGGGTCTGCATTAGAACATCTGTTCGTAGTGTCATAGAACATCCGTTCTGTGTCAAGGGGGGAACCTGTGCGAGAATCGGGCTCCAACGGGGGGCGCCCAGCCCTCCCAGCCACGAGAGAAGGAGCCCAACTGATGAAGGTGATCTTGACCGCCAATGTGCCCAAGCTCGGCAAGGCCGGAGACCAGAAAGAGGTCGCCGGGGGGTACGCCAAGAACTTCCTCTTCGCCAATGGGCTGGCGATCCCAGCCATCGGCGGGGCCGCTTCGCAGGTCGCCGCAGGGATCGCCTCCCGCGCCGCAAAGCAGGACCGCCAGCGCGGTGAGGCCGAAGGCTTCGCACAGCGCATCAGCTCCACCACGCTCACCATGGGCGTCAAGGTCGGCGAGGGTGGCAAGCTCTTCGGCTCCATCACCACAAAAGAGATTGCTGAGGCGCTTGATCGCCGCGGCATTAGCGTTGAGAAGCTCCAGGTGATGCTCGACGAGCCGCTGAAGCAGCTCGGCTCCTACAAGGTGCAGATCAAGGTTGCGGCACACCTCGTCGCCGAGTTGACGGTCGTCGTTGAGCCGAAGGGCTGATCACGACCCGTCGCGTTCTGCACGTCGACCTTGACGCGTTCTTCGCGTCGGTTGAGATTCGCGACAATCCGTCGCTCGCCGGCAAGCCCGTTGCCGTTGGCTACGGCGAGGGTTCCCGTGGCGTGATTTGCGCCGCCTCGTATGAGGCGCGCGCGTTCGGCGTTCGCGCCGCTACCTCGGTGCACGTTGCGCGTGCGCGTTGCCCCAACCTGATCCTGATTCCGCCGCGCCACGATCGCTACAGCGATGTCTCGCGCGAAGTGATGGAGGTGCTCGGCGGATGGAGTCCCATCGTTGAACAGGTCTCAGTCGACGAAGCGTATCTTGACCTCAATGGCACCGAGCAGTTGCACGGTTCACTTGAAGATGCTGGTCGTGGCATTCGCGCCGCAGTCAAATCAGCGACGGGCCTGACGATCAGCGTTGGTGGAGCAACGAGCAAGCTGGTGGCGAAGATTGCTGCAGGTGCAGAGAAACCGAACGGCCTGACAATTGTTCCGCCAGGAAACGAGGCCGCGTGGCTCGCACCGAGAAAGGTTGGCGTGATTCCTGGCATCGGGCCGGTCGCGCAGATCGTCTTGCGCGAACTCGACATTCTCACGTGTGGCGATCTCGCTCACGCACCCGATGATCATCTTGTCCGCCGCTTCGGTGATCGCGGACCTGACTTGAAGTTGCTCGCACGCGGCATTGACGACACACCAGTTGACGACGGTGGCGAACGAAAGTCGCTCGGTCGCGAGATGACGCTTGATGACGACATTGCGGACCCAGAGGCGCTGGAGACGTTACTCCTTGGGCTCGTTGAGTCGGTCTCGTACTCACTGCGCAGCGAAGGCCTGCTGGCGCGCACTGTGACACTCAAGCTTAAAGATGCGGAGTTTCAGTCAATCACCCGCCAGGTGAAACTTGTTCAGCCATCAGATCTTGCCGGGCCAATCTTTGAGGCGGCGCGCGCGCTCCTTGAGAAGACGGCGCGTGGCAGCGCCTATCGACTCATCGGCGTCTCAACCTCCGATCTAGGGGAGGAGGAGCAGCTCGCACTCTTTGACGGCGCGGCCCAGGCACGCGAACGCACCATCACGGCGGCCGCCGACACCATGCGCCGCAAGTACGGCGAAGATGCGATTACGCGAGCACGGCTGCTGGAGGAGACCGAAGAGTAGACCGGCCGCTGTGCCACCCACTTGACACGGTTCCGAACAGGCGTTCTAATACCCCTATGACCCGACATGATCAGGACCGCAAGACGAGGATCCTCCAGGCGATCGCAGAGGGGATCCGCCGTTCAGGCACGCCACCGACCGTGCGAGAGATCGCCGACCTGGTCGGCCTCGCCGCCCCCTCCGCCGTGCACCACCACCTTGAGACCCTCGAGCACGAGGGGTTGATTGAGCGTGGCGCCGGCCTCTCGCGCTCCGTGCGCCTCACCGCCCGCGGCCGCTCCCTCCTGGAGATCGACAGTGAGCTTGAGACAACCAACCTGCCGATGGCCGCCCGCGAGCTGGTCGTGGTGGGGCAGATCGCCGCCGGTGGACCGATTGAGGCCTACGAGGAGCGCTCCGAGACGGTCGCCGTCCCGGAGTTCATGTCCACCCCCGACTCCTACCTGCTAAAGATTCGCGGCGACTCCATGATCGACGCCCAGATCGCCGATGGTGACTACGTCGTGATCAAGCCGAGCAAGGTGGCCGCCGATGGCGACATCGTGGTCGCCCAGGTCGAAGAGAACGAGGTGACGCTAAAGCAGCTCTTCCGCGAGACCGGTCGGGTTCGCCTGCAGCCCGCCAACAAGGCGTACAAGCCGATGTACTACCCCGCAGTGAACGTGCAGGGTGTGCTCGTCGGAGTTCTTCGCCGAGTTCACTAACCTTCGCCTCGGCGCCGGGCGCCGACTTATCCACAGCCGAAGGGGCCCGATCCCCTCTTCGTGGAGAGATTGGGGCAAGTTTGTGGGCATCCATCTAGAGCGTCAACGGCGCGACTGAGAGAATACGACCATGTCAATCCAACTCCCACCACAGTCCTCTGAGGCCGAAGAGTCCGTACTTGGCGCCATCCTGATCGACGGCGACGCGATTACCGAAGTCTCCGAAACGCTCAAGGCGACGGACTTCTACAAGCCGGCGAACAGCAAGGTCTATGCCGCCGTCCTCTCGCTCTACGAGCTGCGCCAGCCGATCGACATTCTCACCGTCTCCGAGGAGCTTGAGCGCCGCGGCCAGATCGAAGAGATCGGCGGGCGTGCAGCACTCGCCGATCTCTGCGACCGCACACCAACGGCGGTGCACGCCAAGCAGTACGCAAAGATTGTAGAGCGCAAGGCGGTGCTGCGCGGACTGATTAGCGCCGCCGGTCGCATTGCGTCGATCGGCTACGAAGACCCCGCCGATGCCATCGAAGCGATCGATCGCGCCGAGTCGGAACTCTTTGCGATCAGCGAGCGCCGCACTGTATCGGGCTTCACTGCACTCGAAACGTTGCTCGGCCAGGCGTATGAGCGCCTAGATCATTTACACCAGAACCGCGGGCAGCTCATGGGCCTGCGCACCGGCTTCACCGACATTGACAGCAAGACGCAAGGGCTGCAGGCGTCAGACTTCATCGTGCTCGCGGCGCGACCCTCGGTTGGTAAGACCTCGCTCGCGCTGAACATTGCCGAGTACGCCGCAGTGCGCGAAGGGAAGTCGGTCGGCGTCTTCTCACTCGAAATGAGCAAGGAGCAGCTGGTGTTGCGGCTGCTGTCGAGCGTGACCAAGATTGATTCGTTCAAGTTGCGCAGCGGCTTCCTTGCTGAGATGGACTTCCCAAAAATTGCTGGCGCAATGGAAACCCTCTCGCGTGCAAAAATCTTCATTGACGACACGGCGAGCATCTCCGTGATGGAGCTGCGCACCAAGGCGCGACGACTCAAGATGGAGCACGGACTCGACCTACTCATCGTGGACTACCTGCAACTGATGCAGCCAGGCTCTTCGGGGCGTGAGTCCAACCGCGTGCAAGAGGTCTCTGAAATCTCACGTGGGCTCAAGGCACTCGCCCGTGAACTTGGCATTCCGGTGCTCGCGCTGAGCCAGCTCTCGCGTCAGATCGAGATGCGCAGCGATTCAAAAGAGCCAAGGCTCTCCGACCTACGTGAGTCGGGGGCGATTGAGCAGGATGCCGACGTAGTGATTTTCTTGTGGCGCAAGACCGATCGCATTGAGGAGAGTGATGCCGTTGGTGAGGCGATCGACTTCAGCATCGCCAAGCACCGCAACGGCCCAACCGGTGCAGGGCAGCTCTACTTCATGAAAGAGCAGACGCGCTTCGTTAACTTGGTTCGCGAACGCAGCGATGGCGCACAGGGCGGAGGCGAGGGCGAGCCAGTAATGTAGCGACATGAACTTCATGTTGCTCCGACCTGGAATGCGCCGCGCCTCATACCTGTACCTCACGGTTGGCATCATGCAGGCCTTCTATCTCCCCTTTAGTTCGATTGTCTTTCGCGATCGCGGCGTCTCTTTCGAGGCGATCGGACTTGTGGGCGCGATCAACTCGATCCTTGCGCTCACGGCGGCGCCCATCTGGGGACACCTTGGCGACGCGACCCTCGGCCGCGTCGCAGCATTCCGCATCGCGATCTTCGCAACCGCCATCGGAGTATTTGCATTTGCGGCTGGCCCAGTAGCCGGCATTCCCGGTTCAATGCTCGCCGCCTTCGCGGGCGCTGGGATTGTGCCGCTCCTCGACGCCATCGGCATGGAGCGGCTCGCTGAGGTGAAGGGGAACTGGGGAACGTTGCGCGCTGTCACGAGTGCTAGCTACGCCGCAACCGGCCTAATTAGCGGAGCTCTCGTGGTTGCTGGCGGCGCATTTCTTGTAGGGCCGCTCTATGGGGCAGGGGCACTGATCGTTCTTGCAGGGACCCTTGGTCTTCACGTTACACACCGACGCCATCGCGTTGTGAGCGAAGCCGAACTTGAGGCAGAGCGCAGTGAGCTTGCGGGCGGTAACGCAGAGATTGCAGTCGCTGGTGATTGGCGAGATCGCTTCGGTACGGTGAGCTTGGCTTTTGCACAGTCACCAAAACTTCTTTCGTTTCTCCTCTTGAGTCTCTTGGTCAACATTGGCGCTGGCATCTTCTACTCCTACGGTTCGCTGCGCATTCAAGAGGTCGGGGGGAACGCTGCGATGGTGACACTTGGCGCAACGATCTCTGCAGCCGTCGAAATCCCATTCTTTCTGATTGGTGGCGCCGTTGCACTTCGCTTCGGCATGCGCGCCGTCTATTCCGTTGGTCTGGTTGCCCTTGGGCTCTGCTGTTTCGTCTACGCCTTCGATTTGTCGCCGTTCGCGCTTAGCATCATGCGCGGCTTCGTTGGTGTTGGATATGCCTGCACGCTCCTCGGGAGCGTGTTGACGGTGCGTGCAATCGTTCCGCTGCAGCTGCAGGCAACTGGGCAGGCGCTCTTCCAGGCGGTGTCGTTCGGCCTTGCACTCTCCGTATCTTCGATTGTTGGCGGAGTGATCTATGGCGAGATCGGCGCGTTCCCAGTCTTCGTACTTGGTGGAGCCATTCTGATCGGATCAGTACCGTTCGCCTGGCGAATCTTGCGCGTGGACACAGCGCCAACGACTATTTAGTTCCTTCTGCCGCACGGATGCGCGCGGCCACCTTGCCGAGATGGCGGCGGAACTCAATTGAGGCCTGATCGGGCCCAGCGATGTGCAGCTCTGCAGAGAGATCGACCGGCAACGCTTCTGGGCGTTGCGACTCGGTGATCGGCTGATCTTGATCAAGGATGAGGCGCTGGAAGTCTGCAAGTTCCGTGTCGTCTGATGGATCAAGGCGATAGCTTCGTGCGTTCCAGGTGAATGTTCTCGTCTCTTTTGCTGAGAGCGGCGACGCGGCCATAAAGAGAACGAAGCGGTTCCCCTCGGGGAGCTGTTGATCAAGGGTGACGGAGTAGGGCAGGTGCACCGTGTACGTCGTTGGATCACGTTGCACCTTCGCGCCCGGAGCGCCATCGCCCTTCACGCTGGTCTGCGGCTCTTCAAGTGCGATCTGGAAGCTGATCGTTGTCTCGCTGCTCTCCACCACATGGTCAGGGCTGAGCGGCTTGGCGCGGTCGCCGAGGATCCCCTCGTGCACCCAGGGGAAGTGACTGAAGTCGATGAAGTTCTCGATGCGACGCGCGGGCGAGCACTTCCAGTCGTAGGTGGTGATCGGGATGGTGCGCAGTGAGGGGTCGCCCCACCATGGCGCCTCGGGGAGCGGGTAGAGCGGCGCCGGATGCTCCCAGCCGCCAGGGCCTGGCTCAAGCAACACCCAGACGAGGCCGAGATGTTCGGTGGCGGCGTAGCGCTCAATGCGTGCGCGACGTGGGATCGCGCGGCCGTGGACGGCGGGGATGCGCTTCACTTCGCCGTTCTGGCCGTAACTCCAGCCGTGATACGGGCAGACCAGGCAGGCCTCCCCCGTGGCTGGGCTCCCATCGGGGGCTGGACTCGTTCCTGGATCGACCCAACCAAGCGAGAGGGCGGTGCCGCGGTGCACGCAGAGGTCTGGGAAGGCGGCAACCGTGTCGCCCAGTCGGGCGACGACCAGCGTCTCGCCTGAGAGGCGGATCGGGAGTGGTCGGTCGGTCAGCTCGCCGCTCTGGCAGACGGGCATCCATGCCGAGCGGAGCGCCTGGTCGAGGGCCGCCTCGCCGGCGGCGTCGAGGTCGTTGGGGCCCGCCTCGCCCGGAAGGGCCGCCTCGCCGAGGCTGCTCATCGCTGGCCGAAGATCTCCATCATCAGCGCAATGAAGCGCGGGGCGTTGGCGTCGAAGGCGACGTCGGCGTTCGGCTCCTTGCCGCCGCGATGGTGCGTATCCACGACGGTGCGCCCAAGGGTTAGCGTGCCCGTGGTCTCCACCGCAACGTGGCAACGCTTCGTGGTGATGATGCCTGGCTCCACCAGTGCCGCAACGCAGAGCGCGTCGTGCACTGGCGCCGACTCTGGAACATCCATCTTCTGGCTGCTCTCGTAGCTGCCAATGCGTCGCTTGATCACCGTCTCAGTCGCCATGCCTGCAGGTGTGCCGAGTGCGCCGAATGCCGCGCACTCTTTCGCGGTGACGAGCGCCTTATGCGTTGCGTCGAGCGGCACCATCAGCACATCCTTGAAACCCGCCTCAAAGACGCTCGCGGCGGCTTCAGCGTCAGCCCAAATGTTGAACTCCGCCGACGCCGAAATATTCGGCACCTCGTGTCCGCCACCCATGATGATTAACTTCGGCACCCACTCGGCGAAGCGCGGCTCTAGCGCAACGGCGGCGGCGATGTTGGTCAGTGGCCCAATCGGCATGAGCGTGATCGGCTGCGTGGCATTTCGGTAGGTCTCAATCAGGTACTCCACCGCGCGTTCAGAGGCTGGCTTGCTCGCGCTGCGCGGAATGTCGAGATAGGTGCCGTGCGGGTCTTGCACGCTATCGGTTTTGAAGAACCTCTCCGACGGCATCGCCTTGCGCACCAGGGGTCGTGGGAAGCCGGCGTGCACGGGGATGTGCCCCTTGCCGATCAGCTCCAGCACCGAGAGTGAGTTCGTTGTTGTTGCGTAAAGCGGTGCGTTACCGAACACGGTCGTCACCCCGATCAGGTCAATCTCGGGGTGCAGGGCGGCGAGCATCAGCGCAACGGCGTCATCGGTCCCCGTGTCGCAGTCAATGATCAGGCGGTGCTTGGTGCTCATGGGGGGGATTGTAGGGGCGGGCGCACACCACTGCGGCGCGTGATGCGCGGCTGATACGTCGGCGGTACGCGACGCTGATTCAGTATCCGCCCAGCCGATCCGCGGGCGCCGCCCACGGCGGCGCGACGTGGAGGACTCCACCATGATGAAGACCCCTCGTGTTCATCCAGCTCGGCCCCGCATCGACTCTGCACTCGACGAGCTCACCGATGGAGGGCTCGCCCTCATCTGCGGCAGTGCCGGGTACGGCAAAAGCAGCGCCGTCGCCGCGTGGGGCATTCGCGCCGACCGACCGATGCGGTGGTTGCGGGCAAGCCGCGGCCTCGGTGACGCCCTACATCTCGCCGCCGATGAGGATGACGGCGTGCGCTTGCCGCGCCTCGCACGAGCGGTTCGCCAGCAGCAGTCGGCGACGGTGTGTGCGGCAGCGCTCATTGCTGATCTCACCGCACCGCACAGTGAACTGATCCTCGTCATCGACGACGCCGACGCATTAGCCGAATCGCTAGAGGGTCTGGAATTTCTGCGTTCACTAGCGGAGCGCGCCCCTGATCGATCCCGTGTCGCACTTATCGGGCGCCGCGTTGCGCAACTGCGCCTTATTGCTGCACGCGCGAAGCGGCAGGTGATGCATATCGGTGCGGCGGCGCTGCGTGTGACGCCGCGGCAGACGCGACAGATTGCCGAGGCTAAAGGTTGGAGCGGCGCGCCGACGGCGCTCGAAGAGGCGCGACGTGCGGCGGCTGGAAACGGCGGCATCCTTGCCACGTGGCTTGATCAGATGCGTGAGGGCGGCGACCGCACCGAGCTCGATGAGTTCATCCGGCGCGATGTCGTCGGCGGTAGTGGCCCACTCCTTGCCCGACTGGCCAAGCCCGCAGGAGAGGAGCCAAATCCGGAGCTCCTTCGTGCGCTGTGGGAGGAGGGGCTCCTCATCGCCCCTGCTGACCAAGATGAGCTCGGCGAATCGTGCTGGATGATCCCTCGATTCATTGCCGAGACGCTCGATCTTCCACAGGTGCTCGGCACAGTACCGAACGGCTCTGAGGTCACGCCTGCAGCCTCGATCGCGCCGCGTGTGCTGAGCCCCGTTGCTGTCATTCACGACTTGGGACCGCTCAGCATTGAGGCTGCCGGGCGAACGATTGAAGGGACCTCCATTCGCCCACGCTCGGTTGCGCTGCTGCACTATCTCGCCACGCGACCCCGACACGCCGCAACACGTGATGAGGCGATCGATGCGCTCTGGCCCGAAGCGGAGGCGCAGGCCGGATTGAACTCACTCAACCAGGCGATCTATCACTTACGACGCGCGCTCGACCCTGACTATGATCTTGCGCTCCAAGAGGGGACGCCAACGCCGTACATTCGCCATGAGGCCGAGATGGTGACGGTCAACCTTGATCTCGTCACCTTCGATTCAGCTCAACTACGAAGCACGCTTGATGCGGTGCGACGTCGAGCACGGGTCGATCAGATTGACGATCTCCTCGACTCGTACCTTGGGCCGTTCGGCGTTGAGGTTCCGTTTGAGCCGTGGGCAGAGCAGCATCGCAGCGCGCTTGATATAAGCCTTTTCGCAATCATTGAGCGCGAGATGGTTGCGGCATATTCTGTTGGCGACATTGATCGCGCGATTGATCTCGCCCTTCGCGCCGTTCGCATTGACCCAACAGACGGCGCAATGCTGGAACATCTGGCACTGCTGTTAGAAGAGAGTGGATCTATTGCTGCTGCGCGTCGCGCGGCGGCGCGAGCAGTTTCAGCGTTGCGCGAAATGGATATTGCGCCGAACCCGGCGCTACAACGACTTAGCGCGCAGCCGCACCGCGTTCGGCCTGCGCTGCAGCAATGACCGCGGCAATAGCAGAGAGGATGATAGTGAGCCCGTACAGCAAGCACCAGCCGCACCATGCGCCGATGGCAAATGCCTGAATTGCAATGAGCACAAGTTCGATGGCGGCGCCGACTACTGCTGCAAGCACCCAGATGTTGAGCGAGATTGTTGAGCGCGTACGCAGGTAGTGCACCGATGCAAAGAGCAGTACCAGTGAGCCAACAACGCCGACCAGCGCAATGGGAATTGGGCCGATGCTTGAGTAGACCGATGACTCTACCTTGGCGCAGCCGCCAAACGGACCGAGCGCGGGGCCACAAAGTGCAGGGATGCCTGCATACCTGATGGCGAGGAGATAGGTCGCGATGACCGTTCCGATGGCGGAGACGACGGCGCCGAACCGTGCGGCACGCATGAGGTTACGGCTTGAGTGCGTCGTCGATGCGCTTGTAGAGGTCAGCCTCAGCTGGGATGCCCGCCTGCATCCAATCACCAATCTTCAGTGTTGGTGTGCCCGTAACGCCGGCGGTGCGAGCTGCTGCGCTCTCAGCTTCCACTTCGGTACGAATTGCAGGATCGGCAATGCAGCTGTCCCACGCAGTCAGATCGAGGCCTGCAGCCCCCGCGAGGATTCGCAAGCGTGGTGCGCTGAATGCGCCTTCGTTCTCTCCATCTTGGTTCGCGTAGAGATATGAGTGGTATGCCCAGAACTTATCTTGCTTATCAGCGCAGACCGCGCCGACTGCTGAGGTGAATGACTCTTCGCCGAGGAAGGCAAAGAACCTCTGCTCAATGCGGAGCTTCCCCTCCTTGATGTACTTCTCGTAGAGGAGAGGCTCGCTACCGTTCGCCCAGATGCCGCAGATTGGGCACTGGAAGTCGGTCCACACCTCGAGGGTGACGGGGGCGTCCACGGCGCCGATTCCCCGGCCAGAGATGAACTCTGCATCGGGGGTGTAGACCGGCGCAACGGGGGTGAAGGAGTCGCTTGCGGTCGGCTTGCCACTAAAGGAGCCTGAGAGAAGGAGCACGACGAGCCCCACGGAAAGGACGGCGGCGCCGATCCCGAGTGCGTTCTTGATGATGCTCATGGCTGAATCATACCCGCGGTGGCTGAGCGAGCCTCGTTTCGTGCTCCTTGCCTCCTATTGAGACTTAGTCTCAACTCTGGTAGGCTGCCTCCATGGCACGAGAGTTGCTCGAGGCGCTTGACCAGGCGGGGGTTCGCCTTACCGGGCCGCGCCGCGAACTTGCCGCCCTAATCGCACGGCGGCAGGGGCACTTCACCGCCGCCGACCTCCTCGCCGACGCCGGGCAGCGCAGCCTCGGCATCGGGCGCGCCACCGTCTTCCGTCTCCTCGAACTCCTCGCCGACCGGAACCTCGTCGAGCGAGTTGACCTCCCCGACGGCCGACACGCCTATGTCCCGTGCGAGCCATCTCATCACCATCACCTGGTCTGTGTCTCATGCGGCGCAATCTCTGAGGTCGATGACTGCGGCATTGATGCCGTAACCGCTGAGGCCGCCCGACGCTCTGGCTTCGAGATTCAGTCACACCGCCTTGAGCTCTTCGGTCGCTGCCCTCGCTGCCAGAACGTGGAGCCACGCCAATGAGCCGCCGCCTCGTCGCGCTGCTCATGGTGCTGCTTGCTGCTGCTGCAGCCTGCGGCGGCTCCAGTAGCTCACCGACGGCCTCGACGTCGGGATACCGCGTGATGGCGACAACGAGCGTCTTCGCCGATCTTGCGCGGCTCGCTCTCGGCAATTCAGTGCAGATTGATTCCATCGTTCCTGCTGGTGTAGACGTGCACACCTTCGAGCCGTCGCCCTCTGATGCAGCCAAGATCGCCGCAGCTGATCTGATTCTGATGAACGGGCTCGGTCTTGATGAATGGGTCGTCTCGCTCATTGATGCTGCGCGCAAGGGTGAAGGCGACGTCTTGCGTCTCGGCGAAGGGCTAGACACAACAGATGCTTGGACTTATCTAGCTTCACCAGAGGCGGAAACGGAAGATGCCTATGACCCACATGTGTGGCTTGATCCAACCGGGGCGGCGCATTACGTACAGCGCATTGCAGATCGTGTTGTACAAGATCGACCAGAACTCACCAACACAGTTCGCTCAGCTTCAGCTTCGGGCTTCGCCGCTCTTCAAGATCTTGACACTGAAGTTCGTGCGCTATTTTCAGAGATCCCTGAAGCGAATCGCGAGATTGTCACCTTTCATGAGGCGTTTGGGTATTTCGCTCGGGCCTACAACATCACGATTGTTGGCGTTGCGATTGCATCGCCGGGCCAAGATCCAAGTGCCCGAGAGATCGCTGCGCTCATTGACGCGATCCGCGCCTCAGGAGTGACGACGGTATTTAGTGAGGTGCAGTTTCCGTCGAAGGTGCTGACCAGCATCGCGGCGGAGACAGGCGCCACGGTGCTGGCTGATCTCTACTCCGACGCGCTTGGTGCCGCACCTGGAGATTCCTACCTCGGTGCAATGCGCGCAAATGCCACAGCCATCGCAGCATCGATGCAGCGATGAGAACATATGGCAATGAGTAGCCAGCCCAACGCGATTGAGCTGATTGATGTCACCGCTGGTTACGGCGACCGTGCGGCGATCAGTAGCGTCTCACTCAGCCTTGCACCAGGCTCGCTGACCGCCATCTTCGGCCCGAACGGTGGCGGGAAGTCGACGCTGCTGAAGTGCATCGCTGGGCTGATGCAGCCGTGGAGTGGCAACGTGCAGGTGCTTGGAGCCGCTGTTGGCATGCACGCGAAGCGTGTTGCATATGTGCCCCAAGCCGAGCAGGTCGACTGGAGCTTCCCCGTATCGGTCGGCGAAGTGGTGATGATGGGGCGTACGCCAGCGCTCGGCCCACTCGGTCGACCTGGGGCCGCCGACCACGCGGCGGTGGCTGACGCGCTCGGCCGTGTCGATATGGTCGATCTTGCACAGCGCCAGATCGGCGAACTCTCGGGCGGTCAGCGTCGCAGGGTCTTCTTGGCGCGTGCGATCGCTGCGGACCCAGAGATCTATCTGCTCGACGAGCCTGTCACCGGCGTTGATCCCACGACGCAGGAGAAGATCATGAACATCCTTGACGCCGAAGCCGCGCGCGGCCGCACGGTCGTCGCCACCACGCACGATCTCGCCTGCGCCGCGCAGCGCTTCCACGATGTGGTCGCACTCGCTGGTCGCGTCGTTGCCCATGGGCCGGCACAGCTCGTGCTCGACCAGGCGGTGCTCGAGAAGACCTATGGCGGCCACCTCGTTCCACTCGCTGGTGGTGGCGTGGTATTGCTCGATGACCCACACCACTCCCACGGCGCACATGAGGGCCACGAATGAACCCGCTCGACCTTCTCATTGCGCCGCTCGGCTACGACTTCTTTGTTCGCGCCCTGATCGCGAGTGCGCTTGTCGGTGTCGCCTGCGCCATCGTTGGATCCTTCGTCGTACTGAAGGGGACGAGCTTCATCGGCGACGCCGTTAGCCACGCCGCCTTCCCTGGCATCGTGATCGCCTACCTGATTGGGGCGCCGATCATCCTCGGTGGTGCGATTGCCGCAATCGGCACCGCTCTTGGCATTGGCGCCATTACGCGCCGCTCAGGGCTCCGCTCCGATGCCATCATCGGCGTCCTCTTCGCCGGCATGTTTGCACTCGGCGTTGCGATCTTCTCTTCGATTCCGAATTACGTTGGGGACCTCTTCCACTACCTCTTCGGTGATGTGCTCGGCATTAGCGTTGGTGATCTGGCAGCGCTGACCCTGCTTGTGCTCGGCTTGCTGCTTGTTCTGCGACTCTTGTGGAAGGAGTTGCTCTTCAGCACCTTCGATCCGCTCGGCGCTGGCGCCGCAGGGCTACCTGTTCGACGACTGGATGACCTGTTGCTGATCCTCATCGCCGTAACGATTGTGATCAGCCTGCAAGCGGTTGGAATTGTTCTGGTGGTGGCGATGATCACCACACCTGCAGCAACCGCGCAGCTGCTAGTGAAGCGATTCACCGCAATGATTCAGGTTGCGGCGCTCATTGGCGTATCGGCCGCAATTGTTGGGCTGTATATGAGCTATTCGCTCGACATCGCTTCAGGGGCGGCAATCGTGCTCTTGGAGACGCTGATCTTCTTGCTTGCCCTTGCCTTTACCTTGATTCGATCGCGCATCTACGCCGCACGAGGCGCAGCCAAGATCTAACGCGTCGCTAGCGCAGCCCTGCGAACAAATCTGACTCTGGAAGTGCTGGCGAACTCGTAAGCCGGTTTCCAATAAGCCGGTACTGCTCAACAGCACCGAGGTCAATGTAGTCCTGCTCCGTCAGCACGAGCAGTGGCCCATCGCTCTTGATCTGCGTGGCGTGCGCTTGAATTGCGCGGCGCTTTGCGGTGAGCTGCTTCGTAATGTCAATGCGGGTGGTGATCAGATCATCTGGGCACGCCATGGCGGCACGCCACTGATGCCACTGCTCAAGCTCTTCTGGCGTTGCCTCCTTCGGCACACTCCACCACGATTCAATTCCACGCGACTCTAGTAGCGCAAGCACCTTGTCGCGCTGTGAATCTGGCGTTCGCACTTCGTAGAGTTTCTTTGGCGTCCATGCCGGTCCCGCTGCGGGCCGCCATGTTGGATCGCCAGCAACCTCCCATGCACGACGCGCAACGCGCGCGGCGGCAATGTGGTCGGGGTGGCCGTAGCCACCAAAGTCGTCATAGGTGGCGATCACGTCGGGCTGCACGCGTCGAATGATGCGCACGAGGTGCTCGGCTGTGCCGTCGAGATCGGTCGTGCTGTGTTTGTGATACGAACGTGAATCCTCGTTCCCCGGGTCGCCAACCATTCCGGAGTCACGGAAGCCAAGATTTTCGAAGTGCGTGACGCCCAGCGCCGCCATTGCGGCTGCAATCTCGACCATCCGTGTCTCGCCGAGGTGCTCATGGGCTTCGGGGGTGTCCCATTCTGGGATGACGATCTCTCCGAGCTCGCCACGAGTTCCAGTAATCACGTAGGTGTCGGTAGTGGCGCTATGGGCGGCCGAGTAGGCGGCGAGGGTTCCACCCATGCTGATCGTCTCGTCGTCTGGGTGGGCGTGCACCGCCATCAGAATCAATCGTCCGCTGCTATCCATGCCGAGATCGTACGCGCACAGGGCGGAGTGGGTCGGCTACCCTGAACCTACGCGGCGCATGGCGCCGCACGAGGGAGGTGCCTGATGGGAGCAACCGATCCAAAGGTCCAGCGCTGGGCGCTGATCCTGGGTGCCTCAAGCGGCATCGGCGAGGCCACCGCACGCCTGTCGGCTGAGGCCGGCTACAACATCTGTGGCGTCTACCTGGGCCGTTCCCGCGGCGAGAAGCTCGATGCGGCCATTGCCGCCGTGAAGGCGACTGGTGTCGAGGCCCTCTATATCCGCGGCAATGCCGCCGACGATGAGAAGCGCGCTGAGGTCATTGCCCAGCTCGGTGAGAAGTTCGCCGCCGCCCGCGCCGCTGGCTTCACCCCCCAGCTTGGAATTGCCGTGCACTCACTGGCCTTCGGCAGCCTGCAGCCCTTCCTCCCCGACGGCGAGACGCCACTCATCACCCGCAAGCAGATGGATATGACCTCTGACGTGATGGCGCACTCCCTTGTCTATTGGACGCAGGACCTGTACGCCGCAGGTCTGATCGGCAGCACCACGCGCATCTTCGCCACCTCTTCGGAAGGCGCCTCGAAGGCGGTGCCGATGTATGGCGCCGTCTCTGCAGCAAAGGCCGCGGTCGAAGCACACTGCCGCCAGCTCGCGCTCGAGCTTGCGCGACTCGTACCTGGCGCGACCGTTACCGCGTTGCGTCCAGGTGTTGTCGATACCCCAGCACTGCGCAAGATTCCAGGAAGCCAAGACTGGATTGACGTAGTAATGAAGAAGCATCCAGGAAAGCGCCTCACCACCGCTGACGATGTTGGCTACGCCATTGTTGCCCTTTCGGCGCCAGGCATGAACTGGGTCACGGGCAACACCATCACGATCGACGGCGGTGAGCAGATCGCTGGGGGCTGAGCGCTCTTTGACTAGAGCTTCTTGCCAGTCAGTCCTGAAAGTTTCGCGCTAGGCTCCGTAATCACTGGCGTATCTTCGTCTGGGTGTAGTGCGCCGAAGAACGTATTGATCTCAATGACTCCTGCCCAAATCTTTTCTTGTGCATCATCTGGATTGTCATGCACGCCCCCATTGCGAATCTTTCCCGATGCTTCGGTGATCGTCATGCCGAGAAGGGTTGTGGCCTTCAGCTCTTGCTCTGTAGAGGTGCGTAGTTCAGCAGCGCGCCCTGGAACGATCTTGTTGACGAACGAATCAAGCTGCACCGCCTTCTCACCACCGGTGATCTCTTCGCAGGTGCCGAAGAGCGTTGCTGAGCGATAGTTAAACGAACTGTCGAATCCGCTTCGTGCCAAGACGATGCCATCGGTCAGGTGAATCGAGACCGACACCTCAGTTCCTACGACTGACTTCAGGAAGCGGCTGGCCGCCGAGCCGTGCCAGTAGAGACGGTCGCCGTCACGCCAGTGCGCCGTTGCGGTGGCGTGCGGGCGGCCATCGAGGAGGTAGGCGACGGTGCAGGTGAGGGCGGCATCAACCACCGGGTAGATATCGGCCCGCTCGTAGTGTCCGCGCTCAGGGAGTCGTCGCACGCGTGTGCGCTCGCTTGGCGGGTATCCGTCGGCTACGGGGATCTCTCGTGGCATGGGGGCATCGTAAAGGAGTAGCTTCAGGTTGGGAGGTTTCCTGGCGGACCCGACCGGATTCGAACCGGCGATCTCCAGCGTGACAGGCTGGCATGTTGGGCCGCTACACCACGGGTCCGCGTCAGGACTGCGAAGCCTACCAGAGGGGGTAGGATCCGACTATGGGATATGGATCAGACGCAGCATCACGAGGCGGCGGGGCTGGCCGTATCGACCTGCGCTCCGACACGGTCACCCACCCAACCCCTGAGATGCGCCGCGCCATGGCCGAGGCGGAGGTCGGCGACGACGTCTTTGAGGACGATCCAACCGTCGCTGCCCTAGAGGAGCGTGCCGCCGCCCTGCTCGGTAAAGAGGCAGGTCTCTTCGTCGCCTCGGGCACCATGGGGAACCTCGTCTCTGTCATGGCCCATGTGCCACGTGGCGGCGAGATCATCACCCCCGCCGAAGGGCATATCCCAAACGACGAGGCGGCTAACTACGCCGTAGTCGCCGGCGCTGGACTTCGACTAGTCCAAGAGAACCCCAACGGAGAGATGCCAGTCGCCGATGTCCTTGAGGCGATTCAAGACGCATCCGACCCACACAGCGCCATCACCTCGCTCGTCATCGTCGAGAACTGCCACGCCCATACGTTCAGCCGGCCAGTAACTCCCGCCTACATGCGCGAGCTTCGCACGGCGCTGAAGCCATCTGGCATTCCGATCCACGTCGATGGCGCGCGCCTCTTCAATGCGGTTGTCGGGCTCGGCGTCTCTGCACGTGAGCTCGTTGCTGATGCTGACAGTGTGACCTTCTGCCTTAGCAAGGGACTCGCTGCACCGATCGGCAGTGTTGTCGTTGGCAGCAGAGAGTTCATCTGGAAGGCAAGACGCGCGCGCAAGCTGCTTGGCGGTGGCATGCGACAGGTGGGTGTGCTTGCGGCTGCCGGCCTGGTCGCACTCTCTGATGGTCCAGAGGGCACGGTGAAGCGGCTCGCTGAGGATCACGTCAACGCACGTCGCCTGGCGACCGAGATCGCAGGGCTGCCGGATGTGATCTCCCCAGGACACAATGCGCAGCGAGAAGGCGAGCGGCTGGACCCCTCTCGCGTCGTCACGAATTTTGTGATCTTTAAGGTTACTGGCGGCATTGCGCGGCGAACGCGCTTCCTTGACGCATTAGAGAAGCGTGGCGTACTAATGGTTGCGTATACGCACGGACAGGTTCGCGCGGTAACGCACTATGGGATTGGCGATGAAGAGATCACCAAGACAATCGCGGCCACTGCTGCGGCGCTGACCGAAACCGCGTAGCGCAGCGCAGCCGATGCGCATCGTTCCATCAATTGATCTTGAGAAGGGTCGCTCCCGCATTGTCTTCTGGCCTGGCGCTGCAACCGGTATTGGCGCACCAACAGATCAGCCAGCGCGCATTGCGCGTCACTTTGTTGATCGCGGCGCAACACTGATCCACCTGGTGGACTTTGACGGCGCTCGTGCGGCGGAACCGATCAACATTGAATCAATTGGTGCAGTTGCAAGCCTCGTGGCAACGCCACTGCAGGTTGCGGGCGGGCTAGAGTCGCCCGAGGCTATTCGTATCGCGTTTGCCGCGGGAGCAACGCGGGCAGTGATCTCTCTCGCGCTCATTGATGAGCCAGAGCGACTCGCCGCATGCATCGCCGCCGCGGGTGATTGGCTCGCCGTTGGCTTTGATCCACGGCCTGAGCGAATTGCATCGTTTAATTGGAAGCGCTCAAGCGCGCCAACAGCGGAGAGCCTCATCGATGAACTCGCTGCCGCAGGGGTAACGCGCATCGTGTTGAGCCACGGTGGTAACGCGAGCGAGAGCGCGGCGTTTGCGAACCTCGCGGCGCGTCAGCCAGGGATGGAGTTGAGCGTTGCTGGAGGTGTAAGCGACCTTGATGGCGTGCGCCGACTCCGCGATGCTGGGGTCGCCACCCTGATCTTGGGTGAGGCGCTCCTCTCGGGCGCGATCGATTTTGAGGAAGCCTCAAGGATTTCTGACCCCGCGCAGTAGCGAGCACACGCTGCGCGCCTCGCGTAGACTCCCCCGCATGGCAACTGCAAAACGCATCAGCGAGCCACTCGCGTTGAGCCCCCTCGCGGGGCTCGGCGCCGTCATCCTCACGGGCATCCTCTGGGGCACGATCGGCGTTGTCACCGGCCAGCTCAAGGCCGCCTTCCCTGGCGCTGACGGGGGTCCGAGCACGCTCAGCTCCCTCGTGCTGGTCGTCGTACGCCTTGCGATCACCGCCCCAGCCGCCGCCATCACGGCGCGCATCCTGCTCGGCCGCGGCGCCTTCCGCCTCCCTGGGCGAGTGCTTGGGCTCGGGCTCGGCCTCGGGCTTGTTCAGGCGTTCTTCCAATACGCCTACGTTGAAGCGGTCACGAACGCCGGCGTTGGCATCGCCACGGCGATCGAACTCTGCCTCGCCCCAGTACTTGTCGCCACACTCAGCGTCGTCTTACTTCGCGAGCGACCCGACCGCATGATCATTGGCGCAATCGTCTTTGCTGCAATCGGCACCGTCGTCATTGCCCTCAATGGCGCAGCCACTGCTAATCCCGCAACGTTCCAAGCTGGAATTCTCTGGTCTTTCGCCTGCATGGTTGGCTATGCCTCGTACATCGTGCTCGTGCGTCGACTCGCAGCAGGCATTCACCCTCTTGAACTTGTCGCGCTATCTGCAACCGGTGGATTTGCCGTCCTGTCGGTGGTCTCGTCCGTCGTTGGAGTAAAGCTCCCAGAGCTTGCCGGAAAAGATCTTCTTCTTCCAGGGCTGCAGTTTGCCTACCTCGCACTCATCGCAACCTGTCTTGCCTATGCGCTCTTTGTCTCGGGAGTTCGCGCAACAAGCGCCACCACTGGCTCACTCGGCGCCCTCGCCATGCCACCAACGGCGTCAATTCTTGCAGCGCTGCTCCTCAATCAGATCCCTACGATTGAGGTCGTTATCGGCCAGGTGCTCTTGATGTCCGCAATGACCGTCACCATTCTGCGCACCGCTCGCCGATTGAATGCGTAGCAACATGCGCACAACCGTTGTAGCGCTTGCACTTACCGCAGCGCTCACGCTGAGTGCGTGTGGCGCCGATGCATCGCCAAGCGCGTCAACAAACGCAAATGGCTGCCCATCGTCTCAACCCGCAACGTTGAACACCGAAGCGTCGAATGATATTGCGTTTGAAACATCAC
Organism: Candidatus Limnocylindrus sp.; assembly: GCF_040397235.1. GTDB lineage: Bacteria > Chloroflexota > Limnocylindria > Limnocylindrales > Limnocylindraceae > Limnocylindrus. The sequence goes on along the minus strand of NZ_JBBAWH010000002.1, from coordinate 115,628 downwards.
TCGGCACATTTGTGGTGCGGCTTGCGGTGAAGAACTCGCCCATCGCAGTGAGCAACCTGACCGCACTTGCGAGCTGCAACTTCTACGACGACGTGATCTTCCACCGCATCGCCTACATGGAAGACGGCACGCCGTTTGTGATTCAGGGTGGCGACCCAACGGGCACCGGTTCGGGTGGCCCTGGCTACTTTATTAAAGACGAGCCAGTCCTTGGCACGTATCGCCGCGGTGTGATTGCGATGGCGCGGTCGAGTCAGCCAGACTCGCAAGGGAGTCAGTTCTTTGTCATCCTGGATGACGCTGCAGCGGGCCCACTTGAGAGCGCTCGCACCTACGCGATCATGGGCGAGGTTATCTCCGGCATGGATGTGGTTGACGCCATTGCCGCACTCGAGCGCAATGGGGAAGACCGCCCGATTGATCCTCCGAAGATCATCTCAACCACGGTCACCCCCTCCGCGCCGTAGCTGCTCCGCGCAACTGATCATTCGCGGGTAAACTCTGCACATCGTCGGCACCAGCCGACCACGTGGCCTTGCGCCACAGAGGAGTGATGGAATGGCAACCGCCAAGATTGAGACGACCGCCGGCGTCATTGAGATTGAACTTCTGGACGACGCGGCACCGAAGACCGTTGAGAACTTTGTGACCCTGGCGAAGAAGGGTTTCTACGACGGGGTGATCTTTCACCGCGTTGTTCCGGGATTCGTGATCCAAGGCGGCGACCCTGATGGAACCGGCATGGGCGGGCCAGGCTACAAGTTCGACGATGAGCCGGTGACGATGGGCTACGCCCGCGGCACGGTGGCGATGGCCAACTCAGGGCCAAACACGAACGGGAGCCAGTTCTTCATCTGCCTCGATGACCTTGCCAGCCTGCCGCCGAAGTACACGGTCTTCGGCATGGTCACCTCAGGGCTCGCCACGGTCGACGCGATCGCCAAGGGGGCCACAGGCCCAGGTGACCGCCCACTGGAGCCGGTCAAGATGACCACGGTGACGATCGCCTAACCCCCGCTCTCGGCACAAGGTGTGCCAGGGGGGTTGGAATCCGACCCTCCAGGAGGTATTCTCTTCTCAGCTGTTCTTGTTCAAAGACCATGGGTAGGTGGGTTAGGGTAGTCGCTATAGGCGACGTGATAGATGCTCTTTGAGCGTTGCGGGCGGGGCTGACTTGTTCGTCCCACAAGCGGATCGGCTTGAGGCGACTCCTGTCAAAGGGGGTCGCCTCATTTATTTTCTCTAGCCTTTTTGGCCCTCACGCCCCTGATAAACTCGCCACCCCTCGCGCTCGTAGCTCAGTGGATTAGAGCGTCTCCCTCCGAAGGAGAAGGTCGCAGGTTCGAATCCTGTCGGGCGCACCACACGGAGTAGACTCCTCCCCATGGCAGACCAAGATCTCGTCGCTGTTCCGCTGCTGCGCCGGCCGCTCTTGCTTGTTGCTGCAGCCGTCAACCTTGGCGCTGTGGTTGTTGGCCTCAGTGGCACCGACGAGCGCCTCTTCTATGTTCCTGCAGCGCTCGGACTCCTCTGGCTGATCGCCTATCGCGCACAACCGCGCGAGGGGGTGCGCCAGCTGCGTCGCGCGCCACAGGGTTCGATCGTCGTGCGCCGACCAGATCGACCCGCGCCACGACAACGCACAGAGATGCCACCGACGCCATCTGGCTTTGCACCATCTGCGGCGGTTGCTGCAGCACAGGCGCGCGGTGGCCTACGCAAACCGATTAAACCGGTCGAGATTGGAATGCCAAGCAAGGGTGCTGCGCCTGAGAAGAAGCGTCGTCGCGGGCGTAAGGGTGGAGACGGACCGAACCTCGGCCTCTAGCTACGGTGCGATCTTTACCGTAACCACCGGTGGCTTGCCGAGCGCAAAGCAGCGAGCATCAAGCCAGCCGTCGCGGATTGCCTGGCGCTCCTCTGCATCAACAGTGAGCTTCCAACGAATTTTTACGGCGACCCACTCCGCCAGATAAACACAGTTTGCCGATTCAAGTGGTGGGAGCCAGTAGGTTGGATCGTCGTCGCTCTTCGACTGATTCACGTTATCGGTCACTGCGCGCAGCGTCCATGCAACCCCTATGTCATTTGCATACGACTGTCGGCGCGAGGCAGACCACTTCCATGCGCCTGATCGCCACGCCTCACCGAGCGCCACAACATGGTCAACATCAACGTCAGAGGCAAGTGTCCATGTTTCTCCGTCGTAAAGGCTCAGCCACTTTCCCGTACTTACTGTCTTGCCCGTTGAGGTAAAACGCACAGAGATCAGGGATTCAGCGATTAGCACCTCTGCACGGGTGTTCTTGCCGTTGCCATTTGCATCAACCCAATGCTTGAAGAGCTTACGGTCATAGCCGCCAATGTGCTCTTCTGCAACTGGCACGCAGTCGAGTGCGGTGAGCAAACCGAGTTTGGTGTTGTTGATCTTGCACGCTTTGGCGGCACTCGTAGCCGCGCCGACCGGTGCAGGCACAGCGAGCGTTGCGCTTACAAGAAGGGTGAGTAGCGCGACAGCAATGCGAGAGTTCATCAGATTAGATCAGGCGACTACGTCGAAGAGTGCGCGAACGAGCGCAGTGCCCCTTCCATCGTGAATATCGACGCGTGCCTCGTTCGCGGTGGCGCGAACGGTGCAGCGCACGGTTGCGCTGGTTGTGAGGCCAAGGTACTCCAGCCGAATGCGGCGGCGTGGTGCGTCGAGTTGTGCCGGTGAAGCTGCGTTGAGCGCCTCTTCGGCAATCTCGAGCCAAGCGGCATTATTCACGTGGCCGAGCGGATCGAAGTCGGCGACGCGTAGCGGCACGGTCACAGTGACGCCTGGTGTATCGGTTGGCTCCACAGGGATCTTCTCGGGTGTGAAGGTGGCGCCGACCTCCTTGACGAATGGTTCAAATTCCGTGGGGAAGCGGACCGGTCGTACGCTCTGGTCGGTCATCACCCAGTCAATGGTGGCGTCGGCGATCACGCGGCCAGCGCCGCCGAAGAGGCGTGTGCGGCGTCGCGCCATTACGTGCCGGAAGCCGACCAGGGCGGTAGTGCCCGTCATGGCCTCGTTGGAGCGAGGTGGCTCATCGATGAGTAGGTCGACGCTGCGAACCACCCAGCCGACGCCGCGCGACTCATACCAGGCGCGGCCGTACTCAAGCGTCTCGCTGTGCTGCCAAGCGAGGTCCTGAGCGTGGCGGAGCACTGCCGCGGCGCGCATGGTGCCGGCGCGGCTGCACTCATCGAAGCGCACGGAGCGGCCCTCGTCGCGGTAGCGGGCGTGCTCCGGGAGGCGGGCCTCATCCGGGGAGAGGCCAGGGGTAAGTCGGTCGGCGAGGCTCATCCAGCCGCCAGACGTCCGAGGGTTTCGAGGGTGATGAATCGCGTCTTCTCGCGTGGAGCACGCACGATGCTGAGGCGTGCAGCCACGATCGCGGCGGTATCAAATGCCACAACACCAATAGCGATGCGCGCGCTGCTCCCAGCGGCGCGAATGCGGGCATCCTCAAGTTCTGCGAGGAGACTGGCGTCAATGCCGCGGGCCCCCCACTTGCAGTCCCACAGCTCTGGAATAGGGCCGGCCTCGACGGTAACGTCAAACGGATGCGGGTCGGCAGAGACGCCGTCAATGGCGAAGCGGCGCTCGCGTCGCACTAGGCGATCAGCATCGTTAGCAAGCATCGGGCGTCGGCGCAGCATCTCAGCGGTGGTTGCCTCAACGACCGCGCCGCGGTATTGCGCGTTGGAAGCTTGTGCCTTGCCGCCAATTGCTAGTGCGCCAACGACTAACGGGTCTGTGGTGGTGCGGTGTGATGGGAGTGCGGCGAAGAGCGCCGCTGTCTCTGCAGTCGTTGGCTCTGGATCGTTCATCACTGCTCGAGCAATAAGACGCTCAGCGGGCGTAGCGTTCGCAATCGCCACTGCAAGCGGACGCAGTATCGGATCAGCTTGGATCCCTGAGTACACCACGGCGCGGCCGTCGCGTGGCGCATCGCTGAATGAGATCCCCGCAGGGATCCGCGATGCAACCGTTATGCCGACACTTTGCGGAACAACATCTTTCGGCAGGCTTGCAGGGTTCAGCGTGGCTGCCAGGAGTGTCAGCACAAGTCGCGGCTGCATCCCAATCCAATCAATGGCGCGGTGTGGATCGTTTGCAGCGATGACGCGCTCAATACTGGCGGCAACGGATGCAAGTGCGGCTGTCGCGGCATCGGGAAGTGCGCGATCACCGATGGCACCGATTGCACGATTGAGCTCCTCCTCACCAAGTGTTGATACGACGTTCGTGTGATCGAGTGCGTCGATAACCTCTTCGCCGAGTGCAACGAGTCGCGCGAGCAGCTCTCGCTGATGCGTGAGTGCGTTGCCACTCATAGCGTTGGCCAGCTGAGCGCTGCCGCATCGAGCAGAAGTTCTGGGTTGCCATTACGACGGAGTGCGTTGAGCGCTTTATCGATGGTGCGTAACGCCTCACCCCAGGTTGCAGTTGGGAGTTTGTGTGCAACGGCCTCAATCTCTGCGCGGTCTTCAGGGAAGGCGATCTGGTCTACCGCACCGACGCTCACCAGTGCAAGATCACGGGCCACGCCACGCCAGAGGCGCAACAGTTCAGTTGCAGCGGCGCGGCGCTCTGCAGGTGTCGGCTTGCCGCTGCGCTTCGCTGGACTCTTCTTCTTTGGATCGGCATCAACATCTGGCGCGTCATCACTGCCATCTTCACTCTCGGAGCCATCAGCCGCGTCGCCGTCATCAGCGCCCGCAACCAGGATCGCGCGCGCATCGGCGACCAGCGCGCCAAGCTGGCCGAGCCGCGCATGCGGTGAGGTTGCGGTGAAGTCGAGAATTTGTCGGCGAATCTGCGCGTGTGCGCGTGCCGCGTCGCCTGTTGCTTCGGCATCAATGAGTGGCCCGGGGCGACCAGACGACATGCGCAAAAGCCGCACCGCTGTTGGCGCATCAACGCCGAGTCGTTCGGCGAGCAGCTCACTCGCCTGGTTCGCGTCTGGAAGGCCGATACGGATCACCGCGCAGCGACTGCGAATGGTTGGCATGAGCCGTGAATCTTCCGCGGCCGCGAGGATCACGTGGGTGCGAGATGGTGGCTCTTCGAGGGTCTTGAGTAGCGCGTTTTGCGCATCTTCGTTTATGAGGTCGGCGCGTTCAATGAGCGCAATTCGGCGGCCCCCTTCCACCGAGAAGAGGGCGAGACCAGCGGCGAGGGCGCGGATTTGGTCGATCTTGATCGTGTTTGACACGCCAGTTGGGGAGATAACGACGAGGTCGGTATGGCTTCCTGAGGCGATCAGGCGGCAGGCGCGGCAGGCGCCACAGGGGCCGCCGTCGACTGGCGCGCCGCACATGAGCGTTGCGACGGCGTCACGGGCGAGTGTGCCTGCACCTGCGCCACGCGGGCCGACAATCAGCAGGGCGTGCGGTGGTGCCTCGGTGAGCAGTGCGGCGAGGTGCGCCGCAGCGGCGTCGTGACCGCGGGTTGCAAAGCGTGCTGGGCGGCGCGCAGGGTGAGCGGCGTCAGACGGCGTTGAGACCGCCCGCGCCATCTCGTTAGGCTCCCTTGCTCCCCTTAGCCTTTGGCCGCGTGGTGCTCTTCTTTACGAGGGCAACCTTCGCGGCGGGCTTGGAGGCAACGCGTCCTGCAGGCTTTGCGGCCGGCTTCGCGGCAGGCTTCGCAGCACTCTTCGGTGCCGGTCGACCGCCACGCGAACGACCCTTGCCGCTCACAGGTGCCTCTTTGCCGTTGAATGCCGCCGACTCGCTTGCCGATCGGCCAGTCGCCTGAAGTTGGGACTGCAAGAGCGCGGCCACATCTGGCGATACATCGCTGATGCCATCATCGGCGTCGTTGTAGCTCGCACCTGAACGAATCGTGTCGTCCTTGTGTGAGCGAGCAACTTCGTCAGCGATTCGCGATGGGCCGGAGCCGAGCTGCTGCCGTGCAGCGCGCACCGGTCCGCGACCCGTTGCGCTGCGTCGCTCCGTGGCGAGATATTCAGGAACGCCACCTGGCGCACCATCATCAGCGTCGTCGAGCGTCATCGTCTCAATGCCGTCGAGTGAGTCTCCACCAACTCCGCCACGACCACGACGTCCGCGACCGCCGCGACGACGACGACGACGTGGGCCGTCCTCACCGAACGCAGCCGCGCCTTCGTGGTTGTGTGGTGATGTCTCAGCACCTGCGGCGAGGTCGTCTGGCCCGAGATCGTCAAGTGTCAGTGTCTCAATCGAGTCAGCGTCGACCATTGTGTCGCCGACGCGGATTGTTGACGAGCGGCGCACCGGTGTGCCAATGCGTGGTGCTGCGGTCCGTGTGGTGCGCCCGCCGCGAACTCGTTCGCGCTCAGGCGCTGCGCCAACGCGACGTGGTCGTGCTGGTGCCTCGGACTGCTTGTCGGGAACCTCTGTCATGGAGAGATCCTCTTCGCCTTCGGCGGCAACGCGGCGACCGCTTCGTGCGCCCGCCTCAACCTTGGCGATCGTGGTGATCTCAATGAATTGGTCAGCAACTTCAACGAGGTCGCTGCTGGTGTTTGCGCGGAAGCTTACGACTTCGACGCGAACACCCATGTCTTGCACCGCACGGATTGCTGGTGCAAAGTCGCCGTCGCCAGAGATGACGACTGCAATGTCGAGCTTTGGCGCAAGGCGCACAAGGTCGACCACGAGTTCAATGTCGAGGTTTGCCTTGAAGCGGCCATCGCCGTACTTGCGAACATCCTTGCTCACAACCTTGTAGTTGTTGCGTGCGAGGAAGTTGTGGAAGGCCTTCTGGTTCTCATTGTCTGGATCAAGACCGGTGTAGGCGTAGGCGCGAACGAGATCGCGGTTCGCCGTAAGGGTCTTTAAAAGCGTGACGTAATCGATGTCAACGCCTGCAGCCTTTGCTGCGTAGAAGACGTTTGCGACGTCTACGAAAATAGCGACATTACGTGACATTACTTTGTACCTCTGGTTTCTTAGTAGATAACGTGGCGTGCGCTGCTACGACGGGGCTGGGCCGGTATCGGCCTCCTGCCCGCGCGTCGGAGCGCACGGCTGCACATACACACCCTAGCAGGTGGAGGCACGGCACCCCCTTTTGAGCACGAGCCGCGCTTAGCGGTCGTCTCGCGCGTCGACTATCTGAGCGACACCTGAGATCCAGACTCCCAGTGCGATGAGGGTGATCCAGAGGCCAGGGGCGCGGTCGATCCCGAAGACGAAAGAGAGGGGCAGGTCATACCCAGTTGCAGTGACCGCAGCTCCGATGAGGGTGGCGACCAAGCCGATGGAGGCGGCGGTCACGAGCCCCACATGGACGGGCCACCAATCGAATCGCAGCTGCTCGCCGAAAGCATCTGGGGCGATCAACAGGAAGAGGGTGGCGAGAGCAACAAAGAACCCGGCTGCACCGTAGGTATCGAAGGCGTTCCCCATCGTTGCGGGTACGCCGGGGGCGGCGAGCGTCCACCAGGCGGGCAGTGCGCCAAGCACCACGCCTGCGGCGCCGATGCCGCTCAGGCGTCGACCTGAGCTTCGTCGGAAGAGATTTCCAGAGGTTGATTGGATACGGCCGATCGGCTTCACAGGCTATTCCTCGCCAGGGGTCGAGGTGTACATCGAGGGCTTCAGTACGCCGACGTAGGGCAGGTTGCGGTACTGCTCGCCGAAGTCGAGTCCGTAGCCAACCACGAACTTGTCGGGGATCTCAAAGCCCATCCACTGCACTGGGATATCAACCACTCGTCGCGCGGGCTTGCTGAGCAGGGTGACGATTTTCACCGAGCGCGGGTTCTTTCCTGCGAGGTAGTTCGTGAGGTAGTTCAAGGTGATTCCCGTATCGATGATGTCTTCGACGATCAGCACGTCACGACCTTCGATGGTTCCCGAGAGGTCCTTAAGGATGCGCACGGTGCCGCTCGACTCGGTGCTCTTGCCGCCGTCGTACGACGAGACTTCCATGAGGTCAATCTGCACTTTCCCTGGAATGGCGCGCATGAGATCGGCAACAAAGACGATGGCGCCCTTCAGCACGCTGACGAGGATCAGTGAATCGTTCCCCGCATATGCCGCACCGATCTCTGCGCCGAGCTCGCGCACGCGCGCGACAATCGCCGCCTCGGTAATCAGTACCGACTCGATATCGTCGTGCGGGTTCTGGCTCGCCGCCATGGTTGCTCCTCCCCACTTGGCGCCCCGGCTGGGGCCTGCCGCTCTGCGGCTGAATCGTAGCATCGCAGCGTGATCAGATACTCTCAGGGGGTATGGCAGAACATGTCGGGCATAGCTACACAAAAGACCGCAAGGTCCTCCTTAATCGCCTGCGGCGACTTGAGGGACAGGTGCGCGGCATTGCGCGCATGGTCGACCGCGAGGAGTACTGCGTCGACATCTTGCAGCAGACGGCCGCGCTGCGCGCCGCCGTCGACGCGCTCGGCCTCTTGATCCTTGAAGACCACATCCGCGGTTGCATGAAAGATGCCGCCGAGAAGGGCGACGCCGAGAAATCCATTGAAGAGGTGCTCGATGTGGTGCGTCGCTCCATGGGCCGCCCGGCGCGCAGCGCCACGCCAAAGAGCGGAGCGAGCGACTGAACTCCAACACAACGCCCCCAGAACGCGCACCACTCCCTACTGACCCGAGTGCGTTGCCGCCAACCGAACGCGAAACACTCGATGAGCTTGCACGCCAACTTTCTGCAGCCTCACTTCCTGAACTCTCTGCTGCCGAGACTGCATTCATCACTGCGCACCTGCGACTGCTGGATGCATGGAACCCGGCAATCAACCTCACGCGCGTCAGCGATCCGCTCGAACGCGCGACGCGGCATCTCCTTGATTCGCTGGTAGCTACGCCGCACATTGAGCGACTCCTGCCGAACGGCGGAAAGATTGCTGACCTTGGCTCTGGTGGTGGGTTTCCTGGCGTGCCGTTGGCGGCGCGTCTGCTTTCGCGTCACGACAGTCTTTCGATGACACTGATTGAATCCATCGGCAAGAAGGCGCACTTTCTTGAAGCGGTCACCGCAGCAAGCGGACTTGTTCCGCGGCTGCGCGTCGCTCATGCGCGCGCTGAAGATTTAGCGCAAGGGGGCGGCGTTCGGTTCGATCTAATCACTGCGCGAGCGATCGCACCACTCGGTGAACTGATTCGACTTGCAGCGCCAATTCTCACGCCAACAGGCTCGTTGCTCGCATGGAAGCGTGCAGGAGAGGGCTGGGATGCAGAGCTGAGCACCGTCTCCTCTTTCATTGGATCCAGTGCAATTGAGGTGATTCCGGTGAACGTGGCCGCACTAGAGGGGGCGCTTCTTGTGCGCGTCACTCCGCACGAATCGGAGCGGGTGCGAGCGCGGGTATAGGATTAAGGCGATAAGAAACCCTCAGGGACCCCTGAATCGATGGGAAAGGCGCAGTGAATCACGATGACCTCTGACCAACAGAAGGGAAAGCCCGACTGGCACCACAACCACAACGGCGAAGAGCTTTTTGTCGAGCCTTCGCCAGACCACCTCGTCGCCTCTGAGGCCGGGAGTGTCGCAACCGACCTTGGTGTGGTCGGCGAGGCCACCCATGCTGCGAAGCGGGCGCTCTTCGGCCGACCCATCTCCAACGCCGAGGAGGGTGAGCAGCGCCTGAGCCGCAAGCTAGCGCTCCCAATCTTCTCGTCGGACGCCATCTCATCAAGCGCCTACGCCAGCGAAGAGATCCTGCTGGTTCTCGTGGGCGCCGGTGCGAGCTTCCTCATCTACGGGCCCTTTGTCGCCCTAGGGATCGGCCTCCTCCTTGGGATCATCGCCATCAGCTACCGCCAGGTCTGCTTCGGATTCCCAAACGGTGGTGGTGCGTATGCCGTGGCGAAGAGCACCCTGGGCACCTGGCCCTCACTCATCGCGGGTGCGAGCCTGATCGTCGACTACATCCTCACCGCAGCCGTGAGCACCGCGGCGGGAATCGCCGCCATCACTTCGGCTATTCCGTCGCTCACCCCGATCAGACTTGAGCTCGCGCTTGGGGCGCTAGTCCTTCTCACATTCGCCAACTTGCGAGGGCTTCGCGAATCTGGCCGAATTTTCGCACTCCCGACCTATCTCTTTGTGGCTGGTGCGTTCACCGTTATTGCAGTCGGAATCTTCAAAATCATCACTGGTGATCCGGCGATAACGTGGAGCCAAGGTGTTGTCCTCCAGGCAGAAGAAACTGGAGCCGTCCTCTTGCCAGTCTTGCTGTTGAAGGCGTTCGCACATGGATCGGTTGCCCTCACTGGAACGGAGGCGATTAGCAACGGTGTCGCCTCCTTCAAGAAACCCGAGGCAAAGAATGCCGCGTCGACCCTCGTCGCCATGGCTGTGCTCCTCGCAACACTTTTTGTTGGTATTTCGCTTGTCGCCTTTGCCTACGGCAAGGTGCCGCAGGAGCTTGGCGGCGAGACGCTCCTCTCGCAAATTGCACGCACATCGCTCGGGAGCGGCCCTCTCTACGCAATCTTCCAAGTCGCAACGACGGGTATCTTGCTTCTTGCCGCCAACACTGGATTTAATGGCGGCCCACAGCTCACCCGCATCTTGGCCGTTGACGGCTATCTGCCACGACAAGTCGCTCAACGTAGCGACCGCCTTGCCTATGGTGTGGGAATTATCATCGTCGCACTCTCTGCGGCGCTGTTGCTCGTTGGCACTGATGCCGTGGTGACGTTGCTCGTTCCGGCATATGCAATCGGCGTCTTTATCGGATTCACAATCAGCCAAGCGGGCATGGTGCTGCATTGGCGACGCCTCCGAAACGATGGCTGGGTTGGCAAAGCCGTCCTGAACGGCGTTGGAGCCGTGATTACGGCGGTGGTCTTGATCATCATCACCACATACAAGTTCACCGAAGGTGGTTGGCTGGTTTACGTCGCCATTCCAGTGCTCGCTATCTTGATGAAGATCGTGCGTAATCGCTACGACCTCCACGAACGAGAACTTACAATCAGGCCCGGCATTGTGTTTGATGCGCCACATCGCCCACGGCGTATCCTCGCTCCATTTGGTGAGATCAACCGCTCAACTGTTCGCGCGATCACCCTTGGCCGAATTCTTGAGGGCACAACGGGCGAGCTCACCGCGATCCGTGTGGTCTTCAGCGACGATGAGGAGCGTGAGGTTCGGACGCGATTTGAGGCGCTCTTCCCAGGCGTACGGCTCGTTACAGTTGATTCGCCATTCCGCGCGATCGTGCAGCCGATCTGTCACTACCTCGACGAGGTTGAGAGTGAAGATGAGCATCTCCCCACTGAACAGCGCCGCATCAACGTGGTGATGATTCCGGAGTACGCCGGCCGTCACTGGTGGGATCGCATCCTGCACAACGGCAATGGGAAGCGCCTACGCGAGACGCTGCTCGGCCGACGCAACACGGTGATCCTCGACGTTCCGTACCGTCGCGACCTCGAGTAGGTAGCTCCCGCCCCAACGACCCCCGCACATCACCCTCAACCGAGGGCGTCCTTGCCCCCGTGGCTGCCATCCTGTGGATAACTCTCTTGACAATGGTATTGATAAGGTTGTAGCCTGTCTGGGTGTTGAAGAGTGGGGGTGCCGGCGTCGATCCAGCACGGCCGGTCTACGTGATCAGCGTGGCCGCCAACATCGTCGCGGTCCACCCCCGCACCCTGCGCATATACGAGGAGGAGGGCCTGATCTGTCCCTCCCGCACCGAGTCGAACATCCGCCTCTACTCTGAGAACGACCTTCGGCGCATCCTCTGGATACGCCACCTGACGCAAGACTTTGGGGTCAACCTTGCTGGCATCAAGCTCCTCTTCGAGCTTGAGGAGCGGCTCGGTGAACGAATCTTGGAGCGACTGTATGAAGAGGGCCAGGCGGAAGAGGCGAAGCGAGCGCCGCAGGAAGCGGCAGGAAGGGGACGAGCATGAGCAAGCGAACCGAGCGAGAGATTCAGGCAGACCTTGATGAGGAGCTGAACGAAGAGGAGCAGCTCGCCATCGACGAGGCTGTTGCCGCGAGCGACGACGAAACTGTGGTGCCGCGTGGCCGTGGCTCCTTCCCCCTCGTCCCACTGCGCGAGATCGTCATCTTCCCCGAGATGGTTGCGCCGTTGAAGGTTGGCCGCGATAAGAGCGTCGCAGCGATTCGTGCCGCGGCTGCCACTGGCAGCTGGATCGCCCTGGTCACCCAGCGTGAGCCAGAGCAAGAGGAGATCACCTCGGTTGACCAGCTGCATGCGATGGGCACGCTCGCCAAGATCGCGCAGGTCGTGAACCTTCCTGACGGCACGCTCCGCGCCGTTGTGCAGGGCCAGCGTCGCTTCAAGGTGAAGTCGCTCGACACCACTGGAGCAGCACTCATGCTGAAGGGAACCATCGTTGAGACGCCAGAGGTCACCGGCGTTGAGGTTGAGGCGTTGATGCGCAGCGTGCAGGCGCAGGTGGAGACGTACGTCACCTCTGGCGCGCCGGTGCCACCGGAGGCGGCTGTCGCAGCGAAGAACATTAGTGATCCAGGGCTGCTTGCCGACATGACGGCCTACACCCCGGACATGACGACCGCTCAGCGCCAGGAGCTTCTCGAGACGGTTGATGTAGTTGCTCGACTAAAGTACGTCGCCTCATTCTTGTCACGGCAGATTGAGATCCTTGAGATCAAGGGAAAGATTCAGTCTGAAGTGCGCTCCGAGATGGATAAGAGCCAGCGCGAATACTTCCTGCGCGAACAGCTCAAGGCGATTCAGCGCGAGCTTGGCGAAGAGGATCCGCAGCAGGCGGAGACGAATGAGTTGCGCGAGAAGGTTGAAGCCTCCGGCATGCCTGAGGAGATCAAGTCGCGTGCGCTCAAAGAGCTTGACCGCATGAGCCGCATCCCTTCGGCATCGCCTGAGGTTGGTGTGATTCGTACGTACGTTGATTGGCTGATCTCGATGCCGTGGAACGTCGCTACCGAGGATCGCATTGAGATCAAGGAGGCGGCCAAGGTGCTCGCCGACGATCACTACGGCTTGGAGAAGGTGAAGGAGCGCATCATTGAGTACCTCGCGGTGCGCAAGCTTGCGCCGCAGGTGAAGAGCCCGATCCTCTGCTTCGCCGGCCCTCCAGGGGTTGGCAAGACGTCGCTCGGCAAGTCGATCGCTCGTGCGATGGGCCGCAAGTTCGTGCGCATGAGCCTCGGTGGCTTGCACGACGAGGCGGAGATTCGCGGGCACCGCCGTACCTATATCGGCGCACTCCCCGGCCGAATCGTGCAGGGAATCAAGCAGGCCGGCACGAAGAACCCCGTCTTCATGCTTGATGAGATCGACAAGCTCGGCGCGGACTTCCGTGGCGATCCTTCGTCGGCGCTCCTCGAGGTGCTTGATCCTGAGCAGAACGCAACTTTCCAGGACAACTACCTTGAAGTGGAGTTTGATCTCTCGCAGGTGCTCTTCGTGGCCACCGCGAACCAGCTCGACACGATTCCTGCGCCGCTTCGCGACCGCATGGAGATCATCCAGATTCCTGGCTACACCGAGGCGGAGAAGGTGCAGATTGCCAAGCGCTACATCCTGCCGAAGCAGCGTGAGAATCACGGGCTGACCGAGGCGCAGGCGATCATCCCCGACGAGACGCTGGTGCACTTGATTCGTCACTACACGCGCGAGGCGGGCGTGCGCAATGCGGAGCGTGAGATCGCAACCGTGATGCGCAAGCTGGCACGCGCCGTTGCCGAGAAGAAGGGGCGCAAGCCAGAGGTCGACGCCAAGCGGCTCGCCACCTGGCTCGGGCCTGAGCGACATGAGTACGGCGAGATGGATAACGACGACCAAATCGGTTCAGCCACCGGCCTCGTCGTAACGCCAGTCGGCGGTGACGTTGTCACGGTCGAGGTTGGCGTCATGGAGGGGCGCGAGGAGCTGATCCTCACCGGCCAACTCGGCGATGTGATGAAGGAGTCGGCGCGAGCCGCCCTCACTTGGATTAAGGCGCACGGCGCAGAGCTCGGCATCGCGCCGGAGCGATTCGAGAAGTCTGGCCTCCATATTCACGTTCCAGCGGGTGCCATTCCGAAGGATGGCCCTTCGGCGGGCGTGACGATGGCGACGGCGATCGTTTCGGCGCTCACCGGCATCCCAGTTCGCAAAGAGGTCGCGATGACCGGCGAGATCACGCTGCGAGGCCGCGTGTTGCCGATCGGTGGCCTCAAGAGCAAGGCGTTGGCGGCACACGCTTCAGGTGCGCGCGTGGTGCTTGTCCCGAAGAAGAACGAGAAGGACCTGCCGGAGATTCCTGAGGAGATCCGCAAGTCGCTGAAGATCATTCCGGTGGAGACGATCGGCCAGGTGCTCGAGCATGCCCTGCGCCGCAAGCCGAAGCCGCTCCCAGCGAACCACGGCACGCCGCGTCCGCCACGGATTCCTGTCCGTTCGCATGACGCAACGGGCCGACCAAGCTGACCTGTCGCGTTGATCAACCGACTCGCAGACCGTATTGAGGAGGCGCTCCGTCGCGACGCGGCGGGGCGTCTCCCCGCACTCCCCTTTCCGCTCCCAGAGGCACTCACCCCGCTTCGCCTTCCAGGCCTGGAGCCGGTCGACCTCAATCCGCCTGTGAGCAGCAATCCGCGCATTGCGGTGGTGACCGCGCTCCTTGTGCCTCCGGTTGCACTGGGGAGCTGCAGCCCGACGGGCGGTGGCGAGAGCGTTGACCCGCACCCGTTCGACTGCCAGGTGCTGCTGATTAAGCGGGCAGAGCACGGCCGTCACGGCGGACAGATCGCCCTCCCGGGGGGCAAGGTAGAGGGAAACGAAACCTCACAAGAGACGGCGATCCGCGAGCTTCATGAGGAGCTCGGCTTTCACGCCGCAGACCCTGAGCATGACATTCGTTTCGTTGGTTCGCTTGACGCCGCCTATGTGCCAGCCAGCAACTTCCTTGTGCAGGTGCTTGTTGCCGTAGCGCCACAGACCCCGCAGATCACCCCTGATCCGCGAGAAGTCGCCGAAACACTCGGCGCTGAGCTCGGCCTCTTTGACCCGCGACATGAGGTGCACGTCATCGATGCAGAGGAGCAGGGCCAACTTCTGCGATACGGCATTATTCCAGTGCCGGGAGAGCGACGCGTGTGGGGCCTTACTGCGCGTCTCCTCTGCGAGCTCGCCTCGCGACTCGCGCATGCCTAATGGGCGATGGACTAGGCGCTGCGGCGACGCGGCCCTGGTACCGGAGGAATCGGTGCGCTGAAGCCGCTCGGTAGCGCGCCCTGATCCGCAAGGCGACGGATCACAAAGCCGTAGTACTCATCAACCGAAGCGCCGACGCGTTCCCAGGTGAAGAGTTCTGAGCGCTCGGTGCCCGCTGCGCTCAATCGCGCCTTTAGCTCTGGGTCGTGAATGACCCGCGCGAGCGCATCGGCTAACGCATCAGAGTCGGCTGGCGGAACCAAGATGCCGTCACGCTCGCGACGAACCACGGCGCGATAGCCGTGAATGTCGGAGCAGATCACTGGTGCGCCAGAGGACATCGCCTCAAGGAGCACGATGCCGAATGACTCGCGCCCTGTTGCCGGAGAGACAAAGACATCGGCGGTCTTGAAGAGCTGCGCCTTCTCTGCATCACTCACACGCCCGAGGAATTCAACATCGTTGAGCTGCCGCGTAAGAACGTAGCGGCGCGCCTCGCGCTCACCTGGCCCGGAACCAACGATGAGAAGGCGGACCTGCTCGCCGTTGACCTGCATCTTGCGAATCGCACGCAAGAGGTGGATCAAGCCTTTGCGTGGCTCCATTCTGCCAACGAAGAGCACGTTCGGAACGCCGTCGCGATAGCGGGAGATCGGTACCGCGTCGCGATAGCGACTCGGCTCGACGCCGTTCGGCACGATCTTGTATTCGCTCGGGAAGTAGTGGCTGATGAAGTGACGCGCCGCGGGGCTCACGGCAATGCGCCCGTGCAGCCGATTCGCGTAATCGCCCATCACGCGTCGGCCGAACTCGTAACTGAGTGAGAGCCCACCAAATGCGTGGAAGGTGCCGATGTTCACCGATTTGGAAAGCGTCAGCACTACGAGGCTGAGAAACGGCACAAACGGTTCATGGAAGTGCAGTACGTCAAACTGCTCGCGCTCGAGGAGCTCTCGCACTTGGCGCAGGTAGGTTGGGCTCAGCGTGATTGTGCCCATGGATCCGTTGAATGGGACGCTGAATCCCTTCCCGATGCGAATCACATCGCCTTCGGATGCCTTCTGCAAACCGTGGCTACTGGTGATGATGCGCACATCATGGCCGCGTGCTCGGAGGACGCGGTAGAGGCTGCCAACGTGATCGTTCACGCCGCCTGGCATCGGATAGACGTACGGGGTGACGAGTCCGATTTTCACCTCTGTTTCACCGGTCGCTTGTGGCTCTCTGGGTAGCCGAGGTCGCGCCCATGTCGCTCGCCGCCGAGGGTCCAGATTGGGCGAGTTACGCCGCGCAAGTCTTGTCCGAGACCGATGAGGTTGCGCAGCATCTGCCGGGCGAAGATCGCCGGACTCTCCAGCACGGTGTGGTCCTCACCAGCGCCGGGCTTCACCGTGCCGGCGATGATCGCTCGACGCAGTGCGGCGGACGACCGCCCTGGGAAAACGGTGTAAACGCGTCCGATCGCCTCGAGCACGTGGGCGTCAGAGGAACCGACCCCAGGGAGGCCCAGCTCCTTCGCCAGACGCTGCACTCGCGCACGCGGGAAGGTGCCGAAGATTGTGGGGTTGAAGGTTTCCAGGGCATCGGGACGGCAGGCTGGATCACGATCGTTCGCTACGGCCCGCAGAGCCCCCGCCTGGGCACAGAGAGGGTGCGGGAAGAGCGGGTGGGCTGGGATGGCGATCCCTCCCTGCTCGTGGATCTCGGCGATGGTGCGGCGAAGCGATCGGAGGGGGCGAACCCGCTCCTCGAGGAAGAGCCCAAGCACATGGCCCTGCAGCGTGGAGATCTCCTCGCCAATGATGACCTGCACGCGCAACTTGTTTTCGATCGCCATTGCCTGTGCCGCCCGGGCCGCGTCGATACGGTCGTGATCAGTGATGGCAATCACATCGAGTCGCGCCTCTTGCGCCCGCGCCAGCACCTGCGCAACGCCGGCGGTGCCGTCGGAGGCCATCGTATGAATATGCAGATCGGCTCTCCCCTGCACACCAGTCATCCGTCGCTTTGTTGGGCTCATGAAGGTAGATCGTCCCAGATTGGGTAGAAGAGCGTCCACCACTGCTCAGGGGCTTTGCTGATCAACTCTTCAAATGCCGCGGCGACGCCAACGAGCGCCGCGCGCGTTCGCTCCATACGATTTCCGGTGGTCGGAACCTCCACCTGCCGAATGTAGCCCGTATAGAGCCCACGATCTTCGCGAATTACCGCGGCGACAAAGAGGCGTGCGCCACTCTCTACTGCAAGCAGACCGGCGCCGATCGGCAGTCGTGCCGATGCACCGAACAGCGAAACGGGCACTCCTCGCCCAGAGATATTTCGATCACCAACGAGGCCAACGATTCCACCAGCGGCGAGCTCCGCAGACATCACCGCAGCGGCACCCTGCGCAGGAATAATGCGGAGGCCGAGGCCCTCTCCCCGCACGCGTAACATCCACCGTTGCAGCACAGGGTTGCCGAGCTCCTCCATTGGCGCAACGGGCCTCATGCCACTCCGGTCAGCGAGAATGCTGCCAGGAAGTTCGATGGCACCGAGGTGTGCGGCAAGGAAGATTGCACCGCCACTGCCGCGCGTAAATGCTGCGCGAACGGACTCTTCGCTCTCAATGCGTACGCGTGTGGCAATGATCTTGCGGGCATGTCGCGGTGCCCGTGCGGTTTCAATGTAGAAGCGCACATGATGTTCGAAGAGCAACCCAACACCGCGATCGAGTGCGCTGTTTGTTGGCGCTGCACCATCACGATAGGTGTAGACACGTGCAAGATTCTTTCGCGCGATCGCTGCGCGCGCTCGCAGAACGCGCGGGCCAACTCTTCCCCATGCCCGCGCGATTGCAACAAGAAAAGATTCTGGAAGCCGCGAGATGAACGAGAGCGCTCCGATGATGATATAGCCGAGCAGTGCGCTCATGATGTGCTCTCGCTCCCACGGCGAGTTGTCACTTTTGACATCTTCGTTGCGCTGTTCGCAAGCTCTTGTTGTCTGGCTGCGTCAGGCCAGAGTGGCTTGAAGCAGTTCCACTGCAGTGGTTCAATGCGAACTAGCTTCTCCATCGCGGTGGCTGTCTCTTGCGTTGCACGTAGGATCTCTGCTGGTGAGCCGTTACCCGCACTGATTGGCAAGCCAAAGATAATGCGAAATCGGCCAGGTGTTTCACGACGAACAAAGAACGGGATGATTGGCGCATTGCCGCGCGCGCCTAGTACCGCTGGGCCGCTTGGAAGCGTGGTCCAGCGGCCGAAGAGCTGGCAGGGAGTACCGTCGGGCCTATAGCCCCAGTCGCTCAGCAGCACGATCACGCCTCCGCGCTTCATTGTGCCGAACACTTCGCGGATCGCCTTCCAGTCGATCACCTTGATCCCCCACGATGCGCGCAGGCGGCGGAGATGCTCGTACATTTCAGGGAAGGCGCTGTCGTCGGCAACGACGCTCACGTCGTATCTGCGCTCGCCGAGCGCGGCGGCGCCGAGCTCATTGTTGCCGGCGTGGAATCCCACAAAGATCGCTGCTTGACCACGCGCTCGGAATTCGTCAAGGAGCGAGGTCTCAGTGAGATCAACATCGGTCGCAATGTCGCGCAACGAGCGGCTCGGCAGGCGCAGCAGCTCTGCTGCGAATCGTCCATAGGTGCGGTAGTTCGCAAGGGAGCGGGCGCGCACGAGTTTTTCGCTCCCCGGGAGTGGCCGACCCTCCACATCGGCCACGCCGAGAACGACCGCGGCATTCCCATCGGCGATGCGACGCTTGGCCGGCCAGAGGAGATAGGCGAGCGGGGCGAGTGTGGAGAAGAGCGCCTCGACGGGGCGTGGAGGGAGGATCCCAATAACCCACATGAGGAGGCGGTAGCCGGCGTAGACGCTGCGCTCCCAGGCGCGCCGAGCGAGATGGCCAGGGGTGCGCTTTGGCGCCTGGCGGTGGAGCGGCGAGGGGGTGGCTGCCCCCTGGGGCGGCTGTGGTTCGCTCATTTGGGGAGTGTAGGGGAGAGCCGCCGCCCCCTTGCGGGGTACGACGGCTCTCTCCAGTGTGAAGGCGGGACTGGCCGGAGCCAGCCTCGCAGCGGAACGCTTAGGCGCGAACGGAGTTCAGTGACTCAGAGGTGGGGTACCCCTCTTTGGTCACCTGGGTTCCGTCGAGGACGCGATTGTCCTCGCCGCGGATGAAGGCCTCTACTGCGGCGTGGGCGACATCGTCGCGCAGCTGCATTGGCGGGCTCTTCATGAAGTACGACGACGCCGCTACGAGCGTCCCCGCCAACTTACGGTCAAGGCCGAGCTTCGCGCAGCGAATAGCGTCCGTGATGACGCCGGCGCTGTTTGGCGAATCCCACACCTCGAGCTTCAGCTCCGCCGTGAGTGGCACACCGCCGAAGGTCGTCCCTTCAAGGCGAATGTTTGCCCACTTCCGGTCAAGGAGCCACGGCACGAAGTCCGATGGGCCAACGTGCACCTGGTTATCACCAAGCTGCTCGTCGAGGATTGAGGTGACCGCGTTGGTCTTGCTGATCTTCTTGCTCTCAAGTCGATCGCGCTCCAACATGTTCTGGAAGTCGGTGTTGCCACCGAAGTTCAGCTGATAGGTGCGGTCGAGCTGCACGCCACGATCGGCGAAGAGTCGAGCAAGAACTCGGTGCGCAATCGTTGCGCCGACCTGGCTCTTGATGTCGTCTCCGACGATTGGGAGGCCGGCTGCGGCGAACTTCTTCTGCCACTCTGGCTCGCGACCAATGAAGACTGGGATTGCGTTGACAAACGCGCATCCCGCCTTGATCGCCTGCTCAGCGTAGTAGCGAATCCCCTCCTCGCTGCCGACCGGAAGGTAGGCAACGAGCACGTCAACCTTGCGCTCCTTGAGCACAGCGGCGACGTCAACTGGCTTCTCTGGTGACTCGATCACCACGTCCTTGAGGTACTTGCCAATGCCGTCGAGCGTTGGTCCACGCTGAACGATCACGCCGGTGGTTGGGATCTCCTGGAAGGTCCAGGTGTTGTTTGGCTCTGCGCCAAGTGCAACGGAGAGATCCTTGCCAACCTTGTTCACGTTGACGTCGAACGCGGCAACGTAGTCAAGATCGCGTACGTGATAGCCGCCGATGTCGACGTGCATCAGTCCTGGGACCTTTGCGTCGTTCGCCACGTCGGCGTAGAAATATCGGCCCTGCACCAAGCTACTGGCGCAGTTGCCGACGCCCGCGATTGCAACGCGGATCGGGTTCGTTGCCTTGATCGGCGTTGTCGGCGCCGGTCGGGCATTCCACTGAGCGCGAGGCCCATTCATCTCTACCATTTTCCTTTTACCCCTTTCTCTGTCGCCTTTGCGACCTTTCCGCTTTGCAAGCCCACACTCGTGAGTCCGCCTTCACTAACCGCCCGTTTCACGTCAGGCGGCGAGTATTCAATTGACGCGCTATGCGCGACGCCCGGTGGTTGCCAATGCGGCGCGAATAAACAAGATTCGCTGCAGCACGGTGACTACTGATAGCGCGACGATGATGAGGAGTGCGTAGAGCAGGTAGCTCGTCTCTCCGCTGAGACCGGCGGCGAGCAGGCCGAGGATGAGTAGAACCGCGCGCTCGGCGCGCTGCGCAATGCCACCGTGTGCGGAGACGCCGAGGCCTTCGCCACGCGCGCGCACGTAGCTCACGAGCGAGCCGATACCGAGCGCAAGTGCCGCTGTGGTCCCGATCTGAATATCACCTCGAACTGCGGCGCTATAAACGATGCCGGCGTAGATCACCGCCTCTGCCGCGCGGTCGAGCGATGAATCAAAGAAGGCGCCGAACGCGGTTACGCGATTCGTTGCACGGGCGAGTGTGCCGTCGAGCCCATCAAAGAGCGTGCCGGCGATAAGGATACCTGCAGCAATTGCCCAGTTGCCGAGTGCAACCTGCGCGGTGGCGATCAACACGATGCCGAATCCAACAAGGGTGAGCCCGTCGGGCGAGAAGCCGATCTTTCCCAGCAGGAGCGCGATCGGCTCACCGATGCGCTTGATCGCAGTGCGCTCGTTGCTGGTCAGGAGGCTCCCCTGCGTGACGCGCGTGACGCGCTTGCCGCTTGTGCGCTTCGCGATCTTGCTCTTGACCACGGTTAGGCCTCCTCGCCGCGAACGGCGTCTACGAGTGGCGTGGCGCTCGGCAGCGCATCGGCTGGGGCAATCCAGGCGGCGGGGTCAGCGATGCCGAGGGCGGAGAGCATCAACGCGTGGCCTTCGGCGATGGTGGCGATACGGAGCGTGCAGATCGACTCGCGACCGGAGCGCTCGGTGGTGACGAGGCCGGCGGCGCGAAGGCGGCGCAGGTGCCACGAGACGAGCGGCTGTGAGAGGCCGGTGAACTCAATCAACTCAGAGACGGTGGCGGGGCCAACCGCAAGGCGGCGGACCACCTCAAGGCGGTTGGTATCGCCCAGGGCACGGTGCACGCGGCGCGCCGCCTCAATGACGTCGCGCTCTCCCGCAAGGCGGGAGACGGCAGCGCCCGTGGCGGCGGGGAGTGCGGTTGCGTGCTGTGCGCTCATAGAAGCAGAAGTTTATATGAATTCCCGCTGATGCGACGGGGCAGTGGCGTGGCGGGGAGCTGGATTGTTACACCCCCGCTGTGGGGGCGGCGCCTACGTGGCGAGGGCCTGGATAACCGCCTCGATGATCGGGGTGGGGGCGAGTCCAAGAGCCACCGTGCCAGTGGCGGCGATCAGCAGGCCGGCGCGCAGCATTGGCCCCTCGGCTACCTGGGGCGCTGGCTCCGCCGGGTCGCGCATGAAGAGATAAACGATGACGCGCAGGTAGTAGAAGGCGGCGATGGCGGCGTTGAGCACCGCGATCACGGCGAGGATCGTGGCTGGCCCGCCCGCCTGCACCGCGGCCAGGATGACGTACGTCTTGGCAAAGAAGCCGGCCGTCGGCGGAATACCGGTGAGGCTCAGCAGGAAGATGGCCGCGAGGATCGCCATGCGCGGATGCTTGCGGCCGAGCCCAGCGAGATCGGAGAGCTGCGTCGTGGCACCAGGTCGATCCTGCAGCGCGGTCAAGAATGCAAACGCGCCGAGGTTCATGAACGCGTATGCCGCCGCATAAAAGAGGACTCCTGCGATCCCCGCCGCCTCTCCCGCACCAGCCGCGACGATGCCGACCATCAGGTAGCCGGTGTGCGCGATTGACGAGTAGGCGAGCATGCGCTTTACGTTGCTCTGGGTGAGGGCCACCAGGTTGCCGAGCGTCATCGTTGCCGCCGCCAACACCACCATCACTGGGATCCAGAGAGCGGCGAGTGGCGCAAGAGCGATCACGAACAGTTTAATGAGGAGCACGAAGGCACCAACCTTCGGACCGACCGAGAGGTAGCCAGTGATCGGCGTTGGTGACCCTTGGTAGGCGTCGGGGGTCCAGTAGTGGAACGGCACCGCCGCGATCTTAAATGCTGAGCCGGTGGTGATCAGCGCGAGTGCAACGGCAAGCCCTGCGCTCGCCTCTCCAGATGCGAGCGCAACTGCAATACCGCTCAGCGAAGCGGTTCCCGCAGCGCCCCAGAGCACGACAATACCGAAGAGCAGGATGGCGCTTGAGAAGCTGCCAAGCAGGAAGTACTTCACGGCGCCCTCGGTGCTCAGTGGATCGCGCTTCGCATATCCGGCGAGAACATACCCAGGAATGACCATTAGTTCGAGGCCAACAAAGAGTGTGACAAGGTCGGTTGCGGCACCGAGAAGAATGGCGCCAGCAAGGGCAAAGAGCAGTGTTGCTGCGAGTTCGGCGGTTGGATACTTACGCGCGGCAAGATACGCCGGCGCAATCAAGAGCGTGATCGCCACGATTGAGATTCCGAGGAGGCCGAGGAAGGCGACGAATGGCCCCGCAACGTAGCTGCCGCCAAGCGCGCTGGCGCTGCTTCCGCCCTGGTTGATCAGCAGTGCGGCGGTTGCGCCGAGAGCAGCAAGTGCGACGGCAACCGGCGCGTGATTGCGATTTGGCGTGATCATGTCGCTCACGAGCACCGCTATTGCGCCGACGACGACCGTGATGAGTGGTGCCAGGGTGAGCAGGTCGTTATTCATTGTCCGACCACACTAATCGCCGACATCAGGAAGGTTTCAACGCTCTTGGCAAATGAGCTGGTGAGCAGTGTTGGCATCACACCGAAGATCACGATCAGAGTTGCGAGTGGTGCGAGCGTCAGGATCTCGGTTGGCGTGACATCGGTCAGCTTTGCGCCAAGCCCCTTCAGGAACGGCGAGAGTGGCCCAGTAAAGACGCGCTGGTACATGTAGAGCAGGTAGACGGCGGCAAGGATCATGACGAGGGTTGATGCGCCGGCAACCATCGGGTTGGCGATAAAGGCGCCGAGTAGCACCAGGAACTCACCGGCGAATCCGGAGAGACCAGGGAGGCCAACGGAGGCGAAGAGGAAGAAGCCGAAGAGCGCGGCGTATACGGGAGTGCGCACCGCCCAGCCGCCCATCTTGGCAATCTCGCGATCGTGCGTACGCTCGTAGCCGATACCAACGAGCAGGAAGAGGCCGCTGGTGATGAGGCCGTGGTTGAGCATCTGCAAGATTGCGCCGTCGACTCCTTGCTGGTTGAAGGTGAAGATGCCGAGCGTCACGAAGCCCATGTGGCTCACAGAGCTATACGCGATCAGTTTCTTCAGGTCGGTCTGCACGATCGCCACGAGCGCGCCGTAGATGATGGCGATCACGGAGAGGGCGATCATGAGTGGGGCGAAGAGGTGCGCGCCGTCGGGGAAGAGCGGGATCGCGAAGCGAATAAAGCCGTAGCCGCCGAGCTTCAGCAGCACGCCGGCGAGGATGACGGAGCCCGCTGTGGGGGCCTGTACGTGCGCATCAGGGAGCCAGGTGTGGAAGGGGAACATAGGCACCTTAATGGCGAATGCGAGCGCGAAGGCTGCGAACCCGAGGATCTGCAGCGTTGGGTCCGTGATCGTGCCCCGCAGCGCCAGCAGGTCGAATGCCCCGGTCCACGAGCCGGTGGAGGCCTGGTGGCTAAAGGCGGTTGCCAGGATCGCCACGAGCATGAGCAGTGATCCGACGAGCGTGTAGAGGACGAATTTGATCGTGGCGTAGATGCGGTCGGCACCGCCCCAGATGCCGATGATCAGGTACATCGGCACGAGCACGATCTCGTAGAAGATGTAGAAGAGGAAGAGGTCGAGCGACAAGAAGACGCCGAGCAGGCCGGTCTCGAGGATGAGGAAGCTGATGAAGTACTCCTTCACGCGTGTCTGAATCGGACCGAAGCTCGCAAGGATGCAGATCCAGCTGAGCAGCGTTGTCAAGACGACGAGTGCGCTAGAGAGCCCATCAACGCCGAGGTGATAGGTGATGCCGAACGATGGGATCCACGAGAGCTGCTCGCTAAAGGCGAACTCGCCGCTCTGCCCACGAATGCCCAGCAACATGCCGAGGCTTAGCGCAAAGGTGATCAGTGAGATGCCGAGTGCGGCGAAGCGGACCAGGCTCGGTCGCGACGATGGAAGGAACGCGATGCCGAGCGCACCGAGAAGCGGCAGGAAGATAATCAGCGAAAGGATTGGCATGCCACTCATCCCGCAAGTACCAAGTAGGCAGCGGCAATGGCGACAAGGCCGAACGCGATGCCGAGCGCGTAGTTTTGCACGCGACCGGTTTGGATCTGTCGCAGGCCACGGCCGCCGCTTGAGGTGAGTGTCGCAACACCGTTTACAGTGCCGTCGACAACCCGACGATCAAACCACCAGAGTGCGTTGGCAACCTTCCGACCGAAGCGGACAAAGATAAGGTCATTGAGGTCGTCGAAGTACCAGCGGCTACGGCTCCCGTCGTAGAGTGGCTGCAGGCGCTTGGTCACACGACCAAGGAGCTCGTTGTTATCGCTGCGGAAGAGTCGCACCCCGACGACGGTGCCAATTGATGCAACAGTGACGCTTGCGAGCATGAGGAGGCCATCAATACCGAAGAGTGTCCACGCCTCATATTCGTGACCGAGCATCTCGCTTGCTGGGTGGAAGATCGGCTCAAGTGCGTGCACGAGAACGCCGTCGGCGAATGGGAAGCCGAGCGCTGCGCCGATTGCGATCGATGGCACAGCAAGAATGATCAGCGGCAGCGTCATCGTCCACGGCGACTCGTGCACATGTGACTCGTCGTGCACGCGGCTCTTCCCCCAGAAGGTGAGCCCCATCAGTCGGAACATGTAGAAGGCGGTCATTGCAGCGACGACCATGCCCACAAGCCAGACCCAGGCGTAGCCAAATTTAAATGCTTCGCCAAGGATTTCGTCTTTCGAGAAGAAGCCGGCAAGTGGTGGGAGCCCAGCAATTGCAACGGTACCGATCAACATCGTGGCGTACGTAATAGGGATCTTGCGCCAGAGTCCGCCCATCTTTGTCATCTCTTGCTCACCGTTCACCGCGTGGATCACCGAGCCTGAGCCGAGGAAGAGAAGCCCCTTGAAGAATCCGTGGGTGATGAGATGGAAGATCGCTGGAATCCATGCGCCAACACCGAGCGCGGCAAACATGTAGCCGAGCTGCGAGAGGGTTGAGAAGGCGAGCACGCGCTTGATGTCGGTCTGCGTGAGCGCAATGGAGGCGGCAAAGATTGCGGTGAAGATGCCGATGGCGGCAACGATGAGCATTGCGTCGTGGCTCGCGGCGAAGAGTGGACTCATGCGTGCCACGAGATAGACGCCCGCATTCACCATGGTTGCCGCGTGGATGAGTGCGCTGACGGGGGTTGGCCCCTCCATGGCATCAGGGAGCCAGACGTGCAGTGGGAACTGCGCCGACTTGCCAACGGCGCCGCAGAAGATCAGCAGGGCGATCACCGTCGCCGCGGGGCCAACGAGCGCGCCCGCCTCAACGCCGGCGAGCACCGTGTGGATGTCGAGCGAACCGAAGACCACCACGAGGGCCATCAGGCCGAGGGCGAAGCCGACGTCGCCGACGCGGTTCGTGATGAACGCCTTCTTGGCGGCCAGGCCCGGGGCGGTCTTGGTGTACCAGAAGCCAATCAGCAGGTAGGAGGAGAGACCGACGAGCTCCCAGGCGGCAAAGACGACGAGGAGGTTGTCGGCGAGGACGAGCAGGAGCATCGAGAACATGAAGAGGTTCAGGTAGGCGAAGAAGCGCCAGTAGCTGTCGTCGTGGCTCATGTAGCCAACGCTGTAGAGGTGCACCAAGGCGCCAACCGTGGTCACCACCAAGAGGAGGGCGCCGGTGAGGGCGTCAACGTGCAGGCCGAGCCCGAAACTGAGGTCGCCTGAGGCGATCCAGGTGAAGAGCGGCATCGAGGCACCCGCCTCGCCGAGGCCCCCGGTGAGGGATGGGATTGCCAGGCTCATGGCCAGCGCCCAGGTGGCGATGATCGCGCCGAGCGGCACGAGGTGGGCCATCTTGCCGAGGCGGCGTCCGACCGTCGCCGTAAAGGCGAAGCCGATCAGGGGGAGGAGAAGAAGGAGCGGCGCGTAGCCTGGAAGGGTGCCGACTTCGACCATCGTCTCCGCGGTGATCATCGGCTACTGCCTCATCGTGTCGTACTCGTCGACCAGCGGCGTCTTCCGGTTGCGGAAGATGGCAATCACGATCGCAAGGCCAACGGTGGCCTCTGCCGCCGCCACGGCGATGATCAGCAGGGCAAAGGCTGCCCCCTGCCCTGCGAGTGACGGGATGAATGCGCCGAGCGCTAATGCGGCGAGGTTCACAGCGTTCAGCATCACCTCGATGCTCATCAACATGCTGATCGCATTGCGTCGTGCGAGGAAGCCGAATGACCCGATGGCAAAAAGCATCCCCGAGAGAACGAGGTACGGCTCCAGATGCCCAGCGATCTGGCTCACGGAAGCTCCTCGCCCACTTCGTCGCCCTTCGGCTCCATCGCGAGATAGAGGCCCCCGATCACGGCCGCGAGGATGAGCACGCTCGCAATTTCAAAGGCGAGGAGGTACGGCCCAAAGAGTGCCGCCGCGACTGGCGCAGTGCCGGTTGCGGCTGGAGTGTCGGTGAAGACAGTGGAGCTCCAGTCCGTGCTGCCGAAGGCGAGGCCGAAGAGTAGAGCCAGAAGCACCGCTGCGAGCGCGGCGGGGGCTACCTGTGTTTGGAACGCCAGCTTCAGTGGCGCGACCTTTGTCTGCGTGAGCATGATCGCAAAGAGGATCAGCACGCTGATCGCACCGATATAGACGAGCACCTGCGCGCCAGCAACGATAGCGGCGCCCAACATCACGTAGATGCCGGCGAGTGCGCCAAGGGTAAGGATCAGGAAGAGGCCACTCTTAATAATGTCGCGGCCGAAGACCACGCCAAACGCTGCGGCGAGGACCACGCCGCCAAGAAGTAAGAAGAGAACGTCCGACCACCCAAGTCCGATCAACGGAATGACGTCGGGGAGCGGCATCCGTTATTTTCGTAGGCTTTGTGGCAACACAGGGAGCTGTCGGGCTGGATCGTAGCGTCGCCCGGCGACGGTGTTCTCCCAGTTGGCTTCGCTACGAATGAAGGTTGCCTCCGACGTGCGCTCGAGCTTCGAGAGGGCGATGAGGTCAATCATCGGCTCGCTGCGATCGGTGTGCGCAAGTTCAAAATCAAAGCCGCTGCGAAGCGCGTCATACGGGCAAGCGTCGACGCAGATGCCACAGAGGATGCAGCGCGACTCGTCAACTTCGAACTTGGCAAGGATTCGTGGCTTCGGCATCAGCGCACCAGTTGGGCAGGTCTCTGCGCAGCGACCGCACGAGACGCACGGTGATTCGTTGAGGCTCATGTCAAGCGGAGTGGTGACAAGCGTGTCAAAGCCGGTGCGCATGAAGTCGTAGCAGGCGGCACCAACCACTTCGGCGCAAACGCTGGCGCAGCGTCCACAGTCGATGCAGCGTGATGGCTCGCGCAAAATGAATGCGTGCGAGTCGTCGCGCAGGTAGTCATGGTTTGCACCGGTCCAGCGGTTCTCGGTAATGGAGCGGAACCCAGCCCCACCGTGATGATCCTTCTCGAGCGACTTCAATGTCGTGCCGTATTCAATGCCGAGGCGTCGCAGATCGCAGAAGCCGATGGCCTCGCAGGTGCACTGCAGGCAACGCGTGCTCTCGGCCATCACTTCAGGCTTGGTATACGGAAGTTCGTACTCGATGTAGTCGTTCTTGCGCTCTTGCGCCGGGAGTGCCTTCATGCGCAGGCGTGGCTCCTTCACCTCGGCGGTGAACGGCACGATGCTCAAGAACTCTGGCTGTGGCTCAGCAAGTGTCTGTCGGTTGCGAATCTCCGAGAGGTCGAGGCCTTGCAGGTACGCATCAACCGCGTAGGCGCAACGCCGACCATCCGCGATCGAGGCGACGACGGTTGTTGCGCCGTTGCGCAGGTCGCCACAGCCGAAGACGCCGTCGCGGCCCGACTGGAAGGTGACAGCGTCGGCCTTCATTCGACCGTTCTTGGTCGTTGCAACACCGTCAGCGCCAATGCTCGCCCAGGTCATGTCGGGGCCTTGGCCGATCGCCTTCAGGATGCGATCGCACTCAATGATGAACTCGGTGCCAGGGGCCGGCTCCGGTCGTCGGCGGCCCGATGCGTCGGGGGCGCCGAGCTGCATGCGGATGAACTCGAGACCGATCACCTTGTTATTCGCATCGGTGACGACACGGGTTGGGCCGGCCTGGAAGATGGCGCGTGCCCCCTCCTCGATCAGCTCGTGGACCTCGTCGGCGGCCGGCATGTCCTTCATGTCGCGGCGGTAGACAAGGGTGACCTCTTTGGCCCCCTGCCGCACGCTTGTTCGTGAGCAGTCCATTGAGGTGTAGCCGCCACCAACCACGACAATGCGGCTCCCCTCATGCCCTGGGTAGGTGAGGCCGAGCGCCGCCGTGTGCAAGTAGTCGAGGCCGTCGATAACGCCGTCGGCATCTTCGCCTGGGATGCCGAGGTCGTTCGTGTCGTAGCAACCGATGGCAACCACGACACCGTCGTAGCCCTGCGCCTTCAGGTCGGCGACGGTGAAGTCACGTCCAAGCATCTTGCCGCACTCAAAGCGTCCACCGAGTCGCGTGATGGACTGATACTCACCATCGAGCACTTCAATCTTTGGTAGTCGGTACTGCGGAATGCCGTAGCGCAACATGCCACCTGGCTCAGGGTCTTTCTCAAAGACGGTAACGTCGTGTCCGGCAACGAGCAGGTAGTACGCGGCTGATGCGCCCGCTGGACCAGAACCGATGACGGCGACGCGCTTGCCCGTCTTTGGCTGCAGCTCGAATGGCACAGGTGGATCGAGATCCTCATCCCACATTGCCTTCAACACCTGATCGCCGGCGTAGCGGTGGCTATCCCGAATTGCGATGGCCTCATCAACCTCGTCGCGGCGGCAGTGATCCTCGCACGGCGCCGGGCAGACGCGACCGAGGATGCTTGGGAATGGAATGGTGCGCTTGAAGATGCGTGCCGACTCGCGGAACTGCGACTCTGCATTCGCCTTCAAGAATCCAGGGATGTCGATGTGGCTCGGGCACTTGTTCTGGCAGGGTGGCAAGCAGTAGGCGTTGTGGTCGCTGAAGATCAACTCAAGGTTGGTGCGCCGAATCTCGCGAATTCGGTCGGTTTGCGTTGAAACGACCTGTGCCGGCTCCGCCTTTGATGAACAGCTAATGGATGGCTGATCGCATCCTTCAACATCGACGACGCACATGCGGCAGGCGCCGAATCCTGGCAGCTTCGGGTCGTAGCAGAGGGTTGGAACCTCGATGCCGTTCGCGCGGCACACTTCGAGAATGGTCTGCCCTTCGAATGCTTCGAGTTTCTGCCCGTCAATCTCAACGTAGAAGGTCGGCGTGCGCTGCGGTCGCTGTGGGCTGCGCGTGGTGAGCAGCTTGTCGACGGCGACCTCTGCCGATGGTGCTGGAGTGATCGCGCGCGAGACTGGCGCCACTCCGCTTGCCGGCTGATCAATCAGGTCGGTCATTTTAGCTCCGTCCGCTTGTAGGCGTTGCCGACAGCACGGCGCCCGCAGGTCCAAACTCAGAAGGAAAGTATCGCACTCCTGTCAGAAGGGGGTTTGGCGCCAGAGCCTCATGGGCGCAGAGGGCGCTATCGGTAACATCGGCGGCGAGCTTCTGCAGGCGCTCTGCATCTTCAGGGCCCGCGAGCCCATCCACAAAGCGCTGGCCGATCTCGGCGAGTCGGCGTGTGCCGATACGGCATGGGATCGTCTTGCCGCACGCCTCGTCGGCGCACCAGCGTGTGAGCATGGTGGCGAGCTCAGGGATGGCCACGGAGCTGTCAAGCGCCAGGAGCGCGCCTGAGCCGATGTGCGCACCGACGCCCTTGAGCCCTGCGCCGCTATAGGGCGTGCCGCCGAAGAGGTTTGCGGGAATGAATCCGCCAGTCGGCCCGCCAGCGAGCAGCGCCTTGATTGACGCGCCGCTTGCGGTGCCGCCCGCCGCCGCAATGATCTCGTTGAGCGGCGTACCGGTCGGCACCTCGAGCACGCCAGGGTTCGTGACCGATCCGCTGATCTGCACGAGCACCGTCCCTGGCTGTGTCGTGTCGCCAATCTGGGCAAAGGCTTCTGCGCCGTTGGTCAGGATCCATGGCACCGCGGCGAGTGTGGCGACGTTGTTCACGGCCGTTGGCTTGCCGAGATAGCCAACCGTTGATGGGTATGGCGGGGTCTGCTCTGGCTGGCCACGCTTGCCAGCGAGCGCCTTCATCAACACGGTCTCTTCGCCGATCATGCTGGAACCCTGCAGTGGGCGCACGGTGATGATCAGCTCGCGACCGGTGCCCAGCAGCGTTGCGCCGAGGGCTCCCTCACGTTCGGCGTTGGCAATCACCGCTTCGAGTCGCTTGATCGCCTCGGTGTATTCGGCGCGCACGGCGATGAACGCCTCGCTGGCGCCCACGGTGAGGGCGGCGATGGCAAGCCCCTCAACGATCCCCTGCGGGTTCTCCTCCATGAGGAGGCGGTTGGTGAAGACGGCCGGGTCAGATTCGTAGCCGTTCGCCACGGCGTAGTGCTGGCTGGCTGGCTCGGCGGCGGTCGCCTGCCACTTCGCTCCCGTGAGGAAGCCACCTCCCCCGTGACCGCGCAGGCCGGCGGCGATCAGGGTCGCGCTCGTGCCAGCGGCCCCGGCGGCTGCGGCGGCGCGGAGTGCCGCCCACGGCTCGGTCGGCGCCACGAACAGGAGTTGGCTCCAACCCTTAGGGGCGTTCAGGCGCTTCATGCGGCGTACCTGCCAGCGAGGGCGGCGGCCCAGCTGGCGGCATTCTTGGCGCTCAGGTCGCGCTGCGGCTCACCATCGATGACCACTAGCGGGGACGGGGCGCCGAGCAGGTGGTTTGGGAGCGACTCGAGGCGCAGGTTGCTCCATGGGATCGCTCGGCCGAACTCGGTGCCGAACTCGTAGCTGAGGGTGCCCATGACCGAACCCGCCCCCGAGACGAGGCAGTTGGCGCAGCGGCAGACGGCGATCGAGCGGGTCACCCCTGGCTCAAAGGCGAGGTGCTTATAGAAGGTGGCGGTGCCGTAGACCATGGCGTACCAGGCACCTGTCGCGCCGCTAACGCGCTTCAGCGCATCGACAGGGAGGTAGCCGTACGCCCCCTGAATCGCTTCAAGGATCGCGAGCATGTGGTGCGGGTCGTAGTCGTGCGCTTCGAGGATCTCATCAACCTTCGCGATGTTGATGGTCGCCCCTGTTGCTGCCGCTGCGTCGGAAACAGTTCGCCCGGAGCGACGCATCGCCGACTCTTCGCGACGTTCGGCGTACTGCTCGCCGGGGCCCCAATGCACCGCGAAGCGCCCCTTCGTGTCGGTGCCGCCCATGTCGATGCACTCGATCGGACACGCCTGTGCGCACTGGAAGCAGGTCTCACACTTCAGCGTGCCGTGTTCGTCGGTGACGAGCTCGAGTCGGCCGCGGTTGCGCGGAGCGATGTCGGGCTTCACCTCTGGATACAGCACGGTGCGCTTCGGCTGGAAGAAACGTGTCAGCGTGAGGCGCATCCCTGAGAGAAGTCCGGCGCCAGGAATTCGTGGCATAGCTACCTCCCCGCAATCAGTACGGCGAATGCCGTAGCAAAAATATTGAGCAGCGATGCTGGCAGGAGCCACTTCCAGGCGAAGCCCATCAGCTGGTCGATGCGTGCACGCGGCAGAGTGCCGCGCATCCAGACGAAGGTGAAGACGAGCGCGAAGGTCTTGATCAAGAACCAGATGAGGCTTGCGACAGGCGGCAGCATCACAAAGGCCCATAGGCCAATCGCCGCCGTTGATACGCCACCGAAGATCAAGAATCCGCCAACTAGCGCCTGCCATCCCTTAATACGTGTGCTGGCAAACCAGAGTGGCGCCGCAAACAGTAGCGTGCCGATAACGGGTGCGAGTCCGGCAATGAGCGGCAACCCAATGCCGAGCGCGCTCAGGTCAATCAGGATCTGTGGATTCACGTCAATGTGAATCGGCGGGTTAGATCCGCCGAGGAAGACCGAGCTGAATAGTGCCGAGACGATGAAGACGTTGACGTACTCCGCGAAGAAGAAGAATCCGAAGCGCATGCCGGAATACTCGGTGGCGAATCCGGCGACGATCTCTTGGTCAGCCTCGGCATTGTCGAACGGGGTGCGGTTTGCCTCGGCGGTGATGGCGATAAAGAAGATGATTGCTGCAAGTGGCTGGCGGAAGATGAACCAGTCAAGGAACGAGCCGTCTTGTGCGGCGACGATCTTCGGCAGTGAAAGGGTGCCGGTCAGGATCACGATCCCCACGACGGATAGCGTCAGCGGAATCTCGTAGCTGATCGCTTGTGCTGCGGCGCGGATGCCGCCGAGCAGTGAGTACTTATTGAACGACGACCAGCCGGCCATCATCAAGCCAACCACGCTGAGCCCACCAATCGCAAAGAAATAGAGGAGCCCGAGCTCAAAGCCCATGCTCGTGAGTTCTGGCGCAAACGGAATGACGAGCAGAGTCATGAAGCTTGCGAGATAGACAACGACTGGTGCCAGCGTGAAGACTGGAACGTCGACGCTTGGTGGCGTGTAGTCCTCCTTCATCAGCACCTTAAGGCCGTGCACCACGCTCATCACTGCGCCCGCTGGGCCGATGCGATCGGGTCCGATACGCAGGTTCATGAGCGCAATGATCTTCATCTCCATATAGATCAAGAGGAATGCGACTGGCACCGAGATCAAGAAGGTGACGACCGCAGCTACGAGGAAGCGCACGATCGGCAGGTTCGCGCCGATCGTTGCGGCAATAGCGCCGCCAAATGTGGCGAGCAGTACGGTCGTCAGCCCGCCACCAATTGCGAGCACGGGGAGCAGCACCGCGAGTGCGCGGCCGGCTGGCGTCAGGCGGTTCCAGGCCATCGATGCGCCGCTCACTTGTCAACTCCGCCCATGACCGGGTCGAGGCTTGCCATGACGGCCATGATGTCGGCGATGAGGTTTCCCTTGGTGAGCGGCCCAACAAGTTGCAGGTGCACAAATGATGGGTCGTGGATGCGCATTCGGAATGGCTGGTCGGTGCCGTCGCTGATTGCATAGGTGCCATACACGCCGCGTGGTCCCTCGACGGCGCCGAATGCACGGCCTGGTCGCGGGCGAAGTAGGCGCGGCAGCTTCGCCATCACTGGGCCGTCGGGCATCTCGTGCAACACCTGATCGATGATGCGGATCGACTGCTTGATCTCGTCCATGCGCACCAGGTAGCGCGCCAGCGAGTCACCCTCGTCGCGGGTCGGCACGTCGAATTCGAGCGCTGGGTAGACGAGGTACGGGCGGTCGCGGCGCAGGTCGTATGGGACGCCGCTCGCCCGAAGGTTCGGACCCGTCACTCCCATCTTGAGTGCTGTCTTTGCATCGAGAACCCCGAGGCCGCGGGTGCGGCGCACGAAGATCTCGTTCTCGTTGATGAGGGCCAGGTTGGAGTCAATCTGCGCGGCGGCGCGGCTCATCCAGGTGCCGAGGCGGCTCATGAACTCGTGGTTGAGGTCGCCGTTCACGCCACCAATTCGGTAGTAGTTGTAGAGGAGCTTCTGTCCGGTGAGGGCGGCGAGCATGTCGACAATCTCGTCGCGCTCAATGAAGGCCCAGAGGATCGGGGTGATGCCGCCGAGGTCGAGTGCCATCCAACCCTGGAAGAGGGTGTGGCTTGCGATGCGGTTGAGCTCCATCGTCAGCACGCGGATGTATTGCGCGCGGAGTGGCACCTCAACATCCATCAGCTTCTCGAATGCGGCGACGGGGGCCGCCTCGCAGAAGAGTGAGGCCACGTACTCCAGCGGATCTGTGTAGCAGATCGCCGAGTGGTAGTCGGCGTTCTCGCAAAGCTTCTCGACACCACGGTGCAGGTAGCCGAGCACTGGATCAAGGTCAATAACTTTTTCGCCGTTCACCTTAATGATTACGCGCAGCACGCCGTGCGTTGATGGGTGCTGCGGCCCCATGTTCACGAACATCTCACCATCGCGCAGTGTGAGGAACTCCGCCTGTCGCTCTGTCTGTGGGATTGGTGCTGGCTCGTACCAGGTTGAATCCGCGGGAATTGCGACGCGTGGATCGTCGAGCGATGGGCGCATCTGCTGTGTCATCGCTATACCCCTGGGCTCTTGCGCAACACGGTTGCTGCGGTTGCATCGGCCGGTGTTCCAGCGCGCTCCATGTTGCGCACGCCAGCGGCGGGTGAGCGCGATGCATCATCGGCGAGATAGAAGTCCTTGCGCAGCGGGAAGCTGCGGTAATCGTCTGGCATGTAGATGCGGCGCAGGTCGCGGTTCCCTTCGAAGATGATGCCGAACATGTCATAGGCCTCGCGCTCCATCCATTCGGCGCCTGGCCACATGAACGTTGCCGATGCGATGCGTGGCGCGGTGCGATCAAGTCCTGGCACAATCACGCGCAGCCAGTCGCCACTTGTCGACGAGGAAAGGTGATACACAACCTGCATCTCGTCACCGGTGTCGACACCGCACAAATCAATTAGCATTTCGAATCGCAACGATGCGTCATCGTGCAGCGTGCGCAGCGTGTCGGTTGCGTCAGCGAGCGCAACGCGAATTTCGCTCTCGTCGTATCGCTGGCGCACAGGCGTAAGGAGTCGCTCGCCAAACCTCTCTTGCAGTAGTGCAGCGAGACGACGATCCACTTAGATCCCCTTCGGAACGGTTGGACCGATCGCGCGCTCTGGCCAGTGGCCGCGTCGATCTTTGATCAACTGCTGCAACTTCATCATTCCGTAGATCAACCCTTCCGGTCGCGGTGGGCAACCAGGGATGTACACATCGACTGGCATCACGCGATCGATTCCTTGCACCACGGAGTAGCTGCGCTTGTAGCGTCCACCAGAGCATGTGCAGTCGCCCATCGCAACAACCCACTTCGGTTCAGGCATCTGCTCCCACAAACGAATCAGTGGTTCAGCCATCTTGGTGGTGAGCGTTCCGGCAACGATCAACACGTCAGCCTGACGTGGGCTCGCACGGAACGGGAACATGCCCCAGCGATCAATGTCGTTTTTCGGCGTTGCTGTCGACATCATCTCAATGGCACAACAGGCGAGCCCAGAGAGCAGCGGCCACAAGCTATTGGCGCGAATCAGATCGAGCACAACGTCAGCCTTCGTCGGAATAGCGGAGAGTGCGCCGCCCCATCGCGCATCATCGACACGGCCTTCGCCGGTCGCGTCGTATCGCGCGAGCTCCAGGTTCGGGTGTGCCTCGAGCGGTAGTCCGCCGTACGCTCGCGGATCATTGGTGCTCCACAACGTGTTGCCGACGGTTGCTGGCGGCTGAACGCTGCCGTCGGGCTGAACCTCGGGGAGGTTGCTGAACTTCGGGTCGCGCGTTATCGCCATGCGAGGACCCCCTTGCGCCATGCGTAAGCGAGGCCAACAAGCAGCACGCCGATGAAGATCGCCATGGAGATCAGTCCGTCCATCAAGAGCACCTTGAAGTTCAGCGCCCAGATGTAGATGAAGATGATCTCGACGTCGAAGGCGACGAAGAGGAGTGCATAAAGATAGAAGGAGAGGCCGAAGCGTCCGTGGGTGTCGCCGTACGTGTCGATGCCCGACTCGTAGGGAACCTGCTTGCCGCGGCTGCCACGCGTGCGGTGGGAGATCAGCCAGGCGAGGCCAATGGTAAGGAAGACGAAGGAGACGCCTGCGCCTGCGAAACCGAGGACGTACCAGAGACCTGTCATGAAACTCCCCCGTTCGATCCATTAACCCGGCGCGTACCCCGTAGCGGGGGCTCGGGTGGCTACGCTCAGATTCTAGACGAGGGGGCGATTCGGAGCCGCCGTTCCGGGGAGCGGCGATGCGGGATCGGCGAGCGCATTTGCCCTTGGGGAACTCCCCGCCACAAACAGCTCAACGGCAAAACCGCCCATGCGGCGCGGGTCCATCAGTTGGGCGAGTGCGGAGCGCAGGGCGATCGCCTCTTCGAGGGTTGCCGCTGGCCCAGTTCGTGTCCGGGTGACCTCGCCGTCGACCCCCGCCGTTGCGAGGAACTTGGCCTGGTTCGTGCTCGTCAGGTGGCGGAGCCCACCGGCCACCGCCGCCGCCCGCAGCAGGGTGAGGTCCACATGGGCGGTCAGGTCGCGGCTCCCTGGCTCACTGAGGAGGTCCGCGGTGGCTCGGTGCCCCCGGTAGGCGAGGGCGGTGCCGGCCATGCGGCTGGTGGCGTCACGCAGGGCGACCCCCTCGCGGCCGTAATCGAGCACGATAACGACCCCTTCCGTGAGTTCGCCGCCCAGCCTGTGGGCCCATTCGGCCGTGGCTGGCGAGATCTCAGCGAGTTGCCCCTCTGCCAGCGGCGGCCAGTCGGCCGTGAGGCGGCTGATCTGCTCAGCGGCTCCCGCGTCAAGCACCCCTTCGCTCCAGGCTAGGGTGTTTGTTACAGGGTCAATCGAGACGCGACGCTCGGCGAAGCTGGCTGGGGCGGCGGCACGGCCGACCACGATGTGAAAGGGGAGGGCGTCGGCAAACTCATTGGCGACCACGATCCCTGCAACGGGTGGGTTCGCCGCCGTGACGAGGGGTGGCCCCCCGCCAGGGAGCGCCGCCAGTGCGGCCGTCAGATCGGCGAGCCGGTGTGGGTTCGCCTCACTCACCGAAACCTCCAGCGCGTCGAGAAGGGGGTGCCCCTCTCGGGCGAGGTGGTTGAGTGACGCCAGCAGGAGGGTCCCCTCGCCGGCACCGTACTCACGCCAGCGGAAGGTTGCTGGTCGGCCAAGGCGCTCCCAGGTTGCGGCGGCAAGTTGCGCGATGGCGGCGCCAAGGATGGGGTGTAGCTCTGGCGCGGTCATGAAGTCTCCGCTGCGACCGGCCCGGCGCTGGGCGGTTGCGTAGTAGCCGAGCCCTGGCTCAAGAAGGGCGCGCTCCATAAACCGCGCAAAGCTGATCGAGCCCTCGCGTTGGACCTCTTCGCGAATGAGACGCTCTACCTCTTCCATGCAGTAGATCCTACGCGGCGCTACCGTCGGGCACATGCGTGAACTCGTTCTACACCTAGGGATCGGGGCCAACCTCGACGACCCTGTCGCCACGCTCGCCGAAGCGGTAGTCGCACTCGCGCACATTCCTGGCTGGAGCCTTGAGCAGGTCTCGCCGCTCTACCGCACCACTCCGGTCGGCCTCGTTGATCAACCAGAGTTCTTCAACGCCGCGCTCCGAATGCGCGCGACGCTTCCCGAAGAGCCGGCTGCCGCGGCAATTGAGGTGCTCATGCGCGTCAAGGAGCTAGAGCAAATCTTTGGCCGCGTGCCGACGGTAAGGTTCGGCCCACGCCGACTTGACATTGACATTATTGCCATGGAGAACATCGCGGTAGTGCATCCGCGACCACATGGTACGGAGTCCGACGGTGCTGATGCTGATCGGCCACTGGTTGTTCCGCATCCAGCCGCTGCCGAACGACTTTTTGTATTGGCGCCACTCGCCGACATCTCTCCAACGCTAAAGGCGCCAGGGTGGCAAGGAACTGCACGCGAGCTACGTGATGTTCAGCGACGCCTTGAAGGCGATGCCGCTGCGCTCTGCGTCGGCGCATGGGATCCGGCGGCGCTGCGCTGGGTGTAATGCCTTAGCGACGGTAGTGTCGCCGCCCGGTAAAGACCATCGCAATGCCGTGACGATCGGCGATCTCGATTGCCGCTGCATCGCGACGTGAGCCGCCCGGCTGAACAATTGCGGTAACGCCCGCTGCCGCTGCGGCAGCGATCCCCTCTGCAAATGGGAAGTACGCATCACTGGCCATCACTGCGCCACGTGCGCGCTCTCCCGCTTGGTTGAGCGCAATGTCAACGGCGACGCGACGATTCACTTGTGCGGCACCAATGCCGAGTGTTGCAGCACCGCGCGCCACTACGATGGCGTTCGACCGAATGTGTCGAACGATGCGCCACGAGAAGAGTAGGTCGGTGAGCTCGTCAAGTGTTGGGCGGCGTTCGGTGACGACACGAAGTTGCGAACGCTCAATGTTTCCGGTGTCGGCTGTTTGTAAGAGTACCGCGCCGCTGACGCCAATCATGTCAAACTCTGTTGCGCGATAAGAGGGGTCAATGACGACGCTCAGTTCTGGTCGCGTGCGCAGCGCCTCCGCAGCGCCATCATCTGCAAGTGCTGGCGCGAGCACCGATTCAAATGTTCCCGATGCGATCACAGCGGCAACGGCGCGATCAATTGGAACGTTGAGGACAACGATTGAGCCGGAGCTAGCCGCTGCATCTGTCTCAATCGCGCGCGTGAGTGCACCGAGCGCCGTCTCGGCGGTTGCGACGCCAATCGGATCTGTGTGTCGAATGAGCGCGACGCTCGGCGTTGGTAGGTCGGCAACGAGTCGCGAACCGGCGTCAAGGTCAAGCAGGTCGTTGAAGCTGGGCTCTTGCCCCTGAAGCACTCGAGAGCTAATGATCCCCGCGTTTGCAGCATGAACGCGCCGGTACGCCGCGGCGGCCTGGTGCTGATTCTCGCCGTGGCCAAATGTACGAATGCGCTCAAGCACAATTACGTCACGAGCTGGCATGGCGCTCTCGCTGTCGCGAACCAGTGGCGCAACATGGGCCGCGATGACGAGGGCCGCCGAACGCCGGAGTTCGCTCCGCAGTGCGGTCAAGTTGCCAGTGGCTCCCATGTCGGAGAGGAGGTCGCCGATCGCAGTTGGGTCAACAACGATGATCGGCCCCTCCTCGGCGGCGAGAAGTGCCCGTGTAATGGCGACGATTGCGGCGGGTGGGGCCTCGGCCCCTGCTGGGGCGATCAGGAGGTCGGCGCTGGTAAGGCTCGCCGCCGCCTGATCGAGCGTCGCGGCATCGGCATGTTCGGTCACCTGGATCTCTTCCGCCCGAAGGTGCGGGGCGGCGGGACCGGCTTCGACCGTGGCCCCACGGGCGATAAGGGTCGCGAGGATGGGTGTCAGCCCTGCGAGGGCGGGGCTCTCGGGGGAGATCAGCAGAAGGACGCGCATGCTGCTGATGGTGGCATACTCGCTCACACAAACCCGCACGCTGTTGTGTTGGGTGAGCCGAAACCTAGCGAGTGAGGACAAGATGTTTCGTTGGCCTTGGGAGTACCTCTTCACCGTCTTGAACGCCGATCTTGGAACGTTCTACACCCCGTTCTGGATGGCAAACCTGGCGCTCTTCCTCGCAACGATCCTGGTCTATTCATTCGCGACCCGTGGCGCTCGTGGACGAGGGGTGGTCGGCGACGAGTGGGAGTACATCTTGTGGATCAGCCTCGGCACCTTCGGCATGAATCTGGTCTACGCCGCATTCCAGTGGTACGGCATTTTCCCCATTGCCACCACGCTTGTTGGGCTTCTTGCGCTGCGCGACACCGTCACGAAGCGTTTCCCTCCACTCATCGCCGCTGAGGCGCAGCATGCCGAGCTCTTGCGCACGCGGCGCCAGGTTGCCGACGGTGTTGAGGCAACCATTCGCCCAGCGAATCGTCGCGGATAGCCCTTTGGTGTGCGCAGCTGCGCACTGCGGAAGAGCATGAACATCCGAAGTTTTGGCCCTGGTCATCGACGTGCCGACCGCGCTGCGGGCTCCCAGGGTGTTCTCAGTAGCGCCATCTTCTCAAACGACATCGCGCAGATCACCGAGTTCACGGTCACGCCAGGCGGCACGTACGGCCCCCTGCGCAGCGCTGGTGATGTTGTGCTCGTGGTGATTGAGGGTGGCGGATGGGTTACCGCCCACGACACCCGGGTGCAACTTGCCGCTGGTGAGTCGCTGCACCTTGAGCGACTAACGCCCTACAGCATCGCTGCACGAGAGTTGCCGCTACGCGCGATCCTCGTCGAGCTTTCTGCGAGCAGCGTGACTGAGTCGGCTCGCACCATAGGCACCAGCGGCGGCGGCGCAGAGGAGTAGCACGCCAACGACGAGCGTCGCGCTACTGACAAGCGCGGCCTCGGCGGAAC
This sequence comes from Candidatus Limnocylindrus sp., assembly GCF_040397235.1. Taxonomy (GTDB): domain Bacteria; phylum Chloroflexota; class Limnocylindria; order Limnocylindrales; family Limnocylindraceae; genus Limnocylindrus. The sequence goes on along the minus strand of NZ_JBBAWH010000002.1, from coordinate 75,084 downwards.
TTTCAAGGGTGACGCCGAATTGGAACGGCCAGGCCCATGTTGGCAGTACGCCCTGGTACCAGTTATGAACGCCGGTTGGGAGTGGCAGCGCTGACCAGTTCGGATACCAGAGAAGTGCAACTGCAGCGATGCTGCTGATGGTGATCGTAAAGATGCGACGCAAATCATTCGCCCCGAGAATTGACCATGCGGCCACCGTTGCAGGAACGAGCGCGATCGCACCAACGAGTGGTCCCGGTGTACCGAACCCACCCGAGAGGCAGACTTGGCTTTCTGGGTAGACGCTTGTCACTCCTGCGAGCGCGCAGAGCGCGCCGGTAGCCATCCAAAGCACTGGCGCAGCGAGCACCACGCATGCGCCACCGATGCGCACGATCTGCGCAGCACGCTGTGATCCGGCGCGAAGATCAGCTAAGAGAAGTGCGAGGCCGATCAGGGCGATCTGTGAAGTTGGGTAGTAGTGATATTGGAATGCGACGCGATCGATGCGCGCCCACGGTAGCCAGAGCGCAAGGCCGAGAACGAGAACCGAGGCGAGGCCCCAGCTTCGTCGGCGCCACGCCTCTGCCACGAGCCAGAGCGCACCGCCGATGCTGAGGGCGCGCGAGAGCACGTTGCCGCCGTCGTACACCGCGGCGGTCCATGAGCTGCCGCCCGCGGTGAAACTCGACTGGAAGAGCCAGACAGGCTTCAAGTCGAGCGGCCACGCCCACCATGGTGAGCTCGCGGCATGCGCGGCGCGCAGCGTGTCGTGATAGCGATACATTGACGCCGTGAGATCGGTCAGCGTCTGTCCGCTGTTGCCGATCGGCCAACCGGTAATCAACTGATTGCCGAGCGCCGCCCACGGCAAGTAGCTCGCGATGTAGACGCCGAGCGGAAGTGCGGCGAGCGTAAAGAGGACGAGCGTCGCTTCACCCGGGAGCGAGAGGAGTCCGAGGAGTGAGCGTGGGGTTGCTTCGCGCCGCGAGATGCCACCAGCGCGATGGATGGCCACGCCTGTCGCCGCAAGGAGTAGCACCAGCACGGCGGCAAACGGCAGATTTGGGATGCGGGTGGAGCCGTCGGCGACCGCGAGCGCTGGCGGGAGAAGCACGGCGCCGAGTAGGGCGAGCCCGCCCGCGACCAGTAGGCGCCCTGGCGCTGTTCGCGCGAGCCAGATGATGCCGAGACCGAAGATGCCGTAAAGGGCGACCCACTTGCTTGCCAGCGCTCCGCCGAGCAGAAGTCCGGCCACGACGAGGAGGAGCCCCCCAGAGAGGGCGCCTCGCGCGCGACCCTGCAGCCATGCCACGAAGGCGACCGCGCCGCCAAGCAGGAGGGCCATGAGGTAGACGTCATTCATGCCGATGCGGCTCTGCACGAACCCGGCCCCGTCGAGCAGGGCGAGTACGCCGACGAGGGCGGCGACGTCGCGGCGCTCCGTCAGGAGCCGCGCCAAAAGAACCAGGAGGGCTGCGGCGAGTGCGCCGGCAATCACCCCGGGCCAGCGCCAGCCAGCGGCGAGGTCGCCCACGCTCACCTGTGTCATGGCACCAGATGGCGCCGCAATAAGTAGCTCGCCGTTGCCGCCATCGGCGCGCTCGTCTGAGGCATCAAGGGCTGCGCCGCTCACGCCAAGCGTGAGTGCATCAGCGCCCACGGCAACGTCGGCAAATCGGGCGTTGCCGTTCGGCTCAACCGTCCACAGCGATGCGCCGGCGCCATCGGGCCCAGGTGCCACCACGTGCACCATGCGGCTTGCATCATTGGGCACGATCGCCGTGGCGCCTGGGATCGTGATCTGCGAGATGAGCGTCGTGCTCTCGCTCTTTGCGCTGTACACCCGTACGCCATCGCGACCCGCTACGTAGAGTCGCAGCGAGTCAAACCAGTCAACGGCTGCAACGGCAACTGCGCCACCCTCAATGGGCGAGGATCGCATGTTCGACAGGTCACGTGCCGCGTAGCTCGTCAGCCCGCTAGCGCTCGTCACAAAGATTCGCTCCTCATCATCTACCGTGAGCGCGAGTACCGACGTCCCGCGCACAAGTGGTGCACTCGTCACGACAACTCCATCGCGCATGATCAGCACCTGATCGCGTTGCACAAGGGCAACACCGCCATCAGTAAGTGGCGCAATGCCCAGGATGGCACCGCCAGTTGATGCCCACGTGCGCAGGCCGCTTGCGCCGCCCTGATCGGCGGTGGCGCGGTCGACCGAAAAGATTGTGCCGGTTTCAGTAGCGCCCCAGAGTGAGCCATCATGGGCGGCGAGCAGTTGCGAAACGCTGCGTAGTGGGAGTGTGCCAAGGACTGCGCGCGTTGACGCGTCAATCACGCTGATCTTGTCTGGCCCTGCGATCCAAATTCGGCCAGGGCTTAGTGCATCCTCTGGCCGAACGGCAATTGCGCCGATCCTTGTTGGGTATGTTGTTTGCGCATCGACACGAGGTGCGCCAAACGTTTCGAGACCGAGTGCAATGAGGTACTTGGCAAGATGCGGGTGTGTGTACTCATAGATCGCATGCGGCTCGCCGTACTTCCAGTCTTGCATGAACTCTGTCGCGGTTCGTACGTGGTACACCTCGTCAAATTGGAAGTGCGTCGGCTCGCCAACGCGCCAGCCTCTCAGAGACAGGGTGCTCACTGTCACCAGGATCAAGAGCCAGAGGTCAATCCGTGTCAGGATTCGGCGGGGCTCCGGCTTCGCGATCACCGCCCGTCGCGGCACGGCGTCAACCTGTTTCCGCTGCGTGGCTGCTCGTCGCGCACCCATTGTGCGTTTTTCGGTGCTCCACGCTAGCCAGATTGCTGCGAACAGCGTTGCGGTGATTGCGATCGCGGTAGCCGTCACCGCAATCGGTGTGTGGAGTGCGTCGGTAAAAACGCCAAGGTTTGGTAAGCCTGGGTTCTGGAAGTACGAGATGGTGAGCACGCCCCAGCTGTTCATAAAGAAGGCGACGGAGGTTGCGACAGCAATCCAGCGCCAGGCGGGCCGTGCTGCGGCAAGTGCAATCGTGAGCGGAATCGCCGGGAAGAGGTAGCGCTCGTGCACGCGCGTTGGCAAAACGAAGAAGGCGATAGCGAGGATGGCGACAGCGGTAACGGTACGGATCGCCGTATCGCGTCGCACGTAGCGCATCGCAACGAGTACGGCGCTGGCGATCGCCGCACTGCCGATTGCGACTCCCGGAATGCCGATCAGGGGGAGTGGGTCGATGTCGGACGCCCACCCGCTCGCATCAACGACCGCTCGCCCACCGACCGTGATGAGCGCCCAAGGGTTCCAGGCATTTACCGAGAGATGTGGGTAGGTGCCCGCCGCCTCTGCGATCTTGGCCAACACGTCAGGAAGCGTGAGCCCGAACGGCAGGGCGGCGAGGGCAATGGTGGCGGCGCCAGCAAGGCCCGCCACGACGAAGGCCCAGGGGTCGCGTGCAGACCGCGCTCGCACAAAGGCGAGGACGCCAACGATGGGGATCAGGATGCCGAACTGTGGCTTGAGCACCGCAGCGAGGGCGGCAAAGATCGCTCCGCGAACAGTTTGGCCGCGGATGAGCGCGGAGAGTGAGTAGAGGAGGGCGGCGGTTCCGATGGAGTCGACCTGCCCCCACACGGCCGAGTCGAGCCAGATCATTGGCCCGAAGGCCATGGCGACTGCCGCGGCGATCTGGCTGCGGCGTGGGGCGCCAAGGTCGGCGGCAAGTCGCACCGTTGCTAGTACCAGCAGCCCGTCGGCAAGGATCGCAGGGAGCTTTACGAGCGCCCCCGGGTCGGTGCTGCCAGTGATGAGTGCGCTAACCGAGCCGAGCGCCCAGAGGACCCACATGTAGCCGGGGAGATAGTCGACAAAGATTCCGCGCGCATAGAAACCCCACGGTCCACGGGTCCCCAGCTCAGACGCCCACGCTCGGAATGCGTTGAGATCAGCAGCAAAGCCTGCGTCTGGAGGGAGTGCCACGTATGCGATGATCACCCGCAAGAGAATCCCGAGCGCAGCGATTAGCGCGATTGTGCGGAGGCTGACCTGCTCGGTTGGTCGACGGGCCGTCTGAGAAGTCATCTGCCGAGTGTAGCCGTGAAGGAGGTTGTGGAAGGTGCCACTGCAAGAGCTCTCGCTCTTCTTCCCTTGCCACAACGAGGCTGAGAACCTTGAGGCGCTCGTCGCCGATGCGCTCGCAGCGCTCCCCACCCTCGCCACGACCTATGAGGTCATTCTCGTTGACGACGGTTCGCGTGATGACACTGCCGGCGTGGCCGAGCGCCTAGTGCAGCGGCACGGCGGAGCCGTTCGCCTGGTGCGCCACGAGGTAAACCGCGGGTACGGCGGCGCGCTTCGTTCGGGTTTTGCGGCGGCACGGTATGAGCACCTTGCCTACACCGACGGCGACCGCCAGTTCCGTGTCGCTGACCTTGCGCGCCTTGTCGAGTGTGCCGAGGCGACACGCTCGCCGGTTGTCATTGGGTGTCGCGTGCAGCGTGCTGATCCGCCACTGCGTCTCATCTACGCCACCCTCTATCGGGTCGCGAATCGCATCTGGTTCGGACTTCGTGTCCGCGACGTTGACTGCGCTGCGAAATTATTTCATCGCGATGCACTGCGTGGAATCATCGTGCACTCTGACGGCGCCTTCTTCTCTGCAGAGCTACTGATTCGTTTGCGACTCGCTGGCGTGAACATCCTTGAGGTTGGCGTGCCGCACTATCCGCGCACCGCCGGCTCACCTACGGGGGCGCGCCTCTCGGTTATTACGCGAGCTGTGCGCGACTTCTGGTCGCTACGCATTGGGCTCTGGGTGAGCCGCGCTCGAACACTCTCGCGAGGTCGCGCGCTGTTGAACGATGAGCGTTAGCGCGCTGCCGGTGGCTCCTCGCCGTCGAGCGAGTTAACGAAGTCACGAAAGAGTGAGAGCCGCTCCTCTTCAGCGGCCTCTGGAACGATCCCTTCGGCTGAAAGCAGTTCTGCTGAGATAAAGATTGGAGCCTCGGCACGTAGCGCGAGTGCGACTGCATCACTCGGCCGTGCATCTAGCTCAGCCTCTTCGCCGCTTGGGGCAACCATCACCATCCGCGCGCGGAACGTCTCTTCACGGACTTCAATGATGCGCACCTCGCGCAGTGTCGCCCCTAGGGCGCGAATGGCGCGGAGTGCAGTGTCATGCGTGAGTGGTCGTTCTGGTGTGATCCCCTGAAGGTGATAGGCGATGGCGCTGGCCTCGTTGGGCCCAATCGGAATCGGCAGGTAGCGTGCCTCTTCGGCGTCGCGTAGGAGTAGCACGTGCGTCCCAGAGATCATCTGGATGCGCACCCCCTCAACCACCGCGCGTCGTAGTTCCATCGCTCTATGATCGCACGCTTACGGCGTAGGAATCGGGGTCTCGATAACAGGATCAGGAGTTGGGCCAACGCTCGCCCCTGGCTCTTGTGTAATCGGTTTCCCAAGGACGGCGCTACGAACGCGTCCCGCCTCAGCCCAGACAAACGTTGGTGCCCCGCCATCAGATGCGGGGAGGATGTATCCGCCGAGAATCTCACCGATTTGGTCGGCTTGATCACTAATGACGTACTGCGCGAGCATGGCGCCGGACGACGCCTTGCTGTACGCGATCACTCGGTGTGCGCTGCTATCCCAGACGTAGATGATCCCTGTTCGGCTCGCCCCCGCGGACATCACGACCGTTGGGGTGAGCAGGGGCCGCAGTAGCTCGTCGCCAATCTCTGCTGGGGTCCACTCGTCTGGCGCACCGCCTGAGTAGCGGCGCAGCGCACCGCCGCTCGTCATATAGACATCGCCGTCGATCGCGATGCCCGTCATGGTGCCCAGCGACATCGGGTTGATCAGATACGCCGTTGGGGCGGCGGGGTAGCCCGTGCCGTCGGGGGCTGGCTGGTACCGCAAGATCTGACGTGCCGAGGGGTCAACGACGTAGAGGCGGTAGAGCCCAGTCCCTGGGTCGGCTGCGAATCCGACAATCGCCTTGACGTCGCTCCCCCACAGCTCGCCGTCGCGAACGCGAAGCTTGACCAGCGTCCCCTTGCCGGCTCCGTCGGAGGGGCGCCAGCGCCATAGGTTGGAGGAGGCATCAAACACCACGAGGTCGGGCCCAGAGGCGGTGATGAGTAGTGCGCGCCCCGTGCGCGTGCCGTAGAGGTCAAACCCTGGCTGGTACACAACGGTTGCACGGCCGCGCTCGGCATCAATTCGGTATACCGCGCCCGTCACCTTGTCGATGACATACGGCAGGCCGTCTGGCCCCTGGACGATCGCCTGGATCTCAACTGTTGCGCCCGCCGCCTCAAAGTCGAAGAGCTCGATCGGGGCCGTGTTGTTCACCAGGAAAATCTTATTGAGCGTCTCTGCCGCCTCTGTTCGTAGCATCGTGATTCGGGCGAGCGGGCCGCCTCCAGTCTCTGCAAGATTCAGGTTGCCAACGGCGGTGAGCAGGAGGCTCTTCGCGCGCGCTGGGTCGTTCACAAGAAGGTTGGTCTGGGGATCAAGCGCTTCACCGATACCGATCTCCGCACTTCGTAGGGCCTCGCGGGCCTTCGCCGCAGCGTCCAGCTCCGGAGTTGATCCGTTTAGCACGAGTGCAGTTGCGCCGCCGACCCCGGCGACCAACACCGCGGCGAGAAGGATTGCGGCTGAGCGGCGTCGACGTGTGCGCTGAACTTCGTGCTCTGCCTGCTCGTCGCTCCCCGTCGCTGCGCGGAGCGTTGGCTCAGCTGGGGTGACTGTTAGCCATGGTGCTCGGCGCTCAATCTCGTTTGCGATGCGCGCAGCGGCGCGCTGCCAGAACGACGTTGACGTTGCGGCGCGCTCTCGCCACGATCGCTCAACTCGTGGCTCTGCTGCGCTGCGATGCTCTGCGCGCAGTCGCGCCTCCGCGCGCGCAGTCTCTTGCGCCGCTCGCACTGCATCGCTTGTGCGCTGGTCGCGCGCCGGTGGCGGTTGAGCCTTCCCTCGCGCACGTGCCTCCGTCCCGCTTCGTGTGCTTGGGCGTCGCGCATCAATCACCGCCTGTGCTGCGGTGTCAATTGGTTCATACGGCCGTGTCTGCGCGTCTGGCCGATTCGGATCGGCCTTTGGCGCCACTGGTTTTGCAGCGGCGATGCGCGCCTCGCGCTCAAGGTTTCCCTCCTCCCAGCGTGTGCGCGCGTTGATCTTTGCGACTGCTACTGGATCGGTCGGAACGTTGATCAGCGTGTCGGAGTCTGGCGCCGCCCACTGAACAGCCTTTCGCACTGGCAGAAGCACCTCGAGGAGCACAGCTGTGTAAGCGAGTGGTGCAAGTACGCCGCTCACAGGGGTGTGGGCTTTGACTGCGCGTATCGCATCTTCCGACGTGATCGCCAGCGCGACGCGATCTTTTGGGGACATCGAGAGCCGTGTCGCTGAGATCCCGCCGCGCTCAAGCGTGCGCGACGATGCACCAGGCGCGTCGTCGGGCAACATGATTGTTGACATGCGGCCCTCTGTCGTTCGCCGTGCGGCAATCGCCACGCCGCTAGTGCGCGCTACGAGGACCTCGTTACGCGATAGGGCGACGAGCCCAACTGCGACGCTCTCGCCGAGTCGCTTCTGTGCAGCGGTGAGCGCGCGACGCGCTCGCTCCGCGGGACTGGCCGACGCGTCTCTGTCAAAGAGGTCAAGTGTTTCGTTAGCAGCTTTTTGGAGCTGCGCCGCTGTCGCGCCGACGAGCGAAATAAGTAAGGCGCGTGTGCCGAGTACGCGCTCCTCAGACGGCCCCTTCGGCGTGCGTGCAAGCAGGAGCCAGCCTGGACCAAACGCTGGCTCGGCAGCGGTTAGTACTGCAGGGTGAATGGTCTGTTCGGTCTGGTCCATGTGTTGAGAATACGCTCAGTCTTGCTCACTGCCTGAGATGGCGATCCGTACCGTTAGGCCAATCGAGCGTTCTCCGCCGGGTCGCTCGCTAAAGGCGCGGGCGAGCTCTGCGCCGCGAAGGTGTAGCTCCTGCGCCGCCACGGGGTTCCGTGCTTCAACAATGAGCCGGCCGCGCTCGATCGCAACAAGGTGGCTGACGGGGGCGAGGTGTGGCGCCACTTCGCGCAGGAGGTCACCGAAGACGCCCATCGTTCGCGCGAACCGAAGCTCCTCTTCAAAACCGAGGGCGCGTGCCGCTTCGGGGAGTAGGCCAGCGAGCCCCTCTGGCCGCCCCTTTCGCGTGCGTTTCGTGCTCACGCTGTCACGCTGCTGCCCTGTGGGCCCCGCTGGATCTCGCGCGAGGTCGCCTGCGCCACGAGGCTGGGGGCTAAGTCTTCGAGTGCGGTCGCCGTAATGATGCTCTGCGGTAGCGCGGCGATGCGCGCCACCAGGTGTTCGCGGCGTTGCGGGTCAAGTTCGGAGAACGCGTCGTCGAGTAAGAGGACCGGCGGGTGGCCGTGCTCGTCGGTGAGCAGCTTGATCTCAGCGAAGAGGAGCGCGAGAAGGAGGCTGCGCTGCTGCCCGCGTGACGCTGTTGGGGCGATGTCGCTCCCGCCAACGTGGAAGGCGATGTCGTCGCGGTGTGGGCCGACCAGTGTGTATCCCTGATAGCCCTCTGTCTCGGCGGTCTGGTCAAACGTCTCCGCAAGGCGCGTCGCGCATTCGCTTGCGGATTCGTCGGGGCGGTACCCCTCGCGCGAAAGGTAGTGCGTTTCAAGTTCGGCTTCGCTTGGCGCAACCTCACGGTGCGTTGCCGAGAGAACTGGGGCGAGCGCTGCAAGGAGGGCGAGGCGGCCGGCCACCACCTCTGACCCGGTAGTGATCAGCATCTCGGTCCATGGGCGCATCTCGCTCGCGATGGCGCGGCGTGCGGCGCCGTCGGCCTCAAGCGCATCTTTGAGCAGGCGGTTGCGTTGACGGAGCGCACGTTCATAGCGTGTCAGGGTTGCCTCGTACCCGCGCTGCCACTGCGACGCAACACGGTCGAGCAGCCCGCGGCGCACGGCTGGCGCGCCAACAACGAGGCCGGTCTCTTCAGGAACAAATGCCGCGACGCGCAGCCGCTCTCCTAGGGCCGCTGTGGTGCGCGGAATTCCGTTCAGTAGGTGTTTCGCTCGCCCCGCGCGCGAGATCTCCACGCCGAGCGTTGACTGCGCAAGTGTGTCGGTGGGGTCGGTGCCTTCATCGCGCACCGTGACTGTGATGGCCGCCTGGTCACCGTCGCCGGCGATCACTTCGCGCAGCGCACCTGCGCGGTGCGAGCGCCCGGTCGCGGCAATGATGCACGCCTCAAGGATGGTGGTCTTCCCTGCGCCGTTCTCACCCCAAAAGATGTGTGTCCCTGGCGTTAGCGCAACGCTGCCGTCGGCCCAGCTTCGCACCTGGTGAAGTCGCACGCTCTCAATCATTGCTGCGCCGCGCCTTCGCGAGCGGTGCGGGTCAGGAGGGCGTGCGCACCGGCATCACAACGTGCAGGTAGTCGCGACCGTCAAGCGGGCGAAGCAACCCAGGTGCGACAGGGCCGGTGAGCTCGAGTGAGAATTGATCGGCCTCAACGCGTGAGAGCACATCAACAAGATACTTCGCGTTGAATGCGATCGTTGTCCCCTCGCCCTCAACCTTCGCCTCGATGTGTGCCGCGTGGTCACCAACATCCGCCGCTGCGGTGATGTCGATAGCGCCGCCACCGGTGGTGGAGATTGCAAAGCGCACGATGTGCGCTGATGCGTCGGCAACAACCTGCGCCAGTTTTACCGCTGAGAGGAAGCTGTCTCGGTCAAGCGTCACCTTAGTAGTGTGGCTTGTTGGAACAACCTGCTGGAAGTTTGGGAACTGCCCCTCGATCAGACGGCTCACCAACATGGTGTCGCCAAGCTTGAATTGCAGCTGGTTCTTCGTTGGGGTGAATGTGATCTCAACAAGATCTTCAACATCGGAGAGGAGGCGCAACAGCTCTGCATATGACCGAGCGGGCACGATCAGGCTTGTCTCTGAGGCCGCCTCTGCGAGCGGTGCACCAGCAACGGCGATGCGATAGTTGTCGGCGGCAGCGAATGTCGCCTTCTCGCCGGTGAACTTTGTCAGCACGCCGGTGAGGATCGGTCGCGCCTCGTCACCAGCGGCGGCGAAGACGGTCGACTCAAGTGCGGCCTTCAGCGCCTTCTGGGTGATGCGCGCTGTTGGTCGCTCGCTGGCGGCGCCCACCGGTGGGTAGTCGTCGGCGGGTGTGGCGCGAAGGTGTGAGGCGTTCTGGCCGCACTTGATCTGCACGCGCCCGTCAGTAAGGAGTGAGAGGTCGATCTTCTCGTTCGGTAGGCCGTTCACCACATCGGCGAGCAGCCGGGCCGGGATGGTGGTGGAGCCCTTCTCTTCAACCTTCGCTGGAACCCAGTGGGTGATCGCAATGTCGAGGTTTGTGGCGACAAGGCGAAGCCCGCCATCCTCGGTGCCGAGGTAGACGTTCGACAGGATTGGCAGGGTGTTGCGGGTCGCCACGGCATGGCCAACGATGGCGAGTCCGCGGGCTAGGTGCTCCTGGATTGCTGAGAGCTTCATCGGTTCCTCCACATATAGGTTCCGTCTCTAGGGTAATAGTGTCTTAGTTGTTTTAACTCGTCATCACCGTATTAGTACTGTGGGCGGCGCGGAGAGCCGTGCTCACCTTCGCACAAACGGGCCGTGGGAAGGGCCCCTCTCCGCGTGGAGAACCCTCACCCGGCCCCCTGAGGCACCCCCTAAGCTGGGGAGACCTTGCGGAGAACCACACCAGGTTACCCACACCTCTCTTCACACCCTCCTGGAAAAACCCCCACAAAACCACACCTAAAGGGGTCTTATCCACGAGATTTCCACACCTGTAGCGGAGGTTACGAGCGGGCGGCAACCCCTTGGCCGAGGCGAAGCAGAGCTTCGCGCAGCAAGGCAACCTCTCGGCGCAGCTCGCCGTCGTAGCCCATCTCCCGTTCAATCTTGGTGCAGGCGTGAATGATGGTCGAGTGGTCGCGACCGCCCAAGGCGGCCCCAATGCGAACGAGTGAGGCGTCGGTCTCCTCACGGGAGAGGTACGCCGCGATCTGCCGTGGGGTCACAATCTCTCGATCGCGCTTCGGTCCACGGAGCTGCTCAACCGTCAGGCTGAAGTGCTCGGCAACGGTGGCGACCACCTGCTCTGGCTCAAGGATGCGCTTCGGGTTTGGATAGACAGCCTCGTTCAGTACGCGCGCCGCGAGCTCCATTGTGACCGGCATGCCGCTGAGTCGACCAACAGCGACAAGTCGCGTTAGTGCGCCTTCAAGCTCACGCACGTTGCTCTGCACGCGGCGCGCAACCTGCTCGACAACATCGTTTGCAACGATGACGCCACTCTCTTCCGCCTTGGCGCGCAAGATTGCAATGCGCGTCTCAAGATCTGGTGACGAGATGTCGGCGATGAGGCCCCACTCAAATCGCGAGCGAAGGCGCTCCTCGAGCAACGAGATCTCTTTCGGTGTGCGATCCGACGTCAACACAATCTGCTTCCCGGCGGAGTGCAGCGCGTTGAAGGTGTGGAAGAACTCTTCCTGCGTGCGCTCCTTATCGGCGAGGAATTGAATGTCATCAATAAGCAACACATCGATCTTGCGGAAGCGCGAACGGAATGCCTCTGTGCCACCCTGCTGAATGCTGGTGATGAACTCATTCGTGAACGCTTCGCCTGTGATGTAGAGCACCTGGCGCTTCGGCGAGCGCTCAGCAACAGCGTTGCCAATGGCGTTGCCAATGGCGTGCAACAGGTGTGTCTTGCCGAGGCCGGTGCCGCCGTACAAGAAGAGTGGATTGTATGCGCCGCCAGGCCGCTCGGATACAGAGAGCGATGCTGCGTGTGCGAGACGGTTCGCTGCGCCAACAACATACGTCGCGAATGTGTAGCGAGGATTCAAGTTCGTTGCACGCGCTGGCACATCACGATCAATGATGCGCACGCTCTCTTGTGGTGCGGTGACACGCGGTGCCGTATCGGCAGAGGCGACACCCTTCCCCTTCGCGGCGAGTGCGCCGTGCGCGTCGAGCTCAGCGTCGCTCACCACCTCGACTGAAAGCGTCACGCTGTAGCCAACAACCTTCGCCAACGTTTGTGCGATCAGGGAGCGATAGCGCTCATCAACCCAATCTTTTGCGAATCCGGACTGAACGCCGACAGCAAAGGTGGCAGTCGACTCGTCGACACGAAGGAGTGCGGTGCGACGGAACCAGGTCTCGAAGGTGGCCTGCGAGAGGCTGATCTCCAGCTCTCCGAGGACCGCACGCCAGACCTGTCGTTGATCCATTCCGCAGCGCCCCCCTTTGTCCCGTTGGTGTACGCCACCAACACTGCGGCAGAAGGGCGAGTCGCCGAGGAGTCGGCGGTACCACCCTGGTGCAAGATTGAGTCTGTGCTGACCGGCTTACGCCAGCCCCTCCCACAGCCCCGCGAGAGAGACCAATCGACGGTGTGATGTCGATCAGGCCCTTTATGGGGAGGCGGAGAATAGCACCCACGGTGCTTCCTGCAACCCCAGACTCACCCCGATTTTGGATACCCCCTAGGGGTATCTGGCTAAATCCCCGTTACAGGGGCAGCAATTGACACCGCCGCCTGCGAGGAACGATACTTCCCCTCTCAGAACCGCCCTCCTCGCGGCCTGAGTGAAAACTAGGAAGAACCCCTTGGGGGCCACCGCCGACGAAGGCAACCGTGGCACTTGAGACCACCGGATCGGAGCGATACCAATGAAGCGAACATATCAGCCGAAGAAGCGCCAGCGGTTCCGCGAGCACGGATTCCGTAAGCGCATGTCGACAACGTCCGGCCGCCGGGTTCTTGCCCGACGCCGCGCACGTGGTCGCAAGCGCCTCACCGTCTGATCAAGGCGGCGCGTACACGCCCCAGCAGCATCGACATGTTGCGCACCCCCTCTGACTTCGCCGCGCTGAGCGCCGCACCCGGCGCTACCACGCCGCTGCTCGGCGTTCGCCATCGCACCGTCGCCGTCACAGAGGGCACCGCGTCACTCCGACTCGGCATCGCAACGAGCCGCAAGGTAGGGAACGCCGTGGTGCGCAATCGCATCCGCCGTCGACTGAAGAGCATCGCGCGCGAGCTTGCACCACAGGTGCGCCCTGGCGCAGAGATCCTGATCGGCGTTCGCACTGCAGCCAGCACCGCGACCAGCGCAGAGCTGCGCGCCGCGCTCACCGAGTGCCTGCGCCGCGCCCGACTCGTTGAGGTCTCTGCATGACCGCGCTGCGACGTGTTGCCAATCTTCCAGCGATCGCTGGAACGCTGTTGATCAAGGGATACCGCGTGTTGTTCTTTTGGCTCCCGTCGAGCTGCCGCTTCGAGCCGAGCTGCTCGCGCTATACAGAGGAGGCGATCTTGAAGTACGGACTGCTCAAAGGTTCATGGATGGGGGCCAAGCGCATCGCGCGCTGCTCGCCAATCAGCGCTGGCGGATTGGATCCGGTCCGATGAGCCGCCACACGATGAAGGTCATCGCACTGCTCGGCTTCACAACCCTCCTGGTTGCCGCCTGCGGCGCTGACGGCGCAACGGCGAGCGTTAGCCCAACCCCGTTCCCACCGCTCGTTCCTGCTACACCAGGCGCGGATCCGTTTAGCCTCCTCGCCTGGCTCTTCACGCCAGTCTTTCAGGCGCTCTTCGTAGGACTCGTGCTGCTCGATCGACTCACTGGCGACATTGGCATCTCAATCCTGATCTTGACGCTGATCATTCGCATCATCCTGATCTCGCCATACCGCAAGCAGCTGGTCTCACAGAAGCGCACCCAGCTCCTCGCACCAGAGGTGGCCGAGATTCAGCGACGCTATAAGGGCGACAAGGTAAAAATCCAACAGGCGCAAATGGCGCTCTACAAGGCACGTGGCGTCAGCCCGTTCGGCGGCTGCCTCCCAACGCTTCTGCAGTTCATCGTGCTGATTCCGATGTACACCGTGATCTCGAGCGGCCTCACGAGCCCAGACCCTACTGCCATGCTGAGTGTCTTTGGGTTCAACATCGGCGATGCGGTTGGGCTGGTGTGCGCAAACGGAGCACCCCTACCCGGATACAACGACATGGAGGCATGCATCAAATCAACAGTGCCGTGGCTAGGTAACCTCGACGCATCGAAGCCTTCAGTGATCGACGTCGCCGGGTTCGGCGTCTCGATTCTCGCAGTCATCAGCGCACTTCTCCAGGTCATTCAAACGCGCATGGTGATCAATCCGAATGCGTCAAAGAACGATCCAATGTCAGGCGCCCAGGGTCAGACCATGGTGCTCCTGCCACTCATTTCGGTACTGTACGGCGGGATTCTTCCCGCCGGGCTGTTCATCTACTGGATCTCGTCCACGCTGTTCTCGATCGGGCAGCAGTACTTGATCCTCGGCTACGGTGGGCTCTTCCCGCTCTTCGGCTGGACGCCCGCCTTTGCCGTTAACCATGCCCCGCGTTTCCCAGTGGCGATGCCGGAATTGATTCCGGATGCTGCTGGGGAAGTTGTGGCACCACACGAGCGAACGGAGCTTGACCGCGCCGCATCAGCGGCCGCCACGATCCGTTCGGCGAAGAAGCGCGACCGACATGGTCGACGAGGGAGTAAGTAATGGCGAACGAGAGCGCATATCAGGAGTTCACCGGGAAGAGCGTTGAAGAGGCACTGAAGGGTGCCTGCGAGGCGTTCAAGGTTGGCATCGGCGATCTCGACTTCGAGATCATTGCCCCAGGGTCGCGCGGCGTGCTCGGCATGGGCGCTGAGCCTGCCCGCATCGTCGCCGCGCCAATCAGCGCACTCGGCGGCGCCGCCCCAAAGCGTGCCGGCGAGTCAAGCCGCCCAGCACCAGCACCAGCGCCGGTTCGCGAAGAGCGTGCGCCGCGCCCCGCATCACGCAGTGATGCACCCGTAGAGCGAGCCGCTGCACCGCGAGCTGCAGCACGCCCAGCGCCACGCGGCGACCGTGCCCCACGACCTGAGCGTGCACCGCGCCCCGAGCGCGCGCCACGCGAGGATCGCGAGCCACGAGAGCGACGCGAGCGCAGCGAGACGACGCCAGAGATGATCAGCGGCGGCAAGGAGATCCTTGAGACGCTGGTGAAGCACCTCGGCTTCGAGGCCGAAGTGCGCACCACTGGAACTGATGCTGACACCGTGTTGAACGTTGCCGGCACCTCACCAGAGGCGGTCGATGAGTTGAACAACTTGATCGGCGGCCGCGGCGAGCGACTGCAGGCGATCCAGCATCTCGTGAACCTGATGCTCAGCCGCAAGATGGGCGAGTGGGCACGTGTCACCGTAGACATCGAAGAGTATCGAGGTCGACGTGAGGCACAGCTCCGCGCACTTGCGCGCAAGGCGGCAGACCGCGTCAAGGAGACCGGCCGCGCCGTGCAGCTTGAGCCAATGACGGCGCTGGAGCGCCGCTGGATTCACGTTGAGCTTCAGGAAATGGACAACATTGCGACCGAGTCGGCGGGCGAAGAGCCAGAGCGCCGCGTCGTCGTGATTCCAGCCTAATAACCCGCTCGGCCAACATGCCGACAAAGGATCCACGACGGGAGGCGCACTTCCCTGCAATTGAGAAGCGCTACGGCGAACCGATGAAGCACTGGTTCGCCATGATGCAGAGCATTGCAGGGAGGCGCTACCCAGAACAGATCGCACACTTGCGAGAGAACTACGGATTCTCGCAAGCACACGCAAATGCACTGGTGCTCTTCTCGCGTGGCTCGACATCGTCACAGCGGCATGCAACGCCGACCGCCTATTTCAAAACCATCGAAGCGCAGCAGGCCCGCACGATGCGCGCGATCTTCAAAGTGGTGCGCACAAAGTACCCAGAGCTCGAGTTTGTAATCGCCTACAACCAGCCAATGTTGCGCAAGGGAACGCAGTATGTGCTCGGAGGGTCAGCACTGAAGAGGTACCTGTTGATCAATCCGTTTAGCAAGGCGGTCATCGATGCCTTCACCCCGAAGATGAAGGGGCTCCGTGTGCTGAAGCACTCGATCACGATCCCCAACGACTGGGAGATCGACGAGAAGCTGCTGCTGGCGATGGCGAAGGCGCGCATCGCGGAGATCGCATAGCGCGCGCCGACGGCGCCACGGGTGAGATTTGGTGGAGATGGAGGAGAGTCGAACTCCTCGTCCGAAAAGCCTTCCTTGAGACCACTACGAGCGTGTCCTGCGGTTTAGTCTGAGTTGAGGCGCTCCCACAGGCCGGATCGACCCTCAACCGAGACACATCTCCCTAAATCGGGCTTACTTGATGACTATGCGTCGCTTGTCATCACTGCAGCTTCGCTTTATGACGCTTCCACGACCCGCGAAGCGGGGGCCGCTTCCACGCTCACCTTACTGCCTTAGGCAGCGAGGGCGAGAGCAGGCTGGCGATTGCCAGTTACTTCTTTTTGCTACCGGTTTAACGAGGCCTGATAGCAACCTCGACTCGCGTTCCCAAGGTGCGGATCTCCGTCGAAACCACGCATCCCCAAGGCGATAATGATACCGCGCGTGCGACGCGATTGCTAGTGCGAGCGAACCTACTCGCCACGCTTCCAGTCGCTGAGCTGGCGCTCCGCCTCGCGGCGCCCCTCGCGATCGGCGATAGCGGCACGCTTATCGAAGGACTTCTTGCCGCGCCCGAGGCCAATCTCCACCTTGCAACGCCCGCGCGAAAGGTAGAGGCGCAGCGGAATCAGTGTGAGCCCCTTGGTCTTCACCTTCGTGCCGATGACAATGATCTCGGACTTGTGGAGCAAGAGGCGCCGCACCCGCTTCGGCTCGTGGTTTTGGCTGGCGGCACCGGGCCACTCGGCAATGTGCATGCCAATCAGGCGACCCTCGCCCGCCTCGAGGCGCACGTAGGCATCGCCAATGTCGGCCTTGCCGGCGCGAATCGACTTGATCTCGGTCCCCGAGAGAACGATCCCCGCCTCATAGCGCTCGATGATCTCGTACTCATACGAGGCCTTCCGGTTCGAGGAGAGCGTCGTCCCCGACGGGGGCGCCTTCGGCTTTGGGGCAGGGGAGGGCGCCGTCTTTACTGGAGCCTTAGCCATAGAGTTACCTCCTCTCGAACTGCGTTGCCACCCGTGGGCGCCCCTGTAGGGTACGCGCCAACCGTGGGTGGGGGTACTGCGGGGTGACTAACGCCGGAGACGAGAGAGCCCCGGCCCGAGGGCCAGGGCTCTGCTCAGTTTTTACCGCTCTCGCGGGTCAACTATGCGCTGACCTCGTGAGAGGCGGCGGTACAACTGCCATTTGACATTGCACACCACCTCCTTTCGTCTGTGACGAAGGATACGCCTCCGCAGAGGCGGGCGCAAGTACCGCACAGCACGAGTGCTACTTAAAGGCGGCCAGCGCAGCGTCCAGCACCGGATCGGCGTCCGAGCCTTCAGGGGCCGAGGGGACGGCGATGTCTGGCGTGAGGCCGACCTTGTGGATCCAGCGCCCGTTTGGCGTCAGCCACTTGGCGATCGTGAGCTTCAAACCAGACCCGTCACTGAGGTCAATGAACGTCTGCACAACCCCCTTACCAAAGCTGGTCTCGCCGATCAGGATTGCCCGCCCGCGATCCTGCAGCGCACCAGCAAGAATCTCGCTTGCCGATGCGCTCCCGCTGTTGATCAACACGACAAGTTGAATAGAGGCATCAGTCGCGATCCCGCCCGCCTGCGCTGAGGTGCTGGACTGCTCGCCCTTGCTGTTCTCTTCGATATAGACCACACCGTCGGCAATGAATTCGCTGGCGATTGTGAGCGCGGTAGAGAGATAGCCGCCCGGGTCATCACGGAGGTCAAGAACGATCTTGTCGCCACCAGCGTCAACAATCTTCTGCAGCGCCACACGGAACTGATCGGCGGCAATGTCGGTGAACTCGTTGAGCGCAATGTAATCAACGCGATCTCCAGCGGCCGTTTGTAGCTGCTCCGTCGCCACCACTGGAAGTTCAATCTTGGCGCGAACGATTGAGACATCGCGCGGCGCAGTGGTGCCCGTGAGAACGGTAATGACGACAGTCGTGCCCTCAGCGCCACGCACCTTGAGCACCGCCTGGTCAACAGAGAGTCCCGTCAGCGCATCACCATCAACGGCGAGGAACTTGTCGCCACCACGGATTCCTGCGGCACGCGCCGGGGCGCCTTCAATCGTCGAAGCAACAGTAAGGAGGCAATCACTACTGATCGCGGTGCAGAGCTCACCCGCCGATGTGCGCAGGTCAATCACGGCGCCGATGCCGGTGAAGCTCCCTGAGAGTCCCTCCTTCATTGAGGCCATCTCTTCGGCGGTGAGGTATTGGGAGTACGGATCATCGAGCGAGTCAACGAGTCCCTTGATCGCACCATTGATGAGATCTTCGTCAGTCTCGGTACCAACGTGTTGCTCTTGAATAAGGGTGAGCACCTCGTTGAAGCGTGCAAGATCAAGGGTGCCGTTCCCTTGTGGAGCGTTATCGCTGGAGCGCAGCCCAGCGCTATAGGCGGCAACGGCAATGATGACGGCGAGAAGAAGGCGACCGGCTCGCGTGAAGAGTGGCGTTCCGTTCGGTGTCAGGCTCATGGCGGTGCTCCTTCGCTACGCGTGGCGACTAGTTCAGCCGCCCTCGGAGAGAGAGTAGCGCGCCTAGTGCTCCAAGGCCGAGCCCAGCGGCGATCACCGAGAGCGAGACCTGCCCGGCAAGGATCGCCGAGGTTTGCACCGGAAGGACGCGGAAGAGATTGAGCATGACGGCGCCAATGCTGGCGCTCAGAATGCCGAAGATGAAGAGTGTGATCAGCGCTCCGGCGGCGCCGATCGCGAGGCCCTCGAGAATGAACGGAAGGCGCACCCAGGTGGCGCTCGCGCCAACGATGCGCATGATGGCGATCTCGTCGCTTCGCGCCAGGATGGCGAGCCGGATGGCGTTGACCACCACGGCAAGCACGGCGAGCGAGAAGCCGATCACAATGATCAGCCCAACGATGCGCAGCGCGCCAGTAATGGCGACCAAGCTCTCCGCAAGTGCGCGCCCGTCGATAATGCGGCTGATGGAGGCTGCGTCCGGAATTGAGGCGAGGCCGTCGGCAACCCGCCCCGTGTCTGCAGGGTTATCTAGGGCGATCTCGTAGCTGGCGGGGAGCGGGTTCACACCAAGGTTGCCGGTGAGGTCGGGCTCGCCGCGCTCCTTTAGGCGCACCTTAAAGGCGGCCAGCGCATCGTCCGCACTCACATACGTAGCCCCCTTCACCCCGTCTATCCCCTCAATCTGCACCTGGATTGAGCGAGCCTCGCTCTCGGTGACGGAGCTCTTGAGATAGGCGATGACCTCAACCTTTGAATCGGCATATGAGAGCGCCGCGTCGAGGCCCGCTCGAATAACGAGCACAGAGGCGAGGACCATCAGCATCAGCGTCATCGTCGTAGTGGCGGCGATCGTTGCGAGGCGATTGCGAGAGAGTCCATTTGCCGCCGCGGAAATGCTTAGCCGAATGAGGCGGCCGCGATTTGACTGGCTTTCGCGCTGCACGCTCATCAGCCCACCCGGTGATACGTTGCGTTCGCTTCATCGCGAATGAGGCGGCCACCCTCGAGGCCGATCACACGACGGCGCAGCGTAGTGACGATGTCAGAGTCGTGCGTCGCTACCAGCACCGTGACGCCAAGTCGATTGATGTCCATCAGGAGCTCCATGATCTCCCAGCTGATGAGCGGGTCAAGGTTGCCCGTCGGTTCGTCGGCGATGAGTAGTTCTGGCTCACCGACGATGGCGCGCGCGATTGCGGTGCGCTGCTGCTCGCCGCCAGAGAGCTCAGAGGGGTAACGATCGGCGAGACGCGCCAAGCCAACAATGCGCAGTGCTCGATCCGTTGCGGTGGCAACGAGGTCGGGCGCCGTCCCCGTTACCTCAAGGGCGAAGGCAACGTTCTCGCGAACGGTTCGTCGCGGCAAGAGGCGGAAGTCCTGAAAGATTACGCCAACGCGACGGCGAAGCTTCGGCACATCACCCCCAGAGAGGCGATGAACTGGAAAGCCTGCGACGTACACCTCGCCCGCCGTTGGCAGCACGTCGCGAACGAGGAGTCCGATAAGAGTGGACTTTCCTGCACCCGATGGCCCAACAAGGAAGGCGAACTCTCCGCGCTGAATGGTGAGGCTCACATCACCAAGGGCGATGTGGCCACTCGGGTAGGTCACGGAGATACCTTGCAGGTCAACGACTGCACCCTCGGTTGCATCAAGTTCTACTTCGTTGCTCATCGGTCGATCCTACTCCTCATCCACGCTGCCACCAGCGAGCGGTGCCCCAGTAGAGACACGCTCAAGCTCGGCAAGAATAAGCGCATCGAAGTCGCCATCAAGAATGCCGACAGTGTCTGAGGTCTGGCTGCCAGTGCGGTGGTCTTTCACCATCTGGTATGGGTGCAGAACGTAACTGCGAATCTGGTTCCCCCAGCCGGCGGAGATCGTTTCTCCGCGCACACGTGCAAGCTCATCTTCGCGCGCACGAATCTTTAGCTCAATCAGTTTGCCGCGCAACATGCGCTCGGCTGTTTCGCGGTTCTGCATTTGTGAGCGCTGGTTCTGACTGGAGACGACGGAGTTTGTTGGAAGGTGAGTGAGGCGCACTGCAGATTCTGTCTTGTTGACATGTTGGCCACCAGCGCCACTCGAGCGATACGTATCAACGCGAATCTCATCCCAGTTGAGCGTTACCTCGGCATCGTCTTCTACCTCTGGAATGACTTCGAACATTGCAAAGGTTGTCTGTCGGCGCTTCTGCCCATCGAATGGCGAGATGCGCACTAGGCGATGCACGCCGCGCTCCGCACGCAACCATCCGAACGCATTGCGACCGCGGATCTCTAGAACAACACTGCGATAGCCAGCGCCTTCACCCTCGGTGGAGTCGACGATCTCTGTTGCGAAGCTATGTCGTTCGGCCCACCGCATGTAGGCGCGCAGCAGAATGGCGGTCCAATCACACGCCTCGGTGCCACCGGCGCCCGCCTGAAGGGTGACGATGGCGTCGGCGTCGGCATACTCGCCGCTAAAGAGGAGTGAGGTGCGCGCCTTCTCGAAGTCGCTCTCAAGGAGCGCCGCCTTCGTTGACACCTCGTCTTGCAGCCCGTGGTCGCCCTCTGACTCGGCCAACTCGAAGAGTTCACCGAGGTCGCGCGCGGCGGTGGTGAGCTCCCTCCAGAGGGTGAGCTCTTCGCGCAGCCCCTCCGCCTCGCGGGCGAGCCGTCGAGCGACCCGCTGGTCATCCCAGAAGCCGGGGGCGAGCATCGCCGCCTCGATCTCGGCTAGGCGGGCAGCCTTTGTTACAGGGTCAAAGACGCCCCGAGGTTGCCTCGATGCGGCCGAGGAGGTCTCGCAGGGAGGCAGCGTCGACGCTCACCCTGCACCCTCACCCAGCCGAATCGCGGCATCCACGGGGGACTTGCTGCTCACGCTATGCGCCATGGCACTTCTTATACTTCTTCCCGGAGCCACAGGGGCACGGGTCGTTTCGGCCGACAGTGGCGGCAGCCACAACAGGCGCCTTTGGCGCTGGGGCTGACGTGGTGCTCGCTGCGCTGGTGGCGACGATCTTGGGGCGCGGCGCCTCCTGCTGCACCACGCTGACGCGCAAGATCGATCGGCCGATGCTGACGCGGATGAGTCCCTGGAACTCGTCATAGAGTTTGAACGCCTCTTTCTTGAACGCATTCAGTGGATCTTCTTGGGCGTATCCGCGCAGCCCGATGCCGCGACGCAGATCATCCACCTCAGTGAGATGTTCCACCCAGAGCTGATCGATGCTGCGCAAGATCACGGCGCGCAAGACGCGCGGCCAAATCTTTGGGCCGAACTCCTCCGCCTTCTTGTCCAGCGCCGCAAGTGCGGCAACCTCAATCGCATCAATCAGGATCGCATCTTCAACGATGTTCTCGAGGTTCTCTGGCGGCTCAATCCCGGCACGCTTTAAATCGCCCTTCAGCGCTTCAAGGCTCCAATCACCTGGAAGGCCTGGTGGGCAGTGCGTCATTACGATAGAGCGCGCCTCTGCGCTGAGCGAATCCTCGACCGTTAGGTTGAGATCGTCGCCGTGCAACACGCGATCACGTTCGCCGTAGACGGTCGCGCGCTGCTTGTTGATCACGTCGTCAAACTCAACGACGCGTTTACGAATGTCGAAGTTGTACCCCTCAACGCGCGTCTGTGCCCCCTCAATCGTGCGACTGACCATGGACGACTCAAGCGCCTGTGTCTCATCGAAGCCGAGGCGATCCATCAGGCTTACGACACGTTCGCCAGCGAAGCGCTTCATCAGGTCGTCTTCGAGCGAGAGGTAGAAGCGCGATGAGCCTGGGTCACCTTGGCGGCCGGCGCGACCACGGAGCTGGTTGTCGATGCGGCGCGACTCATGTCGCTCGGTGCCAAGAATGCGGAGGCCTCCTGCAGCGAGGACGATTTCGCGATTTGCTACACAGGAGCGCTCCGCTTCAGCGAGTGCCTCTGCGTAGGTTGCTGCATCAACCTCGGCAGGATTCAGGCCGCGCAGGCGCAACGCTTCAGATGCAAGCCCAGCAGGATTACCGCCGAGCACGATGTCGGTACCGCGGCCAGCCATGTTGGTGGCGATCGTCACCGCACCGCTGCGTCCCGCCTGTGCAACGACGGGCGCCTCACGCTCGTGCTGCTTCGCATTCAAGACGTTGTGGGTAATCCCTTCGCGATTCAGCAGTGCGGCAAGATGTTCAGAGCGCTCAACGGAGGTAGTGCCAACAAGCACCGGCTGGCCAGCGGCTCGCCGCTCCTTGATGTGCTCCACGATGGCGCCATCTTTCGCGCGCTCTGTACGGTAGACAAGATCGGACTGATCGTCGCGCACCATCGGTTGATGCGTTGGGATCGCGGTGACCTCAAGGCTGTAGATCTTGCTGAACTCCTCTGCCTCGGTCATCGCAGTGCCGGTCATGCCGGCGAGCCTGCCGTAGAGGCGGAAGTAGTTCTGGAAGGTGATCGTTGCAAGGGTCACCGACTCGCGCTGCACGTGCAGTCCCTCCTTCGCCTCGATTGCCTGATGGAGGCCTTCAGACCAGCGCCGCCCTGGCATCTTTCGCCCAGTGAACTCGTCGACGATGACAATTTCGCCGCCCTCAACGATGTAGTCTCGATCACGCTTAAAGAGTGCATGCGCACGAAGCGCTGACTCAAAGTGGCGCGCCATGAGTGGATCGCCGCTGTAGAGGTTCTCGATGCCGAGCATCTGCTCGACGCGAGCGACGCCATCCTCTGTCGGCGAAACGGCCTTCTCCTTCTCGTCAAGGAAGTAGTCGCCGCCGACCGCCGCACCAGTGTCACGCGCGCGCAGGCGCGGCACAAGCTTTGAGAACGTTGCGTAGAGATCCTGCGACTCAGCCGCCTGGCCGCTGATGATGAGTGGCGTTCGTGCCTCGTCGATCAAGATGTTGTCGACCTCGTCGACGATGGCGAATGCGTGACCGCGCTGTACGCGCTGCTCGAGCTCGGTGACCATGTTGTCGCGCAGGTAGTCGAATCCGAACTCATTATTCGTGCCGTAAGTCACGTCAGCGGCATACGCTTCGCGTCGGGTGACGGGGCGCAGCTTGGCGGTCTGCTCGTCGCTGCTGTGATATTCGGGATCAAACAGATACGAGCTGTCGTGGGCGATGACGCCGATGCTGAGACCCATGAAGGCGAAGATCGGCCCCATCCAGCGTGCGTCGCGACGGGCGAGGTAGTCGTTCACGGTCACCACGTGCACGCCACGGCCGCCAACGGCGTTGACACTGGCACCGAGCGGACCAACGAGCGTCTTCCCCTCACCGGTGCGCATCTCGGCGATTTTGCCTTGGTGCAGCACGATCGCACCGAGGATCTGTTCGTCGTATGGGCGCATCCCCGTGGTGCGGCGCGACGCTTCGCGCGCCGCTGCGAGAATCTCTGGCAGCTCGTTGTTGAGCGCCGTCTTTAGCGCCTCGCCCTCAAGGGTGCGCAGTACGGCAGAGATGGCGTCAATGCGCGATCGGATCTCACCATCGCTTGCGGCCTCCATCTCGTCGGCGCGCGAGTTGACCGCGTCGAGGATCGGCTTGAGGCGACCGAGCTCGCGGTCGTTTGAATCTACAAGTCGGGAGAGAAAGCCAAAGACCATCGCAGGGAGAGGCCTAGCGCCAGAATCCGGCGGAGTACCCGATCACCAGGATGCCGAAGGTAAGCGCGGCGAGCACAACCCAGTAGAGGGCGCTTGCCGGCCTGCTGGTCGGATTCATTTCAGGATTCCTCATTGGTGCGGCATTCCATCGCGGGCTACGCAGCGATGCGCGCCAGTCCACGTTCTTCTCGGGAGCACGCGCAACAATCGCACCACGCTCGTCCGGACGGTGCAGCTTGAGGGTCATCGCCGCCGCGTTCGCTTCTCGCTCGTCGGAACGGTCGAGACTGGTCCTGACTGGTGCTCATCCCAGAAGAGCATCTCCTCGGCGGTGGCCGACTCTTTACCGAAGAGGGCGCCAACCGATTCACCGAGGTGAATTCGCCGGATGGCCTCGCCGAAGAGTGGCGCAGAGGAGAGGCGCTTGATCTTCGTGCTCTTTGCCCCGATCGGCATTGGGATGGAGTCGGTCACCACCACCTCGAGCACGTTGCAGTTCTCGATGCGCTCAATCGCCGGACCAGAGAAGACACCGTGTGTTGCACATGCGGTTACCTCAATCGCGCCGGCCTTCTCAATCGCACGGACAATTTCAGTAAGCGTTCCAGCGGTGTCAATTTCGTCGTCGACGATGACGACGCGCTTCCCCTTCACGTCACCGATGACGTTCACTACCTCGGCCTGGTCGTTGTTCCCTTCGCGTCGCTTCTCAACGATCGCGAGTGGTGCGTTGAGGAGTTCTGCGAAGGTACGCGCGCGCTTGGCGAAACCGAGGTCGGTGACGACGACGAGGTTCTCGGTGCCGCGCCGGCGCATGTAGTTGGAGAGGAGATGCACGGCGGTGAGCTCGTCGACAGGAACGTTGAAGAACCCCTGCAGCTGGCCCTGGTGCAGGTCGAGGGTGAGGATGCGGTTTGCGCCAGCAACCTGCAGCATGTCAGCGACAAGTCGTGCCGTGATCGGCACGCGCGGCTGATCTTTCTTGTCGGAGCGACCGTAGCCGTAGTACGGGATGACGGCGGTGATGCGGCCAGCCGAGGCGCGCTTGAACGCGTCGATCATGATCAGCAGCTCCATGATGGAGGTGCTCACCGGGCGCGATGTGGGCTGCACGATGAAGACATCTTTCTCGCGAGCGTTGTCGAGAATCTTGACGAAGATGTTCTCGTTGGCGAAGGCGAAGACCTCTGCCTTGCCGATCTGGCGTCCGAGGTAGCGTGCGATCTTTGCCGCAAGTTCGGGGTTGGCGTTCCCCGTGTAGACGTCGATTGAATCTGCCCTCATCGCCGTCCTCCGCTCTCTGGACGGGTCACCCTTAGCGACCCGTACGCTTCTTCGGGGCTGGCTTCCCCTTTGCGACCGGCTTTGACTTCGCTGCTGGCTTCCCCTTTGCGGCCGGCTTCCCCTTTGATGGAGTGCCACCCTTGGTTGTCGGGCGAGGTGCCTTCACAACCTTGGCGATCTTTGGAGCCTCGTCAGCTTCGTCCTCATTGTCGCCTGTGCCGTTGCGCTTTGCCAGACCCGTACGGAAGGCGGCGATCCCGGCGACCTTGTCACCCTCACGAAGGGTCATCACGCGCACCCCTTGGGCACTGCCGTCCTTGCGGGTGGCAATGCTCTCGAGCTTGGTGCGCACGACCTGCCCCTCAGCGCTGATCAAGATCACCTCTTCGTCGGCCTCGCTGACCTGGCGTACGGCCACAACAGGGCCGGTCTTGCGCCCCTCGAGTGGGATCAGGCGGACACCCTGGGTGCCACGGTGCTTGCGGGCGAAGGCGCCCACAGGGACGCGCTTCCCGTGGCCGGTCTCCGTAAGGACAAGAAGGTCTGCACCAGGCTCCGCCACGGCCATGGCAACGACAAGGTCACCCTGGCGGGCAAGGCGAATGCCGATCACGCCACCAGCGGTGCGGCCCATGGCGCGCGCCTCGCGCTCGTGGAAGCGGCAGATGCGCCCCTGGCGGGTGGCTATGACCAGGTCATCTTCACCCGAGGTCTGAATCACCTGGGCGAGCTCATCGCCCTTATCAAGGGTGATGGCGATGATGCCGGTGGAGCGCACCTTCTCGAACTGCTCAATCGCCGTCTTCTTGATGATCCCCTTCTTGGTGGAGAAGGCGAGGTAGCTGCCTGGTGTGAAGCCGTTCAGGATGATCGTGGCGACCGGGGTCTCGCCCGACTCTACCTGCACCCCTGGAAGATTGACGATCGGGATCCCCTTGTTCTGTCGCGAGGCGTCAGGGATCTCGTGCACCTTGGCGCTGAAGCCGCGCCCCTTGTTGGTGAAGAAGAGGGCGTAATCGTGGGTGTTCGCGACCTGCAGCGTGGCGACCGCATCCTCTTCGCGCGTGGTCATGCCGATCACGCCCTTGCCGCCGCGATGCTGCTGGCGATAGGTGATGAGCGGCTGGCGCTTGATGTAGCCGCGGCTGGAGATGGTGATCACCACATCTTCGTCAGCGATCAGGTCCTCGTCCGACATCTCGCGCGTTGCATCTTGGGCGATCTTGGTGCGACGTCGATCGGCGAACTTCTCCTTCAGCTTGGCGAACTCATCCGAGATGATCTTGGAGATGCGCGCCGGTCGAGAGAGGATGTCTTCGAGTTCGGCGATGAACTTGATCACTTCGAGATATTCGTCCTCAATCTTCTTGCGCTCGAGTGCGGCGAGGCGGGCAAGGCGCATGTCGAGGATTGCCTGCGCCTGCAGCTCGGTGAGCTTGAATCGCTCCATGAGATGGGTGCGCGCGATATCGACGTCGGCTGCCGCACGAATCGTCTTGATCACCGCATCTAGATTGTCGAGGGCGATCTTGAGTCCTTCGAGGATGTGGGCGCGCTCACGTGCCTTCTTCAGTTCGTATTCCGTGCGGCGTCGCACGATGATGCGGCGGTGGTCAATGTGGTGCTGCAGTACCGACTTCAGCGAGAGGGTCTGCGGCTGCCCATCGACGAGCGCGAGCATGTTCATGCTGAATGCAGAGCGCAGCGGGGTGAGCTTCAACAGCTTGTTGAGCACCTTATGTGGATTCGCATCCTTCTTAACCTCAACGTAGACGCGCATGCCGTCGCGGTCAGACTCGTCGCGCAGGTCGGCGATGCCATCGAGGCGCTCCTCTTTGACGAGGTCCGCAATCTTCTCAACGAGCGATGCCTTGTTTACCTGGTACGGCAGCTCGGTGATGATGATCGCCGTGCGATCGCCACGCGACGCCTCTTCAAAGTGCGTCGCGCCGTCAACAACAACGCGGCCGCGTCCGTGCGCGTACATCTGTCGCACCGCATCAATGCGCTCCGTTGCGCCTGTGAGTGGATTCTTGATGGTGTCGTAGCGATAGAGGATGCCGCCGGTCGGGAAGTCTGGCGCATTGACGTACTTGCAGAGATCGTCGACGGAGAGTTCAGGGTCAGCGATCAGGGCGATGGCGGCGTCGGCGATCTCGCCAAGGTTGTGCGGCGGAATGTTTGTCGCCATGCCGACGGCAATACCAGAGGAGCCGTTGACGAGCAGGTTCGGTAGGCGCGAAGGGAGAACGCTTGGCTCCTTCTGCGTGCCGTCGTAGTTCGGCGTGAAGTCGACGGTTTCGTGATCGATGTCGGCGAGCATCTCACCGGCGATTGAGGTGAGGCGTGCCTCGGTGTAGCGCATCGCAGCGGCGGAGTCGCCGTCAACGGAGCCGAAGTTTCCTTGGCCATCAACGAGCGGATGACGCATGGAGAAGTCTTGTGCGAGTCGCACGAGTGCGTCGTAGAGGGCGCCGTCGCCGTGTGGGTGGTACTTGCCCATCACCTCGCCGACGATGGCGGCGCACTTGCGATAGGCGGAGCCGCCAGAGAGGCCCATCTCACCCATCGTGTACAAGATGCGGCGGTGTACCGGCTTGAGGCCGTCGCGGACGTCGGGGAGTGCGCGCGCCACGATCACGCTCATCGCGTAATCGAGATAGCTCGTTCGCATCTCGTCTTCGATGCGAATCGAACGGACGCTCACTCGTGCCTCGTCGCTCATGCTCTCATCGCCTCCTATACGTCCAGGTTCTGCACTTTGTGGGCCTCAGCCTTAATGAAGTCGCGGCGCGGCTCAACGCGCTCGCCCATCAGCATCTCGAAGATCTCGTTCGCCACGGAGGCATCTTCAATGCGCGCCTGCAAGAAGACGCGGTTGTCGGGATTCATTGCCGTCTCCCAGAGCTGCTCGGCAT
This sequence comes from Candidatus Limnocylindrus sp., assembly GCF_040397235.1. Taxonomy (GTDB): domain Bacteria; phylum Chloroflexota; class Limnocylindria; order Limnocylindrales; family Limnocylindraceae; genus Limnocylindrus. The sequence goes on along the minus strand of NZ_JBBAWH010000002.1, from coordinate 46,795 downwards.
TCATTTCGCCGAGGCCCTTGAAGCGCTGCACGCTGACGTTCTTCGTCTTGAACGAGGCGATCGCCTCGTCGCGCTCCTTCTCAGTCGACGCGTACTTCGTCTCCTTGCCCGTGCTCACGCGGTAGAGCGGCGGCTGGGCGATGTAGAGGTAGCCCGCCTCAATGATGGCTGGCATATAGCGATAGAAGAAGGTGAGCAGCAGCGTTCGAATGTGCGCCCCGTCAACATCGGCGTCGGTCATGATGATGACGCGGTGGTAGCGCAGCTTCGTAATGTCGAAGCGGCCGTTCGAATCTTCCATGCTGGAATCCTGAATGCCGGCGCCGAGCGCCATGATCAACGTGCGAATGTTGTCGCTGCCGAGAATCTTGTCGATGCGCGCCTTCTCAACGTTTAGCAGCTTGCCGCGCAGCGGGAAGATCGCCTGGAAGCGCCGATCGCGACCCTGCTTCGCCGAACCACCGGCCGACTCACCCTCCACGATGTAGAGCTCAGACTTGGCTGGGTCGCGCTCTTGGCAGTCGGCGAGCTTGCCAGGGAGTGCGCTCCCCTCAAGTGCGCCCTTGCGCATGACGAGCTCTTTCGCCTTGCGCGCCGCTTCGCGTCCACGCGCCGCGTTGAGCGACTGACGAATCACCTCTTTACCATCTGAAGGATTCTCTTCAAGGAACTGCGTCAGGCCCTTGTTCACGGCTGTCTGCACGATCCCCTTGATCTCGGCGGTGCCGAGCTTCGCCTTTGTTTGGCCCTCGAATTGCGGATCGATAAGTTTCACGCTGATCACCGCGGTGAGGCCCTCGCGCACATCTTCACCGGTGAGGTTTGGATCGTTGTCTTTCATCGCACCGTTCTTGCGGCCCCAGTCATTCAGCGAGCTGGTGAGTGCGGCGCGGAATCCGGTGACGTGCGTTCCACCGTCAACGGTGTTGATGTTGTTCGCAAAGGCAAGAAGTGTCTCGGACCACGAGTCACTCTGATACTGGAAGGCGACCTCTACGGTGGTCGTCCCCTCCACCCCTTCGATGTAGACAGGTCGATCGTGTGTGACCTTGCGCTTGCGGTTGAGGTGGCGCACAAACGAGACGATGCCACCCTGGAAGTAGAAGGTTGCTTCGCGATCGGTGCGATCGTCCAGCAACGTCATCCAAAGACCCTTGTTGAGATACGCGGATTCGCGCAGACGATTTGCAAGTGTCTCAAACGAGTACTCAGTGCTCGAGAACATTTCCGGATCGGGCAAGAAGGTGGTGAGTGTTCCACGTCGGCCAGCCGACGGATTTCCCTTTACAACTTTGGTGCGTGGCACGCCGCGCTCGTACTCTTGCGACCAGACGAATCCGTCACGCGCTGATTCAACGCGCAGCTTGATGCTCAGCGCATTGACGACCGAGACGCCGACGCCGTGCAGTCCACCAGAAACTTTATAGCCGTCGCCGCCGAATTTTCCGCCGGCATGCAACACGGTGTGCACAACTTCAAGCGCATCTTTTCCGGTGGAGTGTTTACCAACTGGAACGCCGCGACCATCGTCGGCGACGGTGATGGAATTATCTTTGTTGATGCGCACAACGATGCGCGTTGCATGCCCGGCCATCGCTTCGTCGACAGAGTTGTCGACGACTTCATAGACAAGGTGATGCAGACCGCGCTCATCGGTGGAGCCGATGTACATGCCGGGACGCTTGCGTACCGCTTCAAGCCCTTCAAGAACTTGAATGCTGGATGCGCCGTAGTCGCCAGAGACCTTTTTTCCGCGGCTACTCGTTGCGGCTACAGCGCCCCGTTTTTCGGTCACCCAGTCACTCCCTTGATCTGCTCTACGAGCCGATGCAGTTCTTCATTTGAGTAGTAATCGATCACGATCTGTCCGCCCTTGCCGGCAGGCTTCACGCGCACCGGAGTGCCGAGATGCCCCTCAAGATCGCGCTGCAGTGCAGCGAGCTCTTCACTTGGCAGTGCGCCAGGCTTTCGCTTCGTGGTGATTGTACCGCGCGCAGCACCGCGAACCGTTGACGCGGCCGCCTCTGCGCCACGCACGGTTACTGCATCGCGCACAAAGGTGCGCGCGAGCCACGCCTGCTCTGATTCGGGAAGGCCAACGAGCGCGCGCGCATGCCCTTCACTGAGTCGCCCAGCGGCAACTTCGTTCTGCACATCAGTAGAGAGATCGAGAAGGCGCAGCGTGTTTGCAACAGTGGTGCGCGCCTTGCCGGCGATCACCGCAATCTGCTCCTGCGTCAATCCAAACTCATCGGCGAGACGTCGATAGGCGTGTGCCGTTTCAATCGGCGACAGGTCACTGCGTTGAACGTTCTCAATCAGTGCCAGCTCAAGGCGTGACTGGTTGCCAACAACGCGCACGACGGCGGGGATCGTGCTCTTTCCTGCAAGCTTTGAGGCACGGAGACGTCGCTCGCCTGCAATGAGCGTGTAGCCGTTCGGCCCCTCCTCGACAACGATGGGCTGCAGCACCCCATGCTCACGAATGCTCTCGGCGAGTTGTGCCAACTCAGCAGTCGAGAACTCTGTGCGTGGCTGATATGGGTTCGGTTTAATCTTGCTGAGCGGAATCTCCAGCGCGCCTGCACGCGTAGCCCCCACGGCGCTCGCCGCCTCTGGGATCAGTGCGCCGAGGCCTCGCCCGAGACCGCTGGCCTTCTTCGCCATGCTCCCTCCTTATTACTAGCTGGCGCCTACAGGGGTTCCGTTGAACACCCGGGCATCGAATTCCGCTGCAGCCTGTGCGTACGATTCAGCACCCGAGGTGCCTGGCGCGTAACTCCGGATCGCAATCCCGTGGCTTGGCGCTTCGGCTAAGCGTACCGAACGCGGCACGCGGGCTCGATAGACCAGATCCCCGAAGTGGCTCTCCACCTCGCGCACCACGTCGCTGCCAAGTTTCGTGCGGGGATCAAGCATGGTTAAGAGGAGGCCATTCACCTCTAAGGCGGGGTTGAGACGCTCCCGCACGAGGCGAATCGTGGCCATGAGCTGCGAGAGCCCCTCCAGGGCGTAGTACTCGCACTGCACAGGAACAAGCACGGCATCAGCGATCGCGAGGGCGCTGACGGTAACCAGACCGAGCGAAGGGGGGGTGTCCACGAGGATTACCTCGGCATCCCCTGCGCTGCGGAGGCCAACCGCAAGCTGGCGCTCGCCACTCTCGTCGCCTGTGGCGAGCTCAACGTCGATCCCGGCGAGGTCGGCAGAGCCCGGAATGAGCGTGAGGTTCGGGATCGAGGTCGGCTGGGCCAGTTCCGTCGCCGGTCGGCGCCCAACAAGGAGGTCGTAGGCGGTCGGCGCCCCTTCAGGAAGGGTGAATCCGAGGCCACTGGTGAGGTTTCGCTGGGGGTCAAGGTCGACCACGAGCACGCGGCGCCCTGCATGGGCGAGCTCAGCGGCGAGGTTGAGCACAGTGGTGGTCTTGCCAACCCCGCCCTTCTGGTTCGCACACACGATGATCGGCGCGTGTGATCCGGCAGAGTGCTGGGTGGAGGTATTCACGCTTCTATCGTAGCAGGAGGGGGCTACGGCGGGGTTCCGCTGGGCATGTTTCACGTGGAACAACAGCGGTTCGACCGGGGGGTGCGCCGAGGCGCCTGCGGGAGTATCCTGAGGCGATGAACAAGCAACTCGGCTACGTGCTCGGAATCGTGCTTGCCGCGCTCATTCAGGCGCGGCTCCTGCCCGAACTCGGTCTGGAGCGCGCGATCAACCTGCCAATCGTACTACTGATTGTTACAGCCTCAGCTGATCGGCGCACGCTCGTGCTGGCCGCCGCAACCTTCGCCGGGCTGACGATCGACATCGCCCTCTTGCGGCCACTTGGGCTTACGAGCCTTGCGATGATCGCTGGTGTGCTGGTTGCGAGCCAGATTCGTGGCGCTGGCGATGCCCTGCTCCTCAAGAGATTTGTCGCCCTCCTGTTTGGGCTGGCAGCGAGTAGCGTGACGATCTTCCTGCTCAGCGGCGGAGGGATCGGCCGTATCGGCGAGAACGCTCTTGGGCTCGCCCTGAACCTTGTGGCCGGCAGCGCCCTGGCCTGGTTTGGACAGCGTCGACGCAGGGGCCACCAGTTCGACCAATCACTTCGCGGGTAGCGCAACAATATGACACCCCCTCAGGTTTATCCGGGTGGCGGTGGACCAACCGATCGTGAGGTTCGTCGACGTCGCCCCCTGCGATTCTTTGCCGCCGCACTTGTCGTTCTTCTAACGTTTGGCGGGCTCGGCGGGCGCTTAATCCTCATTCAGTTTGGCGCGACAACCTCGTCGGGCACAACGAGTACCGTGGCGCGCGGCCATCGCATTGTTGAAGAGCTCATCACGCCGGCACGCGGGCTGGTGTATGACCGCAGCGGGCGCGTGCTTACAAAGAATGTTGCGGTGTACGCGGTGCAGATTCGCCCCGGTGACCTGTCGCTCACCATTCGCGCGAGTGTTGTGAAAACGCTCGGCGAGATTTTGAACATGGATCCCGTGCGCATCATCACGCTGCTTGATCGCAGTACCGGTTCGCTCTGGGAGCCAATTCGCATCGCTAACAATGTGAACGAGCGCGCTGCGAGGCTCATCAATGAAGAGCGCGCCAGCCTGCCTGGTGTAGAGACTGTTGTTGAGGCTCGACGCGTCTATCCGTACGGAACGCTCATCAGCCACATCGTGGGATACGTTGGTCGCATTGACGCAGTTGAGGCGAGCACGCTTGCTCCAGCCGGATACACCGTCGTTGATTTCATTGGGCGTGCAGGCGTTGAGGCGAGCTATGAGGAGACCCTTCGCGGTGCACCAGGAATTCGCCAAGTTGAAATTGATGCAAAGGGCCGCCTTGTGCGGATTCTCGGTGTGACGAAACTTCCGGTTGATGGGTCTTCACTAACGCTCACCATTGATATTGAGGCGCAACAGCGCGCAGCGACCGCGCTGGAGTGGGGGCTCAAAGGGTCGGGCACCAAGGAGGGCGTCGTTGCCTCAATGAATCCACAGAACGGCGAGATCATTGCGATGGCCTCACTCCCCACATATGACAACAATGATTTCTCTGCCGGGATCAGCAACGCAAAATATCAGAAATATCTCGCGGACAAATTCTCGCCGCTGCTGAACCATACGGTCGGCTCGTACTTCCCTCCGGGAAGTACGTACAAACTTGTGACGTACTCCTGTGCGCTGGACAACAATCTCGTCACACCAACATCACGATTCCCATCTACGGCCTATCTCGAAGTGGACGGCGAGAAGTTTTATGAGTGGAATCGTGTGGGATTCGGTGGCTCGCTGACACCCTCTGAAGCATATTCGTGGAGCTCCAATGTGGTGACATTCCAACTCGCACGACTCATCAAGATTGATCGACTTGCAACATGTGGTCGACAGTGGGGCTTCGGTGCACCAACGGGTGTCGACCTACCGAGTGAGATCTCAGGGCTCGTCCCTGACCAGGCGTGGGCACGCTCCACCATTAATCGCGGACTCTACAACGCTGAGGTGCTGCAATCGGCGCAGGGCCAAGGGTACGACTTGGTGACGCCGATCCAAGTGCTCAACTCGTTTGCCGCGCTTGCAAACAGCGGCACACTCTGGCGGCCGCACGTCGTACTCCACATCACGCAGCCAAATGGAAACATCACGCCAATCGCACCGGTAGTAAATGCGGTGGTGGGGATGCGAGAGTCCACCTATCGCGAGATGCGCCTCTCCGGCCGCAAGATGGCGCTGAACCCTGGGCCGTCGCAAGGGGTTTCGCGAATGCCGCTCTTCGTCTCTGCCAAGAGCGGCACCGCGCAGTACGGCGTCCGTGACAGCCTTGGCCGGCTGCCGTACCACAACTGGATGGGCGGCTTCGTCGCCCCAACGAACGATTGGTCAAAGAGCGACTCCGACTTCGCCTATGTGGTCTTCATGCATGGCACCAACACCGTGGGGAATGCGGCGAAAGAGGTGACGAAGTATTACCTGCAGTTGCAGTTTGATTTGAAGCGGGACTACCGCTCTGCGGGGCTTTTAGCGCGGGGGAACTTCTTCGGTGAATAGACTCGACTCGCCGCTCGGCTCCGCCCTTCGCCGCGTAGACTGGATCGCTGCGGCCACCGTTGGGCTACTAGCGCTGACCGGAATCGGCATGGCCTGGGTCAACGCACGCAGTTACGGGCAAGAGCTGCTGACGCCGGACTCGCTACTCGTGCGCTCGCTGGCCTGGACACTCCTCTCTATCGCTGTCTATAGCGTGACAACGCTGGTGAACTGGCGCTGGGTGCGCACTTTCGCCTGGCCGCTCTACGCCGCAAACATTCTGCTGCTGATCGTCACGCTGATCTACGGCGTCGACTCTGGTGGGAACAACCGAGCGATCGCGATCTTTGGTCTCGCCATCCAGTCAAGCGAGCTCAGCAAGATCCTGACGCTCGTCGTCATCTCCACAGCACTCACGCGGGCGGACCGCACGAGCGGCGGGCTGCAAGATCTACTGCTGGCGGGCGCCATTGTTGCTCCACCGTTCTTCCTCGTCGTGGCGCAGCCAGACCTCGGCACCGCGCTGGTGTTGGTAGCGGCGCTCTTTGGCGCCCTCTATCTCTCTGGCGTCGCGACACGCTGGATTGCCGCCCTCACAAGCCTGGTCGCCATCAGCGGCGCCCTGGCGTGGGTCGTAGTGCTGGCGGATTATCAGAAGGAGCGACTCCTCGCCTTCATCGACCCGAACGCCGATCCGGCCGGGCCGAAGTACCAACTGCTGCGCTCACTCGAGGCGATCAGGGGGGGCGGCCTCTTTGGCGCAGGCGCTGACGGCACCGCGATCCTGACCCCCCTCCCAGTACAAGAGAGTGACTTCGTCTTTGCGGCGCTTGTCCGTGCGTTTGGCGCGGTTGGCGGCTTCTTTGTGATCGCTCTGCTCGCCATTCTGGTTGGGCGCCTGGTCTGGCATGCCTGGACCTCCCCCGATGAGTTCGGGGTGATCTTTGCCGGAGGGATGGCCACCGTCGTCCTCTCCCAGACGCTCGTCAATATTGGGATGAACCTCGGCGTTGCCCCCATTACGGGGATCACCCTCCCCTTTGTGAGCTACGGCGGAGCCTCCGCAATCTCGCTCGCCTTCGGCCTCGCCCTCGTGCAGAGCCATCGAGTACACGACGGAGGCTCATCGCCGATAATGTAACAATAGGGCGCGGTTGACGCGGGAGAGCCCTGATCGTAGACTTCCCCTCCCGCGACTGACCCGTCCGTCAGACCGCGACTCGCCCAGCAGGCGCCGCCTGTACGGCGCACAGACAGTGAGGACAGGGGAACCATGTACGCAGTCATCGAGACCGGTGGAAAGCAGTATCGAGTGGAGCTCGGCAGCGAGCTGCACGTTGAGTTGACCGGCGCTACCCCAGGGAGCGAGATCTCGTTCGACCGTGTCCTCCTTGTGCGCACCGACTCCACCACGGAGATCGGCACCCCTGTTGTTGCTGGCGCAAAGGTCACCGCAACGGTGCTTGGCCAGGAGCGCGGACCAAAGACAATCAGCTTCAAGTATCGACCGAAGGCGCGCAGCCGCATCACCAAGGGGCACCGCCAAGAGTTGCACCTCATCAAGGTCACCGAAGTTGCCGTGAACGGCACGAGCGCGAAGGCGCTCTACGAAGCCGGTGCTGCAGATCGCGCCAAGGCGCAGGCCGCCGCAGTCGCCGTCGCCGCTGATAAGGCGAAGGCCGATGCCGCAGTTGCCGCAACACTGAAGGGTGGCGCGCCAGCCGAGGCGAAGGCAGCGAAGAAGCCAGCCGCAAAGAAGACAGCAACCGCAAAGCCGGCAGCGAAGAGCGCCGACGCATCGGCCGCCGACACCGAGTAACGCAGCGAACGCTGAGAGAAGGAGAGACCCATGGCACACAAAAAGGCAGGCGGAAGTGTTCGCAACGGACGCGATAGCGCTGGTCAGCGCCTTGGCGTGAAGGTTGGCGACGGCCAGAAGATCAACGCTGGTGGCATCATCGTGCGACAGCGCGGCACCACCTTCGCCGCAGGGCGCGGCGTTGGCCTGGGCAGCGACTACACCATCTATGCAACCGTCACCGGCAGGGTGAAGTTCGACCACGCGTCGCGCACGAAGAAGCGCGTCAACGTTGTCGCTTCACCAGACGCCTAGAGAGTCGCTGATGAAGCCAGAGATTCATCCCAAGTACAACACCATCGAAATTACGTGCCTTGCATGCAGCACGAAGTTCTCGATCGGCTCGACGCGAACCAGCGAGCTCAAGACGGAAGTCTGCTCAAACTGCCATCCGTTCTTTACGGGGAAGCAGCTGATTCTCGACACGGCTGGTCAGGTCGAGCGCTTCCAGAAGCGCCTCGGTCGCTCGCGCTGATCTCTATGCGGCGCCGACTCGGCGTCGCTGCGCGATTCGCGCAGGACCGCTTCGCAGATGTTTCACGAGGGCTACACGCCGTATCTCTGAGCGCGCGCCCAACGAGCGGCGCAGCGTATGGTGGCCAGGCGCTGATCGACGGCATTCTGATGCGCGGACCATCACACATTGGCGTGGCGCTACGCACCGTTGATGGTGGCATCGCGGTGACGTCAGAGCCGATCGCCACCGGACCGATTCGTCGACGCTTCACACGCATCCCAATCTTGCGTGGCGCCGTTGTTCTCTGGGAGACACTCGCACTCGGCAGCCGATGGCTGCTGCGCAGCGCCGACGTGTCGGCGGGTGATGAGGAGCGATCAACCGGCGGCACCGGCTCAATGATCGCAACACTGGCGGTCACGCTTCTAATTGCCGTGGTGATCTTTAATGTGCTCCCAGCGATTGCCGCGTCGGCGATTGTGCACGCACTCGGCTTCACAGAGCTGCTCGTGGAACGCGCGATTGACGGACTCTTGCAGGTGGGAATCTTGCTTGGCTACCTCGCAGCGGTCGGACGCAGCAGCGATGTGGATCGCACCTATCGCTATCACGGCGCAGAGCATCGCGCGATTCACGCGCTTGAGAACGGTGAGCCGCTCACGCGCGAAGCGCTCTCGCGCTGGCCAACGGCACACCCACGCTGCGGCACCGAGTTCCTTGTTGTCGTCATTCTCGTGAGCATCGTCAGCTTCTCGCTGGTCGGTCGACTCGATCCGATCCCAACGGTGATCAGTCGCATTGCAGGGATTCCGCTCGTTGCCGGTCTCGCCTATGAGATTCTTCGACTCCTGGGTCGCTATCGAACGAACCTGATTGCCCGCGCGTTGGCAGCACCAGGGATTGCCGTACAGCGCATCACCACGCGACGACCTGACGATGGCATGCACGACATTGCGATCGTTGCGCTGACCGCGGCGATCGAAGCGGAGGGTGGCGTTGTGCCGAGCGGCTCAGAGCGACCAGCATCACGTGCGCTGCAGCCGCTGAAGGTGACCTGATGGCTGACGTGGTGCAACTCAACGCGCGACTCGCGGCGGCGCTCAAGGCGCGCGCCGAGCTTGAGGCGCAGCTGACACTTCCTGAGGTACTCGCCGACCACACCGCCCTTGCTCGCATTGGCCGCGAGTTGTCGCGCACCGCACCGCTTGCCGAGGCGGGCGAGGTCCTCACCGCCGCCCGGCTGCGCGTGACCGATTCACGCTCCTTTGAGGCGGATCCGGGGGCAGACGCAGAGATGCGTGACCTCGCCGCCACTGACCGTGCCGAGGCCGAGGCGATCGAGCGCGACGTTCTCGAGCGACTCCCGGGCCTTCTGCTTGAGCCTGATCCAAACGATGGGCGAGATCTGCTGATTGAGGTGCGTCCTGGCGCTGGTGGCGACGAGGCTGGCATCTTCGCCGGCGAGCTCTTCCGCGCCTACCTGCGCTACGCCGAACGCCAGGGGTGGAAGAGCGAGGTTGATGTGATCAGCGAAACCGGCGTTGGCGGGATTCGCGAAGGGGTGATGGAGGTCTCTGGCGAAGGCGCATGGGCCGCCTTTAAGTGGGAATCGGGAGTGCACCGCATTCAGCGCGTTCCGGCAACTGAGTCAGCGGGGCGTATTCACACCAGCACCGCCACGGTTGTGGTGCTTCCAGTGGTGACCGCTGTTGACCTGGTGATTCCCGAAAACGATATTCGCATTGACGTGAAGCGCGCATCGGGGAACGGCGGACAAGGGGTGAACACCACCGACTCCGCAGTGCGCATCACGCACATCCCGAGCGGCATCGTGGTCGAGATGCAGGACGAGCGCAGCCAGCTGCGCAACAAAGAGAAGGGGATGGCGATTCTGCGCAGCCGCATTATCGCCGCCGAAGAGGAGCGCAAGCGCGCCGCCGACTCCAAGGCGCGCAAGGCGCTGATCGGCAGCGGTGATCGTAGCGAGAAGATTCGTACGTATAACGGGCCGCAGAATCGCGTCACCGACCACCGCATCGGCTTTGACAAGTTTGATGTACCCGGGATTCTCGGCGGCGACCTCGCCCCATTCCATGAGGCACTCGCCGCCGCTGAGCAGGCGGCACGACTGGCGGAATGATGAGCGAAGAGCAGATCGCCAGTCGACCAGTCGTAGAGCGCGAGGCCGATGGCCCCGCACTGCTGCGCGAAGCAACGTTGCAGCTTGAGGCGGCGGGAAGCCCAACACCGCGCCTTGATGCCGAGACGTTGCTCGCAGCACTGCTCGGCACCCGCGTTGCCACACTGCGCACCGCCGTTGCTGCAGGGTTTCCACTCCCACTCCCAGCGCTCAGCGAACTCCCAGAGCCGGAGCCGCTCAGCGATCAACATCCACAACTCGCCGATGCGTTGCGCATCGCGCGCAGCGCGCTACTTGCCGGCGACGCGCCATCTGCGCTCGCAGCACTAGTGCAGGAGCGCGCGACAGGTCGACCGATCAGTCACCTCACTGGACGTCGTGGATTCCGCAGGCTCGAGCTGCTCGTCACGCCGGACGTGCTGGACCCGCGACCAGAGAGCGAACTGATCATTGAGACGGCACTCGCCTTCCTCACCGACCGCGTTGCTGCCGACCGCGCACTCGGCCGTGCGCCCCATCCACTCAACGCCGCCGAGATCGGCACCGGCAGTGGCGCACTCGCCGTGACGCTCGCCGACGAATCACCAGTGCCCCTGCGCCTCATCGCCACCGACATCTCTGGCGATGCGTTGATGGTGGCGCGCGCGAATGCGTTGCGCTGTGGCGTTGCGTCGCGCATCACCTTCATGCAGGGCGATCTTGCGGAGCCGCTCCTCGCCGCGCGTGCACCCGGCGATCCAGCGCACCTCGATCTCCTGATCGCCAACCTGCCGTATGTGCCAACCGCGGATGTTGATGCGGCGAAGGCCGCCGCCAGCATTCGCGACCTGGCGCCGCGCGACCTGGCGCGCCTCGGCATTGCCGCAGAGCCACGCCTTGCACTCGATGGCGGCGGTGATGGGCTGGAACTGATTCGCCGACTTATCGCCGAGCTGCCGCGCCTGCTGCGCCCAGGTGGCGCCGCACTCCTTGAATTCGGTGACGGTCAGGGTGACGACGTTGCGCGTCTCGCCGATGGCCTCGGCATCGGTTGGCGCGTGGCCGTTCGCGGCGACCTCTCGGGTCGCGACCGCATGGCCGAAATTCGTCGGAGTGGGTAACGCGTCATGGCGGTGAAACCTGCGTTCCCAATCCGACTCCTCGTTATGGATCTCGATGGCACGCTGCTGCCACACGACGGCGTGATCGCCGAGCGCACCATTGATGCGATTCGCGCGGCGCGCGCCAAGGGGGTGATCGCCACCATCTCGTCGGGGCGCAACGTGCCGTCGATCATCGAGTATGCGCATCAGATCGGTCTCGACGGTCCGCTGATCGGCATGCAGGGGGCGATCGCGCGCGAGATCCCGGCGAAGGGCGAGGCGGGCTCGGGGCGCATGATCCGGCACTTCCCCTTCCCCGCTCACCTCGGGTCCAAGGCGGTCGCCTGGTGCCGCGAGAACAACCTCTGGGGCCACGCCGTGATTCGCGATGACCTGCGCTTCGATGTTCGAGATCCCCATGTGCGCCAGTACGAGGTTTGGCTGAAGGGGAATGCCCTGAAACGCCTCGGCACGGTTCCAGACCTTATTGGCTACCTTACCGAGCGCAAGCTGCACCTCTCCAAGGTGGTCGCCCACGCCCCCGAGGGGCACGTCGACGGGATACTAAATCGCGCTCGGGCGACCTTCGCCGGAGAGCTCGATGTGACCATCAGCCACCCCGAATACCTGGAGTTCACCGCCCCTGGGGTCAATAAGGGAACCGCCCTCCGCTGGCTCGCCCGACGCCTCAAAATCCCCCTTGGGCAGGTGATGGCCATCGGCGACCAGTACAACGACCTAGAGATGCTCGACGTCGCCGGGCACGGGGTGGCGATGGCCGGCGCACCCGGCCCAGTGCGGGCCGTGGCGCAATATGAGGCACCCCGCTGTGAAGAGGACGGCGTAGCGCGCATGATTGAACGCCTGATCCTCGGATCAGCGGGAGAATAGGGGTCAAGCACCCGCATTGGGGCAGAGGAGAGGGAGGGGACCATGAGCAACGCCGCACACGATCCGTTGATGAACCTGAGCCTTCGCAAGGTTGACCCTGAGCTCGACGCCATCTTTGTCAAAGAGGCGGTGCGCCAGCGCGACCACATTGAGCTGATCGCCTCTGAGAACTACACCTACGCCGCAGTGCGCGAAGCGCAGGGCTCCATCCTCACCAACAAGTATGCCGAGGGTCTCCCAGGGAAGCGCTACTACGCCGGTTGTGAATTCGTCGACGAGGCGGAGAACCTTGCGCGCAGTCGCGCGCTGGAACTCTTTGTTGGCAGCGAGCATGTCAACGTGCAGCCGCACTCTGGTGCCTCTGCCAACATCGCCACATTCACCGCCTCAATGTCACCGGGCGACTCATTCGTTGCCATGAGCCTCGACCAGGGCGGACACCTCTCCCACGGTGCATCGGTCAACATTTCAGGGAAGTGGTTCAAGCCAACCTTCTACGGCGTTCGTGCCGAAGACGGTCTAGTAGATTGGGATGCAGTACAGCGCGCCGTTGATGAAGCGAAGCCGAAGGTCGTCATTGCTGGCGCATCGGCGTATCCGCGCGTACTCGATTTTGAAAAATTTGCGGCCATCGCACATGCAGCGGGAGCAAAGCTGATGGTCGACATGGCGCATATCTCAGGAGTCGTTGCGGCAGGGCTACACCCGAGTCCATTCCCGCACGCTGACTACGTCACCACCACCACACACAAGACGCTGCGTGGACCGCGCGGCGGCATGATCTTTGCGCGAGCAGACGAAGCGGCTGCCATTGACCGGGCAGTTTTCCCTGGGAATCAGGGCGGACCACTCATGCACGTGATCGCCGCCAAGGCGGTTGCGTATAAGTTGGCGCTGCAGCCGGAATTCCGTGCGTATATGCAGCGCACACTCGACAACGCGAAGGCGCTCGCCGCAGCGCTCGCCGCCCGCGGATTCGGTGTGATCACTGGCGGCACCGACATCCACCTGATTCTCTGCGACGTGACACCGCTTGGCGTGACGGGCAAGGAGGCTACGGCTGCATTGGAAGCGGTAGGCGTGACGATTAACAAGAACAGCATTCCAGGTGAGACGCGCTCGCCGATGGTGACAAGTGGCGTTCGCTACGGCACGCCAGCCGCAACCACGCGCGGCATGGGGCCCGCCGAGATGGAACAGATCGCACAGTGGTCTGTTGAGGCGATCGCCGCGCGCGAGGATGCGACCAAGCTTGAGCAGATTCGTCGCGAGGTAGTAAAGGTCGCCCAGAAATTCCCAGTCCCCGGTAACGATGCTGCGGAGCTAGCGGCCCGCGAGAGCTAATGGAGACCGCTCCGCTCTATCTCGCGATCGCACTGCTCGCTGCACTTGTCGCACTGGTCGGCACAAGGGTTGCGCGACAGGTTGCCCTCTCTCTAAACATTGCCGATGCGCCAAACGAGCGGCGCATCAACACAACCCTGATGCCGCGCGCTGGCGGTTTCGCCGTTGCACTCTCCTTCTTCTTGGTTGGTGCGGCGGTGACGATCCTTGCCGCACCACTCGGTCTTACGGGCGGCACCCCACTTCCAACCTCCGGATCTGCCGCGCTGCTCCTCGGCGCCCTACTCGCCGGTGTCATCGGCCTTGCCGACGATCGCTTCGATTTGCGCGCACGCTGGCAGCTCGCCGGGCAGCTGGTGATTGCGGCGGTACCGATCGCGTTCGGCGTGCGGATCGCAATCCTGTCGAATCCATTCGGCGCAGGTGACCTGTTGATCCCTGACGCCATTGGGCTCGCCCTCACCCTCTTCTGGGTTCTCGGCATGCAGAACGCCATGAACTTCATCGATGGGCTCGACGGCCTCTCGGGCGGGATCGCCCTTATCGCTGCGGTCACCCTTGGGGTGATCGCCCTCCCGGCGACCCCCCTCCTCGCCGCCCTCTGCTTCGCCTTGGCGGGTGCGCTCGCCGGCTTCCTACGACACAACTTCTACCCCGCCTCCATCTATATGGGGACGAGTGGGATCCTGGCGGTCGCCTACGCCCTCGCGGTCCTCTCCCTCCTCGGCACCGCCAAGGTCGTCGCCGCGCTGCTGATCCTGGGGGTGCCCATCATTGATGCCTTCTTCGTCATCGTGGGGCGGCTCCTGGCCGGGCGCTCCCCATATAGTGCCGACAAGACCCACATCCACCAGCGCCTGATCGACGCGGGGCTCAGCCACCGTGGGGCAGTCCTCGCCCTCTACGGCGTCACCCTCCTCCTCTCCGTTGGGGCGGTTGTGCTGACCGCAAGCGCCGCCCTGTACGCCTTTGCCGGGCTCCTCGTGGTGCTCGGCGGGGCGATCGTCTGGCTCTCGCGACGAGCGGAGCGCCGTGCATGAGCAACCCCACCCCAGCCCCAAAAAACGAACGCGAGTTTGGCGACCCTCCGCTAGAATCGCCGCAGATTCCCGAAAAGGCTGTTGGCCTGACGTCCGACATCGGCAAGGGTGCGTATCTCGCCCTCTTCTCGCAGATCGGTATCAGCCTCCTCATCGCGAATCTCGGTGGAGCACTCCTCGGACACTGGATCGACGGTCAGCTCAACAGCGGACCGATCTTCCTGCTCCTTGGATTTGTCGGAGGCTTCGTCGCTGGCGCGGTGGCCGCAGCACGGCTGGTGCAGCGAACGTTGCGCCGCCTTGATGCATTTGATGTTGCAGCGAAGGTAGCGAAACGAGAACGTGAGGCGCGCGAACGAGACGCCGCACGATTGAAAGGTAGGGTTGAATGAGCGTCGCTTCGGCGAAGAAGAGCTCAACGAAGCGCACCCTTCTTCTTGCCGCGGTCGGCGTAATCCTTCTTGACGCATTCGCGATTGTCATGTTTGGCGGCGTCGGACTGAACAACTTCCCTGGCGACGTCATCAAGCGGTCGCTGGAACCGATTGTTCCCCACACGGTGATTGATCTCGGCGGCGATCCAAACCATGCCGCGTCGCTCTTTGACTTCTACCCATCCATTACCGGCTCGATCATCATGAGCTGGGTCGTGATGGCGGTCGTGATTATTCCGCTGACGATTGCAGCACGACGACTCAAGGAGATTCCGAGCGGCGCGCAGAACGTGTTGGAGTTTGCCATCGAGGGCCTCACCTCATTCGCGATGGGGATCGGCGGCCCAGGTGCGAAGCGCTTCATCACCTTCTTCCTCGCCTGCTTCCTCTTCATTGTTGTCTCGAACTGGTCAGGCTTGATTCCAGGCGTTGGTCGAGTGTATGAGTTCCGCGCGCCAACGAGCGACGTGAATGTCACCGTGGGCTTGGCACTCGTCGCCTTCGTCTACTTCCACTACCAGGGCGTTCGTGCGCTCGGCATTGGTGGCTACCTTGGAAAGTTCTTCACCCTCAAGGGCGGCCCTATCGGCCTCTTTGTTGGCGTGTTGGAGTTCTTCCTTGAGCTGGTGAAGCCGATCACCCTGGCAATGCGACTCTTCGGCAACATCTACGGCGGTGAGCTTGCCCTTACCGTGATGACCACGATCACCCTTGCCTTCATTCCAGTTGCCCTGTATGGCCTCGAGCTCTTCGTGGGCCTCATGCAGGGGATCATCTTCAGCGTCCTTGTCCTCGTCTTCACCATGCTGGCCATGGAGGGGCATCACGAGGAGGGGCACGATGAGCACAGCCCGGCAGCGGCCGGGGATGGCGCGACGGCGGGAGCCGAATCGCGAGTTGCGGCACACTAGCCGCAGGCAGTAACGGAGCGTCGGACGCACGGCACGAGTCCGGGCGGCGACACAGTAGGAGGTACGAATCATGGAACAGCTTCAGGCGGGCATCGCAGCCCTCGGCGTAATTGGGCCGGCCCTCGGCGTAGGCATTGCCACTGCGGCAGCCGCTAGCGCAATCGGTCGCAACCCAGAGGCAGCAGGTGCAATCCGCGGCGTCTTCATCATCGGTGCCGCATTCGCAGAAGGCCTCGGCGTTCTCGCGATCGTACTCGGCATCCTTTCACTCGTTCTCTAAGGCGACTGACCACCGATGCAGGCAGTCGACCTGATCCAGGGGGCGCTGAGCGCCATCCCGTTTGCTGAGGCCGCCGCTGGCGAAGCCGAAGGCGCCGGGCTGAGCTTCAACCTCTTCTGGATCCTTGTCTCAGCGGCGAACTTTGGCTTCTTCATTATTGTGCTGCGTGCAGCTGCGCTCGGCCCGATCACGAAGATGCTCGACGAGCGACGTGAGCGCATTGAGCGCGGGCTTCGCGAAGCGGCTGAGGCCACGATCGCCAAGAGTCGCGCTGAAGAGGCGGCGGGCGTTGCGCTCGCCGACGCTCGACGCGAGTCGAACGAGATCCGTGCAAACGCCGATAAGGCTGCGGCACAGATTCGCGATGAGCAGGTCGCCACGCTGAAGGCGGAGTTGGATCGCATGCGAGCCGACGCCACCAAGGAGATTGAGGCGGCGCGCGTCAGCGCCCTGGCCGCAATCCGCAGTGAGGTCGCCGATCTCGCTATTGGTGCCGCCACGAAGGTGGTCGGCTCCTCAATGGACGGCGATCGCCAGCGCGCCCTCGTGGGCGAGTTCTTGGACGAGCAGTCCAAGAAGGGGAACTGATCGTGGATCGACCGCTCGGCTCTGCACGACGTTACGCAGCGGCACTCCTTGGCCTGGCCAAGGACGCGTCGTCAGCAGCATCGCAGGCAGACGAGCTCGACCGCCTCGCGGCGGTGATTGCGGCACCAGGCGCACGCCAGATTCTCGATGACCCACGCACGCCAGCAGCTGGCCGTGTGGCGGCGCTCGAGAAGGCGGCGGGCGGCACGGTGAGCCCACACATTCACACGTTGGTCGGCATGTTGGCGCGACGACGCACCCTTGCGTCGATCCCGGCAATCGCCGAGGCGACGCGCGACGCGCTAAATGCGCGCAACGGCATCACCATTGCACGTGTGGTTACCGCCCTTGAGGCGAGCCCTGCAGAGCGCACACGATTCGAAACCGAGGCCGCCACGATGGCGGGCCATGCAGTTCAGATGTCGTACGAAGTAGATGCAAGCCTCGTCGGCGGAGCAACGCTCCGAGTCGGCGATCGACTTGTTGATGGCAGCGTTAAGGGGCGGCTCTCGCGAATGCGTGAGCGGATCCTCTCGGTCGCCGGCTGAACCGGCAGAGCGCGTAGAGCAGCGAGGAGCGAGAAGATCATGGCAATTCGATCCGACGAGATCATCAGCATTCTGAAGGCCCAGATCGAAGGGTTTGATGGGAGCGCCGAGTCGCGCACCGTCGGCACCGTTGTTGAGGTGGGCGATGGCATTGCACAGGTCTACGGACTTTCAGGCGCGCTCTCGTCTGAACTTCTGGAGTTCCCAAACGGCGTTGCCGGCATGGCCTTGAACCTTGGTGAAGAGACGGTCGGCGCCGTGCTCCTTGGCGACGCGAAGTCCATTAAGGAAGGCGACACGGTTAAGACGACCGGCAGGGTTGTTGAGGTGCCAGTCGGCCCCGAGCTGATCGGACGTGTTGTTGACCCACTCGGTCGACCGCTCGACGGCAAGGGCCCAATCAACGCGAAGAAGTCGCGCCCAGTTGAGCGCATCGCTCCGGGCGTTATTAGTCGTAAGTCGGTAACGACGCCAGTGCAGACCGGCATCAAGGCCGTTGACGCACTGATTCCAATCGGCCGCGGTCAGCGAGAGTTGATCATTGGCGACCGCCAGACCGGCAAGACCGCCGTTGCTGTCGACACGATCATCAACCAGAAGGGGAAGGGCCTCATCTGCATCTACGTCGCGATCGGCCAGAAGCTCTCGACCGTGCGCACCGTTGTTGCGCAGCTCGAGAAGCAGGGCGCCATGGCGCACACCGTGGTGGTGGTCGCCGGCGCCGAAGATCCAGCACCGCTCCAGTACCTCGCACCATTCGCCGGTTGCGCGATTGGCGAAGAGATCATGGAGAACGGCGTCACGATCGACGGCGTGCTCGTACGCGATGCACTCTGCGTCTACGACGACCTTTCGAAGCACGCGGTTGCCTATCGCGAGATGGCGCTCCTCTTGCGCCGACCACCAGGACGCGAAGCCTACCCAGGCGACGTCTTCTATCTGCACAGCCGTCTGTTGGAGCGCGCAGCGCGACTCTCCGACGATCTCGGCGGTGGCTCACTGACGGCGCTGCCGATCATTGAGACGCAGGCGGGCGACGTGTCGGCCTACATTCCGACGAACGTCATCTCGATCACCGACGGCCAGATCTTCTTGGAGACCGACCTCTTCAACGCCGGTCAGCGACCAGCGGTGAACGTTGGTATCTCCGTATCGCGCGTGGGTTCCGCCGCGCAGACGAAGGCGATGAAGAAGGTTGCCGGTCCGTTGAAGCTCGACCTTGCGCAGTACCGCGAGCTTGCGGCCTTCGCACAGTTCTCGGGCGACCTCGACAAGTCGACCCGCGACCAGCTGACGCGCGGCGAGAAGCTCTCGTCGATCATGCGCCAGCCGCAGTACCAGCCGGTCTCGATGGAGCGACAGGTTGCGATTCTGTATGTGGCATCGAAGGGGAAGCTCGACGACGTACCAACGCCGCGCGTTGGTGAGTTTGAGACAGGCTTCGGCACCTTCCTTGAGCGCGAGCGCACCACGATCCTGACGAGCATCGCTAAGGAGAACGCGATCTCTGACGATACGGCGAAGGGTCTCGATGAGGCCGTTGACGCATTCCGAAAGGGGTTCCTCGCCTAACGGCGAGGGGCGAGCGGCGAGGAGAGCATGCCAAGCCAGCGCGAGATTCGGCGACGAATCGGATCGGTGAAGAACATTCGCCAGATCACCCGCGCCATGCAGTTCGTTGCCGCCTCAAAGTTGAAGCGCGCCCAAGACGCCACGCTGGCGAGCCGCCCGTATGGGCACTCGATCGACGAGGTCATCGCCGACCTCGCCTCAGTGCTGGGCGAGGAGGGGCACCCGCTCCTGCGCAGCCCAGAGAGCGGCGCACCACGCACGATCGTGCTCTTCACGACCGACCGTGGCCTCGCCGGCGCCCTGAACAGCAACCTGATTCGCTTCGCCCTGAAGGAGCTCGAGACGGCCGGCGCAGGGAGCAAGGTCATCACGATCGGCAAGAAGGGGCGTGATGCCCTCGCCCGCGGCGGGTACGAGATCAGCGCCGCCTTCCCGGGGTATGGCGATAAGCCGACCTTCGGCGATGTCACCGCCCTCGTCAGCCTCCTTGTTGGCGACTTCCTCTCAGGTCGCTCGGCGGGCGTCACCCTGATCCACCCAGCATTCATCTCCACGCTGACGCAGCGCCCAGAGGCGGTGCAGCTACTCCCGATCACGGCGTCGGCCGACACCGCCGGCATCCCCGGGAACCAGTTCCTCTTTGAGCCCGACCCGGCGGCGGTGCTTGAGGCGCTGCTGCCACGCTACGTTGCGACACGCATCTACCAGGGCGTGCTCGAGACCACGGCGTGCGAGCAGTCGAGCCGCATGGTGGCGATGAAGAACGCAACGGAGAACGCAGGCGACCTCATTAGCGATCTCACGCTCACGTACAACAAGGTGCGACAGTCGAACATTACGCGCGAAATGATCGAAATTGCTTCAGGCGCAAGCGCGAACTGAACATAGAAAGGCAGGAGGAGTGATGGCGAACGCAACCGCAGCAAAGGCAGGAGCCGTAGGAACCGTAGTTTCGATTACGGGACCGGTCGTTGACATTGAGTTCGCCGCACGCGAGCTGCCAGCGATTTACAACGCCGTACGCATTGATCGAACCGACGGTTCGCTCGTTGTTGAGGTGCAGCAGCATCTCGGCAACAATCGCGTGCGCACCGTTGCCATGACCACAACCGACGGGCTCGCCCGTGGCGCAAAGGCGACCGACCTCGGCTCACCGATCTCGGTGCCAGTTGGCGCCGGAACGCTTGGCCGCGTCTTCAACGTGCTCGGTGAGCCGATCGACCAGGCTGGCGACGTGAAGGTCGATCAGTACCTACCAATCCACCGCTCCGCACCAGCGTACGAAGATCTCACCACCGAGACCGAACTCTTCGAGACTGGCATCAAGGTTATTGACCTTGTCTGCCCGTTCAAGAAGGGCGGCAAGATCGGCATCTTCGGCGGCGCCGGCGTCGGCAAGACCGTCGTGATTCAGGAGCTGATCCGCAACGTTGCGCAAGAGCACTCCGGCTACTCCGTGTTTGCGGGTGTCGGTGAGCGTTCACGCGAAGGGAACGACCTGATCGGCGAAATGCGCGACTCGGGCGTTATCGACAAGACCGTAATGGTGTTCGGCCAGATGAACGAGCCACCTGGAGCACGACTGCGCGTCGCACTCTCGGGCCTAACGATGGCCGAGTACTTCCGCGATGCGGAAGGGCGCGACGTGCTGCTCTTCATCGACAACATCTTCCGCTTCACCCAGGCGGGCTCTGAGGTTTCCGCGTTGCTCGGCCGTATGCCGAGCGCCGTGGGCTATCAGCCGAACTTGGCAACGGAGATGGCGGCGCTCCAGGAGCGCATTACGTCGACGAAGAAGGGTTCGATTACCTCGCTGCAGGCCGTGTACGTGCCAGCAGACGACTACACCGACCCAGCGCCAGCAACCACCTTCGGACACCTTGACTCGACGATTCGCCTTGAGCGATCGATCACCGAGCTCGGTATCTACCCGGCGGTGGATCCGTTGACGTCGACGTCGCGCGTGCTCGATCCGCTCGTGGTTGGTGTGAACCACTACGAGACGGCGCGAGAGGTGCAGCGAGTGCTGCAGCGCTACCGCGACCTGCAGGACATCATCGCCATCCTTGGCCAGGACGAACTTTCGCCTGACGACAGGCTGCTGGTGAACCGTGCCCGCAAGTTGCAGCGTTTCATGAGCCAGCCGTTCTTCGTGGCCGAGGTATTCACGGGCCGTCCCGGCAAGTTCGTGAAGATCGCCGACACGATCGCCTCGTTCCGCGAGATCCTCGAAGGGAAGGCCGACGACCTGCCAGAGCAGGCGTTCTTCCTTGCAGGAACTCTCGATGACGTTCGGGCGAACGCCGTCGCACTGAACAAGTAAGGGTTCGAACCGATATGCCATTTACGTTGGAGATCGTGACGCCGGAGCGCCTCGCCTGGAGGGGCGAGGCCTCCGCGTTGGTCTTACCAACAATTGATGGCGAGGTCGGCATCCTGCCGAAGCACGAGCCGTATGTGACCGTTCTTGGCGCAGGCGAAGGGCGCATCACCGCACTCGACGGATCGATTGAGTACATCGCCATCATTGGTGGTTTCGTGCAGGTGCGACCCGATCGCGTGGTGGTCCTTGCTGAGTCGGCCGACCTGTCGGGGGAGCTCGACACTGCCGCCATTGAGAAGGCGAAGACTGCCGCGGAAGCGGCGATCTCCGGTGCCGGTACGCAGGATCCCGCCTCACTCGCTACCGCCCGAGCCTCGCTGAGCCGAGCGCTCCTGCACCTTCGCGTCGCCGAGCGCCGCCGCAAGCGCTAGCGCACGCCGCCGCCCGTGCGGGTGGCCAAAGAAAGTGAGCCGCTGTTGGACGCTTCTGCTGCAAACGGCGAGAATCCGCCCATGACCGCCGTGAAGCCGTTCTCGTGGGAGTACCGTCCGATCCCCCTGGCGAAGGAGGAGTTCCGCATTCAAGGCGGGCAACCCCTGGCTGGCCGCGTGCGGGTGAGCGGCGCCAAGAACGCCGCCCTGAAGGTGATGGCTGCCGCAGTGCTGACCGGCGAGCGCGTGAACCTCGAGAACATCCCAGGAATCCTCGACATTGATGTGCTTGCTGACACCCTGCGCGACATCGGCGTGACCATCGAGCGACCAACCCCCGAGACGATGAGCCTGCAGGCAGCCAACGCCGAATGGCTCTTTGTGCCGCTTGAGGCGGCGGCGAAGATGCGCGCCAGCTTCATGCTCCTTGGCCCGCTCTTGGCTCGCTTTGGCCGCGTGATCATTAGCAACCCGGGTGGCGATCGCATCGGTCGTCGCCCCGTGAATCTGCACGTTGACGCCATGCGCGCCCTCGGCGCCGAGATCGACTATCGCGACGGCTACTACTTTGCGAAGAGCAACGGCCGTCTTAAGGGGGCAACCATCACCTTCCCGCAGATCACCGTGATGGGCACCGAGAACGCGATCCTCGCCGCCGTCCTTGCGAAGGGGACCACCGTCATTACACCGGCGGCGCAGGAGCCCGAAGTTGATGACCTGATCGTGCTGCTGAACGCGATGGGCGCGCAGGTCGCACGAACCAAGCCCGACCGCATTGAGATTCAGGGTGTCGACGGGCTGCACGGTGCGAGCCATCACATCATGCCTGACCGTATTGAGGCGGGAACATTCGCCGCCGCCGCCGCGGTTGTGGGCGGCACGATCAATATTGATGGCGTTGAGCCAACGCACATGAAGGCCTTTATCGATCTGCTCGGCGAACTCGGTGTTGATCATGCGATTGAGCCCGATCCAGTTGATGCAACGCGCAAGAGCTTGCGCGTAACAGGGCTCCCTGCCGGTGGCGCATACAAGCCCACCAACATTCGCACGCAGCCGTTCCCTGGGCTCGCCACCGACCTGCAGCCATCTGCAGGGTTGATGCTGACGCGCGCCGCTGGTACGAGCACCATTGAAGAGACGATCTTTGAAGACCGACTTGAGTGGCTCGTTGGACTTCGCGGCTTTGGCGCACAGGTGGAGATCGTTGATCCGCGCACCGCGCACGTCACGGGCCCAACCACGTTCCGCGCCGCTGAGGCGGAGATTCCAGATCTACGCGCAGGTGCCACACTGATGCTCGCCGCTCTGGCCGCACCAGGGGCGAGCCGCATTCACGGCGCGCACCACGTGCGCCGCGGCTATGCGAACATTGAGGAGAAGTTCCGAGGCCTCGGCGCGGAGCTCACCCACGTTAGCGAAGAGGGAGTGGCGGGATGAAGATTGGCATCGACCTAGGAACCGCAAACATTCTCGTCTTCGTACAGGGGAGCGGCATTACCGTTCGTGAGCCGAGCGTTGTTGCCATCAACGATCGCGATCAGATTGTGGCCGTTGGCAATGAGGCAAAAGAGATGCTCGGACGCACCCCTGGCTCCATCACCGCTATTCGACCACTGCGCGATGGTGTGATTGCCGACTACGTCGTTACCGAGGCGATGCTCCGTTACTTCATCAAGAAGGGCACCGCCGGACGATTCTCGTTCGGCCGACCAGACGTCCTCGTGAGCGTTCCAGCCGGCTCAACGTCGGTAGAGAAGCGCTACGTGCTCGACGCTGCGCGTCAGGCCGGTGCAGGGAAGGCGTTCCTCATTGAAGAGCCGATGGCGGCAGCGATCGGCGCAGAGCTGCCGATCAGCGGCCCGTCGGGGAACATGATCGTCAATATTGGCGGAGGCACCGCTGAAATTGCCGTGATCTCACTGTCCGAGATTGTGGTGAGCAAGTCGCATCGTGTTGGCGGTAACCGCTTCGACGAAGCGATCGCGCTCTACATTCGCCGCAAGTACAACCTGATGATCGGCGATCGAACCGCCGAGCAGGTGAAGATTGAGATCGGCAGCGCCCTCCCACTTGAGGAGGAGTTGACGACGAGCGTGAGGGGTCGCGACATGATCGCAGGCCTGCCACGCGAAGTGAAGATCACCTCGACCGAAATCACCGAGGCGCTTGAGGTGCCGCTGCGAAACCTTACTGACGCTATTCGCGCCGTGCTGGAGCAGACACCGCCAGAACTAAGCGCCGACATCATCGACAAGGGAATCGTGATCTCTGGCGGCGGCGCGCTGCTCCGCAACATTGACCGCCTCATCACCACCGTCACCGGTGTCGCCTCACACATCGCTCCGGACCCGCTGAGCTGCGTTGCGAAGGGGACGGGCATCGCGCTCGAACACTTCGACCAGTTCGCGAAGTCCATGACCAGCGCGGCCTAATCCTATGGCGGCCCGCGCCGTCGTTGACCTGCACTGCCACACCAGCGCAAGCTTCGACTCCCTGAGCGACCCGGTCGCCGTTGCCCGTACCGCGGCGTCGCGGGGGATTACCCACCTCGCCATCACCGACCACGACCGCATCGACGGCGCCCTGCGTGCCCGTGACGCCGTCACCCCTGGGCTGGCGGTGATCGTTGGCTCTGAGGTGCGCACCGCCCAGGGAGACCTGATCGCCCTCTTCCTCGAGCGCCCCATCGCCGCCGGCCTCCCCGCCAGCGAGGCGATCGCCGCCATTCGCGATCAGGGTGGGCTCGTGGGGATCCCCCACCCGTTCGACGGCTGGCGTGGCTCGCTGCTTCGCGACGAGGCGGCCCTCTCGCTGCTGAGCGAGGTCGACTGGATCGAAGGCTGGAACGCCCGACTCGTTGCGCCAGGCGGCAACCAGCGTGCCACCGAACTTGCAATCGCTCGCGGTATTCCGTCGGTAGCTGCGAGCGATGCACACACGCTGCTCGAGATCGGTGGCGCCGCCACGATCATGACCGGCGACCTCGACACCGCAGCCGGATTTCATTCGGCGCTGCACGGCGACCTCACGCGCATCACTGGTCGTGGCGCACTCCTTGCGCGCCTCTTCACGCCGATCGCAAAGCTCGTTAATGCCACCCGTGGGAATCGACGCGTGCGCCCAGGCGTGACCTTCGGCGAACGCTAGGCGATCAGATGCTGCTCGCCCGACTGACGCGCCGCTCCACCATCTTCGCCCTGCTCCTGACGGTGGTCCTCGTGGCAGGCGTGTTGCGCGCTGCGACCTCATTCAACCTTGCTGAAGTAGCCGCAACGCTTAATCGCGCGAACGCCGCATGGATTCTTGTTGCGCTCGCAGCCAGTTGGAGCACCTTTCCGCTGCGAGGCTTGCGCTGGCGCATGATCCTTGCCGCGTCTGGTCTGCAAATCTCGCGAC
This sequence comes from Candidatus Limnocylindrus sp., assembly GCF_040397235.1. Taxonomy (GTDB): domain Bacteria; phylum Chloroflexota; class Limnocylindria; order Limnocylindrales; family Limnocylindraceae; genus Limnocylindrus. Next base: position 21,486 of record NZ_JBBAWH010000002.1, on the reverse strand, counting down.
GCGCCGCAACGGAGATTCTCACCCTCTCATTCTGGGTGAACTGTGTCTTGCCGGCGAAGATGGGTGATGTCTATCGCGGCTGGCTGCTGAAGCACAATGGCGCAACGTCGTTTGGTAACGCCGTCGGCACGGTGATTGCGGAGCGACTCGTTGACCTCGCCACCGTCGCGCTCCTTGGTGCCGCCTCGACCTTTGTGGCCTTCGGTGGAAAGCTGCCACCAACCGCGCTCGCGCTCACCGCGATCGCCCTCGGCGTCGCAGCGGCGACAACGCTGTTTCTGCTCGTTGCACGCGGCTTTGCTGCCACACTCATCTACGCGCTGCCGATCCCCGATGCGATCAAGAGCGGCTTCACCAACGCCGCGGCGTCGCTGCGCGCAGGGAGCGGCGGAAGAGTGGTTCGCACCGCCCTGCCGTTCTCGCTGGCGATCTGGATCGGCGAGTCACTCCGACTCGCCGCGGTCGCTATGGCGCTTGGGCTCTTTGTGGTGAATCCAGCGGCCGGTCAGATCGGCATTGCGAGCACGATCTTTGTGGCGCTCGTTTCGGCGGTGCTCACCGTGGTGCCATTCACGCCAGCAGGAATCGGCGTTGTTGAGGCGGGGATGGTCGGCATTCTCGTTGCGCTCTTCGGCTTCTCACCCGAGTCGGCAATTGCGCTCGCGCTGCTCGATCGCCTCGTTGGTGTTGGCAGCTTGATCGTTGGCGGTGGTGCGCTCTTCGCCCTCTCGCCGTATCGGCGCGGTGTTGGTTCGTTGCGCTAGCGCTTCTTCTTCGCGACGGGCTTTTTCGCGGCAGTCTTCGTTACGGCCGGTTTCTTTGCAGCTGGCTTGGCGGCAGGAACCGGCTTCGCTGGAACCGTCTTCACCTTCTTGACCTTCGGCTCTTCGGCGGGGAGTGGCTTCAGCTTGAGTGTCCCTTCGGAGAGCTGCAGGCTGCGCTCAATGTTGAGCTTGTCCCAACCCGCCTCCATGCCAGGGGTCTCGAGGTAGTAGTTGACGTGCGCGAGGCGCGGATGGCGAATGAGCGCCGCAAGACCGCGCGTGCCAACCTCGCCGCCACCGATGTGTTGGTGACGATCGAGCTTTGAGCCGTGCGCCGCCTTGCTGTCGTTGTAGTGAATCATCACCAGCTTCTCGAGGCCAATCTTCTTGTCGAACTGCTCCACAAGGCGGTCGACCTCATCGTCGCCCTTCATCTCAACGCCAGCACCCCAGAGGTGGGCGGAGTCGAGGCAGTAGGCAACGCGCGACAGGTCGATGCCGCGGGCGCCCATTGATTCGTGGATGTCGATCAACTCGTCAAGGCTCTCGCCGATCCCATTGCCGCCACCAGCACTGTTCTCGAGCACCAGGAGTGCCGAGTCGTCGGCGAGCGGCACGCCGTCCAGGATGCGCTCCACCGCCTCGGCGACGCGGGCAACACCCGCCTCAATACCGGTCCCCATATGTGAGCCGATATGGACGTTGACGAACGAGGCGCCGTACTCAGGCGCCACGCGAAGTTCGTGGCGGAGCAGCTCCACCGTCTTCTCACGGAAGAGAGGGTTCGGTCCGGCGAGGTTCGCCAGATAGGCGGCGTGTACGGCGAGCGGCCCGAAGCCGTGCTCCTTCATGCGGGCGCGGAAGGCGGGGAGCTCCTTGGGGAGTTCGGCGCGACGCGCCCAGCCCGTTGGGTTGCCGGTGAAGATCTGCAGCCCCATCGCCCCAACCGCTGCGGCGCGATCGGCCGCCTTGACGAGGCCAGGACCTGCGGCGAGGTGGGCGCCGAGCATGCGATCGAGTCGCCCAGCCGCCGCGGCTGGTGCGCTGCTCTTCAGTTTCGGTCGCTTGGCTGCCATGGGGAGAGATTGCCACGCCGCGCCAGAGACCGCTCGTCGCCTTACGCACCGTTCACCAGCGCCTCTCGGGTCACGGCGACCACGCCGATGGTCGTGCACCCAGCAGCTCGCAAGGTCGCCGCCGCCGCCTCGAAGGTGGCACCACTTGTCCAAATGTCGTCGACCAGAATCACGCGCTGCGGCATTGTGGCACCCGCGCGCACCGCGAAGACGCGGTCCATGACCCGCCGCCTCCCAGCACGACCGAGCGTATGCAGCGCAGGTACCGCCCTGGTGCGCTCAAGCAGCGCCGCAAGTTCACAGGGGAGCGCGCGCGCAGCCGCAGCCGCAATCAGCGCAGCATGATCGAAGCCGCGATCCCGGAGGCGTGCCGGGTCCGTTGGAATAGGTACGAGCGTGGCGTCACCACCGAGCTCGCGCTGCACGGCATAGATCGCGCTTTGTAGGCCAACCCCCAGTGGTTCAGCGAGCGCGGGGACGCCGTGAAACTTCAAGGTGCGCACCGCCTCACCAAGGCCTCCCTCGTACGGACCAATCCAGGCTCCAGCGACGCATCCGGCTGGTGCGGCACCGCGCTCCACACTTCCAGCGCCGGTGAGACCAAGCTCGCCGCAACACTCGGAGCAGAGGAGCGCCCCCTCCACGCCGCAGGCGCCGCAGCGTTGCGGGGCGAGGAGCGCCAACACTGGTGCAGCGGCGCGCTGCAACTCGGCGAGAGCATCGCGAGCACGCTCGGTGAACTGCATTCACGCAGGATCGTGCGTCGCACGTACCCCCTGCGTAACGGGCGGTACGATAGGCAGATGACCTCCACCACTATCGCCTGGACCGTTCGAACCCTGCCGCTCGCCGAACTACCGGCCAGCGAGTGGGAGCGACTCCTGGCAACAAACCCAACTGCAAGCGCCTTTAGTAACCGCGCCGTTCACGAGGCGTGGTGGATCGGCTACGGCGCCGACGCCACCGACATCTCACTCGCCGTTTACGACGCCGCTGGCGCGCTCTACGCTTATCTCCCGCTCATGCTTCGGCCAGATGGCGTGCGCTACCTCGGCGCGACGTATCACATCGACTACGCCACGGTGCTGATTGACTTAGGCGAATCGGAGAGCGCGATCGCCGCGGCAGATGCGCTTGTCGCACATCTCTTCACGGATACGGCCGCACTCGACCTTCGACGCTTGCGCCGTGCCGATCGCGCACACGAGCTCTTCATGAGCGCACTCGCGAACAACAGAACACGAGCCACAACGCTGACCGTCGAAGATCCTGCACCGGCAATCAACCTCACAAACATCACCACGTTCGATGAACACCTCGAGCGCATCGATAAGAAGGATCGTCACGAGATCCGCCGCAAGGTGCGACGCGGCGAAGGTGCTGGCGTAACGATTACTACGAAGCCGCACGCCGTTGACGATCTCGCCGAGTTCATCAAGCTGCATCGCGCACGATGGGGCCATCACGGGCTCTTCACCGATGACGAGAAGGGTGCGCGCGACGAGGCGTTCATGCGTGAGCTATTTGCACGAGCGCCAGAAGATTTGATTACGTTGATCGTCGCGCGGAATCTGGAGTTCGGCGCGTTTGCCGCGGGACTCTTCTTGCGTGACGCAACGGGCATTCGCTACTGGAATGCTGGTGGCGAACTTGCCGCTCGCGCACTCTCGCCAGGAATCCTGCTCTTCGCACATGGGCTGCAGATGGCGATCACCGAACGCAAAGAGACCTTTGATTTCTTGCGCGGCAACGAGAACTACAAGTACGAGGTTGGCGCCGCAGATGTGGATGTGCTGATGGTTACGGTGCCAGCGGCATGAGTGCGTCGCATGACTAAGCCGAAGGCGGGTGAACGATGTGGCGGACGCGCACCGGTAGGGCCGCTCCCTGATGGCACGCGACTGCGCGTGGTGCAGCTGCTCGCGACCGGCACCAACGGCGGCGCACAAGAGAGCGTGGTGAGCACGGTGATGCGCCTCGACCTGTCACGACACGAGACGCACGTGATCTCGCTCTCGCACGGCAGCACCATGGCGCGTCTACAGCGCCTCGGTTACGCCACCGAGGTGATCGAAGAGCCAAGTGACCAGCGCTCTGCCGAGCTGCTGGCGGACCGACTGATTGCCCTCAACGCCCAGGTGCTACACGCCCACATGTACCGCGCCGAGGTGGTTGGCGTGGCTGCGCTTGATCTAGTGGAGCAGCGCACGGGACACCGCCCGTACATGGTCTCAACGGTGCACTCGAGCCGCTTCCGCTCCCCCGACGACCGCGAGTTGCTGGAGCGCATCACCCCCAAGATCAACCGCCTTATTGCGGTGAGCGACGCCATCGTCCACAAGTTGGTGGCGGAGGGACGCGACACCACAGCGATCAGTCGCATCTATAACGGCGTCGACCTGGAGCGCTTCGATGAGGCGACCGGTGGCGAGGCGATTCGTGCGGAGTTCGACATCCCTGCCGACGCCCCACTCGCGGTAGTGGTGGGGCGCCTTGAGCCCGAGAAGGGGCACCCCACCCTCATTGAGGCCTGGCCCGTGGTGCACCACCACTACACAGCGGCACACCTCCTCGTCGTTGGCGAAGGCTCGGAACGTGATCGTCTCGAGGGGCTCGCCGCCGCACACCTTCGCGCTGAAGTCTGCTGTGCCAGCGTGCACTTCCTGGGGCGCCGTGAAGACGTGCCGCAGATCCTTGCCGCTGCAGATGTGGTGGTCATGCCGAGCTATCGCGAGGCGCAAGGGCTCGCGATCGTCGAGGCGCTCGCTGCCAATCGACCGGTGATCGCCAGCAACGTTGGCGGAATCCCCGAGATGATTCACTCCGGTGAAAATGGCATCCTTGTGCCCTCACAAGATCCATCCGCCCTTGCGTCGGCGATCGCCTTCCTCTTCGGCGATCGAGCACTCGCCGAGCGACTCGCGAGCGCTGGGCACGAGTTGGTCCACGCGAAGTTCTGTGTTGATGACATGTTGCGCGACATTGAGGCTATCTATCTGCTTGCTGTGGGTGGTATATTGAATGACGTACCTGATCGAACAGGCGTGAACGGAGGGTCGCAATGAGCACAAAGTCGAAGGCGCAGACGCCAATCATCACCCCAAGGTATTGGCTCGTGCTGAGCACCACTGCCGGCGTCGTCGCCCTCTCTCCACTCGCCGTACTGCTGGTGAATTTCGCCGCAGACCCATCGAGCAATCCGTTCGATGAACGCGGCTACGGCGCGGTGATCTGGATCCTCTTTATCTCAGTGCCGACAGGCGGCATCATCTTTGCGGTAGGAGCCTTAGCGGCTGTCGCAATTGAATGGTTTGCCACGCGAAAGCGAAATCGTTCGCGCTAGCTGCGCACCGCGCTCCAGTAGCGCTCGACCGCACCACCGCGGCCACTCTGAAGCGCAACCGTTGCACCCTGCGTTCGTACCGCGTCGGCCATCTTCTCGACGGAGCCGAAGAGGTGCGGCATCTGTGACTCGTATTGCGCAATCCCCTGGATCTTCTGCTCGAGCACATCGGTGACGTCGGCGATCTCAGGCGTTAGGTCAATGTTGGCGGGGAGACCAGCGGTGTAGTTTGCCGGTAGGCCAGCCGATGGATCGAACTGCTGCCAGTAGGCGTACGGGAAGTCTTCGTAGAAGGCAACCTTGTCGCTCCAGTCAATGCCGGGCATCGTCCACGCCTGCGCATCACTGAGCAGCGCGGCGCCAACGCGGCGGCAGAGCTGGTGGTCAACATGCGAGCCGATGCCGAGCGGGAAGTAGACACGCTGCGGCTCTAGTCGCGCGATCTCCTTACGGAGCAGATCAATCGGCGCTGCGTCGTGCTCGCGCACAGAGCCGAGCAGCTGCTCATCACCCTCGTAGCCGCGGAAGACGGCGTCGGGAAGATCGAGGAAGACGACCGCCGCTTCAGCGAAGAGTGCGTAGCGCTCATCCTCTTGGCGACGCTGTGCCATCGCCTCGCCAGCTGCGGCGGCAACGGCAACGGCGCCAGGATCGATCACGCCCTGCCCGTTGCTGGTGTCGCGCGTGCGTCCGCCTGGAAGTGAGGTGGCGCTGATGTCGGCGCGGCGATACCACGATGCGCGCTGCCAGAACTCCTTGGCGCTATCGTCGGCCTCGCGCTGCGTCTGCTTTAGTCGTGCCGGCTCGGCCTGCCATGGGGCGAGTGCGTCAGCCGTTTCGCGAGGTACGTTGTGGTCAGCGGCAATAGAGCCGCTGTCGAACGCCTGTGATGCGGGCCAGATCGCCTTGCCACCAAAGCCGAGCGCCTGTCGCTGATACGAGGTGAGGCGATCGAGACTGCCGTGGCCGGAGTAGACGCTGAGGATGATCACGTTCTGGCCGAGCTCGCGCAGGTTGGCGATCAGGCCGCCACACGAGAGCGCCGCGTCGTCGGGGTGGGGTGAGACGAAGATGTGGCTCACGCGCGCCGGCCCGTCGCTACGGGGTGGCGCTGGTCGACGGTGAGGCGCTCGGCGATGCTGATGGTGCCGGCGTGGCGGTGAGGAATTTGTTCACCGAAGCGGCGAAGCCGTCGGGGCCAGAGATGAACGCCCAGGCGATTACGCCGCCAATCACTAGGTAGGTGAAGGTGACGAAGCGGCGCGGCCCGCGATCGCGCGGAGCGACCTTCGGGGCGACTGGCTGGGAGCCGATCTCTGTCATGCGCCGATTCTAGCGGGAGAGTTAGCGAAGGGTCGCGTACCCCGTGAGCTCGACATAGGAGCGTCCGGTGATCGGCACCCCGGCAAGGCTCCCCGCGACCGAGTTCGCCCCCTCCCAGTAGATGACCCCGGTGCTCTCGAGGGTGTTGAGCTCCTGATCCGCTACCTCGGGGGTGACGGTCACGTCGAGGCCAATCTGCGCGATCTGCACTCGCCAGCCCGAAGGCCAGGTCGCCCCGGTGCGTGGGCTGGTCCAGGTGCCGAGGGCGGTCAGGGTGATCTGGTCCCCCTCGATGTGCCGCACCACGCCGTCGGCCCCAACCCAGGTGCCATAGACGAGCGGGTAGCTCCCATCCTTCGCGCGCACGTACGAGAGCATCAGGTCGCTGCCATCACTGAGGTTCAGCGCGAACCAATCCCAACCGCCGCCACCGATGGCGATGAAGTCGCCCCACTGATGATCGAACCAGGAGCTACCCGTTACCGCGAGCGTCTCACCACCAACAGTCAACGTGCCACCCGTTGGCATGCGCGTGCGGGAGTAGTAGTACGAGCCGCCGGCATCGGCGAAGGCAACCCAGCCATCGGTGTCGTGCAGCACGGGCGCGCGGCCAGCGCCAAGTTGCAGCATCAGGCCGTTGCCGCCGATCTCCATGCCGCCATCGGGGAGCACGAGCATCACCCACGGATCGCGACCAAGCGTTGCGGGCTCAAGAGGATTCGCGCCAGTGATGGCGAAGGCGGCGCTCACCGCGCGCGACATGACCGGCGCAGCGTTCACCTGCGAGCCAACCTCAACACGCTGGTCATAGCTAAACGAGCCTAAGCGACCAACACGCGGCTTCTCGGTAATGGCAATATGCGATGCCCACGTCACCGGGAACTGCCCACGTTTCGCACGAAAGATCACCGCCTCGTAGCCAAACTCACGCGTGCCGTCCAGCGTTGCCAAATGGCCAGTGACGTACCACCACTCGGTTAGTCGATCATGTGGCGCATCATCTCTTGGGAGCGATACAGCAATCGGATCAACCGTGCTCGGCCGCGGCGTTGGCTTCTCGAACGGCGCACCCGTTGGCGCTGGTGAGTTCGCCAAGATCGGGCCAGAACATGCAGCGGCAAGCACCGCACTCAAGAACAGAAGAGCCAACCGCCGCATCATCGTCGCTCCGCCTCTGACTCTGTGGCAATGCGACCGGCGAGCAGTCGCTCCATCCACTTCGGTGCCCACCAGTTCTTATCGCCGAGCAGGCGCATCGTTGCGGGAACGAGGAGCGCGCGAACAATAGTTGCATCGAGCGCCACGGCAATCGCCACACCAACGCCGAGCGCCTTGATCAGCACGATCTCGGCGAAGACGAACGATCCAGCAACTACGACAACGATTAGTGCGGCACTCGTGACGATGCGACCACTGCGCTCCAAGCCGCCCGCAACTGCGGCGGCGTTGTCACCGGTGCGATCGTAGATCTCACGCATGCGCGTTAGCAAGAAGACCTCGTAATCCATCGAGAGGCCAAAGAGCACGCAGAACAAGATCACGGGGATCGTCGTTTCAACGAAACCGAGTGGCGCGAAGCCGAGCAGCGCAGAGAGGTTGCCATCTTGGAAGATCCAGACCAGCGCGCCGAAGCTCGCCAGAATGGAGAGCGTGTTCATGATTACCGCCTTGATCGGCAGCACGATTGAGCGCAACAGCACCGCGAGAATGATGAGCGTTGCGAGAATCACTACGAGTGCGCTGCGCGGGAACTCCGACGAGATGGTGTCAACCACGTCAACGATCTCTGCAGCACCGCCACCCACGAGCGTCGTGAGCCCAGCGGGTGGCGTCAGCTTCGTCACCTCACCAGCGCCAACGGCATCTGGCGTTGCGGCGCGCAGCTCAGCGACAAGTGCACGCGTGTCGGGGCGGTTCGGCCCCTGCGCCGGCGTAATGGTGACGGCGGTGAGATCACCCTTCGTTGTGACCGAGAGCAGCTGCTGCACGTAGCGATCGGGCGGTGCACCGCCTGGCGAGTCGTAGAGGAGCTGGTACTGCGCCAACGTGAGCCGTTCATCAATAGAGACGATGGAGTCGACACGTGCCACGCGCGGATCGGCCTCTAGTGCGCGCACCCAGGTAAAGAGGAGCGCAATGTTCTCTGGCGTGGTGGCGTCGCCGTTGGTACGCACCGCAACGGTCATCGGCGAGAACTCGCCTTCACCGAACGAGCCAGTGAGTGCATCGAGTGCCTGGCGACTCGGCACGCGCGCGGGCAGGATGCTGCCGTCGGGGGCGTTGAACTTCACGCCCAACCACGGCGAGCCGAGCGCGACCAGGAGCACTAGCGTTGGCACGGCAACGGCGAGGGGGCGGCGCATCACACCACGGGCGAGGCGTGCCCAGCGGCCCTGCTCACTCGGCTCCTCGTAGCTCACCTTGCGCACAGCAAGGCGGTCCACCCGTGCTCCGAGCACGCCCAAGAGTGCGGGGAGGAGGGTGAGGCTGGCGACCACGGCGAGCGCCACGGTGATCGCCCCAGCGATGCCAATCGAGCGCAGGATGGCGAAGTCGAAGAGCACGAGACCCACAAGGCCGAGCATCACCGTGACCCCACTGAAGAAGACGGCGCGACCGGCGGTCGCCACGGTGCGCTGCACCGCCAGGGCTACACGATCGGCACGGCGCGCGCTGCCACGACCGAGCTCTTCGCGGAATCGCGACACCATCAACAACGAATAGTCCACGCCAAGACCAAGGCCGAGCAGCGTGGTGAGGTTCAACACGAAGACGCTCATGCGCGTCACCTGCGCAACACCGAAGATCGCGGCAAGCGCAACGAGCACCGCGGCCCCACCAACCGCGAGTGGCAGGCCAGCCGCAACTGCAGAGCCGAAGACCAGCAGCAACACGATCGCTGCGAGCGGCAGGCTGATCAACTCGCTGCGGCGCAGGTCGCTCTCCGAAACACTCTGAATGTCGGCGTAGAAGGCGGGGCCACCAGCGATCTGCACGGTGAGCCCGTCAACGGCAACGAGTGCCGCCGCAACACCCTCGAGCGCCTCAGGTGAATCGTCGGGCTTCAGATCCAAGAAGACCACGTCGTAGACGATGCCGTCAGCAACGCTCACCTGCGATGGCGCGATCAGGTGTGAGCGAATCGCAACCACGTGTGGCGCCTGCACAACACCGGCAACGGCGCGCGCGGCAGCCGATTCAAACTCTATCGACCCGGGTACCAAGCTCTCCGAAGAGATCGCCAGTACCAGCGCCGATGGTGGCGCACCAAGCTCCTCTTCTAGCAGCGTGCGAGCGCGTGCGGATTCCAGCGTTGGCAGGTCGAAGCCGCCCGCCTGGAGCGCCCCAGGTGCCTGCGGCGCGAACGGGATCGCCAGTAGCACTAGCAGTCCCCAGGCGACGATCACCGCGCGGCGGCGGCGGTGTGCCCAGGCGCCGAGTCGTTCAAAGGGCGGCAGCCGCGGCGTGTGGTGGGGCGTGTGTGGGAGCATCACCCTATTATGATCGCGACAATGAAAGATGTCCGCCAGCGAGTCGTTGGAGTCCTTCCCATGGCCGGCAGTGGTTCGCGCCTCGGGCTCCCCTTTCCAAAGCCCCTCGCACCGGTCGTCGTTGATGGGAGCATCCGACCGCTCTACTCGTTCACGCTCGCCCGCATCCACCGCATCACCGACGAGGTGATCGGCGTCGTCAGCCCAACCGGGGCGAAGGACCCCTATCTCGCCGAACTGCCGCTCCGCCTCGTCGCCAAGCCGACGCAGGGGGAGCTGCCGACAAGCGTCTCGTTCGCGGCACAGTCTGTCGATCCGGCCACGCTGATCGCCGTCGCCCTTCCCGACACCGTCTGGTACCCCGAGGATCTCTTCGAGCGCGCGCTTGCCGAGTTCTCCGCGCATCCCGACATCGACGGCGTGACCCTCTGCTTCCGCGGCGACCGTCGCCAGCTCGATGCGGTGACAATCAACGATGACGGTCGTGTCCGCGATGTGCGCCTCCACCTACGCGAAGACGATGAGCCGGGCGAAATCATCGGCTGGGGCGCTCTGCTGCTGCGCGCAGGAGCGGCCACCGGCTTTACCGACGAACGCGACCTGGCGAGCCAGCTTTCATCACTCCACCTCCGCGCGGTGCTCGGCGAGGGCCCGTACCTCGACTTCGGCACGCCTGAGCGCTATCTCCAAGGGCTGCTCGACGTGGGCGCGCGCCACGCCACGCCGCGCGACTGATCCGTTGATGGCAGCACTGCGCATCCTCGTCATCGAGCACCCACGTCCATCGACGCGCACGGTGCGCTTCATCGACACCTTTCGCTCGCTCGGTGCAGAGGTCGCCTACCTCGACCATCCGGACGCGTCGGAGCACCCCGAGCTCGTCGGCTGTCGGCGAATTGACGTACCCGCCGCTTCAATAGTGGATCGCATAAGCGCACGCTTCGGAATATATCCACGGTACGAGCCGGCGGTCCCCCCTGTCGAGCGCTTGGGTCGAGGGCTGCCGAGCACCAAAAGATGGTGGTATCGCGCTACCGCCGCGATTCGCAGGGAACGCCCTGACCTCTACTGGGCCGCTGATCTCGACGCCCTCCCCGTGGCAACCTGGGCGCGGGCGGCTCGAGGCCGTGGGAGCGCGCAAGTCCCGATCGTCTTCGACATGCACGAGCTCTGGGCCGACCAAGGGGGTCTCCCGGAGGAGCAGGTGCCGACCTGGCGGGAGATCTCCCGACGCTTCATCCCCACGGTCAGCCGGCTCGTCACCGTGTCGCAGGAGTTCATCGACGACACTCGCCGCGAGCACCCTGGGGTCGCCGCCGAGGTGATCCTTTCGCTCGCCCCCGATGTTGCCCCGCTCGCGACCGAGGGGATCCACGCCGCTCTCGGCATCCCCGCAGGCGCTCCGATCGCGGTGCACATTGGCGCAACCGTCGCCAACCGCAACCCCGACCTCGGCGTCCGCGCGCTCCAGTTTCTCCCCGAACACCACCTGGTCTTCGACGGAACCACGTCCGATTCAATGCTCGAGCACCTGAACAGGCTCGCAGCAAGCCTCGGCCTCTCTGGCCGTGTGCACGTAACCAACAGCGCACCGCGGGCGCGACTCGAGGCGCTGCTTGAGGGTTGCAGCGTGAACCTCGTCCTGTATGGGCCGTCGCAGTCGACGAAGAACCAGTTGCTCGTGTTGCCGAACAAGGTCTTCGACGGCCTCGCAGCCGGATTGCCAACGGTCGCCGCGGCGGGCACCGCGACTGGCGACTACCTGCTGCGCGAGGGGCTCGGCACGACGTTTGTCGCCGACGATCCCGCCTCGCTCGCCGATGCGATTCGGCGCGCCGAGGCTCCAGCCCTTCGCGCCGCGGTCACCGCGCGCCACTCAAGCTTCCACTGGTCGGCGAATCGGCCGGCAATCGCCGCGCTGCTCGACTCAGTCGCCGAAGATAGTGCCGAGCGCGCGTCGCGCTAGTGCCCCGCTGCGAGACGTTCGGCGAGAAACTCCGGCAGCCCCGCTGCACGCACGCCCGATTGTGTTCGTGCAATGTCGTAGTGAACGCGTCGCCACTGCACCGTGCCGAGCGTACCGATCGCTGAGCCATCGTCACTGCGATCCCAGAGGACCCAGCTCGCACGAACGTCGCCATCGCGTGGCTGTCCAACAGAGCCAACGTTGATCAGTGACGGCGAGAGGAGCGGCTGCGTGCGGCCGTTAATGTCAATCAAGCTCGCCTGCCCGCCACGCAGCGCCCAATAGGCGGGAACGTGCGTGTGGCCGTGAAAGAGCACCGGCGTGGAGAGCGCTAGCAAATTCTCACGTGCACCAACGGCATCAATGACATATTCACCGAGCGGTTCGCGTGGGCTGCCGTGCACCAACGTGGCGGCTCCCATCTCGCTGATCTTCGGCAGCGCATGCAGCCACGTGGCGTTCTCTGGGGTGAGGTGCGTAGCCGTCCAGCGAACTGCAGCAGCCGCGGCGGGATTGAACCACTTCACATCAAGCTCGCCGAGCACTGCCGCGTCGTGATTCCCCATTACGCCAACAGCACCACGTTCACGCAACAGAGCAACGACCTCGTTCGGCTCGGCGTTGTAGCCAACGATGTCGCCAGTGTGCCAAATCGCGGCATCAGGGGCGACCGCATCGATGTCGGCGAGCACCGCCTGCAGCGCGGCGAGGTTGGCATGAATGTCGCTGACGACCGCAATCTTCACAGCAGCCTACCCGCGCCGATCGCGCAAGCGGTCAAGGAGCCCGAGTCGCCAGGCGGCAAGGAGCAGCAGTGCAGGAACGCCAGCGATCAGCAGGAGTGTGTCGAGCGGCTTGAGCCAATCCTTGACCTGCTCCCAGTTCTGGCCAAGTGCCGCGCCACCACCAATGAGGGCGCTGTTCCATATAAGAGAGCCCACGGCGCTATAGAGAAGGAAGCGACCGAGCGGCATGCGGGCAATGCCGGCAGGGAACGAGATAGCGGTGCGCAGGAGTGGAATGAAGCGGCTCCAGAAGACGATCTTGCCGCCGTGTCGTGCGAAGAAGGCATCGGCGCGGTCGAGGTCGGCAGGGTCGATGCGCACGATGCGGCCGAAGCGGTTCAGCAGCGGCCGGCCGCCATAGGCGCCAATGGCGTAGGCGCCCCAGGTGCCGACCAGGCCGCCCAGGGTGGCGGCGGCGATCGTGGGGATCAGGAGCCAGCGCCCCCCGGTGAGCGGCTCGACCGCCGTAGGGTCGGCTACCAGGAATCCAGCGAAGGGGAGGATGAACTCGCTCGGCACGGGGAAGCTGGAGGCGTCGACCGCCATGGCGATCGCCACGCCGAGGTAGCCCACCGCCTCGTACATGCTCGTAATCAGGGGGATCAGGACCTCGTCTAGCCAACTCAACATGCCCTGATCGTGCCAGAGATCCGCCCGCTATGATTGAAGCATGGATATGTTCACGCTCCCGTTCCTCCACCCGATCGAGTTCTTCATCTCGATGGCGATCGGTGGCGGCTTCGTCTTCATCTTCCAGAAGGCCGCAATGAGCTCTGAGCAGCGCGAGACCCCCTGGGTGCGCCGCCTAATCACAGGCCCCAACGGCAAGGTGGTGTGGGGCGGCGCCTGGCTCGTCTGGGCGGTCGGCTTCGGACTCCTCCTTGGCACCTTCACCGACAAGACCGCCGCATCGCCGTATGGCTCGGTCGGCCTCGTCGCCCTCTTCTCGGGCTTCTTCCTGATGATGGGCTTCATCTGGGCAACGATCGGCGAATAGTCACCATGCTGCGCCGCCTGACCGCCGCCGTGATGGCGGCTCTTTTTATCTTCGGCGCAATCGCAGCTCCAGCACCCGCACGCGCCGCATCGACACGTACAACCATCGCACCTGAACCATTCGAATCACTCACCGTTCGCTTCGCCTACAACACAACTGTCGGTACGGCAGTGAGCGACGACGGAAAGACGCGTGAGATCCAACTGCGACCTGGCCAAGATGCAGAGACGGCACTCGCCGCGTGGGAGCAGGCACCTGGTGTCGTTGGCGTCATTCCTGACATTCGCGCATTTCCGCTGATTGATCCGATTGACCCGTACTACGCATCGCAATGGGATATGCACGCGCCAACATCAGGAAAAGAGGGCGCTGCAAACGTTGCGCCAACGTGGGGAACCTCGACAGGTGCCGGTGTTGTTGTCGCCGTTATTGATACTGGCCAAACGAACCATCCCGATCTGATCGCGAACATGCCCGAGGGTTGGGGCATTGACATGATTGAGAACAGTGGCACCGCACGCGATGGCGACGGACGCGATATGAATCCAACCGACGAGGGAGACTGGTGGGCGAATCCCTCTAGCTGGCACGGCACGCACGTAGCGGGCACGATTGGTGCGGCGCAGAACGAGATTGGCATCAGTGGCATTGCACCGAACGTGTCAATTCAACATGTGCGCGTTCTTGGTGCGGGTGGCGGATCATTCAACGATGTCATTGATGGCATTCGCTGGGCCGCTGGCCTCACCACAAGTTGGGACGGGCGCCCATGGAGTGCATTCGGCCTAACAGACAATGCGCATCCGGCTGACGTCATCAACATGTCACTTGGTGGCGGCAGCTCCTGCTGGTCAACGCTACAAGATGCGATCTCGCAAGCACGTGCCGCTGGCACCGTTGTCGTTACGGCGGCGGGGAACAGCTTCCGCGACGCGGCAAACTTCACGCCAGCCAACTGCAACGACACGGTGACCGTCGCAGCGACGGGCCGAGTGGGCGGGTTGGCGAACTACTCGAACTTCGGCAGCATCATTGACATCGCCGCACCAGGTGGTGACATGTCTCGCGATTCGGGCATTCTCTCCACGATTGGCACTGGCGCCAGCACGCTCACTGGCTATAGCTACACGAATTATCAGGGCACAAGCATGGCGGCACCGCATGTTGCTGGTGTCGCTGCACTCGTTGCGAGCTTGCATCCAACATGGGGACCGAGCCAGATTGAGGCGGCGATCTACGCCGGCGCTCGGCCGTTCCCTGCCGATACCCTGCGGCCGTGCGTCACAACAAGTGAAACCCCAACTGGCTCACAGCACCAATGCGGAGTGGGGCTGCTCGACGCAGTTGGCGCACTCAACATGGGTCAACCAACGATTGTGATCACTGCACCAGACCGAATGGCGGTTGGTGAGAGCGCAACCGTCTCCGCGTCAAGCGATTTCTCTGGCGTTGTCACGCTAGCGGTCGCCAGTGAGAGTGCGACCAATTGCACCTTGGACGGAAGCACACTTACTGCAACAAGCACAGGAACCTGTGCCCTTAATGCCGCAACGCCCGCCGCCGAGGACCACGTGGCAGCGAGTGCGAGCGTCAGCATCACGATCACCGGCACACCACAAACGATCAGCTTTGGCGCAGGTCCGTTCCTCACCACCGCAGATGTTCCGTACGGCACAGCCCCGCCCACACTCACCGCGAGCGCGAGCTCAGGGCTAAGCGTGAGCTACGAGATCAGCACGCCGACCGTTTGCGAAGCACTCGCCCCCGACAGCCTCGTCAGCACCTGGCGCCTGCGCCTACTGGATCTGGGCACCTGCACCGTGCTCGCGACCCAGGCGGGGGACGCCGTCTATGAGCGCGCAACCTCCATTGAGCGCAACTTCACCATCGTGCAAGGGAGTCAGACGATCGGCCTCGATGCTCTGAGTGACCGCAGCTTTGATCCAACGATCGCGCAACTCCTGCCACGCTTCAGCAGCGCTGGTTTGCCCATCAGCTACTCGGGCCTCTCCAGCAGCGTGTGCGAGCCACAGTTCAATGGCGCCAACTTTGAGTTGAAGGTCTTCAGGCCAGGAACCTGCACCATTCTTGCCGAGCAGGCCGGTACAAGCACCTATCGCGCGGCTGACTCGGTGACGCGCACCTTCGAGGTGTTCAGGCTCACGCAAACACCACTCATCTTCCAGGTGGGCCCCGCCTACCAATCTGTCGGTAGCACAGGAAGCTATGGCAACGGCGGCGGGAGCACCGCGGCGCCATTCGTCGCGACGTCGCTCACACGAACGGTTTGCACGGTCAGCGGGCGCACGATCCGCTACCTCAAGGTCGGCACCTGCATCTTGCAAGGTTTCAAAGATGGCAATGAGTGGCATCAACCAGCCTACGCAACTGTTCGCATCACGGTGTTCGCACCAGCGCGTGCAACGGCCCAGCCCCGCATCAACCAGATCGGGAACATCGTGTCCGGCACACGCGGCACGTGGGTTGGCGGCCCAACGCCAAGCTTCAAATACCAGTGGTACATCTGTAGCGCCGCGCCGCGCACGAGCTGCGCGGCGATCAAGGGTGCAACATCAACCAAACTCACGGTAACCAGCAAGATCGCCGGAAAGTACGCCTTCTTGCGTGTCTTCATGTATCAGGCTGGATACGAGCGCGCACGCACCGACTCGAACTCCATACAACTTTCGGCAAAGTAAATGGCGCGCGCCGCAGCGATCACCAAGAATGACCCGCGCGACCTGCGCCTCGTTACCGCCGGACAAGGGATCTCGCTGGTTGGCGATTCGATCACGCAGCTGGCACTGCCGATCATGGCGGTCGACCTGCTTGGCGCCGACTCACTCGGCACCGGCTTCCTTGGCGCGGCATCAACGCTCGCATATCTCTTCATTGGGCTACAGGCTGGTGTTTGGGTTGATCGTTCGTCGCGACGCGCCTACCTGCTCGCCGCGGACCTGGTGCGCGTGGTGCTACTGCTTGCGATTCCACTTGCATACGTGCTCAACGTGCTCACGCTGCCGCTGCTGATCGTCATGCAGGTTGGTCTCGGCGCTGCGACCGTGTTCTTCAACGTGGCGTGGCCGGCGTACATTCCGCGACTCGCTAGCGGCGTCGCGCTGCTCAAGCTCAACGCACGTATGGCAATCATGGGCGAGGGTGCGGGCTTTGTTGGGCCAGGGTTAGCGGGCGCGCTGATCGGCATCTTTAGCGCGCCATTCGTGATGGTGGTGGACGCGATCACCTTCGCGGTGAGCTACGTGACGTTGCGCGCCATTCGCACGCCGGAGCCGCCGTCACCCAAGAAGCGCAACTCACTTGTGCACGACCTGAAGGAGGGACTGCACGCACTCTGGGTGCGACCGAACTTACGCCTGATCACTTTTGAAGGGGTGAATGGCAATATTGCGTACGGCATCATGATCGGCCAGGCGATCATCTTTCAGCGCATCGACCTTGGCTTTGAGCCCGCACTGATCGGCGCAGTAGCTTCAGCCGGTTTCCTTGGTGGATTCCTTGGCAGCATCAGCGCGCCGTACTTGGTGAAGCGTGTGGGATTTGGCAAGCTCCTGATCATCGGCACCGCCCTCTTCGGTCTCAACGAGTTCCTGCTACCACTGGCGGCCTTTGTGCCGCGCGAGTTGGCGCCACTCTTCTCGATCGCCAACTTCTTCATTGGCGGTTACTTTCTGCTCATCTACATCGTGCCGGTCACCTCCTATCGCCAGCAGGCGGTTCCCGACCGTTTGCTCGGGCGCGTCATGTCGATCAACCGCACGCTTGCCTGGGGCTTCGGTGCCACCCTCGGCTTCGTGCTGGGCGGCTTCTTGGGCAACGCCTTCGGCCGGCCAAACGCGCTCATTGTCGGTGCCGTGCTACAGACGGTGATCCCCATTGTGATCTTTGGCTATGCCCGAATCTGGCGCTACCCTACGATTGAATCGGCGGCGAAGTTTGACAATCGCACTGCCGCCGCAGCAGAGAGGTAACCACCGTGTGTCACGAGATCGCCTGCGCAACGTGCGGCAAGCCAACCTGGGAGGGGTGCGGCGAGCACATCGAGTACGCCCTAAAGAGCGTGCCGCTCGACGAGCGCTGCACCTGCCCACGCCTACCCGTAACGATCGATCCGAAGGCGCAGAACACAACCAAGCGCTAGGCGTGAGGGGTAATAGCGGAACGCCCTTCGTTATCGAGCAGCGGCGAAGAGCCGCTTACTGCGCAACGAGTACGGGCGCACCAAGTTGGGCGGCGAGCTTATCGAGTGCCATGCCACGAAGACGCTCTGCGAGTCCTGGCTTCGCGGCCTCAGGTGGCAAGACGAAGATGCTGCCACCAAAGCGACGAGCCGCCTCGGCGAGCCCATCGGCGCCAGCCTTCACGGGGAACCAGCCGCCCGCCTCTAATCCAAGCATTCGCGCCGCCTCGAGAAAGTTCACGAGCAGGCCTCGCCCTTCGCGTCGCGCAATGTCTTCGTTGAAGAGGCGGTTTGGTGATGGGCGGTTGACGTCGTCGCCGCGCAGGTCCATGTACGGGTCGGTGAACCCCTCTGAGCTTCGATCAACAAGAACGATGGAGCGACCATCGCGCTTTGCAATCGCTGCGCCGGTGAGGAAGGCACGGCGGTCATCGTTGCGGCCAACGGCAATCACCACGGCGCCTGGCCCCGCCTGCACATCGGGGGCGGTCATCTTGTCGATGTCGGCAACGAGCGAGACCGTAGTTGGTGATGGTGGAGGTGGAGCCGCCTTCGGGATCGGTCGAGGAACGCCATCGAGGGCGGTGATCAGCAGGGCAACGACACCTGGGTCGTCACTGACGAAGCCAACGAATTGCTTCCCCGCCGTCGCCGCGCCACCCACGCCGAATTGCGCTGGATCACCGATCTCATAGCTGACAAAGGCGAGTTGGTCAGGATCGTCGGATGCGAGCACCCACTGGTTAGGGAGCTCGCGCGTGCTGTGCTGCAGCTCGCGGTAGTCGAGCGGCTCAAGGCGTGGGTCGCTCGGCTTCGCGCCGGTGGCCAGCACGGTAATGCGTGTGCCCGCAGCCATGAGCGCCTCATATCGCGCAATCTCGTGCTCGAGCTTTGACGACGTCTGGAATCCGGTCAGCAGGCGACCACCCTTGGCACCGCGCTCAATCTCGCGAGTTGCCAGCAGCATCTCGCGGGAGTCATAGATGAAGCGCGTAACGTCGGGCGCCCGGCCAAGCTCAATGGCGAGCCGCCGGCCAATCTCAAAGATGCCCGCCTCGTCGTTCGTCTCTGGATAGGTCCAATCCAACATGTGCTCAGCATACCCTCTTTAAAACATGGAAGTGGCGCCCTTTGAGCACCCCTATGCGCGCGCCGGCCCCTCGCCGTAGATGTTCGACCCAGCGTCAGAGGCCCGCACCAACCAGTAGAAGAGCACTGGGATGCCGATGATGGTGAACGTGATGAAGAACCACCAGCCGCTGCGACCCACGTCGTGCAGGCGTCGCACCACAAGCGCCAGGCCTGGCAGGAAGAAGGCGAGCGTGGCGAGGTTCCCGACCGTGCCGCCGAGCATGTCGGCAGCAAGCCCGGCGAGCACCGTAAAGAGGTAGAACCACCAGTACTCCGAACGGCTGGCCCGCCCATCAAACTGGGCATATGCCGCCGTGGTCATGTTGCGCTTGATTGAGCTGGTGAAGTCCATGGTGCCTCCTACTTGATCAGTGAGCGCACATAGTCACGTGTCTCATCGTCGGTGAAGGTTACGGCGCAGCCGCTCATCCCGCGAGTGAGTAGCACGCGATAGGTTTGCGCAATTAGCCGGCGGTAGAACTCCGGATCTTTCTTATCAGCACGCTTCACAACTGAGTCAAAGGAATGCTGAGCTTGGGCGACCCATCCATTGCCAGCACGCCAAACCAAGTCCTCGCCCCAAATTACCCCAACTCGATCAAACTCAAAACCCTGAGCGGTGTAGACGCAGCCAACCTGGTGAACACCCTCGGGGTCGATAGCCCAGGCGTTCGAGCTCGGGATTCCAGGAGCCAAGCGACCCGCAGTTGGCTTCGCGTTCCATGGACGTTGCCAATCGCCAATCACAACGTCATCAACAAGCGTGCCGTCACCTAGGGGATCACTCCACGGCCAACAGAACCCAGCTACCATTCGGGAATTCTGCCCCGCCTTAAGCGATTGCTGAACATTGCGCTCTAGTTCCGTCGGGGACGACACAATCGAGAAATTAAACTCACGCGGCTCAATGTCAAGTATCTCATCACCTACCATGCTTACGCCGAGTAGCCGGTCAACCCAGCGCACATACGTATCAGACCCGCCACAACGGAACTGCGCAGCGAGGTCGTATTCAAACACGGGCTGACCACGCTTCGCGCTCGCTTCGCGAATCAAGGCCGAACTGCCAACCTCACCTGGCCGCACCACTTGCCGATCATCAATGAAGAATGCAGCAATCTTTGCTGAATCAAGAAGCTCCTCAATTTGCGAGCCGCCACGGTCTTCCTTCTTTGTCCATTGGTTCGCGCTCGTCTCGCGAATGCGGTGAGCCTCGTCGGCAACTAGCAAATCAAATGGCTCACCATTCGTCATAAATGAGTTGAAATACTTCATGAGCTGCCCAGCCCGTGGCCCAACACGCTTGCGTAGGCCTTCAGTGAATGCGCGTGAGCCAGTGGCGTGCGCAACGGTCTTCCCCTCAGCCGCAGCACTTGCAAGCAACTTCAATGCAATCAAGCTTTTTCCTGTTCCAGGGCCGCCATTAATGATGAATGTGGATGGCTTATTCTTCTTTCCGGCGCGCTGAAGCTCGTCATGGACAGCCATGTAGGCCGTTACTTGGTCATCCAGCAACACGAATGCCTCTTCATTTGCGATTACAGAAGCTACGTGATCCAAGAGCTTCTTGCTTGGGCGATACTCAGAAGAAGAGATCTTTTCAATGAGCCCAGTGCTATCCCCATCTCCAACTTGTGCTGAAAGGTGGCTTGCGAGTTCTTCAATCTGGTCTTGTGCGTAGATGGGGGAAGTGCTGAGAAGATCTTGGAATTTGGGAGCGTAGAGTGGAGCCGCCACCGTTGAAGTTCGATCGAGGTTATGGAGGAATGCGAGCGAGCTCAATCCAACTTCTCCTGACGCAAATAGTTCGCTCATGTCGCGCAGGAATTGCTCGTACCTGTGAACTTGAGCGCTCGGATGAAGCGTATCTTTCGGGCTTCCGCCAGAAAAAGCGACAGCAACATGTTCCGTCATTGAACTTTCGTTGACGTGGCTCCATTGTTTTAGTTCGATGATGATGGCATTGTCAGCTGGGCCACTGCCTGCTGTGGAAGCACGCTTTCCGGCAATCATTACATCAAGCCGCTTAGAGGTAAGGGGGAGCTGGAGCTCGACGAGAACTCCCTGCGGGCCGAGCTCGGCAAGAGTGAAGACATTCGACATTTGCTGAAGGGAGTTACGCCAGGAGTTCACCTCTCCTTTATTGGCGTGGTGACCCTTTTCAAGGGCAAAGGCTCGATCGATCTTGTCCGCAAGCCGATTAAGCTGGGCGTCGCGAATGAATTCCTTTACGGCGCCTTGATAGAGGTACATGCCAGCATCATATCGACACGCATGCCAGGTATCTGACGCACGCTCAAATTTCCGCCCGCTATTCTCCCCCCATGTGCGGCCGCATCGTTCAAGCCACCTCGCCCGAAGAGATCGCCCGAGAGTTCGGCGCCGATCTCAGCGTGGCGCTGCGCGAGAGCC
>NZ_JBBAWH010000001.1:100353-323895 GCF_040397235.1 Candidatus Limnocylindrus sp. | reverse complement strand
CTCTTCCTCTGGGCCCGCGACGAGATCGCCTGGCCAGCACTGGAGACGTGGATTGTCCAGGGGAAGCACATCGCCAAGGATGGGAAGGACTGGATCCGCGAGGCGGGTTGGGATCCCGAGAACCCGGCGCTCGGCAAGCTCCGCGGACGCGAGGGCTATGTCGTGCAGCTCGGCTGGCGCGGACGTGAGGAGCTGACCAAGGCGAACCTGCGCCTCGTCGTCTCGATCGCCAAGAAGTACATCGGCCGCGGCATGAGCTTCTTGGACCTGATCCAAGAGGGGAACATCGGCCTCATTCGCGCCGTGGAGAAGTTCGAGTACATCAAGGGCTTCAAGTTCTCCACGTATGCAACGTGGTGGATTCGCCAGGCGATCACGCGAGCGATCGCGGATCAGGCCCGAACGATCCGCATTCCGGTGCATATGTACGAGCAGCTCAACCGACTCACCCGCGTGCAGCGCCAGCTCTTCCAGGAGCTTGGCCGCGAGGCAACGGATGATGAGATCGCCAAGGAGCTCACCAAGGTCACTGAATCAGAGGTCACCGCGGAGCGCGTGCGCGAGATGCGCAAGGTGAGCCAGGAGCCGGTCTCCCTCGAGACGCCAATCGGCGAAGAGGAGGACAGCCATCTCGGCGACTTCATCGAGGACAAGTCGGCGAAGAAGCCGGACGAGGCGGCGAACAGCCAGCTCCTCTCCGAGCAGATCGTGGCCACGCTGGAGTCACTCAGCCTCCGCGAGCAGCGGGTGCTGAAGTTGCGCTTCGGCCTAGAGGATGGGCGGCAGCGCACCCTGGAGGAGGTCGGAGCGGAGTTCAACGTGACCCGCGAACGCATCCGCCAGATCGAGGCCAAGGCGCTGCGCAAGCTGCGCCACCCATCGCGAGCACGCAAGCTGCGCGACTACCTCGACTAGGCGGATCGTGCGGCGGGGAGGAGCGGCGGCCCTCCCTGCTAATATTCCGCTCGCGGCAGCGGCCGCGCTCATTCCGGCGTAGCTCAGTGGTAGAGCGGGCGGCTGTTAACCGCCATGTCGTAGGTTCGAATCCTACCGCCGGAGCCAACCTGACTGAACTTAATCTTCCCGCTTCGGCGTGCCCCACCGCAATGGCGCAGCTTCCGCCTAGACCTGTGATTGTGAGCCCTCTTTGTGTAGGATCTCAACAACCTGGCTAGGTTATTGCGACTAGGCGAGAGAGGCAATGGAGTGCTGAGCCCATTTGAAGCGACGGCCTATCTGCGGAAGCACGCCCCCCTCTTTCGCACCCTTCGGCCCCTTCAGGCAGCTGCGTGCTCCCTCCTCATCGCCGCCTCCCTTGCGGTTGCTCCTGCAAGCGAGGCCTTTGCCGCCCCGAACCTTATCGACCGAGAAGTAACGAGTGACCTTGCAGGTGCATTCCGAAGCGGAGTTGCGCTGGTATCACCGAAGCCGAGACCAAGCGCCGTTGTCACGCCATCACCAGGTCAAACCGCGTCACCAGATACGAGTCCGAGTCCGGGTACGTCGCCAGGGACATCGCCGCAGCCATCAGCCACGCCATCGGTAGCGCCGACCGATCAGCCGATGGTACTTGTGACGGATACTGCCGACGGGACGCGTATTTATACCGATGAACGATCCTCGTCGAGCTTCTTGGCAGCATCGATTCCGTCAATCCAGCAGGCGCTCAGCATCCCAGGCATCTGGTTCAGCGGCCTGCTTGCCGCCATACTGCTGGCGTTTGGAGCCATCCTCTTAGAGGCACCATTTGATTGGATCAGACGACGCATCAACGACATTTATTCGCGCGTCGTTGCCTACATTCAGCCAAAGGACCGTGGATCTCGGCTCTGGAAGATCTTCGGCATCCGCGTCGACGTTTTTCCATTCTTGCTCGTTGGCCAGCTTATCGCCGCGTTCAATGCGCCGCTTGACGCCATTGCGCCGATCCGCCAGCTGATCCTTGGCTGCGTGTATGGTGCGATTGCCGCTCTGATCATCCACGCGGTCACGAAGTGGCCAGAGATTCGCCTACAGCGGATTAAGAACAACGACAGTGGCGAGATGCGAGCGCAGTGGTTGAGCCTCGTGCTCGCCCTGAGTGCAGTTGCGATTGCGCAGTCGTTCGGCCTCGCCCCCGGACTCATCGTCGGAATTTTCGCGATACGCTCCTTTCGGAAGAGCCTTGACGAGATCGGATCTGCACGGAGTGCGTGGCATCTTTCTCTGATGTTGATTGCCGCTTCCATTATCTCGTGGTTTGGTCTGGAGTGGATCGCGCTGCTCATCACTGACCCAGAGACGCCGTTACGCATCCTCTCTGACACGGTGCTGGGTACCCTAGTCGTTGCAGGGAGCCAAGGTCTGATCTGGACACTTCTCAACCCCGCCGACGATGGCTCCAGTGCGCTTCGCCGCCACTCGATCGCTCGGTGGGTTCTGCTCCTCGCCGTAGGGATCACGATGGTTATCGCTATTTTCATGAATGGTGGGGAGTTGCAGGGGATCCTCTCACCAAATGCAACGTTTGAAGAGTTGCGTGGGCTAATCCTGTCTGGTGTGGCGCTCTTCGCGATGCTACTCCTACTCCACCGATTCACCGCCGCCAGGGCGACGCGAAGGAGAGCCCGCTGACCACCTGATCGAGACGTGTGTGGTAGGTTCAAAACCTACCGTTGGAGTCGGCACCATTGAGAGAGAAAGGTTGCGAGAAAGAAATGACTAGTCGCATCGCACTGCTACTGATTATGGCTGCGTTCACAGCCTCCATCCTTGCTGCGGCGGCCTACCCAGGCAACCGCATGGACGCAGGAAACTAAGAGACATGGTTGCAACCGGACTCAGCGAGAGCCCTCAGGCCTACCGCGCGAAGCTGCTCGAGCAGAGTGACAGCCAGATCGATGCCTGGGCCACCGGCTCGCTGCGTGACATGGCGAAACGCAAGGGGATCGTCGCCGTCATCCGCGAGTTCTCCCACTCGGCACATCTCGACGAAGATGGTCTTGCTGGCGCATACACGCTCGGTGGCGGCCCGGCCGCAACGATGGGGCGTGACGCTGAGGGGCAACTCCTTCTCCCTGCGGTGGGCCTCTGGTGCCTCGTCCCCGGCCTGCGCACGGTAGATCCGAAGGGGAGTCGTGAGCGACTCGTCGCCTTCCTCGTCGCGACCTTCGAAGAGGTCGTCTACATCTAACTTCGGTCGGCTACTCCGACTTCTGGCGCAAGATCGCGGCGAGGTTATCGAGCTTGTTGCGCGCGATCAGCAGCCACTTCGCCATGTTGGCGCGATCCGTTTCACTGAGGGGTGTCCCCAGCTCTGGCTGGTCAATTTCATGCAGTACCGAGGCAAGGGCGTCAATCGAGCTCGCCAGGCTGTCGCGGGCGTTAGTCAGCGCCGCGTCTGACGCTGAGGCGATGGCCGCCGCTTGTGCGGAGATTGGCGCTGACGCACTCGCTGCTACTGGCTTTGAGGCCGCAATGATCGGGCGCTCGCTTGGAGAGGCGTAGGGGAAGATCGACGGCGCAGCGACCTCAGGTGCGGCGGTCGGCTCTGGGCGCTCGTCGCGCACCACGCTCTTGAGGCGGGCGAGCGAGAGTTCGCCGCGCAGCACTTGTGCCGCCAGTTCACTTCGTCGTGCCCGATCGGTGATCTTCATCAACTCATAGGCGTGGCTGATCGTGTCGGAGCGCTCCGCGACGAGGGCGCGGATGTCGGCTGGCGCATGCATCAGGCGCAGCCGATTCTCGACGTAGCCCTTGTCCTTGCCGATGCGCTCGGCCAGCTTGCGGATGCTGTAGCCGAGTTCGCTCGTCATGCGCGCAAAGATCGCTGCCTCATCGAGTGGGGAGAGGTCTTCACGCTGGAGGTTCTCGATGATTGCAACCTCAAGGGCGATCTCATCGCTCATCGCTTCAACGATTGCAGGAATCATTGGGAGACCGAGCGAGAGCACGGCACGCCAGCGTCGTTCGCCGGCGACAATCTCGTAGGAGCCTGGCTTAGTTGGTCGCACGATGATTGGCTGCAGCACCCCATGCTCACGAATGCTGGCGGTGAGCTCATCGATCGCCAGTGGAGGGAGTGCGAGGCGGGGCTGCTTAGCGTTGACCGTCACGCGATCGACGGCGATCTGTCGCACCGAGCGGTCACCGTGGGCGCCATCGGGTGGGAGGAGCGAGAGAATGGCGTCGTCGAGCTCCTGCCCGCTCAGCCCCGAATCGCCCGTTGGCTGCTTCCCCTTCGGCATGCTGCCTCCTCGCCGCGCTCCGTGTGCCTCCTGGCCCACCGTTTCGCCGCATCGTACCGCGCAAGGGGTGTGGGAGAATCGTGCGAAGCGAAGCGCCCGTAATGGGGCAGTAGGGAGGCGAGCGTGGGTAAGGAGCAGGGGCGCGACGCCGCGCGCGACACCACCACCTCAGGCGCACCCCTTGATGCCACCTACGGTCCGAACCCATCCCGCGACGCCGCCGCAGAGATCGGTGCACCAGGCTCCTTCCCGTACACGCGCGGCGTGCAAGAGACGATGTACCGCGGCCGCCTCTGGACGATGCGCCAGTACGCCGGCTTCTCGACGGCACGCGAATCCAACGAGCGATATCGCTACCTCCTGGAGCAGGGCCAAACCGGCCTATCGGTCGCCTTCGATCTACCGACGCAGATGGGGTACGACTCCGATGCGCCAGAGGCGGAGGGCGAGGTCGGTCGCGTGGGTGTTGCGATCGACTCCATCGCCGACATGGAGACGCTCTTCCAGGGGATCCCGCTCGACAAGGTCTCGACCTCCATGACGATCAACTCCACCGCGCCGATCCTGCTGGCGCTCTACGTAGCGGTTGCCGAGCGACAGGGGGTGTCACGCGCCGAGCTCTCGGGAACGACGCAGAACGATCTCCTCAAGGAGTACATCGCTCGCGGAACCTACATCTTCCCGCCCGAGCCATCGCTGCGACTGATCACCGACGTCTTCGAGTGGTGCGCCACGGAGCTGCCAAAGTGGAACACGATCAGCATCTCGGGCTATCACATGCGCGAGGCGGGGGCGACCGCCGCGCAAGAGCTTGCCTTCACCTTTGCCGACGCGATTGCCTATGTCGATGCAGCGATCGCACGCGGCCTTGAGGTGGATGCCATCGCGCCGCGACTCTCTTTCTTCTTCGCCGCGTGGACCGACATCCTTGAAGAGGTCGCAAAGTTCCGCGCTGCACGCCGCATCTGGGCGCGCATCATGCGCGATCGCTACGGCGCAAAGAGCGAGAAGTCGCTCCTCTGTCGCTTCCATGTGCAGACCGCCGGCTCCACACTCACGGCGCAGTCAATTGACAACAACGTTGTTCGCGCCGCGTACCAAGCCCTCGCTGCGGTGCTCGGCGGCGCGCAGAGCCTGCACGTCAACGGGAAAGATGAGGCGCTCGCCCTTCCGACCGAAGCGTCGGCTCGCCTTGCCCTGCGCACCCAACAGGTGTTGGCCCACGAGGCTGGCGTCGCAGGAACCGTTGATCCGCTCGGTGGCAGCTACGCCGTGGAGGCGCTCACCGATCAGGTGGAGCGCGACGCCCTCGCCCTCATCGCCGAGGTGGACCGGCTTGGTGGCATGGTCGCCGCTGTTGCTGTCGGTTTCCCGCAGCGCGCGATTCAAGACTCGGCGTACGCCTACCAGCGCGAGGTGGAGAGTGGTGAGCGCGTGATCGTGGGCGTGAATCGATTCGTGGATGAAGAGGTCGAGACGCCAGCCATCGCCCGTATTGACCCGGCACGCGAGCGGGAGCAGGTCGCCGAGTTGCAGGCCTTCCGTACCGCGCGAGATAACGCTGCCGCAACCGCCGCCATCGCCGAGGTCATCGCCACGGCGAAGGGGAGTGCCAACATGATGCCGCCGGTCCTCGCCGCGGTGAAGGCCGGCTGCACCGTTGGCGAGATCAGCGCCGCCCTGCGCAGCGTCTGGGGCGAGCACCGCGAGGCGATGGTTCTATGAGCCTCCCCGTGCGCGGTCGCATTCACCATGTTGCATCGGTGGTGCGCGACATCGACGCGTCGATCGACTTCCATACGCGCGTGCTCGGGCTGGCGCTCGAACAGGTTGCCGAGGTGCCATCGCAAGAGGTGCGCATCGCCTTCCTCACCGCCGGTGACTCCAAGATCGAACTCGTCTCGCCAACGAATGAGACCAGCGGCGTCGCACGCTTCCTCGAGTCGAAGGGGGAGGGGTTCCATCATCTCTGTTTAGAAGTCCCTGACATCGCTGCGGAGCTCACCGCTCTCGCCGCGGCGGGGGTGCAACTGATCAACGCAGAGGCGGTTGCCGGCGTTGAGGGGCCAGTTGCCTTCTTGCATCCGAAGAGCTGCAACGGGGTGCTGATCGAGTTGATCGAAGCGCCTGGCGGTCCTGCGTGGACGAGGCTTGGATTCGGCGCCCCAGGGGAGCTGCGCATTCGCTAGCGCTTAGCGCTTCGTGTAGCCGGCCTCCATCAAGAGTCGTGGCAGTTCCGTCGGCGAGGCGGCCACCTTGAACCCGACGGCCTCCAGCGCGGCGATCTTGTCAATCGCTCGACCCGAAGCGCCAGAGACGATCGCCCCAGCGTGGCCCATACGTCGCCCCTCAGGTGCGGCACGCCCAGCGATGAAGGCGACACGTGGCAGGTGCTTCAGGTGTTCGCCGGCCCATGCGGCGGCCTCCTCTTCGGCGGATCCGCCGATCTCGCCGATCAGCACGAGTGCGCGCGTCGCTGGATCCGCGGCGAAGAGCTCCAGTGCGTCGCGGAAGGTGGTGCCGATGATCGGGTCACCGCCGATGCCGAGGCAGGTGGACTGACCGATGCCAGCATCCGTCATTGACTGCACCGCCTCGTAGGTCAGCGTTCCGGAGCGGCTCACCACGCCAACGTCACCGGGAAGGTGAATGGAGGCGGGGATGATGCCGATCTTCGCACCAAGGCTGTTCACGCCCGGCGTGGTTGCACCTGGGCAGTTCGGTCCGATCAGTCGCGCGCCATGCTGCTGCACAACGGCGAGGGCGCCGACCATGTCATGCACGGGGATTCCTTCGGTGATGCAGAAGATTGTCTTGATGCCCGATGTGGCCGCTTCGGCGATGGCGTCTGCTGCGCCCGCTGCAGGAACGAAGATGCAGCTGGTGTTTGCGCCGGTCCTCTCGACCGCTTCGCGAACGGTGTCAAAGACGGGAACGGTGCCGTCAAGGCCGAGCTCGCCGCCGCGACCTGGTGTGACGCCCGCAACGATCTTGGTGCCATAGGCGGACATCTGGCCAGCGTGGAAGCCACCCTCACGTCCGGTGAGGCCTTGTACGACGAGTCGCGTGTGCTGATCAACGAGAATGCTCACTTGCCGCCTCCCGCTGCAGCGAGTGCTACAGCCTTCTCCGCCGCCTCATCGAGGCTCGCCGCCGTCTCAAATCCACCTTCACGTAGCAGTACGGCGGCCTCTGCCGCGTTAGTGCCAACGATGCGCACGACCATCGGCACGGTGCGCTCCTGTTGCGCTCGCGCCTCGATGAGTCCCTTCGCGACCTCGTCGCCACGCGTGATGCCACCGAAGATGTTCACAAGGATTGCCTTAACTCCCGTATCGGCAAGGATGATGCGCATTGCGACGGCAACCTTATCGGCACGAGCACCACCACCAATGTCGAGGAAGTTTGCCGGCGTGCCGCCGGCGCGGGTCACGAGGTCGAGCGTGGTCATGGCGAGGCCGGCGCCGTTGACCATGCAGCCGATGCTCCCATCGAGTCGGATGTAGGAGATCCCCTGTTCGCGCGCCTCGCGGTCGATCGGATCCTCGCTGTCGGCATCGCGCCAGGCCGCAAGGTCGGGATGTCGATCTAGCGCTGAGTCGTCAAGCGTCACCTTGGCGTCGAGGCAGATGAGCCGTTCGCCGCCAGGAAGCTCTGGTGCTGGAACCACGGCGAGCGGATTCACCTCAACAAGATCGGCGTCGCTCTCGCGCGCGATCTTCACGAGGCCAGCGGCAATCACGCAGAACTGCTTGAGGAGTTCACCGCGCAGGCCGATGCCGAAGCCAAGTCGACGCGCCTGGAACGGGAGGAGTCCAGCGTGTGGATGCGCGACTTCGCGAACGATCGCGGTCGGATCCTTGGCGGCGACCTCTTCAATCTCCATGCCGCCCGCGGCGGAGGCCATGACGAGAACACCACGTGTGGTGCGATCGATTAGTGCGGCGAGATAGATCTCGCGGATGATCGTGGAGGCTGGCGCAACGAGCACGCGTCGCACCGGAAGATCTTTAATAGTGAGGGCGAGAATTGCGGCGGCGGTTGACTCGGCCTCTGCGGCGCTCCCGGCGAGCTTGACCCCGCCGGCCTTGCCTCGTCCGCCGACGAGGACCTGAGCCTTAATCACGACCTGGTCTACCCCGCTGGCGAAGAGACGTTCGGCGATGGCGCGGGCACCCGCGTCGGTAGTGGCCACGTCGGCATCTGGGACGGGGAGACCGGCTCGAAACAGGAGTTCTCGGGCTTCAGCCTCGTGTAGTTTCACTTCGCCTCCGCATGGTTATTGGTGGGCTCTCCCTCGCTGTAACAGAGGGTAGTGTACGCGGGCAGACTTCAAGCGTTGCGGCTAGGATTCAAAGGGATTAATTCTCAGGGTTTCAACGCCCTGATTGGGAGTAAGGAGGGGTTTACACATGACCCAAGGATCTAGCCCACTCGCCTCCCCGCAGAAGCTTCGAAACTACCCGTCCTATCGCGGCGGGGAGGGGATGGTTGCCTGGGCCTTCCATCGAATCTCAGGCATTGGCGTGTGGGCCTTCATCGTCTTGCACGTCGTCGACATTTGGTTGATTGGGGTTAATCCCGAGCTCTATGACCAACTGGGCAAAATTTATTCAAGCGCGCCTGGCCGTGTGATGGAAACCCTCCTAGGAGCGGCGCTGTTTTATCACGCCCTCAACGGCATGCGCATCGTCGTCATGGACTTCTGGCCTGCGCTGACGATCTACCACCGTGGGCTGTGGCGAGCTGTTTGGGTCACCTTCTTTATCTTTGGCCTACCTGGCGCGTACATCATCCTGAAGCCTATCTGGGAGATGGCAGCATGAGCGCCCAAAAGTATTCACTCTCCGGCCGCCCACGCCCGACAGGGTCGCGTGTGGATCTCTACGTCTGGCGGGCGGTTCGGATCACTTCAATTGCACTTTTTGTATTGGCGCTAGCGCACTTCTCCATCACGCACTTCGTCTTCGAGGTTGGTGACCAGAGTGCAGAGTGGGTCCGCCAGACTCGTTGGAACTCGATCCCTCTCCGCGTGCTGGACTGGGGGATGCTAATGGCTGTGTTGGTGCATGGATTCCTTGGTATGCGGACGGTCATGCAGGACTATGTCCCCCCGCGCATCAGGCAAGCGTCGCTCATTGGCCTGTATGCCATCGCACTCCTGCTATTCGTACTTGGCACCCAAGTCGTTGCGACGCTACCAATGGATTAGGTGGACAAATGAGTAGTGCACTACGAGCAGAGGTTGGGCAGATCGACGTTGACGCGATCGTGGTCGGCGCAGGTGGCGCCGGACTCTGGGCGGCGCTCGAGCTGGCGCGCGAAGGGATTCCCACTGCAGTACTGACGAAGCTCTATCCAACCCGCTCGCATACCGGTGCTGCGCAAGGTGGTGTCTGCGCGGCACTCGGCAACGTTGAAGAGGACCACTGGGAGTGGCACATGTTTGACACCATCAAGGGTGGCGACTATCTCGCCGATCAGGATGCGGCCGAAGTGCTCGCGCGTGAGGCGATCCCCGCGGTGATTGAACTGGAGCGCATGGGTCTTCCATTCAATCGGACCCCCGATGGAAAGATTGACCAGCGTCGCTTTGGTGGGCACACGCGGAACTACGGCGAAGGGCCAGTGCGGCGCAGTTGCTACGCCGCCGACCGCACCGGCCACATGATCCTGCAGACGCTCTATCAGCAGTGCATCAAGGCGGGGGTCAAGTTTTACGACGAGTATCACGTCGTAGATCTAGTCTTTGAAGGGGGCGAGGCGGACAAGGGCGGGCGCTGCTCTGGCGTTGTTGGGTACAAGATCGCCGACGGTACGCTCCACGTATTTCGTGCGAAGGCTGTGCTGCTCGCAACAGGTGGATACGGTCGCGCGTGGCGCGTCACGTCAAACGCACACTCATTGACGGGTGATGGCATGGCACTCGCTTGGCGGCATGGCGTGCCACTTGAGGACATGGAGTTCTACCAATTCCACCCAACCGGCATTGTCGGCACTGGCATCTTGTTGAGCGAAGCCGCGCGTGGCGAGGGTGGCTATCTGCTGAACGACGAGGGGAAGCGCTTCATGGAGAACTATGCGCCGAAGCTCATGGAGCTGGCCCCGCGCGACATGATCTCGCGCGCGATCTATGAAGAGATCCGTGAGGGTCGAGGGATCGGGGGGAAGGACTATATCCATCTTGACGTGAGGCACCTCGGTCGCAAGGTGATCGAAGAGAAGCTCCCTGACATCACCGAACTTGCTCGCATCTATCAGGGCGTCGAGCCGATTAGCGAGCCAGTCCCAGTGCAGCCAACCGCGCACTACGCCATGGGCGGTGTGCCAACGAACCTCGAGACAGAGGTGCTCGCTGATGCGCGCGGCAACGTCGTGCCAGGCCTCTTCGCGGCGGGCGAGGTTGCCTGCGTCAGCGTGCACGGTGCCAACCGACTGGGTACGAATTCGCTCGTTGACCTCCTCGTCTTCGGCAAGCGCGCGGGGATTCGCATGGCGCAGATCTGCAAGAGCACCCCACAGCCGGGCTCCGTGCAGGGTGCCGAGCGCGCGGTTCGCGATGAGCTCCTCGCCCTGAGCACACGCCCATCTGGGGTGCGCCCGGCCGAAATCCGCCGCGAGCTTGCCGCCCTGATGATGGACAACGTCGGTGTCTATCGCGACGAGGCCCTCCTTGGAGCCGCAGTAAAGGGGATCACCAAGTTGAAAGGGGAATACGCCAGCGTGCGTGTGGAGGACACTGGGAGCGTCTTCAACACCGACCTCCTCGAAGCGCGCGAGCTCGGCTACCTGCTAGACACCGCGGAGGCGACAGCAGTCTCCGCCTACGCACGAACAGAATCGCGCGGTGCCCACAGCCGTGAAGACTTCCCAGAGCGAAACGACGCAAAGTTCCTTGCACACACTCTGGTCTGGCAGGGAAGCGATGGTTCACTAGCCACGAAGCTAGACTACAAACCGGTCACGATCACCAAGTTTGAGCCGAAGGCGAGGGTTTACTAAATGGCTTCTGCCACACAGGTTGAGCTCAAGATCCAGCGATTTGATCCGGAGCGCGACAGTGAACCGCACTGGCAAACGCTCACGGTACCGGTGGAGCCTATGGATCGCGTGCTTGACCTGCTCACGCGGGCAAAAGAACTCTTTGATGGCTCGATCACCTTCCGTCGCTCTTGCGCGCACGGTGTCTGCGGCTCTGACGCCCTGCTAATTAATGGTCGTAATCGGCTCGCCTGTAAGTTGCGAGTAGAAGCGTTGGGCCGAACGATCACGGTGGCTCCACTCCCTGGACTGCCGATCGTCAAGGATCTTGTCGTTGATATGGAGGAGTTCTTTGAAAAATTCCGCTCCGTACAGCCGTATCTTGTGGCGGCACCAGTTGAGGGTGACGGTGAGCGGATTCAGAGTGAAGAGCAGCGCGATCGCTATGACGACACGACCAAGTGCATCCTCTGTGCGGCATGTACAACCTCGTGCCCAAGCTTCTGGGCGCAACCAGAATATGTTGGCCCCGCAGCTATCGTGAACGCGCACCGATTTATCTTTGACTCGCGTGACGAGAACGCCGATACACGCTTGGACATCTTGTCTGACGAAAATGGCGTGTGGCGTTGCCGCACCACCTTCAATTGTGTAGAAGCTTGCCCACGCGGCATTAACATCACTAAAGCGATCCTTGAGGTTTCCTCCGCAATCAGCGCACGGCGGTAACGTTGTCGATTCGGTCGTACATCATTCGTACCGATGGTGCGTGCCGGGGGAACCCTGGGCCTGCATCTATTGGTGTGGCTCTCTATGACGCCTCGTTGCCTGGATCCGATGATCCTAACGCGACGCCCATCGCCTCAATCTCTGCAGCGATCGGCACGACCACAAACAACGTTGCAGAGTGGCGTGCCGTGGTGGCGGCGATTGACTTCGCTGCCGAGCTTGGCGCGCGTGAGATTGACCTGCTTCTCGATAGCAAGCTCGTGGTTGAGCAGCTCCAAGGTCGTTGGCGTGTGCGCGACGCCAAGCTTGCCCCGCTCTGCGATGAGGCGCTGAAGGGGCTCGCGCGCTTCGCGCATTGGAGCGCGCGCCATGTGCCACGTGCCCTAAACGGTCGCGCCGATGCGCTCGCCAATGAGGCGCTTGACCGCGCGCTGCGCGGCGGGCCCGCCTGGGTCGCGCGCCGCCCGCAAGATTCAGTCTCTGCCACGGCGACGGATACCTCCAGCTCTGACTCTTCCGCGACTGCAACGACGCGCATCACCGTGCTCGGCTCAGGGGCGAGCCGTGGCGTGCCGCGTGTCGGTTGTCGCTGCGGCGTCTGTCTCTCGCGCGATCAGCGCAACCGCCGTCTGCGCAGCTCGGTACTCGTGGAGTGGTTTGACGGTGTCACTGATCGCGGCGTCATCATTGATCCAGGCATGGACCTGCGCGAGCAGGCGCTGCGCCATGGTGTCACTCGACTTGATGGCGCGCTGGTCACCCACATTCATGTTGACCACAGCGGTGGGATCGACGAGTTGCGCGCCTATACCGATGCACAAGATGTTGTACTGCCGATCGGCGCAGGAGAGGCGACGGCGGATGAGCTGCGGAAGCGCTGGGAGTACGCGGTTGATGGACGAACGGCACCTGGCTCGGGAATCCCTGCGCTGGAACTCGTTGCGTCGGATCGCGAGGTAACGATCGCGGGCCGCTCATTCCAGGCGGTCCACATCGTTCATGGGAAGCGCCCGGCTCACGGTTGGCGGAGTGGGGGATTCGCCTATCTGACCGACGTCAGCTCGGTCCCGGCGGCATCGCGCGACCTTCTGGGCGACCTCGACCTACTGATCGTCTCGGCGCTGCGCGATCTGCCGCACCCAACGCACCAGACCGTGGACGAGGCACTGGAGTTGATTCGGGCGGTTGCCCCGCGTCGGGCGCTCCTCACCCACCTTGATCACGACCTCGACTTTGAGGATCTGGCGGCACGCCTCCCTGCTGGGGTTGCCCCCGCCTTTGACGGGCTCGTCGTAGAGGTCCCGGCGCGCTAGACTGCCGATCCGGCGAGATGGCCGGACGGCCGCGTCGCCCCCTTCGGGGAGCGTCGAGGAAAGTCCGGGCTCCGAGGTGTAAGGCAGCGGGTAACGCCCGTCCGCCGTAAGGCGCGGACTAGTGCCACAGAGACGAGTCCGCCGCAGAGCTTCGGCTCAGCGGTGGGGTGAAACGCGGCAAACTCTGCCTGGAGCAAGGTCGAATAGGGAGGCATTCCAGTCGCTTGCGACTGGACCGGCGCACCGCCGGGACCTCCGGGTTGACCGCTAGAGCCCCCGAGCAATCGGGGGTCGAGATGGATGGCCGTCCCCCCGCAAGGGGGACAGAACCCGGCTTACAGGCCATCTCGCCGGACTCCTAGCCGCGCTGGATTCGTGCTCGGCCGCCCCCCGAACCCCTTTCGCCAGCCCCGCCCAGGCACCCCCTTGACAGGGGCGATTGGTGGGGGCAAGATGCACCTAAGTGGTTTCAAGTGGGGGAAGGTGGGGTAACACCTCCCAGTGGGCCGCGGCGGAGGGTGTACTGGTGTTTACCGGCGAATATCGTCATGCCATCGATGGGAAGGGACGCGTTGCCGTCCCTGCGCGTTTCCGAGCGCAGCTCGATGAGGGTGCCTTCGTCTCCCGTTGGCTCGACAACTGCCTAGCGATCTTTCCGCGCGCCGCGTGGGATGACCTCGCCGCCCGCGTCGCCGCCCTGCCAACCGGCAACGCCACCGCACGTGAATTTGCCCGCTTCCTCTTCGGCAGCGCCTTTGAGGTGGAGCTCGATGCACAGGGCCGCCTGCTTCTCCCTGCAACGCTGCGAACCTGGGGGCAGCTCGACGCGGAAGCGATGGTTGTCGGCGCACGCGATCACGCCGAAATTTGGACGCCGAAGCGCTGGGATTCGTATCGCGGCGGCATGGAGTCCTCTGACGCCCTCGCCGCACAACTCGAGGAGCTCGGCTTCTAATGGCGACGGGTGCGACCCTCCATCGCCCCGTCTTACTGACAGAACTGCTCGGCGCCCTAGCGGTGCGCCCCGACGGCAGCTACGTCGACGCCAACCTCGGTGGTGGCGGACACGCCGAAGCGGTGCTTGAGAGCGCAGGGCCACGCGGACTCCTTCTCGGCATTGATGCGGATGGTGGCGCGATCGAGATGAGCCGCGTGCGACTCGCTCGCTTCGGCGACCGCCTCTCCACATTTCATGGCAGTAGTGCACACCTTGCGCGTGCCATCACCGATGCCGGTTTCAGCGAGGTTGACGGCGTCTACTTCGACCTTGGACTCTCCTCTGATCAGCTCGTTGACCGCGAGCGCGGATTCGGGATTCGCGCTGGCGGCATTCTCGACCTGCGCTTTGACACGCGCACCGGTGAATCAGCGGCTGAGCTGATTGCACAAGCGGGCGCTGCGGAGCTTGAGCAGATCTTCCGCGACTACGGTGAAGAGCCCCACGCGGCGAAGATTGCGCGAGCCATTGTTGCAACGCGCGGGAGTACGCCGATCACCACAGCAGAGGGACTTGCCGCACTCGTGGAACAGAGTGTGCCGAAGCGCTACGGCCCACCATCACGGATCCATCCAGCGACGCGCGTCTTCCAGGCGCTGCGCATTGCGGTCAACGACGAACTCACCGCTCTCAGCACGGCGCTTGCTGCAGCGATCGCCGCACTTCGCGTCGGTGGGCGCGTTGTCGTTCTCACGTATCACTCCCTTGAGGATCGCATTGTGAAGCAGGCGTTTGCTGCCGCTGCGCGCGTCTGCATCTGTCCGCCGCGTGTTCCCGTCTGCACTTGCGCAAACCAGGCAACGCTGCGCCTTATCAACAAGCACCCCATCACTGCAAGCGAAGAGGAGATTGCTGCAAACCCACGAAGTCGCAGCGCTAAGCTTCGAGCGGCAGAGCGACTAGAGCGTGCAGCATGACGACGATCGGCCGCTCGCTCCGCGGCGCACAGTTGGTGACACCACCGTATCAGCCACGAATCTCCGACAGCCGGGCCGCCGCTGCGGCACGGCAACGCATCGCAATTCGAAACGCCTTCCGGCCGATAAGCGCCGCCGTAGGAACTGGCTCCATTCGCGTCGGCACGCGGCCCGCCCCAGGAACTCCGGTCCCGCGTACCGCGGTGATCCCAGGTGCCGCTCCGCGTGGGCGCATCGGCGTCTCTTCATGGAACGCGGTAGAGCGCCACGGTGGCCTCAGCGCCAAGCTCGGCTCGTTGCTCATGCCGACCGCCGTCATCTTCGGTGCCTTCTTCATTCTGACCATCCTCTCGATTGAGATCGCAACGTCAAGCGCCAA
Source organism: Candidatus Limnocylindrus sp. (assembly GCF_040397235.1). GTDB lineage: Bacteria > Chloroflexota > Limnocylindria > Limnocylindrales > Limnocylindraceae > Limnocylindrus. The sequence continues at coordinate 308,353 of NZ_JBBAWH010000001.1, read as the reverse complement.
GGTGACCACCTTGATCGATGAGCAGACGCGGCTGATGGAGGAGATTCGCGTCGGCCAGACAGATATGAGCCGACTCGGTCGTGAGCCAGCGGTACGCCGACGCGTGACCAGCCTCGGCGTTGTGCAGCTAGCGGACCCGCTTGTTGTGGAGGTTCGCTAAATGGCGCCGGATCCGCGGACCGTGCGCACCGACTCACGCCTCCGCGCCAACATCGTCACGTTCGTACTGATCCTCATTGCTACCATCTGTGTGGCACGACTCGGCTACTGGCAGGTTGTTGCTCGCGATCAACTGCTTGATGCCGGTGCCGCCCAGTTGCGGACAACCGTCACCAACGAGCCTATTCGGGGCACCATCACGGACCGCACCGGTGCCGTCGTGCTGGCCACAACGGTGCTGCGCCACCGCCTACTCTCCCAAGGGGCGGCGCTCTCAGCGGTAGACCGGGCATCGACCGCTGACGCGCTGGTCACGGCACTCGCGTTGAGCCCGTCGAACGCCACCAAGGTTCGCGCTGTGCTTGAGTCTGGTCGCAAGTGGGCCGTGCTCCTCCCAGCGCTCGATGATGCTCAGACGGACATCGTGCGAGGGGAGATCGCCGCGGATCGCGTCCGTGGTGTGACCCTTGAAGAGGTTCGCGTTCGCCTCTATCCGCAGCCAGGCGGCGGTGTGGGCACGACACTTGCGAGCCACATCATCGGATTCGTTAACTCGGATGGGGGTGGCCAGTACGGCCTTGAGGAGTATTACAACGAGCAGCTCGCCGGTGCGGCGAGCGTCAGCACAACGGTGCGTGGCACTGATGGTCAGCTAGAAACGACGCAGGTAACGACAGGTCGAACCCCATCAAACCTGCAGCTCTGCATCGACGCCACGCTGCAGACCCTGGTTGAGCAGGAGGTTGCGACGGCCGGGATCGCCGATGATGCCGAATCGGTGAGCGCAATCGTGATGGACCCGTACACGGGCGCAATCATCTCCTCAGCCTCATGGCCCTCCTACGATGCCAACAACTTCGGCGTGACGGCGGCGCGAGACCCGGGCCGTTTCATTAATCCAGCAACGACCAGCGTCTATGAGCCTGGATCGGTGATGAAGGCGATCACCTCAGTCGCTGCACTGGAGTCGGGCCTCTATACGCCGACTACCAAGATTCAAGATGAGGCACTGCTCACGCTTGATAACGGCGCAACCAAGGTGCGCAACTCTGACCTCAAATCAAAAGGTTCCATGACGCTCACCGCTGCGCTTGCCTGGAGCCGCAACATCATCTTTAGCAAGGTTGGCCTCTCACTCGGCGGCAACGCACGTGAGGCTGCCGCGCGCCTCTATGCCACATGGCTGCGCTTCGGTTTCGGTGGCAAGACCGGCATTGACGTTGTTGGAGAGAGCCAGGGCTTAGTGAACGATCCAACCGATCGTCGATGGCGCGAGATTGATGTCGCGAATGCCTCGTTCGGACAGGGTGTCGGAACGACGCTCATTCAACTTGCCGTTGCCTACTCCGCGCTCGTGAACGGTGGCGTGCTGGTGCGTCCACGTCTCGTTGAGTCAGTCGACGGCGTCACCATTCCAATCACCGTTCGTGGTACAGCGACCTCACCAGAGATTTCGGCGCAGATGGTACGTATGACCAGCCAGGTAACATCCAGCGTCCCCTTCTACGCCAAGCTGACCCGCATGGACGGGTACGCCTACGGCGGAAAGACTGGAACCGCGCAGATCTGGCTGAAGGACGCCGACGGCGGTAAGGGTGCGTGGGACTTTGAGCACTACAACTTCACCTTCGTTGGCTGGGTCGGCAAGACTGCGCCGGAGTACGTCATCGCGATCTCCATTCGCCGAGGAACTCCGGTCACACAGCGCCAAGGTGCGATCGTGAATCGCATCGAGTCCTTTGAGCTCTTCCGCCGCGTGGCGCAAGATCTCATCTCCGTGTACAACATTTCCCCCGCCGTTGCGGCTGCAGCTGGCGGCTTGACTCCCCCCACCCACCCCGGCGCGCCGGAACCCTCCGCTCCGGTTATGCCGGCGGTGGGTGGGGATCTACCAACCTTCCGCAGCGTGAGGCGCGGCTGATGGCCCCCTCAGCAGCAGCACGAACGGTGAGCGGGCCCCTTGCCACATCGGGCCACGAACTTGCCAGCATCCTCGGCGGCACGCTGATCGCTGATGGCACGCAGGCGATCCGCGGCTGCGCGGTCGATTCGCGCCTTGCCACTGCAGGTCAGATGTTCCTCGCCCTCCCGGGTGAGCGAACGCACGGCCTCCACCATGCCAGCGAGGCGCTGCGCGCCGGTGCGACAGCCATTGTCCTTGAGGGGGGAGAGGCAACTCCAGAGCTTCGACAGATTTTGGCCGAGGTTGAGCTGGCGGTACGAGCGGCGGGTGCCTCGCTGATCACTGTTGAGAACGGACGTACCGCCCTCAGTCGTGCGGCGACGGAGTGGCGCAACCGCTTCACGCTTGAGGTGATCGGCGTCACCGGCTCTGTGGGGAAGACCACGACGAAGCAGTTCATCGCCGCCGCCCTTGGGGGTGAGTCGGCCGGCTGCGCCGCCACCCCAGGGAACGCCAACAACGAGATTGGGCTGCCCATGTCGCTGCTCAATCTCCCCGACGGAACCGTGCGCTACGTCGCTGAGATGGGGATGTACGTCGAGGGTGATATTCGGGCGCTCTGCACCCTGGCGCGTCCCCTCATCGGTGTGGTGACCGCCATTGATGCCGTGCACGCCGAGCGGGCAGGGGACCTTGATGCCATTGAGCGCGGCAAGGGTGAGCTCGTTGAGGCACTCTCGCCTGAGGGCTGGGCTGTACTCGCCGCCGACGACCTCCGTGTCGCTCGTCTCACCACGCGAACACCGGCGCGTAGCGTTGCGGCCGGCCACGCCGCGACCGCCGATATTCGCATCGTTGATGCAGTGCTCGATGAAGCGTCGGGCCACACCGCCGTTACCTTGCAGATCCGTACTGAAACGGTGCGCGTCGATCTGCCGCTCTTTGGGCTTCACTTCGCCAAGGCGGCGGCGCTCGCTATCGCCGTTGCAGATCTTTGCGGCATCGCACTAGGTGAGGCAGCGGCCCGCCTCGCCACCGTGCAGCTTCCATCTGGCCGCGCCACGGTGCGCATGATGTCGGGCATTCGAGTGATTGATGATGCGTACAACGCTGCGCCGACCAGCATGGCAGCGGCGCTGGCAACACTTGCAGCCTGCCGCCCACACCGCTTTGCGGCGCTTGGTGCCATGGGGGAGCTTGGGGCATACGCCGCCGACGCCCATAACGCCGTTGGGCACGCCGCCGCAACGAGCGGGCTTGAACTGTTGATCGTGTTTGGCGCCAAGGCCGACGGCATTGCCGAGGGGGCGCGGGCTGGCGGTATGCCGATCGAGAAGATCATGCGCCTGAGTAGCGACGAAGCTGGCATCGCCGCCGCCGTTGGACTCTTGGGCGACATGGCGGCGTCGGGCGACACTATCCTGGTAAAGGCATCGCGCTCGGTAGAGCTGGAGCGATTAATCGGTGGGCTCGCTACCCGCTGGAGCGAGGAGGTGAAGTGATTGCCATTGTTCAGGCGCTCGTACTCGCATTCGTCTGTGTCTTCGTGCTGATGCCGGCCTACCTGCGCCTCTTGAAGTACGCAGGGTTCGGCAAGCGCGTCCGACGAGAGTTTGGCCCTGAGTGGCACATCGTCAAAGAGGGGACACCGACGATGGGTGGTCTCCTGCTCACGGGAATTGTGATTGCCCTCGCGCTCCTCCTTGACGTAGTCGACGCCTCAACCTACGCCGTCCTGCTTGCGCTTCTCGGGGTCACCCTCCTCGGCGCGTTTGATGACTGGCTTAATGCGCGCACTGGTGATGGCATCTCAGCACGACAGAAGCTGCTCTGGCAGACCGGGGTGGCAATCATCTCGGCCATCTATCTGCAGCAGCACTTCGCCTTCTCCTCACTCGTCGTGCCCTTTGTTGGCGAGGTACCGATCGCACCAATCTTATGGATTGCCGTCGCCGTGGTTGCCATCGTCGCGACGAGCAATGGCGTGAACCTTACCGACGGCCTCGACGGGCTCTCTGGCGGAACCATGACCTTCGCCTGGATCAGCTATATGGTGATCGCGCTCCTCAACGCTCCAGGTCAGGTGAACCTTGCGATCGTCTGCGCACTGATCGCGGGCGCGTTGGTTGGCTTCCTCTGGTTCAACGTGCATCCGGCGAGCGTGATCATTGGTGATGCTGGCGCACTCGGATTCGGCGCCGCACTCGCAGTCACTGGGCTGGTGACCGGCCACGTGCTGCTCCTGCCACTGATCGGCATCATCTTTGTGGTGGAGACCGGCTCGGTGATCCTGCAGGTCGCGAGCGTCAAGCTCACTGGCAAGCGCATCTTCTTGTTCACGCCGATCCACCACCACTTCGAGCGGCTCGGCTGGGCGGAGACGCAGATCACCTTCCGCTTCTGGATCATCGGCGCGATTGGCGGCATCCTCGGTATCGTCACCTTCCTGGCAACACGGGCACAGGGATGAGCGGCGGCGGCCTCACGCTGAACGATCTTGAGGCGCCAGCCATTGCGGCGGGGAGCCTGCGTGGGCGCAACGTCCTGATCCTTGGTGGCGGGCGCACCGGCCAAGCAACTGCGGCATTTGCCGCTGGAGCGGGTGCGAACGTGACGGTCCACGACACAGACACCATGGAGCGAGTGGTCGGCGCTGCCGAGGCTTTCGCTGGCAGCGCAATTCGTACCTCGTTCGGCGATGCCGAGAACCTGGCGCCGCTACTCGCCGAGGCGGATCTCGTTGTGCATAGCCCCGCGGTAACGCTCGGATTCCCTACGGTGCGCCCCACCATTGAGCGTGACCTTCGCGCCTTTGCCACTGGGGCGATCCCGCTGGTCGGGGAGAGGGGTGCGCGTGGCCCAGTACTGATCAGTGAGCCGGAGTGGGCGCTTCGCCTCCTTGGCAACCGTTGGCGTGTTGGCGTGACGGGGACGAAGGGGAAGAGCACCACCAGCAACCTGATTGCGACGATTCTGGCGCGAGACCCATCGCACCCGGTAGAACTCGGTGGCAACAACGGGAAGCCACTGATCGGACGCGCGGCAACACTCCCAGCGGATACACGTGTGGTGATCGAGCTGTCGGAGCTGCAGCTCCCATCGCTCCACTCGGCCGTTGATGTTGGTGTGTTTACGAACGTGACCGTTGATCACCTCGATCGACATGGCAGCGTTGCTGCCTACCGTAGCGTCAAGCGACTTCTCGCAGACCGCATCGCCGATGATGGCGTCATGGTCGTCAACCTTGATGATCCAGTGGTGGCCGCGTATGGAGGAATCGGGCGCGTTGAGATGGTCGGATATCGTCTCAGTAGCCCAATCCCAGGCGGGGTTGGGATTGTTGGTGGCTGGATCGTTGCCGCTGGCGTTTTGCGCGCACCGCGTTTTGGTGGCGGTGTCGCTGCCACCGGTCCTGGTGGGCGCATCATGCCGGTCGGTGAGATTGCACTCCCCGGCGAGCATAGCGTGAGCAATGTGCTCGCCGCCGTCAGCGCGGCGCTCATTGCGGGGGTGGCACCAGACGCAATCCGGAGCGCGGTAGGTTCATTCACCGGCATTCCGCACCGACTCGAGACGGTTGCCGTGGTCAACGGCATTCGCTACGTGAACGACTCGCAGGCGACGCAGCCAGATGCGGTTGCCGCTGCAGTTCGCTCATTCCCAAAGCCCCTGATCCTCATTGCTGGCGGACGAAGTAAGGGGCTCGACCTTACCGACCTAGCGCCGATTGTCGCCGAACGCTGCTCCGCCGCCGTGGTGATGGGTGAACTTTCCGATGAGCTCGAGGCGCTCTTCCGCAGCGCAGGACTCCAGCGCATTGAGCGCGCGACGAGTGTGGAGAGCGCGGTAGCGGTGGGAACCAGCCTGGCGCACGAGATCGGCACCCCGAGCACAGATGGGATTCGCGCCACGCTGCTGTTGAGCCCGATCGGTTCCAGCTTTGATATGTACAACAACCCCTTCGGCGCACGTGGCGAGGCGTTCCGCGCCGCCGTCCTCGCGCAGGTTGAGGCCACACAGTGAGCCGACTCGTGCGACAGCCTGGTGTGACGCGCACCCCTGGAGCTCGCCCAGCCAGCGGCGGGGCACCGCAGCGAATCGGCTCTGCGCGCCAGCGCATCGCGAGCGCGCTACGGATCGAACGTCCTGGCGAAGATATGGCGATCCTCTTCCCCGCAGTCGTCCTCGTTGGGATCGGGGTGCTGATGGTCTTCTCTGCGTCTGCGATGAATAGCCTGATCAAGACGAATGACGCTTACGGTGCGGGTGGCAAGCAGCTCTTCTACGCAATCATCGGCTTTGCCTTCTTGTACATCCTCTCTGCCGCCGATTATCGCCGCTGGCGCTCGTTCGCACCCCTCGCCATGATCATCTCGATTGCCCTCCTGATCGCCGTGATGATCCCTGGCGTTCCCACCGAGGCTGGGCTCCGACGGTCGCTCTCGGTTGGGCCGATCAGCATTCACGCCGCTGAGGCGGCGAAGTTCTCGCTGATCATCTTCCTGGCTGATTTTCTCGCTCGGCGAGGTCACGAGATCGGCAAGACGTTCGAGACGATGCTCTCGCCACTCTTGGCGATCGTGCTCTCCGTTGGCCTTGTACTTGTTGAGCCAGACCTGGGCACCGCGTCGATTCTCGGCCTGATCGGGTTCTCGCTCCTCTTTGTCGCGGGTGTCCCCCTGCGCTGGGTGCTGGTGCCGGGGTTTGGCGTGGCAGCCGCTGCCATCGCGCTGATGTTCGTCAACGGATATCAGGTTGCCCGCCTCGGTGGGTTCAGCGACCCGTTCTCTGATCCAACCGGCTCCACCTATCAGACAATGCAAGGCTTGATCGCGATGGCGGTCGGTGGGCCGCTCGGCTCAGGCCTCGGCTCCTCCCAGCAGCTGGGCGGGATCAATATTCCGTATGCATGGAACGACTACATCTTTGCGGTGATCGGCGAGGAGGCTGGCCTGCTCGGCATGCTCATCGTGATCGCGGCCTTCTTGGCGATCGCTCTCCGTGGTCTGCGAACGGCACGTCGCGCCCCCGACACCTACGGCGCATTGCTGGCGACGGGCATCGTGGTCTGGATCTCCGGGCAAGCATTCATCAACATTGCGGTTGTCCTCGCCCTACTCCCAGTGACAGGCGTGCCGCTCCCGCTGGTCTCCCAGGGCGGCTCTTCACTCATTGTTCTGATGGCAGCAATCGGGCTGCTTCTCTCGGTATCGCGTGAGACGATGGATCCAAGCCAGGCAGGAGGTAGTGATGCGCGTGCTAATCGCGGGTGGCGGAACGGGGGGACATCTCTTCCCCGCGTTCGCCGTAGCTCGTACGGTTCGCCAGCTCCACTCCGACGCTGAGATCAGCTGGCTCGGCGGCGCACGTGGCGTCGAGTCGCGCCTTGTTCCAGAGGCGGGGTACCCGTTGACGCTTTTGGCCGCCCCAAGTCTGCGACCGAGCGGCGCATGGTTGCTCGCGACGGCGCGTGATGCCGCCAAGCTGCTCTGGTCAATCCTGCAGGCGATTCGCCTGATCCGTCGCGTGCGACCCGACGTGATCTTCTCCACGGGTGGATACATCGCCATCCCTACGCTGATCGCCGCGTGGCTCACGCGCACGCCGAGCCTCCTATGGGAGGGGAACGTACAGGCGGGACGATCGAACACCCTCGTTGCACCGCTCGCCTCACATCGCGCAGTTGCCTGGCGGCAGACGGCAGAGCGCGCGCCATGGAGCGGTGCGAAGACGACCGTGACCGGCACCCCTGTGCGCGAGCTCACGATTGATCGCACAACGGCACGAACTGCGCGCGGCCTCAGCGAGAGCGATCAACTCCTCTTGGTGTTCGGCGGCTCGCAGCGCGTTCGTCGATTCGAGACGGCACTCGCCGGTGCGCTTGCAACGCTGCTCACGGGGTGGAGCGTCCTGCACGTGGTGATGGAGGGCCTCCCCGATGCAGAGCGTCGACGAGCGAGCCTCCCTGCGGAGCTGCGTGACCGCTACCTGCCCGTCGCATTCCTGGGTGGGGGAGAGATGGAGGGGGCACTCGTCTCCGCCGATCTGATGCTCGGACGCGCCGGTGCATCAACAATTGCCGAAGCGGCCGCCGCTGGGCTCCCCGCCATCATCGTGCCGTACCCATTTGCCGGCGGCCATCAACGCGCCAATGCAGAGGCCGCCGCAGCGGCTGGCGCTGTGACGCTGATTAACGATGAGGAGCTGACCTCCGAACGCCTTCTCGCGGCGGTTGCCGACTATGCGACGCCAGCACAGCGCGCTGCAGCGGCGCGTGCCGCTACAACGTTGGCGCACCCTGATGCCGCGATGGTCATCGCGCAGAGGCTGCTGCAACTGGGCGGTCGGGAATGAGCGAGGTGCACACGCATCAGCCGTGGGCCGATGCCGAGGTTGCCGCTCGCGAACTGGAGCGCCGACTCAGCTTGAAGGTGCTGCGCAACGAGCCACTCGCCGAACACACCACGATGCGTGTCGGTGGGCCGGCCGACCTCATGGTCACCATTCGCGATCGCTTCGCCCTGCGTGGGCTGGTTCGCCTCGCTGCGTCACGCGGCTGGCCACTGCGCATCCTTGGGCGCGGCAGCAATGTGGTGGTGGGGGACTATGGCATTCGTGGCATCGTTGCCCTCAATCGCAGCGCGGGGTACGACGTCGATCGTGTTGCGGGAACGATCTCCTTCGATTCAGGGGTCCCCATGGCGAAGGCGTCGACGATTGCCGCCGAGGCGGGGCTCACCGGGCTTGAGTTCGCCCTCGCCATTCCGGGGAATATCGGTGGCGCAATCTGGGCAAATGCTGGAGCGCACGGCGGCGAGATGGCCGCGATCACCACCTCCATCACGCTCCTCCGCGCGGATGGCTCCGAGTCAGAGATCTCTATCGCCGACGCCGCGTTCAGCTACCGCGAGTCGCGATTCAAGCGACCAGAGGGGGGCAGCGAGGTGATTCTGGGGGCGAGGGTCACCCTGACACCAGGCGAGCCAGAGCTGATCAAGTCGCATCTTGAGGAGATTCGCCGCTGGCGTCGCGAGCATCAGCCGCTCGGCATTCCGAGCGCTGGCAGCGTCTTTCGCAATCCCCCAGGCGAGCTGAGCGCGGGCGCTCTCATTGAGGCTGCGGGTATGAAGGGGGTGCGCGTGGGCGGCGCAGAGGTCTCCGAGATGCACGCCAACTGGATCCTCAATCGTGGGGGAGCAACCGCAGCGGAGATCCGCGCGCTCCACGACACCTGCCGCGATGCGGTCCTTACGCAGAGCGGGATCATCCTCGCCACTGAGATCGCCTTCATCGGGGAGTCCGCCGCGTGAGTGGGCACAGCGCACTCCCACCAGTCCTCGTGCTCTTCGGCGGGAGGAGCGCGGAGTCAGATATCTCCACGATCTCTGGCACCGCCATCGCCGCTGCGCTGCTCGATGCAGGGCTGCACGTAACGCAGGCACATATCGCACGAGATGGTTCGCTTCGACCGTTGCCAGCGGCACACCGCCGCGGCGATCTCCCTGGCGGCGCATACACGGATCTCACCGCGCCAGCGCTCCGTGGCACACAGCCCATGGCGCTCGATACCTATCTCCAAAGCGTTGCCGCATCGGCACCAGCAACGATCGTCGTCCCTGCGCTGCATGGACCGGGCGATGAAGATGGCACGATCGCCGCAGCGGCTGCGGCGGCCGGGCTGAACTATGTCGGTGACACCCCCGCAGTCGCCGCCCTCGGCATGGACAAACCGCGCTTCAAGGCGCTCGCGCGCAAAGGCGGAGTAGCGACGCTCCCCGAGCTCGTCATCACACAAGGCGAGTGGTCGTCAGACCGCGAGGGTCTCCTTCGTACCATCGCCGCATTTGCCAACGAGCACACGTCGACGGGCGCACTGATCGGCAAGCCCGCAGCGCACGGATCGTCTATCGGCATGAAGATCGCGCACACGTCAGCCGATTGGGCAGATGCGGTTGACGAGGCGTTGCGCTTTGGCGATCGCGCGATGCTTGAGCCTTATCTTGAGCGCGCCCGCGAGCTGGAGGTTGCTGTTCTCGAGCGCACGAACGGATCGGTGCAGGCATTCGGCCCTGGCGAGGTGTTTCCCGGCCGTGAGTTTTACGATTACGACGCCAAGTACGCGCCGGGCGTCTCGCGCACCACGACGTCAAGCGACCTGCCACCGGCTCTGGCAGATGAGATGCGCGCCGCCGCCGTTGCGCTCTTCACCGCCGCCCAGAGTCGTGGCCTCGCACGCATGGACTTCTTGATGGCGCGGAGCGGCGAACGCGCCGGCCACTGGTACCTCTCAGAGGTGAATACCTTCCCTGGCTTCACGCCGATCTCGCTCTTCCCCGCACTAGTGATGTCGGGCGGCTCGAGCTTTACGGAGCTGTGCGTTGAGCTTGTCGCTGCAGCGGCGGCGCGTCCTGCGTCGCGTAGCGCGCAATGAGCGATCGCAGATCATCGACAGGGGATCGCGGGCAGCATCGCGGTGCAGGCGCACGACCATTCGCCCCGGGTGAGGCGCCGCTCGGCGTACGCCCTGGGCTTGGCGGAAGCCGTCGGCGCGCTGGCGTGACGCCAGTCAGAGGCTCCGCGAATCAGCACCCGAACGAAGAGCCTGGCGCGACGTCGGGGCGAGGTCCACGTCTCACCCCTGGAGCGGCGGCTCGGCTGCGCCCGATTGCCCTCGGCGCACTCTTGGTGGCGGCGTTCCTCCTACCTCCGGTGGCTGCGCGCGCCAGCCTCACGACGGTCGGCAACATCTCAGTCGTCGGCGCCCTACTCCTTGATCCCGATGCGGTGATCGCGGCTGCAAACATTCCGATCGGCAGCAGCCTCCTCGGCGTGAACCTCCGCGCCGCAGAGGAGGCGGTGGCAGCGCTACCGCTCGTCGCCTCTGTGCGGGTCAGCGCTGGGCTTCCCGATGGGATTCAGATTCGAGTGCGCGAGAAGTCGCTTCTACTGCGCTGGCAGATTGGCGACCTGGCCTATGCCGTCACCGAGAGTGGCGAACTTCTTGGCAACATCGACACGCTCGATCTGGCGCCGACGGCGGCAGCCGCACTTGCGGCAGCCCCCCTCCTTTACGACGATCGCGTGCCAAGCCCACTCCTTACAGTTCGGCAACTCACGGCAACCGAGCTCGATGTGGCCACGCGCCTGGCCTCCCTGACGCCAGAGGACTTCGGCACCGGCGCCACCACCCTGACCCTCCGCCTCCTCAGCGATTTCGGCTTCGTCGTGGTGGCCACCGGGCCATCGATCGAGTGGCATTCAGTCTTCGGCATCTACTCCGCCACCATTCGCCCAACGAGCATGATCCCGGGCCAGGTCCGCCTCTTGCGCAGCCTGCTCGCCGGACGGGAGACGCGGATCGGTTGGGTCATCCTCGCCGACGACCAGGCTGGCACCTACACGGCGAAGGGTGTGCGACCGCCACCACCATCCGTGGGTCCAAGTCCCAGCCCCAGCACTAGCCCGGCTCCCTCTGATCCATCGCCAAGCCCCGCAGCCCCCACGGTGAGCCCGTGATGGTGCAGAAAGGGCGTGGCGTTCGGGTGAGCAGGGGTATGATGCGCAAGATGAGCGCACAGAGTGGAGGGGGCAACTAAATGGCAGAAGAGCGCTACACAACGATCGCCGCGATTGATATCGGCACCTCGAAGGTTTCATGCGCCATTGCGCACATTGGTGGCGAGAATGGCTCCATCAGCGTCATTGGTAAGGGGACCTACCCGAACCAAGGGATGCGCAAGGGTGTTGTCACCGACATCGAGAAGACGGGCGCCGCAATCCGCGCCGCCGTTGATGCCGCTGAGCGCCTCTCCGGTTATCACATTGAGCACGCCACGATCACCATCTCCGGGAACCATGTGCTGGGGGTGAACACGAGCGGCCAGGTAGCCGTCGCCAATCCCGATCGTGAGATTCGCGATGACGACGTGGATCGCGTCCTTGAGGTCTGCCGTGCGATCGAGGTACCGAACTCGCGCATGTTGCTCAATGTGCTTCCCTCGTCGTACATCGTGGATGGCCAGGAGGGGATCCAGCAGCCACGGGGCATGATCGCCTACCGACTCGAGGCTCGCGCGCACCTCATCACCGCCGGCAGCACCGCCGTGCAGAATCTTGAGAAGTGCGTGCAGGCTGCTGGCATCGCGGTCGACGATTACGTTCCAGCGTCGCTCGCCGCTGCCGAGCTGACGCTCACTGAGACCGAGCGTGAACTCGGAACAGTCCTGGTTGATGTCGGGGCAGAGACCTGCGATATCGCGATCTTCCACCAGAATGCGGTCGTCTATACGGCGGTCCTGCCAATCGGCGGCGCCTTCATTACTCGTGACGTGGCGATCGGGCTCAAGACAAGCCTCCTTGCCGCCGAAGAGCTGAAGATGACCTACGGCACCTGCGACCCGCGCACCGCCAGTGACGCGGAGCAGTACAACGTTCCCGATGAGCCAGCTGGTCGGCGCATTGGCCGACTCGAGCTCGCTCGCATCATTGAGCCACGTATGAGCGAGATCTTTGAACTGATCGCTGGCGTGATCGCCAAGGCGGGCCCAGAGGTGACCAGCGCAGGCGTTGTCTTGACCGGCGGTGGGGCGCTGCTTCAAGGCGTCGAGGCGCTTGGACGTGAGATCCTGAAGGCGCCGGTTCGCGTTGCATCGCCAACTGGGCCAATTTTGGGGATCCTCGACGAGTTCCGTGGGCCTGGCCAGGCGGCCGTGCTCGGCCTCTTCTCTTGGGTCGCTCGCGGCCTGGATGAGGCGGGGATCGCCGAGGAGCCAGAAGCAGGATTCGTAGGGCGCCTCTTCGGGGGGGTGCGCAACCTCTTCGGTCGTATTCGGGGGTAACCCAACCCGCCGCGAATAGCGGGCGGGGCGCTGCTACACTGCGCGGGATCGACGGGAGGGCGTCGTCTAAACGGGGCTAGCCCCGGGCGGCGCAGAGTCGAGGCAACAGGTTCGGAGGGCATGGAGTCGATGGCAGCGCAAACCGAGAATTTCGCGCTCATTCGCGTCGTCGGTGTCGGCGGCGCAGGGTCCAACGCCGTCAACCGCATGATTCGCGCCGAGCTCCTCGGCGTGGAGTTCATCGCCGTGAATACCGATGCCCAGGCGTTGGTGAAGTCCCATGCCCCAACCCGCATCCGCATTGGTGACGGGATCTCTCGCGGCCTCGGCGCCGGCGGTGACTCTGCCGTGGGTGAGCGTGCCGCCCAGGAAGATATCGAAAATCTGCGCGCCGCCCTTGAGGGCTCCGACCTCGTCTTTGTGACCGCTGGCATGGGTGGCGGCACTGGCTCGGGCGCTGCCCCTGTCATTGCGAAGATCGCCAAGGAGATTGGCGCCCTCACGATCGGCATCGTCACCAAGCCGTTCGTCTTTGAGGGGAAGCGACGGGCTGCGGTAGCCGAGGCTGCCGTGATCGAACTGCGCAAGCATGTCGACACCCTCATCGTTATTCCTAACGAGCGACTCCTGAGTGTCGTGAGCCGCCAGACCTCTATGGAAGACTCGTTCCGCATCGCCGACGACGTGCTGCGCCAGGCGGTCAAGGGCGTCAGCGATGTCATCACGGTGCCTGGCATCATCAACCTCGACTTCGCTGACGTGCGTTCGATCATGCGCGACGCTGGCTCCGCCCTGATGGGGATCGGTCGCGCCAGTGGCGAGAACCGTGCCACCTCCGCAGCCGAGATCGCGATTGCCTCACCACTCCTCGAGGTCGACATCCAGGGCGCTACAGGCGTGCTGATCAACGTCGCCGCTTCGGCCACCGTCACACTCCATGAGGTGAACGAGGCGATCAACCACATAACCGCACGCGCAGACGACGAGGCGAACATCATCTTCGGCACCTCGCTCGACGAGTCGCTCGGCGATGAGATTCAGATCACCGTGATTGCCACCGGCTTCTCAGCGGATCGACAGGGTTCGACCTCCAGCCCACGCGCCCCATACCGAGCGACCGATAGTGGCGCATGGAGCCTGCGTGACGATGGCGTCGCCGTGCAGGAGGCTCCGACGGGGAGCCTCACCTACACCCCCACACCTGAGTTGACCCCAGTTGGCCGTGACGAGGCCGACCAGGCACCTCTGCCAGTCGCTCCGCAGCCAGAAGAGGTCGACTTAAGCGATCTCGATATCCCAGCCTTCCTGCGTCCGCGCAACCGCATCTCCTAGTTGCTGGGGGTAACCTCAGGCGATGCTAAGCGCCGCTGATCTCACCACCCGCTATCGCGAGCTATTAGCGCGCGTGCGCGCCGCTGGCCCCGCCGAACTCATGGTGGTCACGAAGGGTGTGGCCGCCGAACAGATCGCGGTTGTCGTAGACGCTGGATGCACCCTCTTCGGTGAGAACCGCGTGCAAGAGCTCGAAGCGAAGCGCGCCGCCGTTGCGGCTCTGCGACCCACGGCGAACCTCACCTGGGTGCTGATCGGCCCGCTGCAGTCCAACAAGGCGCGACGCGCGATGGAGGCTGCGGACCGCATCGCCACCGTGGGCAGCGTTGACCTGCTCGAGCGCATCGCCGCACTCGCCACCGAGAGAGCCAAACCGATCAAGATCGCACTCCAGGTGAACGTGGACGAAGATCCGGCCAAGTCGGGCTTCACGCCCGAGGGCCTGCGCGCGGCACTTCCCGCCATCGCCGCAACCGTTAAAGGCGCTCCAGTCACCTTGGCCGGGCTCTTTACGGTGGGGAGGCTCACGGCGGGTGGGGAGGCGGCACGCCCAACCTTCGCCCAGTTCCAAACACTTGCAGCACAAGTGGACGCCGACGCACAGGCGCTCGGCTTACACCTTGGACCACTGCGCTCCGCGGGGATGAGCGGCGACTTCGAGGTCGCGATCAGCGAGGGCTCCACCGAGGTGCGGGTGGGGAGCGCGCTCTTTGGGCCGCGCGGGTAGGCTGTAGGTATGAGTACGTCAGCGATCGTTGGTCTCGTTTTTCAGACCCTTTGGTGGGTAATTCTGGGGCGCGTACTCCTCTCCTGGTTCGACCCCTCCGGCAACTATCGGATCTCGCGAATCATCTACGACATGAGCGAGCCGATCCTCGCCCCAGCCCGGCGCATCCTGCCAACATTCGGCGGCGTGGACTGGTCGCCGCTCGTCACGATGATCGTGCTGAACCTGCTCGAGAACTTCATCCTCAGGAGTCTGGCTGGCTGAACCTAGTAGAATCTCCGCCCTAGGGCGATTAGCTCAGTTGGTTAGAGCGCACGGTTCACATCCGTGAGGTCACTGGTTCGAGTCCAGTATCGCCCACCACCTAGGCTGTATAGTCCGCGCGTGAGCCCACTGACGCCGAATCCAATGCCACTCTCAACGCCGTATCCAAACTCGCCACGTCGCGCTCCACTCGGCACTCGTGCGAAGCCGCTCCCTCTCATCATTGATTGCGACCCAGGGCACGATGATGCAATGGCAATTGCTATCGCTATCGCGCGACCTGAACTGAATCTGCTTGGCGTCACGGTAGTTGCGGGGAACTCAACCCTGCCGAACACCTTCCTGAATACCCGGCGGGTACTCGCGCTGTTGGGCGCCCACGATATGCCTGTGGCGGCCGGTGCTGCGGTGCCGCTTGTGCGACCACTCTTCACGGCGGCGTATGTTCACGGGGAGTCGGGCCTCGAGGGGGCAGACCTTCCAGAACCCGCAGGCCACGTGCACGAAGCTGGCGCGGTCGATCTGATTGCAACGCTCCTTGCCGCTTCGCCAGAGCCGGTCGTCTTGGCGCCGCTCGGGCCGCTCACGAATATCGCGCTGTTCATCCAAGCGCACCCCGAGCTGATCTCGAAGGTTTCGCACATCTCATGGATGGGCGGTGCGGTCGGCGAAGGAAACGTTACGAGCGCGGCAGAGTTCAACGTCTACGTCGATCCAGATGCTGCCGCTGTCGTATTCGCAAGCGGGATCCCGATCACCATGGTTGGCCTTGATGCGACGCATCTTGCCAAGATGGGGGCCGCTGAGCGGGCGCGCCTTGAGGCGACTGGCAACCGAGCCGGACGCGTCTTCTCTGATCTGCTTGGCTTTTTTGAGGTGTTTTACCAAGAGCGTTATGGATGGAATTACTGCGCAATCCATGACGCGGTTGCAGTGGCGCACCTGGTGGACCCTGAACTCGTTGCCGTAGTGCACGCCGCTGTTGACATCGAGCTCGCTGATCTTCAGCGCGGCAGGACAGTGGTGGATTGGTTCCCCGAGCGGCTACGTGATCGCGGACGCGCCGCCTCAGTGGATGTTGCCGTAGGGGTGGACTCAGCTCGTTTTGCGGACCTTCTCGTGGATGTGATCGGACAATTTGAGTAGCAGCTAGCTGCTCTTCGCCATCCTTCGCAGCACCGCTGGCATGATTCCGCCATTGCGGTAGGTGTTCACCTCGTTTGGGCCGTCGAGGCGTACGAGCGCTGAGAACTCCTTTGCAGGGCCGGTTGGGGCATCGGTGTTGTCGACGGGCTGAGCGCTGATGCGAATCTCTGAGCGAGCGGTGCAGCTGCCAATACTGGCGATATCGAAGCGCTCAGTGCCAGTCAGGCCCAGTGTCTCGGCGCTCTCGCCCGCCAGGAACTGGATTGGCAGAACGCCCATGCCGATGAGGTTGGAGCGGTGGATGCGCTCGTAGGACTGTGCGATTACGGCGCGTACGCCGAGCATGCGCGTCCCCTTGGCGGCCCAGTCGCGCGAGGAGCCTGAGCCGTACTCCTTGCCAGCGAGGATGATCAAGTCGCACCCTTCGCTCTGATAGCGCGTGGCAGCGTCGGCGACGGCGAGGATCTCTCCCGATGGGTGGTGGCGGGTGACTGGACCCTCCTTGCCGCCAGCGAATGCGTTGCGAAGGCGAATGTTGGCGAAGGTGCCGCGCATCATCACCTCGTCGTGGCCACGTCGTGCGCCGTAGGAGTTGAAGTCGCCAGCTGCGACACCGTGCTCAATGAGCCAGCGACCGGCGGGGGAGTCGATGCGAATCGAGCCGGCAGGGGAGATGTGGTCGGTCGTCACGGAGTCACTCAGCATCAAGAGGGCGCGCGCGCCAGCGATGTCGGCAATCGGCTGCGGCTCGGGGCTGATCCCCTCCGTGAAGGCTGGTCGCGAGACATACGTTGAGCTCGCATCCCATGCGTACGTTTCGCCTGTTGGGCTCGCGAGGTTCTGCCAGCGTGCGTCGCCGGCGAAGAGATCCTTGTAGCTGCTGCGGTAGAGCGAGGCGTCGGCCGCGGCTGCAACAGCGGTGCCGATCTCGTCATCGCTTGGCCAGAGGTCGCGTAGGAAGACGGGGGTGCCGCTCTTGTCGTTGCCGATCGGCTCCTGCGTGAGGTCGAGCGTCACGCGCCCGGCGAGTGCGAGTGCCACCACGAGTGGTGGGGATGCGAGGTAGGCGGCGCGTACCGACGGATGGATGCGACCTTCAAAGTTGCGATTCCCTGAGAGCACGGCGGCAACGGTGAGGTCACCTGACTCAATGGCGGCAGAGACCCCCGTGTCGAGTGGGCCGGAGTTACCGATACAGGTGGTGCAGCCGTAGCCGGCCACGTTGAAGCCGAGCGTTTCAAGCGGTGCAAGGAGCCCCGCGCGTTCGAGATAGGCGGTCACCACCTTGGAGCCTGGTGCCAGGCTCGTCTTCACCCACGCTGGCACCTGCATGCCGCGCGCGACGGCACGCTGGGCGAGGAGACCGGCGGCGATCATTACCGACGGGTTTGAGGTGTTGGTGCACGAGGTGATCGCGGCAATCGCAACGGCACCATCGTGCAACTCGTAGTCGCCGTTCGTTGAGGTTGCTGTGGCGTGATGTGCGTCAGCGCCGGCACGATCGGGATAGGCGGTGGCGAAGCTCGCGCCGAGGTTCGGCAGATCCACGCGATCTTGCGGACGTCGTGGTCCGGCCAACGACGGGACCACCCCGCCAAGATCGATATGAACTATCGCGTCGTAGAGCGGCTCGGCGCCAGCGGTGCGCCAGAGGCCCTGTGCTTTTGCGTAAGTTTCTACGAGTGCGACGCTCTCGCCGCTGCGCCCCGTCGTTCGCAGATAGTCGAGGGTGATCTCATCAATTGGGAAGAGTGTTGTCGTTGCGCCAAACTCTGGCGACATGTTGGCAATCGTCGCCCGATCGGCGAGAGAGATTGTTGCCAGCCCGTCGCCGAACGCCTCTACGTATGCGCCAACAACGCCATGCGCGCGGAGGCGCTCCGTGACGGTGAGGACAAGATCTGTTGCGGTGGTGCCGGCGGGGAGTCGGCCAGTGAGTCGCAGCCCCACGATGGTGGGGATGGGCGAGAAGAGTGGTTCGCCGAGCAGTACCGCCTCGGCCTCGATGCCACCGACGCCGAAGCCGAGCACGCCGAGGCCCGAGATCATGGTGGTGTGCGAGTCGGTGCCCACGCAGCTGTCAGGGAAGGCGAGTGGCGCACCGTCAACCTCTTCGACGCGTACAACGGTGGCGAGGTTCTCAAGGTTGACCTGGTGCACGATGCCGGCTCCGGGCGGAACGACGCGGAACTTATCGAAGGCGCCCTGCGCCCAACGCAACAGTTGGTAGCGCTCGGTGTTCCGCTCGTACTCCTTGGCAACGTTCTGCTCGAGTGCCTCGCGCGTTGCCCAGCGATCAACCTGCACCGAGTGGTCGATCACCAGGTCGGCGGGAACCTGCGGATTGATGCGATGCGGATCGATGCCGAGTTCCGTCGCGGCGTTGCGGAGGGCGGCAAGGTCAACGATGGCGGGCACACCGGTGAAGTCCTGCAGCACCACGCGCGCGGGGGAGAAGGGGACTTCGCGCTCATCGCCCGTCGCCGATGCCGAGGCCCCCGGCCTCCATGCGAGGTAGGCGTGCAGATCCTCGGGCTGTACGAAGCCATCGCCAGAGCGCCGGGCGGCACCTTCGATCAGGATCTTCAGCACCAGCGGGAGTTGCCCCCAGGGGGTTGCAGGCTGCGGGAGGAGCTCAAGGGCAATGCGGTCAGGGAGACCCGCGCCGAGCGAGCGTCGTGCTGAAAAGTGGTCTCCCACGGGCCCTCCCCTCTGTTGTGCGCGGCTGCTGCTGCGTCGCCACGCGTGCCACTAGAGTAGCGCCCCGCGCCTGAGCAGCGCGCCGCCGCTGCGGGGGCTACCATCGGCTCAATTGCGGGTACGGCCCCGGCCGCCCGTCCATCGGTAAGGTGAGGGAGCAGCGCATGGGAGCAACACGCCGCAGCGCAATGTCGGCTGGAGGCCTCGTCATTCGAGGTGTCGGCGGCCGGCCAGAGATCGTGATTGGACGCCGTCGTCGAGAGCGCGACGGCTTCATCTGGTCACTTCCGAAGGGGACCCCTGAAGAGGGTGAGACCCGAGAGGAGACGGCGCTTCGCGAGGTGCGCGAAGAGACGGGCCTTGAGGTGCAGATCCTCTCGTATTTTGATGCCATTCACTACTCGTTTACGCGCGGCGGGGAGCGCATCGACAAAACGGTGCACTACTACCTGATGGAAGCGATCGGCGGTTCGTTCGATCAGTGGGATAAAGAGTTCGACGAGGTGCGCTGGGTGCCGATGGATGAGGCGATTGCCCTCCTGGACTTCCAGACAGAGTGCGGCCTCGTTGAGCGCGCCTACGCGGCCCTCGCTGCATAGGCGATTCGTGCGGGCGGGTCGCTCCGCCACAAAAGTGCACGGCAAACCCTTATCCTGTGGAGAGATCGGCACCTGCCGATCCACGAGAGAGCGAGAGGGGAGATGCCGATGCATCGGGGCCTAAAGTTCCTTGCGGCAGCTCTCTTAACGGCAACCCTGCTCGCTGGCTGCACGGTCATCTCCAGTCGCACGCTGAAGGTGGGGATCGTCGGTGAGCCCGCCGGCCTAGAGCTCGCCTATTCCGACGATGCCTCCGCCCTCGTTGGCTCCATGGTCCACGCTGGTCTCTACCGCGCCGATGCCGCCTTCGCGCCAACCCCGGTGCTCGCCGATGGCGACGCCTCGAGTGCGGCAGGTGGCACGAAATGGCGCGTCACACTGCGCTCGGGGCTCACCTTCCACGATGGGTCGCCACTCACCACCGACGATGTGATCTTTACCTATGAACTTGGAGCCTCAACGCGCTGTCCGCTTGTGAGCGACATTTGCGCCGTGGTCGGGAACCACCTGGCCTCTGTGGAGGCGGAGGCAGACGGTGCGCTCACCTTCACCTTGAAGTCGCCATGGGCACCCTGGCAGACACGCGGACTCACCATCCCAATCCTCCCCAAGGGCACGCTCACCGCATCACTGGCTCGACTCCAAGCCAAGGTTCAAGCGGCAGATCGCAATGCGGTCTCCCTGACCCGCGAGAACATTGCCGCCGATATTGACGGCGGCGGATGCGCCGCCTCGGGGGGGACAAACTGCACCTATGCATCGCGCGTCACCGAGCTGGAGCGCACCCTTGCCGACGCTGGCCTTGATCTGCCAGACCCACGCGGCTATCCGCAACTCAGCAGCACTGGCGAGCCGACGGGGAGCCGCGACGACGAACAGTACGCACGTGCGCTCTACGTGCGGCTGGCTGCGCTGGAGGGACTACTCCTCGCACCAACTGAAGGGCAGCTTGGCGCCGCGTTCCTACTTCTCGACGTACAGAGCGCACCTATCGGCGCTGGGCCGTACGAATTCGTCGAGCGTGTGCCCGGTACCTTCGTGCAGCTCGCCGCCTTCAAGGGATTCGCCCTTGGCGAGCCGCCGATGTCGGCGATGACCCTGACGGTCTTTGCATCGCCCGCCGGTGTGCTGAAGGCCTTTCAAGGGGGTGCGATTGATTGGGCCCCTGACCTTCGAGCCGCAGATGTTGCTGGCCTGACCGTGAGCGACGACGCCACGCTGCTCCACACCGCGTCGCTTCGCGGCTACAACTACCTTGCGTTCAATACACGCGAAGGGCGCCTCTTCGCCAGCAGCGTTATCCGCCGCGCCCTCGCCTCGTGCGTCGACCTGCCAGCAATCATCACTGGCGCAACAGATGAGACCGGGATCAAGATCTCCAGCACCGTGGCGCCAACCTCGTGGGCGGCTGAAAACCCCGCCGCAGCAGAGGCCACGCGCGATGTCGCTGGTGCACGCGCCGCGCTCATTGCCGACGGATGGGTCGCAGGTGAGGATGGCGTCTTCGCTCGCGCCGGCACGCGACTTGAGGCTGACATCATCGTTCGGGAGGGCCAGGTTGCGCGAACCCGTGCGGCCCAGCTGATCGTTGACCAGGTTGCTGAGTGCGGCATCTCGCTCGCCGTCGCCGAGCTTCCGTTTGCCACGGACATCGCGCCACGGCTGCGCTACCCAAACGACTTTGATCTCTATCTCGGCGCGTGGCAGTGGGGCCTTGATCCCGATGACTCGGATATCTTCGCCTCCAGCGCCTGCCCAACCGAAGAGGCACCGGCTGGGAAGAACTTCGTCTGCTGGTCGAGCTCGGGCGTCGATCAGCTCCTGGCCCAAGGCGTCTCAGCCGGGAGCATTAGCTCGCGCGTCGGTATCTACGCCACCATTCAATCGCTCCGGCGGAGCGAGCGGCCGTATCTCCTCCTCTGGGGGGATCCCTCCTACGCACTACTTCGGAACCGCTTTACCTGGGCGACGAAAACAGCAGATGTGCAAAGCCCGTTATACGCGTGGTCGATCCACACGTGGGATTTGCAAAAGTAGGGGCTGATGCGACGCAGAGTGCTCGCCCTCGCGCAAATCGCCCCGGCACTTGGTGACCTCGCGCAGAACTTCGCCCTGCATCAAGCGAAGATCGCTGAGGCTCGTGCCGCGGGCGCCGATCTTGTGATCTTTCCCGAGCTCGGCCTCACCGGGTATCAACTGCAAGACCTCGCGCCAGAGGTTGCGATGCGACGCAGCGATCCACGCCTCCAAGCGCTGGCAAAGCTCACGAGCGGCGGCCCCTCTGCGGTTGTCTCATTTGTTGAGTCAACCGATGACCATCGACTCTTTGCCGCCGCCGCCCTACTAGAGGGTGGCGAGGTGCGACATGTGGCGCGCAAGTGCTATCTACCAACGTACGGACTCTTTGATGAGCGACGCTTCCTCGCGGCGGGCGATGCGATTCGCGCGACCCGAGCGGCCCTTGGTGGATCAGCGGTTCAGGGCGATGTCGGAATCGGCATCGGTGTGTGCGAGGACTTCTGGCATCCAACGCTGCCATCGATCCTTGCGCAGGATGGGGCCGAGCTCCTCATCAACGTGGCGGCGGGGCCAGCGCGCGGCGCAAGCGTGGATGCCGATCAGGGGCTTGGCTCCGCAGCATCCTGGGGCACCCTGCTTCGTGCCACCGCGGCGCTCACGACCTCCTATGTTGCCTTCACGAATCGGGTCGGCGTCGATGAGTCACTGATCTTCTGGGGCGGCTCGCGCGTGATCGGACCCGACGGTGTCGTGCTCGCAGAGGCGCCCCTCTTCGAAGAGGCGCTTCTCCTTGCCGAGATCGATCTTGACGAGGTGGCACGCGCCCGCACCGCACTTCCACTCCTGCGTGATGAGCGTCTGGAGCTGACGCGCCGCGAATACGACCGCATCATCGCCACCCGCGCCGGCCTCGAGGAGGCATAGGCAACCTAATGAGAGGCGAGAGCGGTAGTGCACCTCACGACGAACTCGCGATTGACCCCGAGATGGTCGCGGCCATGTGCCGCTCCTTCATCACCTCGCACGTGGCGAGCACCGGCGCCGAGCGAGTTCTCCTCGGCCTCTCCGGCGGCATTGACTCCGCGCTGGTTGCCTACCTGACCGCCGCAGCCATCGGCGCAGATCGTCTGGTGGCTGTGCTGATGCCAACCGCAGCGTCATCGCCCAATTCGAGGGCTGATGCCGAGGCGATCGTGAGCGACCTCGGCTGTCAGAGTGAACTCATCTCAATTGAGGCGCCGTTGGCGGCACTCATCGCGAACCTGCCCGCGGGCGAGAGCGTAACCCCAGTGCGTCGGGGGAATATGGCGGCACGATTGCGAATGGCCACGCTCTATGACCGCTCAGCCCAGCACCGTGGGGTAGTGGTCGGCACGGGGAACAAGAGCGAGATGCTGATCGGCTACTCCACGATCTTCGGCGATGCCGCCTCGGCATTCAACCCAATCGGCGATCTATACAAGACGCAGGTACGCGAGCTATCGCGCCACCTCGGCGTGCCGACGCAGATCATTGAGAAGGCGCCGAGCGCCGATCTTTGGCCGGGTCAGACCGACGAGGGTGAGGGTGGATTTGATTACCCAACCCTTGATCGCGTGCTCCACCGCATCGTTGATCGTCGCCTTCCGCTTGAAGACGTGATTGCGGAGGGCTTTGATCGCGAATTTGTCTCACGGGTGAGTGAGATGATTCGTCGATCGGAGTTCAAGCGCCAGATGCCGCCAATCGCAAAGGTGGGGGGGCGGAGCAGTGGAAGCGACTATCTCTACCCTCGGCGGCGCCCGAAGCTTGACTGAGGACCTGCGCGGCGGTGGCGCAACGCCTGGGGCGTTGCATATCGTCTCTACCCCGATCGGTAATCTCGCCGATCTCACGCCGCGTGCAGCGGCTGTGCTTCGCGAGGTTGGACTGATCGTTGCCGAAGACACGCGTGTCTCTCGCCCGCTCTTGGCCAGCTTTGGCGTGCAGACAGAGGTGACGGCCCTTCCAGGTTTTGATGAGGCCGACCGAGTTGCGCCGATCATTGCCCGGCTGCTGTCTGGCACCGCCATCGCGCTGATCAGCGACGCTGGCACGCCCCTGATCAGTGACCCAGGGGGAACGCTCGTCGCCGCTGCGGTCGCTGCAGGGATCCGCGTGATCCCTATCCCCGGCGCATCCGCACTCCTCGCGGCGGTTGTCGCAGCGGGCGTCACTGGCCCACGCTGGTCATTTGAAGGTTTCCTGCCGCGGAGTGGCGTCGACCGAACCAAGGTGCTTGGTGCCATCGCCTCTGATGAGCGCGGTACCGTGATCTATGAGGCGGGGCCGCGTGTGGCCGCGACACTGGTCGATCTGGCGCGCGTGTGCGGCGACGACCGCGTGGGGGCAATCTGTCGCGAGCTCACGAAGTTGCACGAGGAGATTCGCCGCGGCACCCTCGGCCAACTCGCAGCGGCGGTGAGTGCGGGGGAGATTGATGCGCGCGGTGAGTTCGTCATCGTTGTCGGTGCGCAGGCGGCCGCAGATCTACCTGACACCGATGATCCCGAGGGCCCATATGCGGCAGCACTCGAACTTGTGGGGCGCGCTGTGACGGCGGGTGAGTCGCGCAGCGCGGCGATTCGACGTATCGCCACCCTGTGGGGGCTTGAACGTCGACGCCTCTGGAACCTCGCCCATGACGACACGGCACCAGAGAGCGTCGACGACGAGAGCTAGGCGCGAACTGGCGCGATCTCCTCGCCGTACTCGGCCTCACCGAGATCAGTCGGCTCTGACCCTTGTGCCACCGGGTCACCGGACTGCGGCTTTGGCCCGAGGAACTCCAGGCGATTCACGATCACCTCGGTCATCCAGCGGCGCGACCCTTCGCTCTCCCACTCGTGGGTCTTAAGGCGGCCATCGATGCTGACGAGCGATCCCGCCTGCAGATGGGCGGCGGCAATCTCAGCGAGCTTCTCCCAGAAGACGAGCCGATGGAACTCCGTGCGCTCCTCGCCGCCGCGGAAGTCATGGGTTGCGAAGTTCCCCACCGCGACCTTGGAGCCTGAGGGGAGCGTTCTCAATTCGACGGGCTTGGTAATCCTGCCAGCGAGCATGACCTTGTTCATTGCGCCTCCTTGTGCGGCGGCGGCCCGGATCACGTGACCCGCAGGAGCCGTACGCCTGCTCTGGCACCCTCCCACGGTGCGGATACTGCCGGCGTATCGCGCTGGGGGCGCGCTCTTCTGCGACAATCGCCCACGATGCGGTACTACCTAACGACAGCCATCGCGTATGCCAACAACAAGCCTGGCCTGCACACGCTCTATGAGGTGATCGGCGCCGATGCCATCGCCCGTTGGCGCCGTATGCGCGGCGACGAGGTGCGCTTCCTGACCGGTACGGACGAGTACTCGGTCAACATCGCCGCCCGCGCTGCAGAGGAGGGGGTGACACCGAAGGCCTTCGTTGACGCCAAGGTCGCCCTCTTCCAAGTGAGCGAGGCGAAGCTGCTGATTAGCCCCGATCGATTCATTCGCACCACCGACGCGGACCACACCCTTGCCGCGCAGGAGATGGTTCGGCGCTCGTTTGCAGCTGGAGACATCTACGTCGGTAGCTATGAAGGCTGGTACTGCCCCAACGAGGGGTTCCGCAACGCTGATGACGTGGTCAAGGAGGGCGACAAGACCGTCTGCCCCAACCATCTTGGCATCCCGCTGCAGTGGCTGACTGAGCGCAACTGGTTCTTCCGACTCAGCGCCTACCAAAAGCGTCTTGAGGCCTGGTTGACGCAGGATCCATCGCCCGTGCAGCCCGAATATCGACGGAACGAGATGCTCGGATTTGTCCGCCAGGGGTTGGAAGATTTCTCGATCAGCCGCGAAGGGGCAACGTGGGGGATTCCATTCCCCATTCATGAAGATGGGAGCAGCGCGCTGACCGCAACGGGGGAGGGTGACCCGAAGGCCGGGACCATCTACGTCTGGTACGACGCCCTGATCAACTACCTCACTGGCGCGGGCTTCCCGGCGGAGGCTGCTGGCGCGCCATGGTGGCCCGCCGATCTGCACATCATCGGCAAGGACATCAATCGATTCCACTCCGTCTTCTGGCCAGCGATGCTGTGGAGCGCAGGGCTTGAGGCACCAAAGAAGATCTGGGTGCACGGGTGGCTCCTCTCCAGCGGCGAGCGCATGAGCAAGAGCCGTGGCAACTTCCTTGACCCAGATGATGCGGTCGCCGCGCTCGGCGCTGATGGCGCACGATTCGTTGCGCTGCGCGAGGTGCCGTTTGATCGCGACGGCGACGTGAGCTGGGACTCCATCATTCGCCGCTACAACTCTGAACTTGCCAATGACTTCGGCAACCTGGTGAACCGCGCAACCACGCTGGCGAGCCGCGCCTTCACCGATGCGCCGCTCCCGCGCCCGGCAGCCGCATCAACCCTCGGTGCCGCTTGGGAGGAGACGCGACGCGAGGCGATCGCGGCGCTGGAGCGCAACGCGCTGCATGAGTGGCTTGGCGCCCTCTGGGGGTTCGTCGGCGTGGCAAACAAGTTTGTCGATAGCGAGAAGCCGTGGGAGCTCGCGAAGGCAGCGAAACTCGGTGATGCTGCGGCGGAGGAGAAGCTCCGCTGCGTGCTTGGTGATCTTCTCGAGTCGTGTCGCCTTATCTCCCTCTATGCCGCACCGGTGATGCCCTGCATCGCCGCGAAGATCTGGACGCTGCTCGGTCGAAACTGGCCGTACGACGCGAACGGGCACAACGGTCCGCCGCTCGACGAGATCGGCGCATGGGGGGCACTCGGTGCAGCCGGGCCACTCGGCGCACCAGAGCCACTCTTCCCACGACTAGAGGCTGATGCGCTCGATGCCGCTGCTGACTGACGCACACGGGCACCTCCAGGCCGATCGCTTTAACGATGACTACCAGCAGGTAGCCGCGCGCGCACGCGACGCGGGAGTGGTCCGACTCCTCATTCCGTCGTACGGCATCGAGAGCTCTGAGGGGGCCTTTCGGATCGCTCCAGATCTGCCGTGGGCCGACCTCGCGATTGGCATCCACCCCTATACGGCCGTAACCGATGCTCCAGGGCGCGATGCGCTGCTCGCGCGCGCGGTCGACTCGCGTGTGGTGGCCATTGGCGAGACGGGGATCGACACCAAGCGCGATTTCGCGCCGCTCGCAGCTCAGATCGAAAACCTCGAGGCGCACATCGATGTTGCAGCGGCACTCGGCAAGCCGCTGATCCTGCACTGCCGCTCGCTTAATTATGGTGATGAGGCACAGCGAGAGCTCCTGGCAACGCTCAAGCGCTCGGCGATCGGCGCGCCTGGCGGTGCCAAGGCGTTCGGTGGGCGGGTCCCCTTCATCTTGCACAGTGCCTCGGGGAGTGCCGCCTACGTCGAGGAGGCACTCGCGCTCGGCGGGGCCGTCTCCATCTCTGGACTCGCCTTCCGGCCTGAGGAGTCGGCGACCGGGGAGTGGGTCGCGTTGATTCCACCCGATCGCCTGTTGACCGAAACGGACGCACCGTGGCTGACGATGCCGGGGGCGCCAGATCCGCACCGCAATGAGCCGGCCAATGTCGCCCTGACCCTGGCGTGGATCGCGGAGCGTCGCGGCGAGCCGATTGAGCCGCTCGCTCGCGCCATTGCGGAGAACTTTGACCGCATCTTTCCACGCGGGAGCGGCGCTCCTCCACGCTTGGAGTTGGCACTCTAAGCCCTCGAGTGCTAACATCTCCGCACGTGCCTCGCCCGCGTAGGCACAAGTGTTCAGGGGCGGTACACCCGCCCACAAGGAGGTTCTACCGATGGCCAAGAAGGCAGCACTCCGACCCCTCGGCGACCGCGTCGTCGTGAAGCCAGTCCCCCGCGATGAGAAGACTGCCAGCGGCATCATCCTGCCCGACACGGTGCAGGAGAAGCCACAGGAGGGCGAAGTCGTCGCCGTTGGACCAGGCCGCATCCTTGATGACGGGAAGCGCGAGCCGATTGACGTGAAGGTGGGCGACCGCGTCCTGCACGCAAAGTATGCCGGCACCGAATTCAAGATCGATGGCGATGAGTTCCTCATCGTTGGCGCCAAGGACATCTTGGCCGTCATCGACTAATTCCACGAAGGCCCAAGTAACCCAACGTAGATAGAGAAGGAGAGACCCAATGGCAAAGCAGGTGGTATTTGATGAGGCGGCACGACGAGCGCTCAAGCGCGGCATCGACAAGCTCGCCGACACGGTAAAGGTGACGATCGGCCCGAAGGGCCGCAACGTGGTGCTCGACAAGAAGTTCGGCGCCCCAACCATCACCAACGACGGCGTCACGATTGCACGTGACATTGAGTTGGAAGATCACTTCGAGAACATGGGCGCGCAGCTCCTGAAGGAAGTCGCGACGAAGACCGACGATGTGGCTGGTGACGGCACCACCACCGCCGTCGTGCTCGGCCAGGCGCTCGTCACCGAGGGCCTGCGCAACGTTGCTGCAGGTGCAAACCCGATGGTCATCAAGCGCGGCCTCGACAAGGCGGTCGCCGCCGTTGTCGCCGAGATCAAGGCGCAGTCCCGCAAGGTTGAGACTCGCGAGCAGATCGCCGCAGTCGCCTCAATCTCTGCCGCTGATCCAAGCGTTGGCGAGTTGATCGCTGAGGTTATGGAGAAGGTCGGCAAGGATGGCGTGATCACCGTAGAAGAGGGGCAGTCGCTCGGACTCGACAAGGAGTACACCGAGGGGATGCAGTTCGACCGCGGATACATCTCAGCCTACTTCGTGACGAACTCAGATCGCATGGAGGCACAGCTCGACAACCCAGCAATCCTGATCACCGACAAGAAGATTTCGGCAGTCGCCGATGCACTCCCAGCGCTCGAGAAGGCGGTCGGCACTGGTCGACCACTCCTGATCATCGCTGAGGATGTTGACGGTGAGGCACTTGCCACGCTCGTGGTGAACAAGATCCGCGGCACCGTACAGGTGCTCGCGGTGAAGGCGCCAGGCTTCGGCGACCGCCGCAAGGAGATGCTCCGCGACATCGCGGTGCTGACCGGCGGAACGGTAATCTCGGAAGAGGTTGGCCGCAAGCTCGACAGCGTGACAGCTGAGGACCTCGGCACAGCGCGACGCGTCGTCGCAACCAAGGACAACTCGACCATCATTGATGGCGCGGGGAAGCCTGCTGAGATCAAGGCGCGCATGGCGCAGATCAAGGCGCAGGTTGAGGAGACCACGTCGGACTACGACAAGGAGAAGCTCCAGGAGCGCCTCGCCAAGCTTTCGGGCGGCGTTGCAGTGATCAAGGTTGGCGCTGCCACCGAGGTCGAGCTCAAGGAGAAGAAGCACCGCATCGAGGATGCTCTCTCAACGACCCGCGCGGCCGTGGAGGAGGGGATCGTCGCCGGTGGTGGCACCACACTCCTGCAGGCGCGAGGCGCGCTCGACAAGATCAATCTTGAGGGTGACGAGCAGGTCGGGGTGGACATCGTCCGCCGCGCCCTCGAAGCTCCAGCCCGTCAGATCGCAGAGAACGCCGGCGCCCGTGGCGACGTCGTGATCGAGGCAATCCTGAAGGCGAAGAAGGGGACCGGCTATGACGCATCGACCGACACGATGGTCGACATGTTCGAGAAGGGGATCGTTGACGCCGCGAAGGTGACACGCTCCGCCCTCCAGAACGCCGCGTCGGTTGCCGCGATGGTGCTCACGACCGAGGCGGTCGTCAGCGACATCCCAGAGAAGAAGGAGTCTGGAGCGCCAGGTGGCCACGCCCACGGCGGCGAGATGGACTTCTAGTACCTACCTCGCACCTAGTGAAGAGGACTCTCGGCGGGGCCGAGGGTCCTCTTCGTTTTTCGTGGGCGGAGGGTGGCGGGCGGTAGAATACTCGGGTGAACCTCCCCCTTGATCCCACGGGTGAACCATCGCCGGCGGAGCGTTTCCTCCCGCGTCGCGCCCAGCTGACGGGGGCCGCCCTCAGCGCCGTTCAGGAGCGGATCCTTGCCCCGCTGAACGAGGCGCAGCGACGCGCGGTAACGACAACTGCGGGCCCACTGCTGGTGCTCGCAGGCGCCGGCTCAGGGAAGACGCGGGTGATCACGCACCGCATCGCCTGGCTGATCCAGCACGAGGGCGTCGCCCCGTGGAAGATCCTTGCGGTGACCTTTACGAATAAGGCCGCCGCCGAGATGCGCGATCGCCTCCACGAGATGATCGGTGAGGCGGCGCGCGATGTGGCGATGGGCACCTTCCACAGCCTCTGCGCCCGCATGTTGCGTCGCGACGGCGAGGCGATCGGGCTGCCGAAGGGCTTCACGATCTACGACGCCGACGATCAGGCGCGGGTGATCAAGGGGTTCCTCAAAGAGGATGACCTCCCCGCCACCGGCGAGACGAAGCCGAGCCTGATCCTTGGCGCAATCAGCCGCGCCAAGAATGACGGCCTCAACGCTGACCAGATGGAGGATCGTGCGATCACCCATCACGAGCGCCTCGTCGCCCGATTTGCGCGTCGCTATGCTGCCGAGCTGAAGCGCCTCGACGCTGTCGACTTTGATGACCTGCTCCTCAAAGGGCTGCGCCTGCTGCAGGAGGCACCCGCCGTGGCCGATCGCTATCGAGCGAAGTGGGAGTACCTGCACGTTGATGAATACCAGGACACCAACCGCATCCAATACACCTGGGTCCGCGAGCTTGCGGCTAAACACGGGAACCTCTGTGTGGTGGGAGACGACGATCAATCCATCTACAGCTGGCGCGGGGCTGACATTCGCAACATTCTCGACTTTGAACGTGACTGGCCAACGGCTGAAGTTGTTCCACTTGAGCAAAACTATCGCTCAACGCAAACGATCCTCGATGCAGCACACGGCGTCGTCTCGAACAACGAGGGTCGCAAGAAGAAGAAACTCTGGACCGATCTTGAGGGTGGTGATCAGATCACCGTCTATGGCGCGTTTGATCCCGAAGATGAGGCGGCCTGGATCGTTCGGCGCATTGAAGAGGCTTCCGCCGTGGTGACCGGTCGTCGCGCGGATGCACCAGAGCCCGTTAGCCTGAACGGCATCGCCATCCTGTATCGCACCAATGCACAGTCGCGCGCAATTGAAGAGGCACTCCTGCGCTCGAGCATTCCGTATCAGCTGATCGGCGGCACACGCTTCTACCAGCGCCGCGAGGTGAAGGATGCCCTGGCTTGGCTCCGCGTCCTGCGCAGCGACACCGACCGCATCTCGTACGAGCGCATTCTCAACGTGCCCCCTCGTGGCATTGGCGATAAGACGATTGAACTACTACGCGCCGCTGCCTCACCGAGCGTGAGCGCGCCCGACGGAACTCCATACGGACACGTCATCGCCGCCGCTGGACGAGGCGAGGTGTCAGGGGTGAACACACGCGCACGAAACTCCCTTGCCGGCATCGCCGACGTGATCAGCCGCCTACGCGATCGTATCGCGGCGGTCACGCTTCCGGAACTGCTGGACGGGGTCTATTCGGAGTCTGGCCTGCGTGCACATCTCGCCTCGGAGGGTGTGGAGGGAGAGGAGCGCTGGGCGAACCTTCTCGAGCTCCGCGGCATCTCGGGGCGATTCATGGAGCTCGCCCCACTCGACGCACTCGACCGATTTGTTGAGGACACGGCGCTGGTCGCCGATCAGGATGCCTTCGATGGCGATGCGGAGCGCGTGACGCTGATTACCCTGCACGCCGCAAAAGGGCTGGAGTGGCCGACCGTCTTCATCTCAGGGTTGACCGAAGGGCTCTTCCCGCACAGCCGCGCCCTCATGGACCAGGAGCAGATGGAGGAGGAGCGTCGCCTCTGCTACGTCGGTATCACGCGGGCGAAGCGTCGCCTCAGCCTCTCGTACGCACTTCGTCGTGGCTGGGGTGATGGCGACGGTGCGCCGTCACGCTTCCTCGCGGAGATCCCAGAGGAGCTGCTCGTTGTTGCGAATGATGACGACCCACGCGCCGATGGTGAGACGCGCTTCGGTCGTGGCTTCCGTTCGGCGCGGGCAGGATTCGCGGGTGGCGAGTCGTGGCGTGAGGGGAGTGGCACACCGGGAGCCCCGAGCGGCGCCTTCCGCCCTGGGCGCGACCTAGAGGCGAGGCGGCGCGCCTACAGCGCTGGCGCACGCTCCGGTTCGCTCCGCGTGCCAGATGACGAAGGGATCGACGAGGCGCCAGACGACGACGAGTTCATTGGCGAGGCACCAGAGCTGATGCAGCCGGTCGGACGGATTCCCCCGTGGGCGGCGACGGGACGTGGCGCGGCCGGTGCTCCTCCGCAGGCGGCTGGCGCGCCGCTACCCCCACCACTCCGGCCACGCACCGTCGCACCAGCGCGGGCGCGTATCCCAGGCGAGCGCTACTTCCGTGATGGCGACCGCGTCCTACACCCCTCATTCGGCGAAGGGATCGTGGTCACATCGAAGCTCACCCGCCACGATGAGGAGGTCACGATCGCCTTCGCCGGGTCGGGGGTAAAGACGCTTGCGGCGAGCATCGCCAATCTGGAGGTTCAGGGATGAGCGCCAAGGCTCTCGCGCCAGCGGCACGCTATCGCGAACTCGTTGCCGCCATTAACGAGGCGGATCGTCGCTACTACGTTGAGGATGCGCCAACGCTTGCAGACGTCGAATACGACGCGCTGCGCGTTGAACTCAACGCCCTTGAGAAGGCACATCCCGAGCTCGTTACGCCAGACTCGCCAACGCAGCGTGTCGGACCGAGTGCGGATGATCGAGTGGAGCCAGCGGTCAAGCTGACCGAGGTACGTCACGAGCGTCCAATGCTGAGCCTCTCGAACGCATTCTCGCCCGAAGAGGTCGCCGACTTCGCCGCCAGTGCGGCGAAGGGGCTCGGCGGGCGCGAGCCCGAACTCGTCGCTGAGCTGAAGATTGATGGCCTTGCGATCAGCCTCATCTACGAGCGAGGCGTGCTCGTGCGCGCCGCAACCCGCGGAGACGGCACCACCGGTGAAGATGTGACGGCGAATGTGCGCACGATTCGGGCCATTCCTGCAACGCTGAAGAAGCCGGCTACCTGTGAGGTGCGTGGCGAGATCTACATGCCGAAGTCGTCGTTCGCTGCGCTCAATGCTGAGCGAGCCGCCACCGATCTCCCCCTCTATGCGAATCCACGCAACTCGGCGGCTGGCTCACTGCGGCAGAAAGATGCCGCGATCACGGCCAAGCGCAACCTCTCGTTCTTCGCTTATCAGCTCTTTGAGGAGCCAGCCCCAGCCGCGCAGAGTGCGGCGCTCCGTCGGCTGCACGAACTCGGACTTCCAACTGAGCAGCATGCTCGTGCCGGTCTGAGTGGGGCGAGTGCAGCATCGTTCCTTGCCGAGTGGGTTGAGAAGCGTCGCGCCCTCGAGTACGAGACCGACGGCGCGGTACTGAAAGTGGATGCGGTCGCCGATCAGGAGCAGCTCGGCTCTATCGCCCGTTCGCCGAAGTGGGCGATCGCCTACAAGTTTCCCCCGGAGCAGGTAACGACCCGACTCCTCGGCATTAGCGTGGAGGTTGGCCGTACCGGCTACCTCACTCCGGTGGCAGAGATGGAGCCGGTCTTGGTGGCTGGCTCAACGGTGCGACGCGCAACGCTGCACAACATCGATGAGATTCGTCGCAAGGATGTTCGCGTGGGAGATATCGTCGTGCTGCAGAAGGCGGGGGATGTGATCCCTGAGGTGGTGCGTGGGCTTGCCGAGCGCCGCACCTCACCCCTCCCTGAGTTCACCATGCCGACGCGCTGTCCGTCATGCAGTGCTGAAGTTGTACGCGATGAGGTGCGCCATCGCTGCCCGAATCGCGCCTGTCCGGCGCAGAACTTTGAGACGCTGCGCTATGCGGTTGGCCGTGGGGCGCTCGACCTCGAGGGCGTCGGCAAAAAGTTGCTCGCACAGTTGGTGGAGCGTGGCGTGGTTCGCCGCCTCGGCGATCTGTACCGCCTGACCGCCGAACAACTCGATGGGCTGGACCGCATGGGGAGCCTGAGTGACGGGTCTCGTCGCGAAGGACCGAATCGCATCAGCAACGTGCTCGGCATGATTGAGGCGCGACGAAGCCGCGAGCTATGGCGCGTTCTCGTTGCGCTCGGCATTCGCCATGTCGGTGAGGCGACGGCGAAGGATCTCGCAGCAGAGCTGCAGCGTCGTGTCTCTGCGGCCAGTGGAGCAGCGTGGGGCCGTACCGTGCTTGCCACGCTGCGCTCCCTCACAGCAGAGGAGCTCACCGCCATCTCAGGGGTTGGCGCGGTGGTGGCGGAGAGCATCCTCGCCGCGTTCGCCACAGGGCTGGCGGGCGAATCGCTCGAAGACCTCCTCGACGCGGGGCTCGTGATCGTTCCCGCCGCGGTCGCGCCGGTCGTGACGGGTGGCCCGCTTGCTGGGCGGGTCATTGTGTTCACGGGAACGCTCGCGGCAACGGGCTGGAGCCGACGCGAGGCGCAGGATCGCATCGCAGCGGCGGGGGGTACGGTCGCCGATGTGGTGACCGCAAAGACATCACTGCTCGTGGCGGGAGAGAAGGCTGGCTCCAAGCGTGCCGCCGCCGAGAAGCTCGGCATTCAGATCGTTGATGAGGCGGGCCTCATCGCGCTCCTGGGGGTTGAGCCGTCGGGCGGGTAGGATTCCCGCATGAGTGAACTGACCCGTGCCGAGGTAGAACGCGTCGCTGCGCTGGCACGCCTCGGCCTCACCAGCGACGAGTTGGGGAAGCTCCAGGGCGACCTCAACCTCATCCTGGAGCAGTGGGCCCACCTCGCCGATGTCGATACCTCGAGCGTCCCGCCGAGTGCACAGACGATCGTTCAGGCGATGCCCCTGCGTGACGACATCGCTGAGCCATCCCTCCCCGTTGACGATGCCCTGAAGAACGCACCGGCACGGAGCGGTGACTTTGTGCGCGTGCAGGCGATCCTCTCCGAGGAGGCCGACGGATGAGCGGGGAGAGCCTACGCCGCGCAACCGCGACCGAGCTGCGCGCCGCATTCCAATCGGGCGCCGCAACCTCATGCGCCGTCACCGATGAGCTCTTTGCCGCTATTGATCGAGAAGATGGTGTCCTTGGCGCATGGCTGCACCTTCGACACGAGGAGGCGCGTGCTGAGGCCGACCGCGCCGATGCGCGCTACGCGACCGCACGTGCCGCTGGTGCCGCGGCGCTCAACGCGCTCCCGCCACTCCTCGGCGTCCCCGTTGCGCTGAAGGACCTCGTCAACCTCACCGGAACCCCCACAACTGCGGGCTCACGAATCCTCGAGGGATACATCAGCCCATACGACGCCACCATTGCTGCGCGTTTGAGAGAGGCCGGTGCGGTGATTCTTGGGAAGACCAACATGGACGAATTCGCCATGGGCTCATCGACAGAGTTCTCCGCATACAAGAAGACGGTGAACCCGTGGGCGGTCGACCGCGTCCCTGGTGGTTCGTCGGGCGGATCCTCCGCCGCTGTTGCGGCGTTCCACGCCCCGCTCTCCATCGGCACCGATACGGGTGGCTCCATTCGTCAGCCTGCGAGCCTCACCGGCATCGTCGGCATGAAGCCGACCTACGGCCGCGTCTCGCGCTACGGCATCGTCGCGTTTGCATCATCGCTCGATCAGGTTGGGCCATTTGCGCGCACGGCGCAGGATGCAGCACTGCTGCTGCACACGATTGCTGGCGCCGATGCGCACGACGCCACAAGTTCACGCAGTCCTCTCGATGCGGTGCTGCTCAACCTCCCGAGCGGTGATGCCGCCGCATCTGCCATTCGCGGCAAGCGATTCGCCCTGCCGAAGGAGTACTTTGTCGCCGGCATGGAGGCTGGAGTTGAGCGTGCCGTTCGTGATGCGGTTGCGACGCTTGAAGCTGCGGGCGGGATCGTGGAAGAGGTGAGCCTCCCAACCACTGAGCATGCGCTCGCGACCTACTACATCGTTGCGCCAGCAGAGGCGTCGGCCAACCTCGCTCGCTACGACGGAGTTCGCTACGGCGCATCAAAGCACGGCGGCGGTGACCTCTTGAACGGCTACCTAGAGACGCGCGGT
This sequence comes from Candidatus Limnocylindrus sp., assembly GCF_040397235.1. Taxonomy (GTDB): domain Bacteria; phylum Chloroflexota; class Limnocylindria; order Limnocylindrales; family Limnocylindraceae; genus Limnocylindrus. The sequence continues at coordinate 272,666 of NZ_JBBAWH010000001.1, read as the reverse complement.
CGCGGCTTCGGCCCTGAGGTGCGCCGACGCATCATGCTCGGCACCTACGCACTCTCCGCGGGCTACTACGACGCCTATTACGTGAAGGCACAGAAGGTCCGCACCCTGATCGCGCGCGACTTTGATCGCATCTGGGCGGCGGGCTTCGACGCCATCGTTGCACCTACGAGTCCACAAGTGGCCTGGAAGTTCGGCGCAAAGATGAGCGATCCGGTCTCCATGTATCTCGCCGATGCCTGCACGCTTCCGGCAAACATGGCGGGCCTCCCAGGGGTGAGCATTCCGTGCGGCCTCTCTGAGAACCTCCCTGTGGGTCTGCAGCTGATCGGCAAGCCATGGTCTGAAGCCGAACTGCTCAGTATCTCCGCGGGCTACGAGGCGCTCACGGCAACCGCAGCATGGCGCACGGTGGCGCCGCATGATCTGACCAAGCTCGGTGGAGGTGCGGCGTGAGCGACTTCGCAAAGCGCGCACTCGCTGACCGCGTCCACGCGGTGCCGCCCTCTGGCATCCGACGCTTCTTCGACATCGCCGCAACGATGAGCGACGTGATCAGCCTCGGCGTGGGGGAGCCCGACTTCGACACTCCTGCACACATCGTTGAGGCGGCGGTGACGAGCCTACGTGCTGGTCGCACCCACTACACCTCAAACTACGGAACCATTGAGCTTCGCCGCGCCATTGCCGCGAAGATTCAGGAGCGCTCGGGGGTCACCTACGATCCAGAGAGCGAAATCATCATCACGGTCGGTGCCTCTGAGGCGGTTGACCTCGCCGTACGCGGCATCGTCGGTACGGGCGATCGCATCGTGCTGCCAGAGCCGTCGTATGTCGCCTACCTCCCAGCGATCGTCTTTGCGGGTGGAACCGCCGTACCGGTGGCGACGAGCGGCAGCGACAACTGGCGCCTCCATGCTGAGGCCGTTGATGCCGCGGCGACCGGCGCCAAGGCGCTCTTCCTCGGCTATCCGGCGAATCCAACGGGGGCAACCCTCGACGAGCCGACCCGCGAGGCGCTCGCCAAGATCTCCGTGGCACGGGACCTGGTGGTGATTAGCGACGAGATCTATGACCGACTCGTCTATGAGGGACCGGCGCACCGCGCAATGTCGGCCTATCCGGGGATGCGTGAGCGCACCATCCTGATCGGCGGCTTCTCGAAGTCGTACGCCATGACGGGGTGGCGCGTCGGCTTCCTCTGCGCCCCGAAGGAGATCGTTGCGGGCCTGGTCAAGATTCACCAGTACACGATCATGAGCGCCCCAACGATCGCGCAAGATGCAGCCCTTGAAGCGCTCACGAACGGCGAGCCGGCGCTCGAGGAGATGCGCGCCGCCTACGCGCGACGTCGCACCATTGTGCTGGATGGCCTCGCCGCACTCAAACTACCAACCGGTGCGCCACAGGGCGCCTTCTACGCCTTCCCCGACATTCGCTCAACCGGTCTCACCGACGAGCAGTTCGCTGAGGGCCTCCTCACCGAAGAGCGTGTCGCGGTGATTCCGGGATCCTCGTTCGGTACGAGCGGCGTCGGGCATGTGCGTATCTGCTACGCCACCTCGGAAGAGAACCTCCGCGAGGCGTTGGTGCGCATCGGCCGATTCGTTGCCAAGGCGCGCGAGGTGGCGGCATGACCTGGCATGCGGTGATCGGCATTGAGGTGCACGTACAGCTACGCACCGTCACAAAGATGTTCTGCCCCTGCGCCATTGCGGCCGAGGGTGACCTCCCGAACAGCAAGACCTGCCCAACCTGCCTCGGCCTCCCTGGCGCACTCCCAGTGCCGAACCGAGCCGCGATTGAGAAAGTCCTCGCCGTTGGTGCTGCGATCGGTGCCGCCGCGCCGGCCACCACGATTTGGGATCGCAAGAACTACTTCTACCCAGACCTACCGAAGGGGTATCAGATCAGCCAGCTCGACTTCCCACTCGCCGAGCATGGAACCATTGAGGTAACAACCAGCGCCGGAACCAGTCGCGTGCGCATTCGCCGCGCCCACCTCGAGGAGGATACGGCTCGCCTTCGCCACGAGAAGGGGGGTGACGGGAAGCGCTCCAGCCTGATCGACTACAACCGTTCGGGCGTCGCGCTCCTTGAGATCGTGACCGAACCCGACATTCGCGACGCTGAGACGGCCCGCCGCTACGCCGAAGAGCTCCGACTCCTGCTGCGCACGATCGGTGCAGCCGACGCCGAGATGGAGAACGGGCAGATGCGCGTCGAGGCAAATGTCTCGATCCGTCCAAGCGAGGATGCACCGTTTGGTACGCGCACCGAAGTAAAGAACATGAACTCCTTCCGCTCGGTGGAGAAGGCGATCGCCTTTGAGATTGCACGGCAGACCGAAGTCCTTGAATCGGGTGGAACGATCACGCAAGAGACACGCGGCTGGGATGAGTCGAGCGAGAGCACCTACACGATGCGCGCAAAAGAGAACTCGCACGACTACCGCTACTTCCCAGAGCCTGACCTGCCGCCACTCGCCATTGATCCAGCCTGGTTGGCGGGCATCGTTGCGAGCATCCCCGAGGTCCCTTCGGCGCGCCGAGCACGCTATGTGGAACAGCTCGGGCTCTCCGAATACGATGCCGCTGTCTTGGTCGGTGAGCCTCGTGCTGCGGCGCTCTTTGAGGCGTCACGCGCTGCAGATGCAACGATTGATGCGAAGACGCTCGCCAACTGGGTGACAGGCGAGTATCTCCGAGCGGCAAATGAGGGGGCTGCGGAGCCGGATCCGGTGCAATTCGCCGCGCTGATTGGCGCGGTCTTTCGCAAGGAGATCAATGGCACCATAGGGAAAGAACTCTTCGCCGAGCTCTTGGGCGGCAGCTTCGATGTGCGCGCGGCGATCGCTGAGCGCGGGCTTGGGCAGATTAGTGACGACGGCGCCCTGAAGAAACTTGCTAGCGAGGTGCTCGCTGCGAACCCACAGGCGCTCGCCGACTGGAAGGCGGGGAAGCAGCAGGCGATCGGCTTCTTGGTTGGCCAGGCGATGAAGGCGAGCAAGGGGCGTGGCGACGCTGCCCAACTTGGCGCCGTCTTCAAGACTCTGCTCGACGCCTAAGTGCTCGACCTGGTTCGACTCTTCGTTGGCGGTCTCGGCATCGCCGGGTTCGTCTACCTTGCACTCCGGCTCCCACCGCTCCTTCGAGCGCGAACGGAGTGGGCAAGCCGCGTCGGTGCAGCGACTCGCTATGAGGCGTGGCGCGGCACCCCGGGGAGTGGCCCCGACCTTGTCGATCGTCTCGAGGGTGAGCTCATCGCCAATCGATTGCGCCGCTTGGCGGGCGTTGGCCTTGCAGCGGCCGCAGGAATCTTGCTCGCCCTGCTGACCTAGTCTGCGTACGCTGCGTCAGGGAGGGGGAGACTCCACGCCGTCGCGGTAGCTCCCGCCGATTGCCCGGCAGCGACGGAATCACTCAAGGAGGCGCCAGCCTGGTGCGCCATCAAGAACGCTGCGATAAAGGCATCCCCACACCCAATGGTGCTCCCCGCCACGGGGACCGCCACGGTTGGGTAGAACGTCTCCGATTGGCTCCCACCGTCAACGACCAGAACCCCCTGCGCCCCAAGGGTTACGACGGCCACCTTCTGAGCGTCGAGAACGAAGCGACGAACCTCCGCGAGTGACGCATCATCTCGCGCGCCGGGCCAGCCGATGAAGGCGAGATCAATGTGCGCGAGCGTGTCGCGGAGCCGCTCTGGCGTGTAATGGCGAAACCCAAGGAAATCTGCACTGACCATCACATGCTCAAGGTGTCCAGATGCCGAGAGTCGCTCCAGCTCTGCGATCGCTCCTTCCACGAGGACGGTATGCCAATGCGTTGCGGTAGCAAGTGCGGCGAGCTCTTCTGCAGTGCAGTGCACCACCTTCCACACGCCATCGACGTAGTTGTCCATCTGCGGTTGGCGGTCTGCTCCGATACGGACATCGATAGAGGAGCTCTCTCCGGGCACGACGAGCGATGCAGGGAGATGTGGAATCCGATTGCGCTGAAGGAACTCCACGAATAGATCCTGGTCGCTCGAGCCGATCCGCGTCTGGAGGAGGAACTCTTTGCCGGCAGCGGCCCAGTGGTACGCCATGTTTAAGACACCGCCGCCAGGTAGGGTGCGGCCGCTCTCCAGATATCGATCGCGGCTCACGGTGCCGAAGAAGACGCTACTCACAGCCCCGCAAGCGGCATGGATCGGGCATCACCCGACGCGAGGAACCGATCCAGACGCACCTCCACAACTTTGCTTGACTGCCAGAACGTTTCGATGGAGAGATGGCCACACCCCTCTTCGTGATACCACTCACGTCGCCCTGGGTTCGTGGTGATCAGCGCCGGATCATGCGCCGGCACGACCGCTGGGCTGAGCAGGTATCCAGGGGAGAGGGGATCGCGAATCTGTAGCAGCCCATCGCCCCTGAAGCCGCTCGCGCGCGGTGTGGTGACGCGCTCACCGGTGCCAAAATCGAGAAGTTCTACGGTCTCATCTGGTGTTGCCGTGACCGTTGGCCAGGCTGGATCGTCGACGAGCTCGGCAATGACGCGGCGTACGGAGATGTCTTGGTAGTGGTTCATCGCCGTGTGCGGCTGCTCGTAGTCGTTGTCGTAGACGTTGGTCGGGTTGTCGTCGTACACGTTTGCGCAGGCCTCTACCAAGAAGCTCACCAACTCAGGACGGTCGCGCAGGTAGCGCCGGTATGCCTCTTCGTATTCAAGGATTGCTACAGCTCGTGGCACGATCTTTCCGCGCACGACGTGGGAGATCCGCCAGCCATCGGCGCCGAAGCGTTCGCTAAGGAGCGCGTTCCAGCGCGCCTTCTCGGCACCAGAGAAGCCAGGCAGCCCGACGGGGATCCAGATCGCCGACAACCGGTCTGCCGTCTCTGCAGGGAGGCGTGCTAGCCAGTTGGTGGTCATGCTGTGACTTGGGGGTTTGGTCCAGAGATGCCCAGGCGCGGAATCTCAATGGCGGGACAGCGATCCTGTACGAAAGGGATGGATGCTTCGGCGGCGACCAATGCGGCAGCGGGGCTAATCACCCCAAGCTGCAGCCAGAGTCCGCGAGCGCCAATCGCGACGGCCTCGCGTGCAACCTCCTCGCACTCTTCGGAGCGCCGAAAGACATCAACGAGATCGATCCGCTCGCCAGCTGGAAGTGAGGCGGCAGCGGCACGGAGTGTTGGGTAGCAGGGGAGGCCCGCCACCCCGTCGCGCAGCGCTTCGGGCATGGGGTTGATCGGGAGGATCTGCCAGCCAGCTGCGGCGAGTGTGCGCAGGACGCCGTGCGAGGGGCGGTCCGGGCGCGGGGAGGCGCCGACGACCGCAATGGTGCGACTCTCCGTCAGCATGCGGCGCATGAGCGCGTCTGCTGCGGCGGGATCGGGGGCGCCCCCTTCGGCGGCCTCTATGGCTGCCCGTAGTCGTGCGCGTTCCTGCTCATCCATAGGGGGATGGTACGCCGATCGCTAGACTGCCACTCGTGAGCGCCAAGACTAATTTCACGCACCTTCACGTCCACAGCGAGTTCAGCCTGCTCGATGGCATGAGCAACCTGGAGGCGCTGATGGAGGAGACGAAGCGCCTCGGGATGGACTCCATCGCCCTCACCGACCACGGCGCCCTCTACGGCTCGGTCCAGTTCGTCCAGGCGGCGAAGAAGCACGGGATTAAGCCGATCATCGGCGTTGAGACGTACGTCGCTCGCCGTGGGATGCGCGACAAGGAGGGGAAGGCCGATCAGCAGCCGTTCCACCTCATTGCCCTCGCGACGAGCGCAACGGGCTATCGCAACCTCTGCCGGATCGTGACCGACGCACATCTCGATGGGCTCTACTACAAGCCGCGTACCGACCACGACCATCTTGCGCGGCACGCCGAGGGCCTCGTCGGACTCTCGGGCTGCTTGAACGGCGAGATCGCACGCGCGCTGGAGGTTGATGACTGGGAGCACGCGCGCGCGCTCGCTGGGAAGTACGGCGAAATCTTTGGGAAGGGGCGCTTCTTCCTTGAGGTGCAAGATCACGGACTCCCCGAGCAGCGTCGCCTGAACGAGCAGCTCTTCCGTCTCGCCCCCGAAGTGGGTCTGCCGCTCGTGTTGACGAACGACCTGCACTACGTCCGCGCCGACCAGCGTGATGCGCACGACGTGCTCCTCTGCATCGGCACGGCGAGCAACCTTGAGACACCGGGTCGCATGAAGTTTGGTTCTGGCGACTTCTACCTCAAGTCTTCAGAGCAGATGGCGGCCCTCTTCCCTGATCGCCCGGAGCTGCTCAAGAACACGCGGCTCATCGCCGAGATGGTGGACTTCAGCCTAGAACTCGGCACAACGCGCGTTCCAGACATCGAGGTGCCAGAGGGCGAGAGCGTCGAGACCTGGCTTACCAAGGAGGCCGAGCGTGGGCTCGTCCGTCGATTCGGCACGCCGAGCGACACCGCACGTACGCGGCTCGAGTACGAACTCAACGTGATCATCAAAATGGGGTACGCCGCCTATTTCCTTATCGTGGCCGACTTCGTGCGCTTCGCTCGAGAGCAGGGGATTGCCACCACCTGCCGAGGCAGTGCGCCTGGGTCGATCGTGACCTACGCGCTCGGCATCACGCCCGTAGATCCGCTGCACTACGAGCTTCCGTTCGAGCGATTCCTGAACGAGGACCGCGTGACCATGCCCGATATTGACATCGACTTTGAAGATGGTCGCCGTGACGAGGTGATTCGCTACGTCTCGCAAAAGTACGGGGAAGACCGTGTCGCCCAGATCATCACCTTCGGCACGATGGCGGCGCGCGCCTCGATCCGCGACGTGGGTCGCGTGCTTGGGAAGAGCTACAGCGAGGTTGACCGTATTGCGAAATCGGTGCCAGCCCTCGTCAACATCAGCCTTGCCCAGGCGCGAAAGTCCCCAGAATTTGCAGCCTACGCCGATGGCACGGAGTACAGCCAGCTCATCGGTCTCGCTGAGCAACTAGAGGGGGTGGTGCGGAACGCCTCAACGCACGCCGCCGGCGTGGTGATCAGCCGCGAGCCCCTTACCGAGATCATGGCGCTCCAGCGCGCGACGAACTCCGAGGGGGTCATGACCCAGATCGAGATGCACGGCGTAGAGGCGCTCGGCCTGTTGAAGTTCGACTTCCTCGGCCTAGCGAACCTCACGATCCTCCGCACGGCGGTGGATCGTATTCGAGAGACCCGCGGCATTGAGATTGATCTCGACAAGATTCCGTTGGATGACGCGAAGACGTTCGCTCTCCTCGCCTCAGGCGAGACGACCGGAATCTTCCAGCTCGAGTCGCCCGGCATGCGCCGCTATATCAAGGAGTTGCGCCCGACGAGCGTCTACGACCTAGCCGCCATGGTCGCGCTCTATCGGCCCGGGCCAATGGCGAACATTCCGACCTACATCCGCCGCAAGCACGGCCAGGAGGCGGTGACGTATCTGCACCCCCTCCTTGAGCCGTTCCTCAAGCGAACGTACGGCGTCTTCGTCTACCAGGAGGACATCATGGCCGCGGCCTCTGCGCTCGGTGGCTTCTCGGGCCCGAAGGCGGACACGCTGGGATACGCGGTGCGCAAGAAGAAAGAGGATGTCCTTGCGGGCTTGAAGCAAGAGTTCATCACGAGCGCCGCCGAGCGGGGGGTCGCACGCGCCACAATCGAAAAGGTATTCGAGGCATTTGAGCCGTTCGCAAACTACGGATTCAACAAGGCCCATGCGACCTGCTACGGCCTGATCGCCTACCAAACCGCGTACCTCAAGGCGAACTACACCGTGGAGTACATGACCAGCGTGCTGAATGCCTTCCGCAGCAAGGAGGAGAAGGTCGCCGCAGCAATTGCCGAGTGCCGCCGCCTTGGCATCCCAGTGCTCCCCCCAGACGTTGACTTCTCAAATCTTGACTTTGAGCCAGAGGGAGAGGCGATCCGCTTCGGCCTCTTAGGGGTCAAGAATGTCGGCGCTACTGCCGCCGAGTCGATCGTTGCGGCGCGCGAAGTGGGGGAGCAGGCGGCCTCGCTGCAGGAGTTCTGCGAACGCATTGACCTGCGCCTTGCGAACAAGCGCGTCCTTGAGGCACTGGCGAAGGTTGGAGCGCTCCGCCGCTTCGGCCATCCAGCGCAGATCCTGCTCGCCCTTGACGACGCGATCTCCGGCGGCTCCAGTGCGCAGCGCGAGCGTGCGGCTGGGCAGGTCGGTCTCTTCGATGCGATGCCTGAGCTCGCTGGGGCGGGGATCCCCGCACTCCCACACGTCACAGAGGCCTCGACGCGCGAACGGCTGCGCTGGGAGCGCGAGCTGATGGGCGTCTATCTCAGTGATCACCCAATGAATGCTCTTGCGCCAGCGATGCAGCCGTATGTGGGCACCTTTGTTGGCGACTTTAGCGATGAGTCGTTCCGCGATGAGACGGCGACACTCGGCGCCATCGTCTTGAGCATTCGGCAGATGGTGACGAAGAAGGGTGCCGCAATGGCGATCATCACCGTGGAAGATCTCACGGGGAGCATGGAGGTCGTGGCCTTCCCGCAGGTGTGGGAGTCGACGAAGAGCTCCTGGATCGAGGGCGAGGGGATTCTCATCGCCGGTCGCACCGAGCAGCGCGGTGAGGAGTGGTCGCTGCTCGTTGAGTCCGTCGTTCCGTGGGAGGAGGCGACGCGCCTCAGCGCCGATGCAGTCCGCTCCAAGCTCACCGTTTCGAGCGGGGGGCGACGCTTCGCAAAGCGCTTTGTTGCGCCGCTCCCAAACGGCGGGATTCCGGCGGGCATGGTCCCTGAGGGGATGGAGGCGGGCGCACCACTCATGCCGGAGCGCGCACCCGCCGAATTTGATGCGTCAGTCGCGGTCGAGGCGCCACCTGCAGAGCCGCTCGCAGGGGCCATGTCAAATCCTGATCCGGCAGAGATTCCCGCAGGCGCGGTGCTGCATATCAAGTTCAAGGCGCGCCAGTCCGTTGAGGAGACGATTCGCGCCATGGAGATCGTGAAGGGGGAGCTCCGTGCGCGACCAGGGGCGACCCGTGTGGTGGTGCATATCCCGCAGGGGGGTGGCGCCCAACTCTTGCCGATGGAGCAGCGCAACGGTGTCGCATGGGATGCGGGCCTTCCCGCGATCCTGCGCGACCGCGTGGGCGGCGATGGGATCGAATTGGAGCTGATCTCCCCCGCAACCTGAGGAAGATCCGGCCCTGCAGGTTTATGCAGAAGAGGGGAGAATAGGGGCATGAGCAGCAAAGATTACGCCTCCGTCCTCCTGCGACAGTCGGCCCCAGAGGGCGTTGATTGGCGCACCATGTCGGTCGTCGCGCGAGCACTGCTGCTGACGCGCGCCTCGGTCCTTCCGCTGACGATTCTCGGCGCGGGCCAAGGCCTCCTCTTCGCCTGGTGGAGCGGCAAGATCAGTGATGTCTCGTTCGGCGGAAGCACCGTCAGCGGCATCCTCCTCGGCTTCGCCGCATTCCTCGGCGCGAACCTGGCCCACGCGGCAAACAACCTGGCGAATGACTGGCGTGATTACCACGACGGCCTCGATCGACCCGGCTACCCGCGCGCCGACTACTCGCCACATCCGATCGCCTCAGGTGCTATGTCGAGCCGCACGCTACTTGTTGCGATCGGCGTGCTGACCGCCCTGGCCGCAATCCTCGGTGGCTTCACCATGGTCGTCCGAAACGAACCACTCATCGGCGCATTTGCGATCGCCGGCCTGATCCTCTCGTGGGGCTACACCGATCCACCACTGCGCTTCAAGCGACGTGGTCTCGGTGAGCTCTCCGCCTTCATCGTTTGGGGTCCACTCATGGGAGGGGGAACCTACCTCGCAGCAACTGGCTCCGTTGATGCGATCGCGTTGATCGCGACGCTGCCATGGGCACTCTTTGTCACCGCCGTGCTCTTCGGCAAGCATCTCGACAAGATCGAGGCAGACGGTTCGCGCGGCGTGAAGACCTTCGTCGTTCGCATCGGTGAGCGCCGTGCGCGTGTATTCACAACGGTGCTGATCTCTGCTGGCTATCTGGGGATCGCGATCTTTGCGATCCCTGCAGTCGGAATCTTCCCGTGGTTCGTGGCGCCACTCGCCGGACTCGGCGCGATCTCTGCGCTACCGGCACTGAAGATTGTTGCTGCGCCGCGTCCAGCCGCCCCACCCGCGGGATATCCGCTCTGGCCGCTCTGGCATGTTGGTGCGGCCTTCCTCGCCTCGCGCCCGGCAATGGGAGCACTCTTTGTTGGGCTAGTCGTTGGGGCGATCCTCGGCCGCTAAGCCAACGGGCAGTTACTTACCCTTCGCCTCGGGTCGAGCAACTCGGGCTGGCGCAACGCGCAGCGCCTCAAACTTCGCAAGTTCTACCTCAATTGCTGCGACCTCCGCAGCGGCGGTACGCCATTCAGCTGAGCCGGCGGCTGCAGCGGCGCGCTTTGCGCGAGCGGCGCCATGTTCGCGCATGAGGGTAGGGCGATCAGCGCGCGGTGTGAATGCCTTCTCGCTCATGTTGCCTCCCTGCGATGTGGTTGGTGCCGAAGGCGGGACTCGAACCCGCATGATCTCATCGACCGGCCGATTTTAAGTCGGATGCGTCTGCCATTTCGCCACTTCGGCCCCCCTATCGTAGCGGGGCGGTGGCTTTGGTACCGAAGGTGGGAGTCGAACCCACATGACCTTTCAGTCGACCGATTTTGAGTCGGTTGCGTCTGCCATTTCGCCACTTCGGCACCCATAGATCCTAGCGGCGCGGCACACTAGGCACATGACACGAGGCGGTAGAGCAGGCGGAGGCGAGGGGGCGGAGCGTACGGCGCTGCTCGCCGCCGCACGAGCGGGCTCCCAGGATGCCTTCCGCGACCTCTTCACCCCCGATCTCGATCTGGCGTGGCGGATGGCCCTGCGCATCACGGGGAGCGAGGCGAGCGCCGACGACGCCCTGCAGGCTGGACTCCTCTCGGCGTACCGCTCCCTTGACCGGGTCGCGCCGACCAACCTTCGGGGATGGTTCGTGCGGATCGTGGAGAACGCCGCGCGCGACCTCATGCGACGTGAGCGCCGACACCCGACGCTCCCATTCGCCAGCGAAACGCACGAGGAGGCGGGGGAGGGTGCGCACCGTGAGCGCGTTGCGGCAGAGCCGCAGGCGGGGGCGGCCTCTGATCCGGCGCAGCGTGCCGAGGCGAGCGAGCTCGCCGCCGCTCTGGCTACCGCCCTCGGAGCGATCCCAGAGGAGCGACGCCGGGCGATCCTCCTCTACGACGTCGATGGCTATGACTATGCAGAGATCGCTGATCTGACGGGGGTATCGGTGGGGACCATTAAGAGCCGCATCAGCCGAGGGCGCGAGGAGCTGCGTCGCCTTCTCGCCGACCTGCGGCCGGGAACCGCTGGGGCACCGTTATCGTTGGGAGAGCGAGATGAATAACGCCTCTGGCACCCCTGAGCACGATCCGCTGAGCGCCTATCGCGCTGGTGAGCCCCGCCGTGCCCGCGACCCCTTCGCCAACCCCGCCCTGCGCAGCGAGATTGCACGTATCGCCGAGGCTCGAGCCCAGCGCGCTGCAAGCGGCTGGCGATCGGCCCTCTTCGGCTGGCTGAGCGCCGCGCCGCGTGGTGCCCTCGCGGGCGCCGCACTCTCCGGCGCACTCCTTCTTGGGGGCGTTGCTGGTCAGTTGGCGGGCAGCGCTGAGAGCGCCGCGCGAATGGAGACTGGCGCCGACCCCCTCGCATCGAGCCTCGCGCCCGACGCCTCGATGGAGGTGAAGGCGGACGGCACGAGCGACGAGATCCTCGCATCGGGGACGCTCGATGGCGCCACCATCGTCTCTGGAGCCGCTCTGCTTCTGCTGACGGGGAGCCTTGCGGTGGTCTTCGTGAGCGTGCGGAGGCGACGCGCCTAGCCGAAGGGCTCTGCACTCCTGCGGTACCCTCGCGGTATGCCAACCAAGCGCCGACTCCTCCTCGTTGATGCCTATGGGCTGATCTATCGCGCCTTCCATGCGCTGCCACCGCTGGCGAATAGCCGTGGGCAGCTGACCAACGCCGCGTACGGCTTCACCAGCATCCTGCTGAGGACGATGGCCGACCTTGATCCCGAGCGTGCCATTGTGGCCTTCGATGCCCCGGGCACCACCTATCGACATGAGCGGTTCCCCGCGTACAAGGCACAGCGGCCATCGATGCCGGATGAGTTGCGCTCGCAGGTGCCGATCGTTCGAGACCTTGTTGCGGCGTTGGGGCTGCCGCTCCTTGAGGCAACGGGGTACGAGGCGGATGACGTGATCGGCACCATCGCCACCGCCGCGGAGCGCGACGGTTGGGAGGTGCACATCGTCTCGGGGGACCTCGACATGTTGCAGCTGGTCACCAAAAAGGTGCACCTGATGCACACCGCCAAGGGTGGCGCTGATGCGATCGTTGAATACGATCCAGAGCGAGTCTTCGCGCGGTACGGCCTCACCCCAGAGCAGATGGTGGACTTTAAGTCGCTGAAGGGAGACAGTTCGGACAACATTCCAGGTGTTCCAGGCGTGGGCGAGAAGACCGCCTCTAAGTTGATTGCAAGCTTCGGCTCGCTAGAGCAGCTCTACGCGCGTCTCGATGAGGTCGAGCCTGTGCGCATCCGAGAGTCGCTCGCTGCGAACCGTGATGCGGCATTTGCCGGCCAAGGGCTGATGACCATCGATCGCGATGCGCCACTCACCCTGCCGGCCACGGGTGGCGAAATTGGGGTGTATGACCGCGAAGCGGCGCTCGCCCTCTTCCGCGACCTTGAGTTCCGCGCACTCGCGCAGCGACTCCCGCCACTCGCCGGTGAGGATCGCCTCGCCGCGAACGCTGCGGTCAGCGCCGCGGCGGCGGGTGCCGCGCTGCGAGGCTCTGCTGCACCTGTCGCAAAGACTGCGCCGAAGGCGACAGTTGGGAGCGACCTACAACTCGGATTCAACTTCGATGCGGTGACGGCGGGGAATACCGCTGCGGGTCGATCAACCCAAGCGGCGAGTAGCGCCACAGACGAATCGGATGCCCACTCCAAGATCGAACAGGTGAAGCGTGGCGAGCTCGCCGCGGCGGGGATTCGCGTCCTGCGCGCCGCTGACGAGGCGCGAGATGCGTTCCGCGGCCTTTCGCCGCAGGGGCACCTCGCCATTGGTGGTGTGGGTGCGGACCGACGTGGCCCAGAGGCCGAGCTGGCGATCGCGATCGTCGATGACGCGGGGACCATTCTCGCCGCCGACGATGGCGCCGTGGTGCACGCACTTCTTGAATCGCTGGCGAGCTCTACGCGTGAGATTGCCGGCCTCGGCGTGAAGGGTCTGATTGGCGCCATGGTGAGCATTCGACCAGACGCCTCGCCGCACCTTGTTGATGACGTAGCGCTGGCCACCTGGATCGCGAATGTCACCATGCGCAACCCGGGACTCGTGGAGGTTGCCTCCGCGCGACTCGGCGCCGACCTCCCTGACCGGCTCGAGCCGCTGCAGGAGGCGGTTCTTGCTGCGCTCGTGACAAGAGCGTCGCGCGGCCCCCTCGCCGAAGAGTTGCGCGAGGCGGGAACGCTGCGCCTCTATCGCGAGATCGAGTTGCCGCTGGTCGAAGTGCTCGCACGTATGGAGATCGCCGGCGTCGCCGTTGATCGCTCCGCGCTGAGTGAGCTGAGCACGGCATTCACTGCAGAGATCGCGCGCCTCGAGCGTGAGTCCGAGCAGGCCGTTGGTCACCCTGTTGCGCTCGGCTCGCCGAAGCAGCTCGGCGAAATCCTCTTTGTGGAGCTGAGCCTACCGAAGGGGAAGAAGACAAAGACGGGCGCCTGGTCGACCGATGCGAGCGTGCTGGAGGAGATCCAGGGGGAGCATCCGATCGTTGGGATCGCCATGGAGTGGCGTACCGTCTCGAAACTGCAGAGCACCTACGTGGAGGCGCTCCCGAAGCTCGTGGAGGGTGACGGCCGCGTGCACACCACCTTCCAGCAGGCGGTGGCGGCAACGGGGCGACTCAGCTCCACCGATCCAAACCTGCAGAACATTCCGATTCGAACCGCCCTCGGCCGCAAGATCCGCAACGCCTTCATTGCGGAGAGGGGGAACACGCTGGTGGCGGCGGACTACAGCCAGATTGAGCTGCGCATCTTGGCGCACGTCACGCGTGACGAGCACCTGATCGCCGCCTTTGCCGCCGGAGAGGATATTCACCGTGCGACCGCCGCTCGTGTGCTCGGCAAGCCAGCCGCCGATGTGGACGCCGATGAGCGCGCCATGGCGAAGATGGTCAACTTCGGCATTGCCTACGGCATGGGCGACTTCGGCTTGGCTACACGCGCAGGCATCTCTCGTGAGGCGGCAAAGACATTCATCGCCGGTTACTTCGAGCGCTATCCGGGGATTCGTCGCTACATCGACACGATCAAGGAGGAGGCGCGAACGAACGGCTCCGTCACGACGCAGCTCGGGCGCCGCCGGCCGATCCCCGAACTCCGAGCGGGGAACCCTGCGCTGCGCGCGGCGGGGGAGCGTGCCGCCATCAACCATCCCATTCAAGGAACGGCGGCCGATGTGATCAAGATCGCCATGATCCGGCTGGCGCCACGACTTGCGGAGGCGAGCCTTACGGCACGACTCGTGCTGCAGGTACACGACGAACTGCTGCTGGAGGTGCCGAACGGTGAAGTCGATCGACTCGTGCCAATCCTTGTTGACACGATGGAGGGGGCACTCGCGCTGGATGTGCCACTCACCGTTGATGTGAAGAGTGGTCCGCGATGGGACGAGATGAAGCCGTGGTCCGCCCGTGCCTGAGCTGCCTGAGGTTGAGACGGTCGTCCGTGATCTCGCACGACTCGTCACTGGCGCAACGATCACTAGCGCCAACGTCTTTCGTGAACGCAATCTTGCGACCCCTGATGCCCCCTCGTTCACCGATGCGGTTCGTGGCCGGCGCATCCTCGGCACGCGTCGTCGCGCGAAGTGGATCATCGTTGAGCTCTCCGGTGGAATCCTGCTCCTCGTGCACTTGCGAATGACGGGGCAGCTGCTGGTTCTGCCCGCTGCGGTGGAACGGGATCCCTATATTCGCCTCTCGCTCACGCTGGACGATGGTCGTGAGCTTCGCTTCCGGGATGTCCGTGCGTTTGGGCGCGTTGCGCTCGTCGCGCAGAGAAGTGACGGTGAGGCCGCCTCAAGCCTCGACCCGCACTCGCCGCCGCTCCTCGCCGACCATGGTGTTGAGCCGCTCGCAGCGGCGTTCACCACAGAGGCCCTGCGCTCACTCATTGCGCATCGTGGAACGCGCATCAAGAGCCTCCTCCTCGACCAGCGCTGCATCGTGGGCATCGGCAACATCTACGCCGATGAGGCGCTCTGGCGCGCGAAGATCCATCCGCTTACCGCTGCGAATGCGTTGCGTCCCGTTCAGATTGACGCGCTGCACCTCGCGATCGTCGGCGTGCTGAGCGAGGCGGTTGCCGCCCGCGGCTCCTCGATCAACGACTACACCGCACCAGATGGCGATGGCGAGATGCAGGAGCGACTCGACGTCTACCAGCGCACTGGTGAGCCATGTCACCGATGTGGTGCGGCAATTCAGCGCTCGGTCGTGGGGGGTCGCGGCACCCATGTATGCCGAACCTGCCAGCGCGCACCTCGCGGCGCGGGCCGCACCGTGGCGTCGCGTGCTGTGCGCGGACCCCGCTGGAGTGAGCGGGTTACCCCAGAGACGGTTGGTGCTACGCGCAGTGAACGTGCTGCGGCGCGGCGGCGCTCGGCGCGCCAGGGGGAGGCGGCATGAGCATCATCACGTTGAGCGATGTCCGTCGCGAGATCGGCGCCGCCGTCATCCTCGACGAGGTGACGCTGAGCGTTGCCGCTGGGGAGCGCATCGGCCTGGTTGGCCCGAACGGGGCAGGGAAGACGACCCTCCTCAAGATGGTCGCGGGGTCTGAGTCTCCCGACCAGGGTCGCGTGCAGCATGCCAAGGGCTTACGCATCAGCCTCCTCGCGCAAGAGTCGGCGCAGGACCCCGATCTGCTGAACGCCCCAACGCTCATTGACGCCGTGATCGGGGGCGCCTCCGAGATCGTCTCCCTGGCCGCTGCACTTCGCGATATGGAGCTTGATGGTCGTGCCGGCTCAACCGAATACGCCGAGGCGCGGACAAAATTTGATGCCGCCGATGGCTACGCCCTGGAAGACCGGGTGGGTGCGGCGCTACGAGGGCTCGGCTTCCCAACGGCACGGCACGACGAGGCCCCTGCGCGCCTCTCCGGAGGGGAGCAGACCCGCGTCGCGCTGGCGCGACTCGTGATCGCAGATCCAGACCTTCTTCTACTCGACGAGCCGACCAACCATCTCGACATTCAGGCGATTGAGTGGCTGGAGGGGGCGCTGCGCGCACGCAACGGCGCGCTCATTGTCGCCAGCCACGATCGCGCCTTCCTTGATGCTGTCATCAATCGAGTCTGGGAGGTCCGCGCCCGTCATGTGACGCGCTTCCGTGGGGACTACAGCGCCTATTCGAAGCAGCGTGGTGCAGCGGATGAGGGTGACGAGCGCGACGCAGATCGTCGCGAGAAGGAGATCGCGCGCGAGCGTGAGCTGATTCAGACGTATCGAAGCCATCGCAAGTACGCAAAGATGCACGAGCATGAGCGCCGTCTCGCTGCAATCGAACCGGTCGTTCGTGAGCGCAAGGCGATCTCGCTTTCAATTGCAGCGGAAGGAGCCGGGCGTGGTCCTGCAGAGCCGCTGCGGCTTAGCGAGGCGTCCATCGGGTATCGAGAGCCGGCGCAGGTTGAGATCACCCGTGCGCGCAGCCTCGCCCTCCGCCGCGGCGAGCGCGTCGGAATCGTGGGCCCCAACGGCGCTGGAAAATCAACGCTGCTAAAGACCATCGCTGGCCTCCTCCCAGCCCTCGACGGAAACGTGGAGATTGTCGGTGGCGTGGTGCCTGGGTATCTCGCCCAGGTCCGCGCCGCAGGACTCCATGGCGCTACGGTGCTTGAAGCGCTGCGTGCCGCCGTACCTGTTGAAGTTTCTGAAGCGCGGGCACATCTCGCGAAGTTCCTCTTCCGCGGTGATGCGGTGGGGAAGGAGGTCGCGGTGCTCTCTGGCGGTGAGCGCAGTCGGCTAGAGCTCGCCATTCTTGGTCTCATGCCTGCAAACCTGCTCCTGCTCGACGAGCCGACGAACCACCTCGACATTGATGCTTGCGAATCGCTCGAGCGATTCCTTCTTGATGGCGAGCGAACACTCCTTGTTGTAAGTCACGATCGTCGACTCCTTGAGCGCATCTGCACATCGCTCTGGGTCGTTGAAGATGGCGTCGTCGCCGCCTTCGACGGTGGCTACACCGCGTGGCGAGAGGCGGTCGCCGCGGGTTGGAGCACGAGGAGCGCCGATGCCCTTGTTGCGGGACGACTCGGTGCGCCAGGCGCCCTCACGACACATCAGACCCTTCTCACCAAGCCTCAGCCGAAGGTTGCCGCGCCCGCCCCGAAAAAGAGTGAGGCGCCGAAGCCGGAGCGGCTCAGCAAGGAGCAGGCGCGCCGTCGTCGCGCTGCGATTGAGTCTGACCTCGAGCGACATGGACTGCGGAAGGGACACCTGGAGCTCGCGATGCTTGACCCGAACGTCCTCGCCTCGTATACCGAACTAGCAAAGGTGGCGAGCGAGCTAGCCGATGTTACGGCGGCGCTTCAAGGGGCCGAAGAGGCGTGGCTCGCTCTCGAGGGGGAGGTGGCGAAGTGAGTGGTCGACTCGTCCGCGTTGGCCTCGGTGGCCTTCTTGCGTCAGGGAAGAGCAGTCTCGCCGCAGCGCTTGTCGCGAGCGATGAGTTGCAGGAGGCTATTGGCGGCGCTGTGGAGCACGTCGATGCGGATGCACTCCTGCACGCAGCACGTTCGTCCGATGCGCCACTTCGCGACGCCATCCTCGCGGCCGTGCCAGGTGCGCGCCATGCTGACGGGAGCCTCGACACCAAGCTCCTTGCGGCACGGGCGTTTGCCGACCCGTTCGTGATGGCCCGCATTGAGGAGTTGCAGTGGCCGGTCGTACGCCAAGCGATCAGTGAGGCGAGTCGAGATGCGCAGGCACGGGGGGTCCGCCTCTTGCTCGTTGAGGCGATCGCGCTCGGGCGCTCTGGGCTTGCCGAGGAGCTCGACGGCGTTCTCTTCCTTCAGGCTGACGAGGGAGTCCGCCGCGACCGCTTCGTGACCCGTGGCGGCAGCGTGGATGAGTTCCAGGTGCGCAACGCCGCACAGGCGGGGATCCCTGCGGAGATGGCGGGGATCGGGGCGGCTCCGATTGACGGGAGTGGCCCGCTGCCTGAGACCGTGCGTGCGGCGAGCCTCGTGCTTCGCCGCCTATGCTTGCAGGGTGAATCCATCGACTGAACCCACGGCTGAACTGGCCCCCTCCGCGGGGCGCCCCTTCGCCTTGCGCTCCGACTTCGTCCCAACAGGTGACCAGCCAACCGCCATCACCGAGCTCGTCCAAGGGCTCACCGATGGACTCCATCACCAGGTCCTCCTCGGAGCAACAGGAACAGGGAAGACCTTCACCATTGCCAACGTGATTCAGCAGGTGCAGCGGCCAACGCTCGTCCTTGCGCATAACAAGACGCTCGCCGCCCAGCTCTATGCCGAGCTGAAGGGGTTCTTTCCCGAGAACGCTGTTGAATACTTCGTCTCCTATTTCGACTACTACCAACCGGAGGCCTACCTCCCACGATCAGACACCTACATCGAGAAAGACTCCAGTCGCAATGATGAGATTGACCAGCTGCGACACGCCGCTACTAAGGCGCTCTTTGAGCGTCGCGACACGATCATCGTGGCGTCGGTCTCCTGCATCTACGGTCTTGGCGCGCCGGTCGACTACGGCGCAACCGTGCTCAAGGTGCGCAAGTCGGGGAAGTATCGCCGCGATGCCATCCTGCGCCACCTCGTCGACCTGCAGTACCAGCGCAACGATGCCACCCTCGGCCGCGCCAAGTTCCGTGTGCGCGGCGACACGCTCGAGGTGCAGCCCGCTGGCGAGGAGACAATCCTGCGTGTGGAGTTCTTCGGTGACGAGGTAGAACGAATCGCCGAAGTGGATCCGCTGACGGGGGAGATCCTTGCAGAGCGGAACGAGATGACGATCTATCCGGCTACTCACTATGTGACGCCAGCGGCGAAGCTCTCCGAGGCAATTCGCGACATTGAGGTGGAGATGGAGGGGCGTTGTCGCGAGCTAGAGGCGACCGGGAAGGTCCTCGAGGCTGCACGCCTGCGCCAGCGCACCACCTTCGACTTGGAGATGATGCGCGAGGTTGGCTTCTGTTCAGGGATCGAGAACTATTCGCGCCACCTCTCGCGCCGTGAGCCCGGCTCCCGACCATGGACGCTGCTCGACTACTTCCCAGCCGATTGGCTCCTCGTCGTTGATGAGAGCCACATGAGCATCCCGCAGGTCGTGGGCATGTACAAGAACGACCGCTCGCGAAAAGAGATCCTCGTCGACTTCGGCTTCCGACTGCCGAGTGCGCTCGACAATCGACCACTCACCTTTGAGGAGTTCGAGACGAGCGTGCGACAGGCAATCTATGTGTCGGCAACGCCTGGCAGCTATGAACGAGAACGAGCAGACAAGGTGGTGCAACAGCTGATCCGCCCAACAGGGGTGGTCGACCCTCACATCACCGTGCTCCCGACGAAGGGGCAGATTGACGATCTCCTCGAGCGCATCCAAGGTCGCGTGAAGAAGAAGGAGCGCGTGATCGTTACGACACTCACGAAGCGTATGGCCGAAGAGCTCTCGTCGTACCTTGAAGAGGCGGGGATCCGTGTGCGCTACCTCCATAGCGAGATCGACACGCTCGAGCGCATCGAGATCCTGCGCGACCTGCGCCTCGGCGTCTTCGACGTGATCGTGGGGATCAACCTGCTCCGCGAGGGGATCGACCTTCCTGAGGTGACGCTGGTGGCGATTCTCGATGCCGACAAGGAGGGCTTCCTGCGTTCAGCGTGGGCACTCATCCAAACGGTTGGACGCGCGGCGCGCAATACGGGGGGCGAGGTCGTCTTCTACGCCGACAAGATGACCGAGTCCATGAAGGTGGCGATCTCTGAGACGGATCGACGACGCGCGATCCAGGAGCAGTGGAATATCGATCACGGCATCACCGCCACCACCATCTCGAAGCCGATCCGTGACCTAAACGATCGGCTCAAGAGCGTTGCCGAAAAGGCGGACACCTATGCCGGCGGGAAGCGCGGCGGTGCCTTGAGTGAGGTTGGACGCAGCGAGATCGAGAAGCTCGTGAAGCAACTCGAGGCGCAGATGCAGATCGCCTCCAAGGCACTCGAGTTTGAGCGCGCGGCGGCCATTCGCGATGAGATCCGTATGCTCCGAACCTCGGTGCTCGAGGAGGATGCGGCGACGGCGATTGAGCGCGCAGCAGAGCGTGCGGCTCGCGAAGCACAGGGTGGAGGCCGCCGAACTGGTCCCGCAAAGACAGCCGCGCAGGGGATCGGCGCCGCCGCCCGCACACTCCTCGCCCCGGCGCTCGATACAGCCGCCGACTGGCTCCCAGGGCTCCGTGACGAGCATGAGGAGGAGACGGGTACGATCCCCGATGCGGGCTCGGCCCCAGTGACGGAGGCGCCCGTACGTCGCCGCACCTGGGATCCAAGCGTGACGCCGAATGTGATCAAGCGCCGCGGCGAGCGGCCGAAGCGAAGGGGGTAGTGGTGGGACAGAACAAGATCTCCGTTCGCGGCGCCCGCGAGCACAACCTCAAGGGAATCGACCTCGACATTCCACGGGACCAGCTCGTCGTTGTCACCGGCATCTCTGGCTCGGGTAAGTCGAGCCTCGCCTTCGACACGATCTACGCCGAAGGTCAGCGCCGCTACGTCGAGAGCCTCTCCGCCTACGCACGCCAGTTCCTTGGGCAGATGGAGAAGCCCGACGTCGATTCCATTGATGGCCTCTCGCCAGCCATCTCTATTGACCAGAAGGGGTCGTCGCGCAATCCGCGTTCGACCGTCGGCACGATCACCGAGATCTGGGACCACTTTCGACTCCTCTACGCGCGTGCCGGAACCCCGCACTGCCCAAAGTGCGACCGTCCGATCAGTCGCGTCTCGCTCGACCAGATCGTTGAAGAGATCCTCAAGCTCCCTGACGGCACACGCATCCTCGTGCTTGGCCCACTCCTTCGCGATCGCAAGAGCGAGGGGGAGCGCATGTATGAGGCGGCGCGAAAGTCCGGATTCAGCCGCGTGCGCGTTGATGGCGTCCAGTACGATCTCAGTGCCGATGATCTGCCGAAGCTCGACAAGAAGAAGCGCCACTCCATTGAAGTCATCGTCGATCGCTTTGTTGTCCAGCATCCCGTGGATGAGAAGGGGAAGCCTCTGCCGATCCCTGATCGCAGCCGACTCGCCGACTCTGTAGAGACGGCGATCAAACTGGGAGAGGGACTCGCCATTGTTGCCCCCGCCCCAGCCGAGAAAGAGAAGCCAGCCTTTGAAGAGCGACTCTTCAGCGAGAAGCTCGGCTGCGCCTACGACGGTACGGTGATCGACGACCTGCAGCCGCGTTCGTTCAGCTTTAACTCCCCGCACGGCGCCTGCGAAACCTGCACCGGGCTCGGCTTCCGCCTTGAGGTCGACGAGGAGCGCGTGATTGATCCAGAGAAGTCGGTGCTCACCGGCGGCTTGATCCCGTGGTCCCGCTCACCAGAGGGGAGCTGGTACTTGAAAGTGGTCACTGCAGCGATGAAGGCGAACAAGTGGAATCCCAAGACGCCGCTGGGCGATCTCCCGAAGGGTGCACTCGACTACCTGCTGCACGCCGAGCGTGAGGATCGCTACACGGTGACCTACGAGAACTCGAGTTACAGCAATACCTATAAGGCTGCCTTTGAGGGGATCATCGCGAACCTTGAGCGCCGACACAAAGAGACGGAATCAGAGTTGGTGCGCGTAGAGATTGAGCGCTACATGGTGAGTAGGCCCTGCCCCGACTGCAAGGGTCGCCGCCTGAAGCCTGAGATCCTCGCCGTACGCGTGGACGGGCGCAATATTGCTGAAGTAGCCTCCATGCCGATCGGCGAGCTGGTGCCGTGGATCAACACCCTCTCCAAAGCGCTCGGTGAGCGCGAACGCACGATCGCCAAGGCGGTGATTAAGGAGATCAGTGAGCGCGCCGGCTTCCTCGTTGACGTTGGCCTCGACTATCTCACCGTTGATCGCTCTGCTACCACGCTCTCGGGCGGCGAGGCACAGCGCATTCGCCTGGCAACGCAGATCGGGTCACGGTTGGTCGGCGTCCTCTACATCCTTGATGAGCCAT
The DNA here is from genome assembly GCF_040397235.1 of Candidatus Limnocylindrus sp. Taxonomy (GTDB): domain Bacteria; phylum Chloroflexota; class Limnocylindria; order Limnocylindrales; family Limnocylindraceae; genus Limnocylindrus. The sequence goes on along the minus strand of NZ_JBBAWH010000001.1, from coordinate 250,356 downwards.
CGATCGGCCTGCACCAGCGTGATAACGCTCGCCTGATCGCCACGCTGATTCGGCTGCGCGACCTCGGCAATACGGTGCTGGTGGTTGAGCATGACGAAGAGACGATTCGTACGGCCGACTGGGTCGTAGATATTGGACCCGGCGCAGGCGAACATGGCGGTCGCTTGATTTCCAACGGCACATTCAAGGAGCTCCTTGAAGCGAAGGACTCCATTACTGGCGCCTACCTTCGTGGTGACCGCTCGGTGGTGGTGCCGAAGACGCGCCGCAAGGGGAGTGGCAAGGCGATCACGGTCAAGGGGGCGCGGGAGCACAACCTGCGCGAGATCGACGTCGCCTTCCCGCTCGGCGAATTCGTTGCCGTGACGGGCGTCTCGGGGAGCGGCAAGAGCACCCTCGTCACCGACATCCTGCAGAAGGCGCTCGCGCGCAGGTTGCACGGCGCGAAAGAGCGACCAGGGGCGCACGATAGGATCACGGGCCTCGACGAGATCGACAAGGTGATTGAGATTGACCAGAGCCCAATCGGCCGTACGCCGCGCTCGAATCCTGCCACCTACGTCGGTCTCTTCACGCCGATCCGCGAGCTCTTCGCCGCCACGCAAGAGGCACGCCTCCGCGGCTATGCGGCCGGCCGCTTCTCCTTCAACGTCAAGGGTGGCCGCTGCGAGACCTGTTCTGGCGACGGCATCTTGCAGATTGAGATGCAGTTCCTCCCCGACGTGTACGTGCCCTGCGAAACGTGCCAGGGGAAGCGCTACAACCGCGAGGCGCTCGAGGTGACCTGGAAGGGGATGACGATTGCCGATGTGCTGGAGCTGCAGGTGGAGGATGCGCTCGAGCGCTTCTTCGCAGTGCCCGCGATTCGTAATCGCCTCAAGACGCTGAGCGAGGTGGGCCTCGGCTATCTCCGCCTCGGGCAGTCGGCAACGACGCTCTCGGGCGGCGAGGCGCAGCGGGTCAAGCTCGCCACAGAGTTAGCCCGTCGCTCAACCGGCCGCACGATGTACATCCTCGACGAGCCAACCACGGGGCTGCACTTCGCCGATGTCGATCGCCTGCTGCATGTTCTGCATCGACTTGTTGATGGCGGCAACAGCGTCATCGTGATCGAGCACAACCTTGATGTGATCAAGACCGCAGACTGGGTGATCGATCTTGGACCCGACGGCGGAAGCCGCGGTGGCGAACTCATCGCAGAGGGGACGCCTGAGCAGGTTGTAAAGGTGAAGCGCAGCCATACCGGTCGCTATCTCGCCCTTGCGCTGAAGGGCGAGCCGATCCACTCGCTGGAGTAGCGATGGCTGAGGCGCACCTCCCTCGACATGCCGATCCAGCACTCGACCAAGCCGGACTGCGCGCGGCGCAACTCCTTGAGCGAATCCTTGATGAGCTGAGTGACGAACGCGCCCGAGCCAGATTCCTGCCGTACCGCGCCTGGACGACGCAGCTCCGCGACGCCCACGGAGCAGCGCTGCGCAAGGGTGTTGTGGCCGTCCGCGCCGCCCTTGGGCCAGGGAATGGCCTTGCCGATATCGCCTCTGGTGAGGCGGTGATCGAGCTCCGCGAGGCGCTCGACGAGATCCTGCGCATCCTGAATCGCCGCGAGGCACTCCGTGGTCGTACTGGGGCGCGTGATGGCGCCTGAGCGGCTCCCGGCGCCAAGCGTCCCCGACGCAATCGCGGCGGCGCTCAAGGTTCTCCCTGACGCGCCCGGTGTCTACCTCTTCTCGGATAGTGCAGGAAAGATCATCTACGTCGGCAAGGCGACGCACCTCACCAAACGCGTTCGCAGCTACTGGCAGGCGGGTGGGGAGCCAGGCGCACACCGCATTCGCGATGCGATTGCAGAGGTTGCCACACTTGACTGGACGGTCACCGACTCCACGAAGGAGGCGCTCCTCCTCGAGGCCACACTCGTGCGGCGGCATCTCCCCAAGTACAACATCCGTCTTCGTGACGATCGCAGCTACCCCTACATTCGCGTCACGGCAGATCCGTATCCACGTGTGGAGCGCACTCGGCGACTCGTGCGCGATGGCTCACGCTACTTCGGCCCATACACCACACCCGGTTCGGTGAATGCTGCCATGGAGGCGATCAAGCGCCTCTTTCAATTTCGCACCTGCGAGATCTCAATCAAGCCGATGGAGCGCGCACTAGAGCGCCCCTGTCTCCTCTATGACTTGAAGCGCTGCCAGGGCCCCTGCCTCGGCAACATCCCGGTGGCCGACTACCAGCGTGAGATTGACGGGGTGCAACTCTTCCTCGGTGGTCGCTCCCGCGCCGCCATCACCATGCTCACCACACGCATGGAGTCTGCCGCCGAGCGCGAAGCGTTTGAAGACGCCGCGCGTATCCGCGATGCGGTGCTCTCCCTAGAGACAACGTTTGACGAACAGAAGGTGCCGACCTCAGGGCGACCTGACGAGGATGTGCTGGGGATCGCTCGCCACGGACGCCACATTGCCATCGCCTGTTTCCAGATTCGTGACTCAGCACTGGTGGGACGCGATGTGCATCGAGTGGAGGCTGGGGATTCAGGTGACTCAGAGCTCCTCGCAGGCTTTGCTGCAAGCTACTACGCACGTGCAGGCGAGATCCCACCCTCAATTGCGACTGCTGCAGAGCGGAGTGACCCGGAGATCCTTGAGTTCCTCTCGGCGCGTCGCGAGGGTCGCGTTGAGATGCGCGTGCCGCAGCGTGGTGATCGGGCGCGGATCCTGCGGCTGGCCGAACGCAACGCAGAGGAGTGGCTCATTCGTCGCGAGGCCGAAGAGGACGCCGATCGTGAGCGTGCCGACGCGGCGCTCTCAGCGCTCGCCGTCGCGCTCAACCTCGATGCATCGCCGGCGCGCATTGAGTGCGTCGATGTGAGCACTATTCAGGGAGCATTCACCGTCTCGTCGCTAACCGTGGCACAAGAGGGTCAGCTTGCGCCGAAGGAGTACCGCCGCTTCCGTATTAAGGGGGTGACTGGGCAGGATGACTTCGCGGCACACGCGGAAGCGCTCACGCGTCGCTTCGCCCGATCCGTGGCGGATGGGACCCAACGGAGTGGTGAGGCTGAGTTACGCGCTTGGAGCCTGCCCGACCTTCTTGTCATCGATGGTGGTCGCGGGCAGGTCTCTGCCGCCGCCGCCGTTCTGGATGCTGCAGGTTTAACAATCCCTCTCGTCGGTCTTGCCAAGGAGCGCGAAGAGCTCTGGCCGCGCGACGCCTCCGCGCCGATTCTTCTCCCCGCCACCGATCCTGGGCTGCGCCTTCTGCAACGGCTTCGCGATGAGGCACATCGGTTTGCGATCGGCTATCACCGCACGCTGCGCAGTCGAGCGGCGACGGCGAGCCGGCTCGACGGCATCCGTGGGCTCGGCCCAACGAAGCGAAAGGCGCTCCTGCGTCGGTTCGGATCAGCGGCGGGGATCGCCGCCGCCCCCGTTGAGGCTCTCACCGAGGTCGCAGGGGTAGATGATGCCCTTGCCGCACGGATCCTATCGGCCCTCGGCGCGGATCGTGGCTGAAAGGGGCTGACGGGCGCCCCTGCTAGGATTCTCGGCAATGCGTAAGTTCACCCCGTACCTGATCCTGGCCACAGCCCTTCTGGCGCTGGCTATTGACCTACTTCCAAATCTGAGTCTCCCCGCCAGCGGAACAGCCGGTGGCACGCGTCCAATTGAGACCAAGCTTGGCCTCGACCTGCGCGGTGGGCTACGCGTTGAGTATCAGGTGCAGCCAGTTGACGGCATCAGCGCTACCGCTGCTGATCTCGCCACCATCCGCGACATCATTGAGCGTCGCGTCAACAGCACCGGTGTCTCAGAGCCGCTCGTGCAGACGCAGGGGAGCGACCGCATCGTGGTCGAGCTGCCTGGTGTCACCAATCCTGACTCCATCCGCGCCCTGCTTGGCACAACCGGTCGCCTCGACCTTGTGCCACTTCCGCGCGAGGTCTACGGCTTCTTTAACACGGCGACGGGCCAGCCTACCGACGGCGTAAAGCCGGTACCCGGCGAGGGTGAGACGCTCAGCGACACAACCCTGAAGGCGCTCTTCTCTGGTGACCAGATTGAGTCTTCGGCCGTACAGATTGATGAGACCGGACGGCGCGTTGTCTCGTTCAAGCTGAAGTCGGAGGGCTCAGAGCTCTTCGCCACCTGGACAAAGGCGAACATCGGCTCCTACTTTGCGATCGTTCTCGACGGTGCCGTGAAGTCGGCCCCATACATTCAGAGCGCGATCACTGGCGGCGAGGCGCAGATCTCGGGTCCTGGCGCGGCCGGCTTCGCAGTAGACGAGGCGACGAATCTTGTCACGATCCTAAAATTCGGCTCCCTTCCATTCCCGATCGCAGAGATTGGTGTCACCGACGTGAAGGCGACCCTCGGCGCGTCCTTCCTCGGCCAAGCGCTCTTCGCCGGCGCCGTCGGGATCTTGCTCGTCTTCCTCTTCATGCTCTTGCACTACCGCGTAGCTGGTGCCGTCGCTAACGTCGCCTTGATCTTCTACGTGATCATCGTCTTGGCGATCTTCCGACTCGTCCCCGTCACGCTGACTCTCGCTGGCATCGCTGGCTTTGTCCTCTCCATCGGCATGGCGGTGGATGCGAACATCCTGATCTTTGAGCGCACGAAAGAGGAGTTGCGTATTGGGAAGGGGATCGTCCCTGCAGTGGAGGCTGGATTCAGCCGAGCCTGGAACTCCATCCTTGATTCGAACGTTTCAAGCTTGATCACCGCGTTCATCCTCTTCTACTTCGGCTCGTCAACGATTAAGGGCTTCGCGCTGGTGCTCATCATCGGCGTGCTCTGCTCACTGTTTACCGCCGTAACCGTGACGCGCCTGATCCTGCGCGCCGTAATCGCGCGTAAGCGCTTCTCCTCGCCGTACCTCTACGGAGTGGCGAAGGGTGACCTCGACGCACTCGATCGGGGGGCGATCAATGGATAAGATCATTGCGCGCAAGCGCTGGTTCTTCGTCTTCTCAATTCTTATCACTATCCCTGGCCTGCTATTTACGCTGGCGACCCCCTTCTCGGGCGGCTCGATTGGGCTGAAGTTCTCCATTGACTACACGGGCGGCACCATCTGGGAGTTCCGGCCAGAGAGCCCAGCCGATCCGCTGGTAGTGCAGGCGGCAGTCGCCAGCGCCGGCCACGAAGAGGCGACGGTCACCGAAGCTGGAACCGGCTTCCTGATTGTGCGCACGAAGCCGCTCGACCTGCAGGCTGGACAAGATCAGATTGATAACGCGGGCGCTGAACTCCAGGCCATTCGCGAGGCGGTCATTGCGGCTGTTGGACCGATTGCCGAGGAGGGCTCTGTCTCGACGGTTGGCCCCGTGATCAGCCAAGACCTGACACAGCAGGCGCTCCTTCTCGTTGTGCTCGGCTCGATTGGCATCGTGCTCTGGATGACCTACCGCTTCCGCAACCTTCGGTTCGGCATGGCAGCTCTCGCGGCGCTCCTCCATGACGTCATCGTCACGGTGGGTTTCTTCGCGATCGCCGGCACCGTTGCGGGGATTGAGATCGATGCCCTCTTTGTGACCGCCATGCTCACGATCATCGGCTTCTCGGTGCACGACACGATTGTGGTGTTTGACCGTATCCGTGAGAACCTGGTGCGCCACGCAGGTGCCCCATTCGGCGATATCGTCAACCACTCGATCGTGCAGACGCTGGGTCGGTCGTTCAACACCACGGCTACCGTGTTGATTACGCTGCTCACCCTGCTCGTCTTCGCCGGCGGTTCGATTCGTACGTTTGTGCTCATCCTTTTCGTCGGCATCCTGTCGGGAACGTACTCTTCGATCTTTTTCGCCAGCCCACTTCTAGTTTGGTGGGAGGAGCGCGCTCAGGCGCGCAAGGCGGCAGCGGCTCGAACCCGCACGGCGTAGGGTGCCAGCGCGGGCCTGGCGCCTTGAGCCGGTCGCGACCCTTCATCCTGCCGCCGACGGCGAACTCCAGGCGAGCGCAGAGCTCCTGCAACTCTTCGCAGACCTGCTGATCCCCAAGAACCTGCACCTCTCGCTTGCGACACTCCTTCATAGTCGCGGCTTGGCTGATCCGAACCGCGCGCGCCAATTCCTCGACCGCAACGATCGCACCCTGCACGATCCGCGCCTCCTCCCTGATGCGACCGGCCTCATCGCGCGCCTTCGTGCCGCCGGCGCAGAGGGGGAGCCCGTTCTTGTAGTTGGCGACTTTGATGCTGACGGAATCACTGGGGCGGCGATCATAATTCGAGCACTTCGCGCTATTGGTGCAATCGCCGAGGGCTACATCCCGCAACGTGACGGCGATGGCCACGGCATCCCTGAGGGGGCGATCGCCGCCGCACTCGAAGACGGCGTTGAACTGATCCTCGCAGTTGACTGCGGCACCGCCGATCGTGCACGCGTGGCCAAGGCGTTGGAGGCAGGGATTCTCGTTGGCATCATCGATCACCACGCTGTGCCGCCTGAGCCGGCACAGGCGGCCTGGTTGGTGAATCCAAATCGACCTGATTCAATCTATCCGTTCCCACATTTGGCGGGGAGTGGGCTCGCCTTCAAGATTGCCCAAGGAGTACTTGCCGATCACCCACAACGCCGTGAGCTCTTGGCAGAGCTCTCCGTGCTCGCCATGGTTGGCGGCATCGCGGACATGGTTCCGGTGGCCAATGAGTTCAGAGTTATTGTGCGCTCCGCGTTGAAGGTGATGAATGGTGCTGGCACGATGCCTGTCGGGATCGCAGCGCTCCTTCGTGCGGCCGGCGCAGAGCCACCCTATCGCGCAGAGGTTTCCGGCTTTACGATTTCGCCACGCATCAATGCCGCCGGGCGCATCGGCGACGCCGCTCCAGCTCTGGCGCTACTCACGACTGATGATCCCGCCGAGGCTGCTGAACTAGCGGCGCTCCTAGAAGGGATTAACCTCGAACGAAAAGAGTTGACGAAGGTTGCGATTGACGAGGCGCGAGCACTCCTCGGACTCGTACCAGGATCGGAACGCGATGAGGCTCGTGCCTTTCTCGGAGATGGGCTCGTCGCGGTGCGTGGCCCATGGTCGGTTGGGCTTATCGGTTTGATCGCTGGTCGTCTCAGCGAAGGGACGGGGCGGCCAGCACTTGTGGCGCACGATGATGGGAGTGGGGCACCGCTGCGTGCCTCGGTGCGCGCGCCGAAGGGCTTCGCTGTTGCCGCGGCACTGCAAGAGGCGAGCGACGCCCTGATTCGTCACGGTGGGCACGATGGTGCCGGCGGCTGCTCGTTTGTGGCCGACGTATGGGGGAGCCTGCTCCCTCGGCTCAGTGCCACCTGCGCAGGGCAGGCGAAGGCGCGCACGCCAGAGCTGGCCGTTGACCTCGCAGCGCCTATCGGCAGTCGCACCCCCATCGACCTTGCCGCGCTCGCGGATCACCTCGCGCCAACAGGGATGGGGAACCCGGAGCCCACCTTCCTCCTGCGTGACATTCCACTCACCGCGGTGCGCCTGGTGGGGGATGGCCGCCACGCACGGCTGACGCTCTCGCTGGACGGCCTTGCAGTCGAGGCGATGGCATTCGGTCGGCCTGATGCCGACCAGCTTGCGGGGAGCTCTATCGATCTTGTCGTACGAACAGCCCAACGGACCTATCGTGGTTCGGCACGGATTGAGGTGCACGTTGTAGATTTTCGGCCCGCCGTGCTGGGGGAGAGCGCATGAGTGAGAAACGATCGCTTCGACCACTGCCGCGCACAGGCCGAGCTGCACCGCAGCCATTCCATGGCGCAAAGCCTCCAACGAATCGCGACCTGATGAGCAGAGATGGTGCCCAGCGTCGATCGTTCAGTCCAGCCCCGATCATTGCGGCCCTCCTGCTCGTGCTGCTCGCAGCGGGGAGCCTCGTCGGCCTATCGCTGAGTACCCCCGCCCCCTCAGGTAATCCCAATAGCGGGCCTGAGGTGACAGAGGGCGTCACCGTTGCTGGAACGATTGCCTTCGGTCGTGGCGGCTCGATCTGGAGCGTGAGCGGAGCTGGACTACGTCAGCTGACCACCGCGACCACCGATTCCGACCTCGCCTGGAGCACCGACGGCGTCTGGCTCTATGCCGTCCGACACCGCACAGAGACTGGCGGCCGCCTTCTCGGAAGCGGCAGCGTGCAGAAATATGAGATGAGCGTTCCCACCCTTCTCCGCCTCTCGGCATATGGCGGCGGTGAAGAGGTGATCTTTGATGGTCTGATCCTCGGATCGCGACCTGCGCTCAACTGGTCCGGCTTCATGTACGGTCCAGCCCTTGCCAGCGATGGTCGCATCGCCGTTGCAACGGATTACCGTGGCAGTAGCGTCGGCACGGATGTCGTCGTTCGTATTCTGAGCAGTGACGGTTCCGCCATCGCAACGCCGCCACTGCCGCACATCGCATCATTCGGCCACCAGGACCCCGTCTGGAGTCCCGATGGCAGCGCCATCTACTACGTGCAGAACGGTCTCTCGGAAGGCACTTCGTCGTCGCGAATCATTCGCTACAACATTGCCAAGAAGAGCACGACGCGAATCGGTGAGAAGGGGCTGGTGCAGCCAGCGATCAGTCCCGATGGCCGATGGATCGCCGCAACGCGCATTTCAACTCGCGGCACGGATGTGGTGATCATGAACGCAGCCACTGGTGAGGTCGTGCTTGAGATCACGCGCACCGGTAAGTCGTGGGCCCCAGCCTGGTCACCGACGGGCGCGCAGCTCGCCTACCTTTCTGCGAACGGTAGCCTAGCGAGTCTTAACCTCGCCTCATTTAGCGTTGCACCATCTGGTATTCCCAATCCACCAGTGATCCTGAGCCCCCTCCGCGACCCAGTTGATCCAAATGTGCGGCCGGCGTGGGGGAGCTTGAATACGGCGCCAGTAACGGAGAGCCCAGCGCCATGAGTCGATATCTCGACCTACTCGGCGCATCCACGGCTCGAGTGGGCTCGCTCCTCTGCGTCGGCATCGATCCGGTCCCCTCGGCACTCCCCGTGACATTTCGCGAATCGCATGCCGGTATCGAGCGGTGGATTGACACGCTCATTGCTGCGACCGCCCCGCATGCCGCCGCATTCAAGATGAACCTTGCCTATTTTGAGGCGCTCGGCAGCGAGGGGATGCGACTGGCCGAACACGTGCGACGGCAGATTCCAGCGGAGATTCCACTTATCGTCGATGCAAAGCGTGGTGACATTGGGGCGACGGTAACCGCCCAAGGTGTTGCTCTCTTCGACGTGCTTGGTGCTGATGCGGTGACGGCGAATCCGTATTTGGGCATCGGTGCCCTGGCCCCCCTTCTCGATCGCACAGACAGGTTCACTTATCTCCTCTGTCGCACATCGAATCCCGAATCGGGTGAGCTGCAGAACCTCCGGGTTGGTGCCAGCGCTGAGGAGCCAGAGGAGACGCTTGCTGAGCGAGTCGCGCGACTTGCGGGGCGTCGTGCAGAGGGGCTGGCTGGACGCGTCGGCCTAGTCGTCGGTGCTACCGATGCCGCGGCGCTCCGCCAGGTCCGAGCGGCGGCCCCTGGTCTCCCCTTTCTCGTCCCTGGGGTAGGGGCGCAGGGGGGTGCGGCTAGTGCAGTGATCGCCGATGGCGGCGCTACGGCCGCCCCTGGGAGCGGGGTGGTCGGGAGGGGGCTGCTCATGAATGTGGGGCGCGGGATCAGCGACGCTGGAGCGACCGACGAGCGGGTGGCAGTCGCGCTGGGCGCTGCAGCGGCGGAGTGGGGGCGGCGCCTCGCTATACTCGCCTCCTAAGGGCGCCAGCCCACTACGAGGAGGTTTTCAATGCCAAACGTCGGACCATTTGAACTGATCCTGATCCTCGCCGTCGTGCTCTTGGTCTTCGGGCCAGGGAAGCTTCCAGAGATTGGGAAGGCTGTCGGCAACTCGTTCCGCGAGTTTAAGGATGCAACCTCAGGTACCTCTTCGGCACCGGCCAAGCCACGTGACAAGAAGGCGACAAAGCGCGCCACAGCGTCGCGCTCGAAGCGAAAGGCGTAACGTCGGTTCGAGCCGATCATGCCTCGGGCCCGAGAGATCAGCGACGCACCAGCGCCGCTCGTCCATCACCTTAAGGAGCTACGCCGACGTGTCGGCATCGCCCTTGCGGCCGTCGTGGCTGGTGGCATCATCACCTTCGCCTGGTGTGACCCGCTCATCGCGCTCCTTCGAGCGCCCCTCAACGACACCCCCCTTTATTTTGTGGGCGTCGGCGACGCGTTCGGAATTCGCATGCAACTCAGCCTCATCGGGGGCGTGGCGCTGGCGATGCCGATCTGGCTCTGGCAGGCATGGGCGTTCATTCGTCCAGGCCTTACTGATTCTGAGCGTCGTGCCGCGCGACCCTGGATTCCGCTCGCGCTCCTCCTCTTTGTCGTTGGCGTTACCGTCGCCTGGGTTGTTTTGCCGTTTGCGGTGAGCTTCCTCCTCTCCTTTGCTACCGACGATCTCACTCCACTCATTGCCGCTGACCGCTACTTCGGATTTGTCGGCTCACTCATGCTGGTGTTCGGGCTCGCGACGGAGTATCCGATCCTTCTCGTCTTCCTCTCGCGCGTTGGGGTCGTCACGTCAGCCAAGCTCCGGCGTTGGCGACGAAACGCACTGGTCCTCGCCGTAATTGTCGGCGCGTTTGCCACGCCGGGAACAGATCTGATCAGCCCGATCGTGCTTGGTGTTGTGCTCTACCTCCTCTACGAACTCTCAATCTGGCTCGTTCGGGTAGGAGGGCGCTAGTGGTGACCGCTGCCGTGCCGCACAAGATCGTGTTGCTTACGGGGCTGTCGGGTGCGGGGAAGAGCACCGCAACGAAGTCTCTAGAAGATGTCGGATTCCGCACGATTGACAACATGCCGAACGATTTGATCCCCGCGCTTCTGGAGAAGATTCGACTCCAGCCCGAGCGGTTCGCGCGCCTCTGCCTCGTGATTGATGCCCGCGATGGTGATCCGCGTTCCACTATTGATGCGGTCCGAAGTGCGAGCGCAGCAATTGGACTCGAGAGTCGTGTGATCTACCTCGATTCACGCGACGATGTGCTCATTCGTCGATTCAGTGAGACGCGGCACCGTCATCCACTCGGTGGGCCAATTGATGCGCCGAGCAACGTTGCTGGAGCCATCCGAGCAGAGAGGGACCTGCTCAGCGCTTCACGCGAGATTTCCGATGCCGTGATTGATACGAGCGACCTCTCGGCCCGCGAGTTGCGCGATCGGCTGGTGCAAGAGGCCTTAGGTGGCGACGCCTCGATCTCTATTCACCTCACCAGTTTCGGCTACAAGCACGGGATCCCTCTCGATTCAGATCTGCTCTTCGACGTGCGATCGGCGGCGAATCCGCACTGGGTCCCAGAGTTGCGGCCGAAGGATGGTCGTGACGGCGAGGTCGCCGCGTACGTGCTGAACGATCCGGTCGGGGCTTCAATTGAGGCGGCAATCGCGGCGTTCGCCGTTGCCACCCTCAAGACCTACCTTGGCGATGGTCGTGGTCGTCTGAGCATCGCGATCGGCTGCACGGGCGGCCGCCACCGTTCAGTGGCGATCAGCGAGTCGTTGGCTACGAAACTGCGGGCGCAGGCTGGAGCGCACACGGTCCATGTTCACCACCGCGATGTGGAGTGCACCTAAGCGGTGAGTCGAGTCGGCTGGCTGAAGCCTGGTCTCGGGGTAAAGCGCTGGCTGCTCTTGGCCTTTCTCGGTGCGGGGACGATTGCCCTCGGTGCCCTGAGCGGGATCCGCGCACTCGCCACAGGGGCGCAGCTCCCAGATCCACTCGTCCAAATCGCTGAAGCGGTCGCCCTGCGCGATCTCGATCCGATGGTTCGCGCCGCCGTTGCTGCCGGCTTCGGGCTGCTTCTGGTGGGGGTTGGGCTGGGTGGGCTGGCACGGGCGGCGATCCTGCCGTACCGCACAGATCGACCGGGGGTCTCGCTCCTTGAGCTCCTTGAGCGCCGTCGTCGGCTGGCGCGTGGACGTCGCGTGGTGGTGCTCGGTGGCGGAACGGGGCTAGGGACTGCTCTTCGTGGCCTGAAGCTTGAGACCGCGCATCTCACCGCGATCGTTTCGATGGGGGATGACGGCGGTTCGTCAGGGATGCTGAGGGAGCAACTCGGGATTCCGCCCGTGGGCGACCTGCGGAACTGCCTCGTCGCCCTCTCGGACTCGGAGTCGACAGCGGCCGATCTTCTGCGCTTTCGACTCCCAGCCGAGCCTGGCGCAGCACGCGGGCACGCCATTGGCAATCTCTTGCTCGCCGCTGCGATCCACCAAGAGGGGGGAGACCTTGAGCGTGGCGTTGCGCGCGTGCATCGCATTCTTAATGTTCGGGGAGAGGTGATCCCCGGAACAACTGTTGCGCTGGAGCTAATCGGCACCACGACGGACGGCGCAACCGTGCGCGGTCAGGCCCAACTGGCACGCACACGCCACATTGACCGCATGCGCATTACACCTGAAGGGGCGCGTGCAACTCCGTCAGCGATTACTGCGATCCAGCAGGCTGACCTGATCGTGCTCGGCCCAGGCTCTCTCTACACCAGCGTGATCCCACATCTGCTCGTTCCAGAAATTCTTGCAGCGCTACAGGCACGGCGCGCGCCGCTGGTGTGGGTCGCGAACGTTGACGAGCAAGAGGGGGAGACCGAGGGGATGGATCTTGATGCCCATCTTGCAGCACTCGAGGCGCACGGAGCGTCGGGCCTCATTGACGGCATCCTCGCCACCTCTGCAAGCTCGCGCCGCGCTGGAGCGGTCGGCGGCGTGCCAATCGCGCCAACGCTGCACCACACCACCGATGCGGAGGGTCGTAAGCGTCCACCACTCTTCGTTCGCGATATTGCCTCCCGACGAACGCCGCACCTGCATGAGCCGAACCTCCTCTCTCGCGCGCTCTTGCGCCTCCCACTGCGCGAGCCTCGACGCACACGATGAGTCGGGGAGAGGCGGACCTCGTCGCCTCAATCCGTCATGAGCTCGCGGCAATCCGACCGGCCCGCACCTGCTGCATTCAGGCGGAGCTCGCCGCACTTGGCGATTCAGGCCGTCGCGTTGACGTCTCCCTGGCACGAGCGGTGCACGAGCTCGGCACGGAGCTCTCTCAGCGTGGAGCGGCGAGAGCCTGGGTAGGATCGCCACGGAGCCAGGCCGAAGGCTGCGCCGCCGACTTGGGCTCTGCGCGATCGGCGCAGCACTGTCGACTCGCATTGCTGCGCGGTCGGCTCCTTGCGAGGGGATCCCTCTCGCTCGCTTCCGGGAGTGTGCACCTTGAGATCAACGTCTCCTCAGCAGAGGCGACGCACCTTGCTCGACTGACAGAGCTAGATCAGCTTGGCGGACATCGGCGCGAGCGACGTGGCAAGGGACTGCTCGTATGGAAGGGTCGCGATGTGCTCATTGATCTGTTGCGGCGACTCGGTGCAACTGCCGCAGTGGCCGAGATGGAGGCCCGCAGCATCGGCCGAGAAGTTCGTGGAAGCTTGAATCGCAGCGTGAATGCTGAGACCGCAAACCTCACGCGTGCGGTGCATGCTGGGATACGGCAGGCGCGAGCCTGCACCGTGGCGTTAGAGGAGGATCTTCTGCAGGCTGACGGTCTGCACGCACGGGTCGCCCGCGCTCGATCGGCAGCCCCCGACGCAACCCTTGCCGAGCTTGCCGTCGAACTTGAGCTGGCGCGCTCCACGGTGCAGCGCGCACTCGCCGAGATTGAGCGTCGTGTCAGTGCGGCGCAGGTAGGTTACCACTCAGCGGGGCAACCTCTGCGATGATTCACACATGAGCAGCCGGCAGATCACGATCATTGCGAACTGGAAGGCGAACCTTCCGCCGAGCGAAGAGGTCGCGCTCGCCAAGGAGATTGCCGAGGGGGTGGGAGGCGCACTGCAGGCCGGGGGGAGCCCCTCGAGCTTGCGAGTACTTCTTGCACCGAGTGCGCTCGGACTCGTCCCTGTCGCCTCGTTGCTCCGACGAGAGTACCCCCAGGCCGGAATAGAGGTCGCCGCACAGGACTCCTCGCTCAGCAGCGCCGGGGCATTCACGGGCGAGATCCCCACAGTTCATCTCGTCGGGATCGCCCCTGCCGTTATCGTGGGCCACTCGGAGCGCCGTCGGGATCACGGCGAGAGCGACGAGGTCGTTGGCGGGAAGCTCGCACGCGTTGTGGCTGCGGGGCTGGCACCCGTCCTCTGCCTCGGTGACGACCTCCCTGAGGCCGAGATCGCAACACGCGTTGCCTATGTGGAGGCCCAATGTGCGGCGGCCTTTGCTGCCGCGGAGCGCGCCGGGTGCAGCGCAGGCCAACTCTTCGCCGCGGGCCTAGTCGCTGCCTATGAGCCCGTCTGGGCGATTGGCACTGGCAACCCAGCCTCGGTGGAGATTGCTGAGGCGATCGCCAGTGGCCTACGGAGCGCGCTGCATCGCGAGGAGCTCCCCGTGCTTTATGGAGGCTCCGTCGACGCCGCTTCAGCGCCAACATGGTTCGGTACGCCGACACGGCGCACCGCTCTCGATGGCCTCCTCGTGGGCGGAGCCTCCCTTCACGCCGATCGCTTCGTTGCCATCGTGCGTGCCGCGCTGGCCGCGACGGAACCTGCGTGATGCCGGGCACCACGCGTCGTCTTGCACTGATCATCGTTGACGGGTTTGGCGTCGGCGACGGCGGCGCATGTGACGCCATCTCTGCCGCATCCATGCCGAACTGGCGTGCGCTCTGCGCACAGCACCCGCATACGACACTCGGCGCGAGCGGCGAGGCGGTTGGACTTCCGGCTGGCCAGATGGGGAACAGCGAGGTCGGCCACCTGAACATCGGGAGCGGGCAGCGCGTACCGCAAGACCTTCCGCGCATCGATGCGACGATTGCCGACGGCTCATTTGCACAGATGGCCGGCCTGCGCAGCGCACTGAGCGCAGCGCAAGAGAGCGGCCTGCATCTGATTACGCTCCTTGGCGGCGGCGGCGTGCATGCCAACGATCGCCATGCAATCAAGGTGCTGCGCGCCGCTCACGAGGCCGGCGTCCCGCGAATTCTCGTGCACCTGCTCCTCGATGGCCGCGATACGCCACCCCGTTCGGCCGCGGCAGCCCTCACCTCGTTCCAGCAGCGCATGAGCCAGGCGGCGCCATCAGCGCAGATTGCGACCATTGGGGGGCGCTACTACGGCATGGATCGTGACGCGCGTTGGGAGCGTACGACCGCCGCACTCGAGGCCATCGTTCTTGACGGCGATCGCCTTGCGGCCAGCGCAGAGCTCGCCCTCGAGGAGGCGTACGCGCGCGGTGAGAGCGATGAGTTCGTCCTACCGACGAGGGTGGCGCTGCGCGACGCAGCAGCGATTCGATTCGCCCCCTCCGACGTGGTGATCCATGCAAATTTCCGCGCCGACCGAGCACGACAACTCGTTCGTGCCCTAGCCGCACCAGAGTTGTCTGAACTTGCTCGTCCCGCCACTCTTCCAGTGCGTTGCTGGGGGATGACCTCCTACGGAGAGGGAGAGGGGCTCGCGCTCGTGCAGCCAATCTTTGGGCCCTCTGTTGTGCCATCCCTCGCCGGACTCGTGGCAGCCGCCGGCATGCGTCAGCTGCACGTTGCAGAGACAGAGAAGTACGCGCATGTGACCTACTTCCTGAATGGCGGAATCGAAGAGGCGTTCTCAGGTGAGCGGCGCATGCTGGTACCCAGTGACCGCGTCGCCACCTACGACCTGGCACCCGAGATGCAGTCAGCGGCGATCGCGGCGGCGGTTGTCGCCGCACTCGAGCATGGAGACGAGGGGCTGATTGTGGCCAACATCGCCAACCCCGATATGGTCGGACATACGGGCGACTTTGCCGCCACGGTGCGTGCCTGTGAAGCCACAGACCGCGCCATTGGCGCGATCGCAGCAGCGGCTGCAGCGGCTGGCGTGGCCCTGATGATTACGGGCGACCATGGCAATGCTGAGGAGATGTGTGCCGTTGACGGCTCGCCGCTCACGAGCCACACCCTGCAGCGAGTGCCGCTCCTTGTCGCGTACGGCGAGGGCTCAGGGGCAACGCTGGCAGAGGGGGACCTCCGAGATATCGCCCCTACCGCCTGCGCCCTCTTGGGCCTGCGCCCTGACCCGGCAATGACGGGGGAGTCGCTCCTGCGACCCTAGCCTCCAGGCGCCTCCTGCGTGGGTCGGGTGGTAGAGTGAACGCAAGAAGAGATAGTCCAGTAGGAGGACCTATGAATCCAATACTTGCACTCGGACAGATCGTCGTCAGCATCTTTTTGATCATTGCCATCCTGATGCAGTCCCGAGGAATCGGCCTCAGCTCTGCCTTCGGTGGGGACTCCAGCGTGTATCGTTCCCGCCGCGGGGTTGAGCGCCAACTGCTCCGCTTTACGGTCGCGTTGATCATCCTCTTCGTCGGCTTCTCGGTGCTCGGCTACCTCCAGACGAACTAAGTCGGACCGCCGTGGTGAGCAGGCAATACGGCGCTCGACAGGGGATCACCCGCAAAATCGCCGCGGTGATCTTCGCCGCCGCCGCACTCTTTGCCGGGGCTGCCCAACTCGGCCTGACCAGCGCTCAAGTCCCAGGAGTTGGCGCGCCAGGCGGGGAGTTGCCATCGGGCGAAGGGGTGCTGACCGTTGGCGTTGTGGGGATCGCCTCAACGCCACTTCCGCTCTTCGCTGAGACCGCCGCCGATCGTGCCGTTGTATCACTGACCTATCGAAGCCTGACGCGCCTTGATGCCAGCGGGTGGCCAGGACCGGACGTGGCCTCGGCATGGAGTGTCGCCGCCGACGGACTCTCGTGGACGATCACCCTGGAGCCGGCTGCGCACTGGCAGGATGGATCCACGGTGACCGCGGCTGATGTGCTCACGACGATCGCGATTGCGTCAGAGCTCGGCACCGCGGGTGGGTATTGGCAGTCGATCACTGCGGAAGAGGGCGATGATGCTGGCACGGTGCGAATGAGCGCCTCACGGGCGCTGGCAAACCTCCCAACGATGCTCAGCTCGCTGCCACTCCTCTCTGCGACACAGTTTGCCGGGCTCAGCGCGGCACAGATCCCAGACTCTGATGCGGCGAAGGTGCCGCAGGGGAGCGGCCCGTATCGCATTACGAGCATCTCCTCTGGGGGCGCTGGCCTGGTTCGACGAACCGATCTGCTCGCCTCTGACCAGGCAGCCCTTGCGGCGGCTGGCACATCAGCAGAGAAGATCGCGCTCTACTTCTTCCCTGACGCCGCATCGGCACTGCGCGGCTGGAGCACAAGTTCGCTCGATCAGCTTGTGGGGCTCGATATTGCCGATGCACGTCGCGGCACCGCTGCGCGAGGGAGAACGATTGAGCTCGGCTCAACGGTCTTCTCGGGGATTGCCACGAACCTGCGACCAGGGAGCGTGCTTCGCGATCCGCGGCTGCGAGCGGGCCTAGCAGCGCTCCTCGACCCTGTTGCGATCACCAACGTATTCGGCGGCTCCGTTGCACGGACACCCGTGTCGCCGCTCTCGTGGGGCTGGAGTGCACCCCCTGACGCAACGAGTGGCGCTGACTATGCGACGAGCCTGTTCAAGTCCGTCAAGTGGAAGCAGGGGGCCACGGGGTGGTCGCTGCCAAGTGGCGTGGCCGCGAGCCTTGAGATTCTCACCTTGCCGGCGCTGGCGCACCCTGCTGACGCCGCGGTCGCGGCGCAGGCGGCGGCGGCGTGGACGGCCTTCGGTATCCCAACTCAGGTGACAGAGCTCTCTCCTATCGACCTCACCAGCCGCCTAGCATCTGGAGCGTTTCAACTTGCCGTTCTGAACGTTGATGTCGGCATCGATGTTGATCTCTATCCACTGCTCGGGTCGGGGGCAGTCCTGACTGGCGGCAACGTCGCGGGAATCCAGCTTAAGGATCTCGACCAGCTGCTCAATCGCGCTCGCCAGCCAGGCGACCGGGCTGCACGTACGGCCTCCTTGGTGGCCCTGCAGAAATGGCTTGCGGAGACGAATTACATCTTGCCAATCCGCTTCCGTTCGGTCGAACTCTTGAGCTCAAGCCGCGTCACCCAGGTGGCCCCAATGCTCGTGGATGAGCCAGAGAGCTACCTGCGGGCTGTGCTATTCTTCCGCCTCGCGACTCCCTAAGCTATTAGGGGGTTCGAACGGGTCGAGGTGGCGGAATTGGCAGACGCGCTGGCTTCAGGAGCCAGTGTCCGCAAGGACGTATGGGTTCAAGTCCCTTCCTCGATACCAGCACCTGTGCCCAGGTGGCGGAATTGGTATACGCGTACGTTTGAGGGGCGTATGACGCAAGTCATCCGGGTTCAAGTCCCGGTCTGGGCACCACATCTCTTACGCTGACGGCCAAGGGCCGCAGCCGCACCCGGGCGGTTAGCTCAGTTGGTAGAGCACCTCGTTTACACCGAGGGGGTCGGGGGTTCGAGCCCCTCACCGCCCACCAGCACCCCCTTTAGCCTCCCCGCAGGGCCTCGTTGCGCCCCTCGGCGGGGGAGGGTATCCTTGCCGCCGTTGGTGCGTACGTTCGCGTGGCTGCGGGCGTCGGGCCGAGATAGCTCAGTTGGTAGAGCACGCGCCTGAAGAGCGCGGTGTCGCCAGTTCGAATCTGGCTCTCGGCACCACTAAAGGTTGACCGGTGCGGAAGTGGCTCAGTTGGTAGAGCATCACATTGCCAATGTGAAGGTCGCGGGTTCGAGTCCCGTCTTCCGCTCCACTCCCTCATTTGGGAACTCGAGGGGTCGTTGCCCCTTCGTCTAGTGGTAGGACAGCGGACTTTGGATCCGTGAACCGAGGTTCGAATCCTCGAGGGGCAGCCAGCACACACAGGGCGACGTACCCAAGTGGTCTAAGGGGGGGGTCTGCAAAACCCCTATTCGCCGGTTCGAATCCGGCCGTCGCCTCCAACTCCCCACCGTTGAAGCTCCCCGCACCCCCTGCTACACTCACGGCTGCCTTTCGGCTCCGGCCCACTACGCAAGTCGCGTAGGGCGCACCGGGGCGAATCCATAGGAAGGAGTGGCCGATGCGCCGCTATGAGCTCATGTTGATTCTCCGTCCCGATGTGACGGAAGAGCGCACGAAGGCGATCTTCGAGCGCACCACCCGCTCCATCACCGAGCAGGGCGGAACAATTCTTAGGGACGTCGCCTGGGGCCGCCGCCGCATGGCCTACGAGATCGATCACGCCAAGGACGGCGTCTACCAGATCTATGTGTTCGAAGTTGCCGCATCGGCAATCGCCGAGATTGAGCGCGTGCTCCTGATCACCGAAGAGGTGCTCCGTCACCTGGTGATCCGCGACGAGCGCAAGGGTGCCGCCGCACTTCGCGACTTCAATCTTGATGGTGGTACGCCGGCGCGACTCGAGCTCGACGCCGATGACACCGAGGGCGAAATCGCCGCCGCAGCTGCAGCAGCCGCTGCAATTGGCGGAGAGTAGTCCATGTCGTTCGCGAAGATCAGCATCATCGGAAACCTTGGTGCCGACCCAGAGCTCAAGTACACCGCCGATGGCAAGCCGCGCCTCGAGATGCGCGTTGCCACCAATGAGCGCCGCAAGGCTGCTGGCGGCGACTGGGAAGATAAGACCACCTGGTATCGCGTCATCATGTTTGGTGAGCGATCGGTGAAGCTGGCTGAGTGGCTCCGTAAGGGGCGCAAGGTGTACGCCGAGGGTAGGCTTCAGGTGGATATGTACGACTCGAAAGAGGGAGAGAAGCGCGTTGCGCTGGACATCCTCGCGAGCGAAGTCGTTATCGTCGATCGCAATCCTGACGCTGATCCGAACGCGCCACGCGCGCCTCGATCTGCTGCACCGAGCCAGGGCTCTCCAGAAGAGAGCAGCCAGTCGGCGCCAAGCGATCTTGACGACCTTCCGTTCTAATCCCAACCACATCGAATTGAAAGGAGCACACCATGCCTGAGGCACCAAAGCGATTCAAGAAGCGTGATGACAAGTTCGGCGCAGGGCGGCGTCGCCGCGTCTGCTCGTTCTGCAGCGACAAGCAGGGGTACATTGACTACAAGGAGATCAATCGTCTCCGCCGCTACCTTTCGGACCGCGCCAAGATCGAGCCACGTCGCAAGACGGGCACCTGCGCGCAGCATCAGCGTGAAGTCACCGCGGCGCTCAAGCGCGCTCGGCAGATGGCGCTCTTGCCGTACGCACCGCAGCACCAGGGCTAGGATCGGGTAAGGGAGGGCTTCATGGCAGAGAGCGCAGGCCACGAGTACGACGGGATGATCGCCTATCTAGAGGGCGATTTCCGACCGTTGGCCGATGCCAAAGTCAGCGTGATGACGCACGCGTTCCTGTACGGCACGGCCACCTTTGAAGGGATTCGCGCCTACTGGAACGCGGACGAGCAGCAGCTCTACGCGCTGAAGGTGACCGAGCACTTGGAGCGGCTGCGCTCCTCCTGCAAGATCATGCTCATGAATCCACTCCCGGATGTGCAGGCGCTTAAGGGAATCGTGGTTGAGCTACTCAAGCGCAATGCGTTCAAAGAGGACGTGTACGTTCGGCCAAGCGTCTACAAGAGCACCAAGGCGATCGGGGTGAAGCTGCACGGCCTAGAGAATGATCTCTACGTAATCTCCGTCCCGTTCGGTGACTACATTGACACCGCGACGGGGATCCGTTGTGCAACCGTGGCTACGCGCCGCACCTCTGATCTAGCCATCCCAGCGCGAGCCAAGATCGCTGGGAACTACGTGAACAGCGCCTTCTCTAAGAGCGAGGCGGGGCTGAACGGCTTTGACGAGGCGATCGTGCTCACCGAGGCGGGGAAGGTCTCAGAGGGCTCGGCCGAAAACCTCTTCATGGTGCGTGGCGGGAAGCTCGTTACCCCTGGGGTGAACGATGACATCCTGGAAGGGATCACTCGAGCGGCCATCATCGAGATTGCTGCAGAGCTCGGCATCCCGGTGGTTGAGCGTCAGATCGACCGGAGCGAGCTCTACATCGCCGACGAGATCTTCCTCGTAGGGACTGGTGCGCAGGTATCGCCTGTGATTGAGGTTGATCACCGTTCCGTCGGTACTGGGAAGATTGGCGAGCTAACGAAGCGAATTCAGAGCCGCTACTTTGATGCCGTGCGCGGTAAGGCGCCCGCCTACAAGCACTGGCTCACGCCGATCTACTAAACCGGGTGGCGCCCCTACGGGGTGACGGTCGGCACGTCGGCGCCAGTAATAATCTCCACATCAACCGTAACGGTCTGGTCATCGATCAACGTCGCCTTCATGCCGAGGAGTTGCTCAAGTAACGCGAGGGAGACGGGCATTCGCTGTTCGGCCCCGTTGTAGACGATGAATCGCGTCTTGAGCAGGCCGATCTCGCCGGGCGTGATGGCAGTTGGCGCTGACGCATCAAGACCGGCGCGGCTGAGCGCCGTCGCTAGCACTCTCGCTTCGCCCTTTCGACCGGTGCCGTTCAGCACCCAGATGCGCGCCGCCTCCCTCGCAATGGCGTCGGCTTCACGCTCCTCCTTGGTTGGCTGCGCGCTGAACGCTTGCACCACAGCGGCGCGAATCTTGACCACATCTGGCGTGATGATGTACCCACGGCTATCGGATCCGACAGTTTGATAGGTCGGCGGCGTGAAGACGAGGCTGCGAATGCTTCCCGAGTCAATTTGGGCGATGAGATCTAAGAGGAGCGGGAGATCCTGCTGTGGGAAGTCGCTCTTGAGAGAATCCTTAAGCGCCGCTGCGAGTGAGGGGAGGTTTCGCGTGATCGCCGCCATATCGCTTTGGGCACGGATTGCGGTGATCACCTGCTGCTGCCGCGCGGCGCGATCAAAGTCAGAGCTGCCGTGTCGTGATCGGGCAAAGATCAGCGCCTCTGCGCCATCCATCGCGTGCACGCCAGCCAGAACATGGATGCGTGCGTATTTGCCACCACCAAGGGGATACGAGTCATCCGTCACCGGATTTTTCGCCGTGATGCGCACACCATCAAGGGCATCCACAATCTCCTGGAAGCCAGCGAAATTCACCATCAGCGAGTAATCGATCGTCATGCCGTAGAAGTTGCCGAGCATTTCACGCAGGGCGGGCATGGGGCCGTCTGGGAAGACGGTCGCATTTCGACTTGCTGAGGCGTAGTAGGAGTTGATCTTGTTGCCATACGTTGCCCCGTACAGTCGCTGGGCGTTAGCGGGCACCGGGAAATCAACGGTGTCGCGTGGAATGCTGAACATCGTGACGGTTCCATTGACCGGATCAACGCTGGCAACGATCAGGGTGTCGGTGTTGAAGGAGGTGCTGTCGCCACGCTGGTCGATCCCGACGAGGAGTACGTTTAGGCGCTCCTTCCCATCCCAGCGTGGTGCAGGGGTCGCGCCAGGCGTTTCGGTGCCAGAAGAGAAGATGCCGCCGACGAGCTCTGATGCCGTCGTGACGTAGCCGCCCAGGATGAGGTGGAGCGAGAGGGCGGCCACGAGCGAGAGGGCGAGGCCGGCGAACGAGGTGCCATTTCCGCGAAGTCCACTCTCCCGCTGTAAGGCTCCGCGCCACGCGTCAGCGGCTGCGACCCCACGCCAGGCCGCAAGGAGAATGTTGAGGATGCCAGCCGCACTCAGCCCGAAGGGGGTGATTAGGAGTCCGACGAGGCCTGGCAGGCCATCCGCTGCGACGATGCCACCTACCAGTGCCAGGAGGAGGATGGGCGGTGCGAGGAAGAGGAGTGCCGCTCGCCAGCGTCGCTCATAGAGGTGCCCGAACCCTGGGACCACCAGCGAAAAGACAGCCGCCGCGAAGGCTGAGCGTCGTGGAGTCTCAGTCGGTTGGCTCATAACGGGAACCATACCGCCTTGCGGAGAAGGGGGGTGCCCCCCGTTTGCCATGTCGGGGGTGGCGTGGCACGCTCCTCTCAATGTTCAACCCTGTTGATTCGAAGCCTGACCTGATCAGCCTGGAGCACCAGATGCTGGCGCGTTGGCGTGCCGAGGGAACATTTGAGCGCCTCCGCGCGCAGACTGCCGGCGGTGAGCCTTGGTCTTTCCTCGATGGCCCAATCACCGCCAACAATCCGATGGGCGTCCATCACGCCTGGGGTCGCACCTATAAAGATCTCTTCCAGCGCTTCCGTGCGTCGCTCGGACACGAGCTACGTTGGCAGCAAGGGTTTGACTGCCAAGGCCTCTGGGTCGAAGTAAACGTTGAGAAAGAGCTCGGGCTCACCTCCAAGCGACAGATCGAGGAGCGCGGCCTGGCGGAGTTCATTCAACTCTGTAAGCAGCGTGTGCTCACCTACGCCGCGCGACAGACCGAGCAGTCGATTCGACTGGGCATGTGGATGGATTGGAACGACCCAGCGGATCTCCTGCGCCTGCGTGACGCACTCAGCGACGCGCCGGAACGTGAGATGGCGATCGCTGGCGCCACTAGAGAGGTTCGCGGAACGCCAGAGGGGCTCATCGGACAACTCGGTTCGCCCGAGGTTGGCGGCTCGTACTTCACCTTCTCGGATGAGAACAACGATCTGATCTGGAGCTTCCTGGCTGAATGCAACCGCCGCGGCTGGCTCTACAAGGGGAGCGACAGCATGCCGTGGTGCACACGTTGCGGCACGGGTATCAGTCAGCACGAGATGACGGAGGGGTACGCCGATCGCGATGACCCATCCGCCTACTTCGGTTTCCCTCTCGTTGATCGCCCTGGCGAAGAGCTTCTGGCCTGGACGACAACGCCGTGGACCATTCCAGCCAACGTCGCCGCTGCGGTGAGCCCAACCCTCTCCTATGAACTGGTGGAGTTTGACGGTCGCAAGATGTGGATCGGCGCAACGCGTCGCGTCGCCGCACTCGGCGGTGGTGCACCTCGCGCGAAGGTACTTGACACCAAGCAGGGGAGCGAGCTGTTGGGGTGGCGCTACCGCACCACGTTTGATGCCGCACCAGCCGTAGCCGCAGCCCTCGGCCCAGATGGTGCCGCACACCGTGTGATCTCGTGGAGCGACGTTGGCGCCGAAGAGGGGACGAGCATCGTGCACATCGCCCCTGCCTGCGGTAGCGAGGACCACGCCCTCTGCATCACCGAAGGCCTGCCGATGATTGCGCCGATTGATGAGAGCGGTATCTACCTTGAGGGGTTCAATGATCTGAGCGGGAAAGACTGGCTCGCTGTTGCCGATCTCGTCTTTGCTGCCCTTGAGCAGAGTGGGAGCCTCTTGCGTCGAGAGAAGATCACGCACCGGTATCCGCACTGTTGGCGCTGTGCAACGCCGCTCGCCTTCCGACTCGTGGATGAGTGGTTTATCAGCATGGGCGCCACCTACGAGAAGCCACGCGAGCAGCTCAGCGCCGCAGAGAAGGCGGGGAGCCTGCGCTATCAGATCATGGATGTTGTCGACAACATCTCGTGGCTCCCATCGTTCGGACACGATCGCGAGCTTGACTGGCTCCGCAACATGAGCGACTGGATGATCTCCAAAAAGCGCTATTGGGGACTCGCGCTGCCAATTTACGAGTGCGAAGGATGCGGCGCTGTAGAGGTGCTTGGGTCGCGAGCCGAGCTTGAGGGGCGCGCCGTTGCCGGGCTTGACGCCCTGGCGGGGCATAGCCCCCACCGGCCATACATTGATGAGGTTCGTATCGCCTGTTCAAAGTGCGGTGGCGAGGTGCAGCGCGTCCCCGACGTTGGCAATCCGTGGCTCGATGCGGGGATCGTCTCGCTCTCAACGATGCGCTATCGCAGCGATCCCGAGTACTGGAAGCGCTGGTTCCCCGCTGATCTGATTACGGAGAGCTTCCCTGGTCAGTTCCGCAACTGGTTCTACTCGTTGCTCGCTATGTCGACGGTCATGGTCGGGAGCGAGCCAACGAAGACCGTGTTCGGCTACGGACTCGTCTTTGCGGAAGATGGTCGCCAGATGCACAAGAGCTGGGGCAACTCCATTGAATTTGATGAGGCGGCCGATCGCATGGGCGCTGATGTGATGCGTTGGCTCTTCGCCGGCTCGCGCCCCGAAGAGAACGTGCATTTCGGCTGGAGCGGGGCGGATGAGGCACGCCGTAAACTTCTCGTGCTCTGGAACGTCTACGCCTTCCACATCGGCTACGCGAACAGCGCTGGCTGGCGCCCTGGCGGCGCTGCGAGCCCAGTTGCCGAGAGGGGCGCGATGGATCGCTGGATCCTGAGCCGCACCGCCGACCTCGTCTCGACCGTGGAGGGGGCGCTCCGGGGCTACGACGCCCAGTCGGCCGTCACACGTCTTGAGGCGGCGATCGACGAGCTCTCTACCTGGTACCTCCGTCGCTCACGCGATCGTTTTGACCTCTCCACCAGTGAGGCGGATCGGAACGATGCCTTCGCCACCCTTCATGAGGCGCTGCTGACGCTGCTGCAGGTGGCGGCACCGATCGCACCGATGTTGACCGACGCGATCTACACCAACCTGGTTGCCGACGGCGCGACGGGGAGCATCCACTTGCAGCCGTGGCCGAAGGCACGCGTGCAGGGCTGGCGTGACCAGGCCCTTGAAGATTCAATGAGCCGAGTGATTCGCGCCGCCGAACTGGGGCGCTCCGTGCGCAGCGCCGCCGCCATCCGCACACGTCAACCGCTCGCACTGGCGCGCGTCGTCTTTGGCGGCGAAACCCCACACGCCGAACTACTCGAGATCCTTGCGGACGAACTGAATGTCAAGCGAGTTGAGTCGGTCACCGATGCCTCCGGCCTCTTCGAGCGCAAGGTGAAGGTGCTCTTGCCGAAGGTTGGAAAGCGACTCGGCGACAAGCTGCAGGCGGTACTCGCCGCAGCGCGCTCTGGTGATGTGGAGTTCCTCGCAGGCGGCGCGGTACGTATTGTGGGCCTTGAATTCGCGCTAGATGAGATTGAGATCCAAGCGATCCCACGTGATGGCGGCTTCGTTGCTGAAGGGGGCGGACTGGTTGTTGAGCTTGAGACGGCCCTGACACCAGAACTCATCGCAGAGGGTGACGTCCGCGAGCTCTCCCGTGCGGTGCAGGACCTGCGCAAGCGTGCTGGGCTGCAGATCGGCGATCCGATCAGCCTCTATCTGCCCGAATCGGCGCGGTCGCTTGCCCCATACACAGAGCAGCTTACGCAGAGTGTTGGCGCGCGCTCGATTGAGTTTGGTGCCACCGCCGGTGACGTTGCGGATCAGATTGAGCTCTCCTTCGGTGACACCGCCTTCTCGTTCTGCCGGTCTGCCGGATGAGGCGGGCCACACTCGCACTCATTGCGCTCGCACTCATCGCAGCGGATCGAGGATCAAAGATGCTGGTAGATGGCATGGATCTTGCGGTCCCGCATCAGCTGATCGGTTCGCTCCTGCAAATCATCCGTGGCGAGAATAGTGGCGGCCTCTTCGGCATTGTGCAGGGGAGTGCCCCGCTCCTTGCCGCCCTCAGCATCGGCGTCATCCTTGCCCTTGTGATCTTCCACGAGCGTGAGCGACTTCCTCGCGTTACCCCTCTGACGGTTGGGGTCGGGCTGCTCATTGGTGGCGCGATTGGCAACCTTATTGACCGCTTGTCATTTGGCTATGTGCTTGATTTCATTGATGTCGGCGTGGGAAGCCTGCGATTCTGGACCTTCAACATCGCCGATGCAGGAATCAGCTTCGGCATCGTGATCTTGCTCGTGGATACCTTGTGGCGTTCTCGTAGTACGGTTCGCAGATGAGTGAGGCGCGTGAACTAGATCTGCCGATCCCGCCAGAGGCGGCCCGGCAGCGTGCTGACCGGTTTGTCGCAGATAGGAGTGGGCTCTCTCGCTCGTTTGTGCAGCGACTCATCTCTGAGGGCCATCTGACCATGGGGGGCCTCATCGTGCGCGCCAGCTCCACGCTCGTTGCAGGGCAGACGCTCCACCTCGTGATTCCGCCGGTGAGTGAGACAACGCTCCTCGCCGAAGATATTCCGCTCACCGTGGTCTATGAAGACGAGGACATCGTGGTGGTAAATAAGCCTGCCGGTCTCGTGGTGCATCCCGCGCCAGGCCATGCAACAGGCACTCTCGTCAATGCGCTGCTGCACCATGTGGCAGAGCTGCCTGGGATTGCCGGCGTCGCGCGTCCCGGACTCGTGCATCGGCTCGACAAAGACACCAGCGGACTCTTGATCGTTGCGAAGGGTGACGTGGCGCAGTTGAGCCTGATGGCGCAGTTGAAGGCGCGGCGCATCAAGAAGACCTACCTCGCCCTTGTGCAAGGTTCGGTAGCCGCCGAGCTGGGGCGCATCGAGGCACCGATCGGCCGAGATCCGAATGAGCGCAAGCGTATGGCGGTGGTCGCAGGTGGTCGCGAGGCGACGACGGGGTACCGAGTGCGCGAGCGATTCCCGGGCTGGACACTGCTCGAGGTGGACCTCATCACCGGCCGCACCCATCAGATTCGTGTGCACCTGACGGAGATTGGGCACCCCATCGCTGGAGACCCAACCTATGGGAACGGCACCAGTCGACGCGGTCCCGATGCAACAACGCGCCTCTTCCTTCACGCCTGGAAGATCGTCTTTGCTCACCCGCGGGATGGGCGTCTGATGCGCCTCGAGGCCGAGCTCCCCGCCGACCTGCAGGCGCCCCTTGATGCGCTACGGTTGCACTCCAGCAGAGGGGAGGGGTGATGGAGCCACAGCGACGAGCAGGGGCACCAGGCGCTCAGGTGATCGTGATCTCCGGGCCGAGCGGCGTGGGCAAAGACACCATCATCAACGAGCTGCGCCGCCGCCCAGTGGGCCAAACCTTCCACTACGTCGTCACCTGCACGACCCGACCACCCCGCTCGGGCGAGATGAACGGTGTCCACTACCACTTCCAGAGCCGCGAATCGTTTGATGCCCTGAACGCCGCAGGCGAACTCCTTGAGGCGGCCACCGTGCACGAACGCTCGTACGGAACACCCCGCGACGAGGTGCGCGGCGCCCTAGCGCGCGGGCAAGATGCGCTCTGCAAGATCGATGTGCAGGGTGCGCGGAGCCTGCGCAAGGTGATCCCTGAGGCGATTCTGATCTTCGTGGCACCCCCATCCCCAGAGGCGCTCGCGGAGCGCCTTGCCGGTCGTGGCACCGAGACGGCCGATGAGCTGGTGACGCGCGCGCGGAACGCGATTACGGAGATGGAACGCGCGCGGGAGTATGACTATCTGGTGTTGAACGAGACTGGTTATCCCGAGGAGGCCGCGGCTCAGGTCGAGAAGATTGTCCTCGCCGAGCGTGCGAAGCACCCGGAGCGTCGGATTTCGGTGTGACCGGGGGCGCCGAGCCTCACGTGGCCCCTCCGATGACGGTCGTCCGCGTCGCCGTCGATGTGCCAGGAGCTCCTGGCGAGCGGCTCTACGACTACCTTGCCGGCGGCGTGACCCACGCCACCGTTGGCGATGGCGTGATCGTGCCGTTTGGCGGACGGCGGGCAATTGGCATTGTGGTGGCACTCGATCCAACAGATCTGCCACCAGCGGGAATCACCCTCAAACCGATTGAGGGCCGACTCGGCAGTGCGCCGCTCGTTACCCCTCTGCTCATGTCGCTTGCGGAGACCATTGCAGCGCGTTGGGCCGCGCCGATCGCCACCACCGTGCGATCGCTCCTCCCTGCTGGAATGTTGGATGCCGTCGTGCTGGAGTCGCGCAGGGTAGGAGAGGCGAGCGAAACCTCTGCGCGCATCGGGCTTGGTGAGGAGTGGGTGGCTGTGGAACGTCTCACAGGGGCTCGCGGTAAAACACGCGCAGCAACGCTGAAGAGCCTCCGCCAACTCGAGCTACTTGGCGAGGCGGAGCGTCGCTGGTCACTGGTACGTGGCGGTGCGCAGAGCCTCGACACGACCTTCGCCTCGTTGATCACGGATGTTGCCCCTGCGATCCTGGAGGCGATGCGACTTGGTAGCCGACAGGTTGCCGCAGTGGAGCAGCTCACCGCAGCGGCACGCAGTGATGATCCTTGGATCGCGGCGAGTGCACTCCCCGGAGGCCTCCCAACGGCGCGCCGACTCGCCGATGCTGGCGCTGTGCAACTTGAGGTTCGGCGCATCCAGCGACGGCATGCCGATCGGCGGAGCGCGCCAGTTGATGGCGCGGGGTCCGAGATCACCCTGACTAGTGTGCAGCGTGAGATTGCTGATGCCGTCTGTGCGCGCAGTGCGGCGGGAGAGACGCTGCTCGTCGATGGCCCACCTGGCTCTGGCAAGAGTTGCGCGGCCGCCGATGCTGCGGTGCGGATGATCGCCGCTGGTCGATCGGTGCTCTGGCTGGTGCCAGAGGCGGCGCAGGTGGCGATCGCTGCGGACATGCTCGCCGCTGCTGGCGGCGCGCCCGAGCCGATCCACTCAGGCCTCAGTGCTGGTGAGCGCCTCGATGCACACGACCGACTCCTTGAGCCGGGACCGCATCTCGTCGTCGGCACGCGCGTCGCCCTCGGTGCCTTGCGTGACGAGGTTGGTCTCGTTGTTGTGGACGAAGAGCATGAGGGTGCCTATAAATCTGATCGCACACCGCGACTCCATGCGCGTGAAGCGGCGCGTGAGCTGGCACGCCTTGCTGGCGCCGCGACCCTTCTTCTGAGCGCTACCCCTGCAGTTGAGTCGCTGGCGCGCGCCGAGATCGAGGGCTGGCGCCGCTTCACGTTGACACGACGTACCCCAGCCCCGCTCGTTGAGGTGATCGATCTGCGGCAAGAGCTCGCCGATGGGTGGCGCGGCATGATGAGCCGCTCGCTGCTCGAGCGCCTCACTGCGCTCGATTGGAGTGGGGGATCACAGGCGCTCCTGATCATTAACCGCCGCGGCTTAGCCTCGGCGCTCCTCTGCCGCGACTGTGGTGCCGCGCAATCGTGCCCCTCATGCGAGCGGCCACTGGTGCTCCATAGCGCCGGATCGCTGCTGCGCTGCCACGGCTGCGGCATTGCAGCGGAGCCACTCACTCGCTGCCCTTCGTGTAGCGGGGCACGTATTCGCGCGTTGGGTGGTGGCACCGAACGCCTCGAGGCTGAGGTGCGCGCGGCGCTCCCCGACGTGGTTGTTGATCGCCTCGATGCAGACGCGGCATCGGCGATCGGCTCTGGCGACCGCATTCTTGATGCGTTCCGTAGTGGTCGAACGCAGATCCTCGTCGGCACCGCCCTCGCCGCCAAGGCGCTTGACCTGCCGGCGCTGGCGCTGGTCGGCATCGTCTCGGCTGACACGGGCCTCCTCCTCCCCGACGAGCGGGCGGCGGAGCGCGCAGTCGCGCTGGTCGTTCAAGCGGTAGGGCGACTCGGACGCGGTACAGAGGCCGGTGTGGCGGTCATTCAAAGCTACCGCTCCGAAGACCCCGCGATCACGGCGGCCGTGGAGATCGCCCGCGGGGGGAGTGTCGACGCCTGGCGTGCCCGCGAGATCGGTTTGCGGAAGGCGGCCGGAGGCGCGCCATTCTTGCGCACGATCAAGGTCAGTTCGGCGGCGGCAACCGCGGCCGCGGCACGGCGCAGCATCGAGGGGTTGGCAGCCACCCTCCGCACCGCTGCGGCAGCGGGAGGCGACGATCAGGCGCGCATTCTCGGGCCGATCCCCGCATGGGTACCGCGGCGGGCTGGGCGCTGGCGGGAGAACTTGATCCTTCGTGCCGCGAGCATTGAGCCGTATCTACCGCTGATCCGTGGACGCGACCTCACGGTCGATGTGGACCCAGAGACGCTCCTGTAGCGCTTGCTAGAATCTCGCCATGAGTGTTCGACCGATCCTGCTCCTCGGTGACCCACGGCTCCGCCTCCCTGGCGCGCCCGTGGAGAGTTTTGGCAAGCTGCTGCACTCCCTTCTCGATGATCTTGCCCACACGATGCGCGCCGCGCCAGGGGTCGGACTCGCCGCTCCACAACTGGGTGAGCCGCTGAGCGTTGCCGTTGTGGAGGCGAAGGGGAAGACCTATGAGTTGGTAAACCCACGCATCGTGCGCGACACCGGCGACCAGACCGACCTTGAGGGCTGCCTCTCGATTCCTGGATACGTCGCTGAGATCACGCGAAGAGAGCGCGTCTGGGTTGAGGCGCAGGATCGCAACGGCCGCCCGTACAAGTTCAGCGAGCAGGGGTTCTTGTCGCGCGCAGTGCAGCATGAACTCGACCACCTCGCCGGCACCCTCTACATCGATTACCTCGACTCCATGGATCAGCTCATCGCCGTCGATGAGGACGACGACGAGGAGCCAGGCGATTCACCTGAGGCCGCCGTGGTTGCACGGCGCCGCAAGGCGCTGCGAGGGCATAGTCACAAGTAGTCGTCTGATCCTATTTGGCAGTGGCGGATTCGCCGTCCCGTCGTTCCGCGCCGTTGCTTCGGACCCCCGTTTTGAAATCGCCGCTGTGGTGACGGCGCCGCCACGCGCCGCCGGCCGAAGCGGTGCACTCTCGCCGACCCCTGTCGACACCTGGGCATGCGACGCTGGACTACGGGTTGAACACGTCGCCAAGGTTCGCGACGCCGCGCAGATTGAAATGATCAAATCAATCGGTGCAGAGGCGGCGCTGCTTGCGGATTTCGGTCAGATCATTCCTGCGGCGCTCCTGGATCACTACCCGCGCGGCATCGTCAACCTGCATCCGTCACTTCTGCCGCGACATCGCGGCGCAAGCCCGATTCCCGCAACGATCCTCGCTGGCGATCGCGAGACGGGGGTCTCCACCATTGTCATGGATCAAGGGGTCGACACAGGGCCAATCATTACCGTGCAGCATCTGCGACCGCGTCCAGCTGTCACGGCCGCCGAGCTTGAGATGGAACTCGCCGAACTCGCCGCCGTGGGCGTCGCCGACACCCTTGCAACATGGCTGCAGGGGAGTGAGGCGGCACGCCCCCAGGACGTCGATGGTGCGACACAGACGACGCGCCTCGCCCGAGCCGATGGCCGGATTGGCGCAGGAGCGACCTCCGAGTCGGCGTTGCGGATGTGGCGGGCGTATCAGCCATGGCCAGGCGTCTGGGTTGAGATCCCTGGCCTGGTCGAACGGCTGATCCTGTCGAGCGTCAGCCCGGCAGAGGGAGGTGCTCCAGTCGCCCTTGGTGGGCTCGAGCTGCACGACGGCACGCTGCTCCTCGGCCTTGCGGGTGGAACGCTGCGCCTTGACCGCGTGACCCCCGCTGGCGGCAAGAGCATGACGGGAGGGGAGTTCGCGCGAGGGCGTCAAGGGGAACTCGCTGCGCATGGGAGAATCGCAGAATGAAAGAGACAGTGGCAGCAGGAGGATCGCAGCGGCCCCTCAGCCTCTCTGACCTCAACGTGAACCAGCTCGCCGCGCGGGTGAGCGACCTCGGCGCTGAGTCGTATCGGGTCACACAGGTTCTCGATGGTGCGTGGCGCTCCGTGGCTACCTCCTGGAGCGAGGTGACAACACTCGGAAAGCCGCTCCAAGAGCGTTTGGCGGGCGAGATCCGCTTCAGTGCCTTCGATGAGATTGAGCGACAAGAGGCTGAAGATGGCGCCACCACGAAGTTGCTCCTAACTCTCTCTGATGGAGCGAAGGTTGAAGCGGTGTTAATGCGTTCTCCCGCTGACCCGCGCCGAGGGTCAGGGCCACGTGCCACCGTCTGTGTCTCCAGTCAGGCGGGATGCGCGGTCGGCTGCCCATTCTGCGCCACGGGTGAACTCGGCTTCACCCGTAATCTCAGCGCCGGCGAGATCCAAGATCAGGTGCGCATTGCACGTCAAATCCTTCGTACCGAGGAGCGCGAGCTCACCAACGTTGTCTACATGGGAATGGGGGAGCCGCTGCAGAACATTGATGCCGTCTTTGCGTCCATTGATGGCCTCACCGATCCGGCGCGAGGTGGGATTGGGCAGCGCCGCATCACCGTCTCCACCAGCGGCGTCGTGCCCGGGATTGAGCGACTCGCGAAGCAGCGCCCGCAGATCACCCTCGCCGTCTCTCTTCATGCGGCACGCAACCCGCTGCGCGATCTCCTTGTACCGCTCAATCGCAAGTGGCCAGTGGAGGCGGTCATCGCCGCTGCCGACGGACATTCGCGTGCGACGGGGCGCCGCACCACCTACGAGGTCACGATGATTGACGGCATCAATGACCGAGCGGAGGATTCAGCGGCGCTCGCCTCACTGCTGCGCGGGAGCGGCGCGCATGTGAACTTGATCCCCATGAACGCCGTTGCGCATACCCCATGGCAAGAGTCCAAGCCTGAGCGCATCGAGCAGATCGCCAATCAGCTTCGGGCCGCGGGACTCACCGTCACCGTGCGCCGCAATCGTGGTCGCGAGGCGGGCGCCGCATGTGGGCAGCTCGCCGCTGAGAAGGCTGGCGCACCAACCCCCGTGGCAGTAGCCCGCCGACGCGAGTTGCTCGTAGCGGCGAGCGCCGCCGCCCTGCAAGGACAGCGCACCGCACAGCCGATTGCCCCATCCGGACCGCTGGGCGGTGATGCATGAGCGGCGCACGCATCGAAATTGCCGCGAGCATCTTGAATGCCGATCTTGGTGCGCTCCGCGAGGCGGTGCAGGCGGCAGAGGCGGCGGGTGTTGACCGGATCCATCTCGACATCATGGATGGCCACTTCGTGCCAAACCTTACGTTTGGCCTCGCAACGGTTGAGGCGCTGCGCTCCGCAACCAAACTTCCGTTTGATGCGCACCTCATGATCCTCTCACCCGGGCTCTGGGCAACGCGCTACGTTGATGCGGGCTGCGAATCGGTCGCGATCCACGTCGAGGCGCCAGACCAACACCGAGTGACCCTCGATGCGATTCGTGACAGCGGCGGTCGCGCCGGGCTCGCACTCGACCCCGAGACGCCGATCGAGTCGCTGGTCTCATTTCGCGAGCAGCTGGACTTCGCCCTTGTCATGACGGTGAAGTCAGGATTTGGCGGTCAGTCGTATCGGCCCGAGGCGGCAGCACGCATGGCTGCGATCCGGGCACTTGTCGGTGAGCGCGATGGCCACCCGCTGCCACTTCATGTGGACGGCGGCATCAGCGCGACAACGGCGGGAGGCGCTGTGCGAGATGGGGCAGACCTACTGGTCGTCGGCAGCGCGCTCTTCTCGGCGCAGGACGCCAACGGTATGGGTGGAGCGGTTCGTGCGATCCGGGAGTCGGCGACCCGCTAGGGCCGCGCTTGGCTTAGGCGCCCTTGCTGGCCGTGCGACGGCAGCGGGTGCAGACCAGGACGCGCTTCGTGGTCGTTCCAACGGCAATCACCGTTGGCTGCAGGTTGGCGCGGAAGCGGCGGTGAGCCCGAACGCGGTTCATCCCGACCGACTGGGGGTTGAAGCCCGCGATCGAATCCTTGCCGCAGAGGGTGCAGAAGCGAGCCATGTCTAATCTCCTTACGTGGTCGGGCTCCCAGTGGGACACGCCCGTCGTACGTGCCGTATCGTAGCAGGTACGTCCGAAGCCTTGCCCAGGCTCGGCCAAGGGAGGGAGCCCGCATGAGTCGTACTGAGCAGATCCAAGCGGCGGCAGGGGTCACCCTGAGATGAGCCGCAAGAGCTGGGACGGCGTTGAGTTGATGGCCGCCCTCCGATCCGGCCTCGACCGCCTGGAGAGCCGCGTCGAGGAGGTCAATGCCCTCAACGTCTTCCCTGTACCCGATGGCGACACGGGGACCAACATGCTGGCAACCCTGAAGGCCGCCATCGCTGAAGGCGACGCCTCGCTCGCGACCGGGGTGACGGCGATCGACGAGGTGAGTGCAGCGGTGGCACGTGGCGCCCTCCTTGGTGCGCGCGGCAACTCCGGCGTCCTCCTCTCGCAGATCCTCCGTGGACTCCCGCAGGCGGTCCGTGGCCGCCAGCGCGCCCGGGCAACCGAGATCGCGCAGTCGCTCTCACTCGGCGTGCTGCACGCCTACTCGGCGGTGGCAACACCCACAGAGGGGACGATCCTCACCGTGGCACGTGAGGTCGCCGCTGCAGCGATGAAGGAGTCGGAGGGGGCATCAGAGCTGCGCCCATTCCTCGAGCACATCGCCGCCGCCGCTCGCATCTCGGTAGAGAAGACACCGACCCTGCTGGCCGTCCTCCGCGAAGCTGGCGTCGTCGACTCTGGCGGCGCAGGGCTGCAACTCATCCTTGAAGGGATCGCCAATGTGCCCTCGGTTGCTCCGTCACGGGGTACCGTCGAGGCGGAGCGTCGGAGTTCCACACTCGCATCTTCTAAACCCGCCACCGCTGCAACGCCAGTCGCGCCAGTCGATGCCGCTCCAACAGAGTTCGGCTACGAGACCGTCTTCATCCTGAGCTCGCCAACTACACCGCTGGACCTCGCCGCGATTCGCGCGCACCTGGAGACGATCGGGGAGAGCGTGTTGGTTGCAGGCGACGAGGTGACCTGCAAGGTGCACGTGCACAACCTTCGACCGGATGAGGTCTTGGCGTATGGGATCAGCCTCGGCGATGTTCGCGCCGTTACGATTGAGAACCTCGACCAGCAGAGCGCCGAACGGGCGACTGGGCATGCGGCGTTCAATCAGTTGGCCGATGGTCCGCTTACCGCCTACCGACGCCCTGCAGCCGCGTCGCTCGGCCGTGGAACCTCCATCGTTGCCGTCGCCGCCGGAGCAGGTCTCGGCGATATCTTGCGCTCGGCTGGCGCATCGCAGATCGTTCACGGCGGCCAGACAGAGAATCCCTCTGCGGCGGAGATCGCGTCGGCGATCGCCCATGCCGGCACCGAGTTCGTTGTCGTTCTACCGAACAACAGCAACATCGTGTTGGCGGCACGCCAAGCAGCCGACCTCTCAGCAGCGAATGTCGTGGTCATTCCGACCCGCAATGCCGCCGAAGGAATTGCCGCGCTCCTCTCGTGGGATCCATCCCTCTCGCTTGAGGAGCTCGTCCCGCGCATGGAGGCGGCTCGTGCCGCTGCGCGCACCTTCCGCGTCGTTGCGGCGGTGCGCGACGCCGTTGTTCGTGGCGTATCGGTCAAGGCCGGACAGATCATGGCGCTCGACCCAGTTGACGGGATCATCGCAACAGGGAGCAGCGACGTTGAGTCCATCGTTGCGGCGCTCGCAGGGCAGTCGGCAGATCTAATCACCCTCTACGTTGGTGCCGACGTCTCAGACGAGCAGGCTACCGAATTTGTGAGCGCGGTGCGTGGCGCTATCGCTGGGGTTGAGGTTGACCTTCAGCGCGGCGGCCAGCCAATCGAACGGGTGCTCGTGAGCTTGGAGTGACCGTTGATCCGGGCGAACTCCCACTGAAAGGGCTCGCCCTCCCTGGTGGTTCGAGTCTTCTTCGAGGCCTAGCGAAACTTGGTGTCACCACCGTTGCCGACCTGCTGACCTACCTGCCACGCCGCTATGAAGATCGCCGCGAGATCACGCCGATCGCGGATCTTGCTGGAGGAACTAGCGTCACGATCTCAGCGCGCGTGACGGACCTGCGAGTAGAGAAGACCTGGCGTCGTGGTGTGCAACGCACGATCGCGACGCTCGTCGACGACTCAGGGGCGGTCGATGCGATCTGGTACGGGCGGCGGTTCATTGAGCGACGACTGACGGTTGGGACGACGATTGTCGCCACCGGGCGCGTGAAGGCGATGGGCTGGACGAAGCAACTTGAAGCGCCAGAGTTCAGTCCGGTTGGCGGGGGAGACCAAGTCAGCGCCGGCCGCATTGTTCCCATCTACCGGCTGACCCGTGGCGTAACGGCGCTGAGCCTGCGTCGGGCGGTACGGGCACTCCTGGA
The DNA here is from genome assembly GCF_040397235.1 of Candidatus Limnocylindrus sp. Lineage (GTDB taxonomy): Bacteria > Chloroflexota > Limnocylindria > Limnocylindrales > Limnocylindraceae > Limnocylindrus. The sequence continues at coordinate 213,757 of NZ_JBBAWH010000001.1, read as the reverse complement.
CCAGTTCGGCGCCGACCTTGTTGATCCGCTGCCAGAGGGGGTGCTGTCACGTAACGGGCTCCTGCCGCTCGCGCAGGCAATTGAGGCGCTGCACTGGCCAGAGGAGTTTGACCTTCGAGATACGGCACTCCGCCGCCTCGCCTTTGATGAGCTGCTCGCGGTGCAGATCGCGCTCGTGCATCGCAGTCGGCGGCGCGCCGGTGGTGGTGCATTCAGCATTAAGCCAACCAAAGCGGAACGAGCCACGATCGAGTCCGCAATCTTGGGCGGTATCGGCGGAGCCACCTCAAAAAGCAAGACACCGTGGACGGGTGATCAGCGGCGTGCAATTGACGAGATCCTTGCCGACCTTGCGACGGGGTCGCCGATGCTGCGCCTCCTGCAGGGCGATGTGGGCACCGGCAAGACCGCCGTCGCCTTCGTTGCCGCTGCCGCCACGGCGGCCGCTGGGCATCAGAGCGCCCTCCTGGCACCGACGGAACTGTTGGCCCGTCAGCACGCTGCGACGGCGAAGCGACTCCTCGCCCCACTCGGCATTGAGGTGGCGCTGGTGTTGGGCGGAGCGCCTGTCGCCGAACGCCGAGCGGCGCGCACAGCGGCTGCTGGTGGCCGCGCAGCGCTGGTCATCGGCACGCACGCCCTCTTCGCTGAGGGGACGCAGTTCGCCTCACTCGGCCTCGTCGTCGTTGACGAGCAGCACCGCTTCGGTGTGGAGGAGCGGGCGAAGCTCCTCTCCAAGGCATCACGTGAGCCACACCTGCTCCTGATGACCGCAACGCCGATCCCGCGCACCATCGCGCAGCTCCTCTATGCCGACGTTGCCTCTTCGGAGCTGCGAGAGCTCCCCGCGGGGCGCCAGCCGATCCGCACCGCGATTCGCACTAGCGCCGATCTGGAGCGTGTCTGGACCTTTGTGGATGAGGAGGCAGAGGCTGGCCGACAGACCTTTGTGGTCGTCCCACGCATTGCCGATGCCGACTCAGGCGGCGAGCCGGAGCAGGGGACCACCTTTGATGACGATCTCGACGCCGGTAGCGCAACGGGGGTTGAGGCCCAGGCGGAACTACTGCGCGAGCGCCTGCCGCATCGCCGTATTGGCGTCGTTCACGGGCAACAGCGCGCCGCTGAGCGTACCGTCGCCATGCAGGCATTTGTTGCTGGCGAAACCGACGTGCTCGTCGGCACCACGGTGATTGAGGTGGGCGTTGATGTGCCAGCCGCCAGTGTCATGGTGATCCTCGAGGCGGAGCGTTTTGGCTTGGCCACGCTGCATCAGCTGCGCGGTCGTGTCGGCCGCGGTGGTGATAAGGGGTGGTGCATTCTGGTGAGCGACAGTGATGACGAGGTAGCCGCTGCGCGGCTTCAGGCGATTGAGTCAACCCGTGACGGGTTCCTGCTCGCAGAGCAAGACATCGCGCTGCGCGGGGAGGGGAGTGTCCTCGGGACGTCGCAGAGTGGCCTCCCGCCGTTGCGCATCGCAACGCTGGCACGCGCCGAGGACCGTGCCCTCGCCCTCGTTGCGAGAATGGAGGCCGAGCGCCTGCTTGATCAGCGCGGCGAGGCAGAGGGCGAGGCGGCGCTCCTCGTTCAGTCGTATGCACGCGGCTGGCCGATTGGTCGGGTGACCGGCGCGGCACTTACCGAGATCGCGCCAGTATGACCGCGCAGGGGGGAACCCTCCGAATCATTGCGGGCGACCATCGCGGTCGACGCATTGCCGTGCCGCCAGCCGGTACCCGTCCGATGACCGATCGAGTGCGCGAGTCGCTCTTTGGGGTGCTTGAGCCACGGATCGTTGGGGCAAGATTCGCTGATCTCTGCGCGGGGAGTGGCGCGGTCGGCATTGAGGCGCTGAGCCGCGGCGCCGTTCACGCGCTCTTTGTTGAGCGCTCTCGCGATGCCGTGGCTATCATTCAAGCGAATCTGTCGAGGCTCAAGCTCACGGAGCGGGCAACACTCCAGGGCGCCGATGTGCTGCTGGCTCTTGATGCGCCAGGCGCCTCCTTCGATTTGATCGTTGCCGATCCCCCCTACGACGACGCCGCGCTGGCGGAGGGGGTCCTGGCGCGCTGTGCAGCCCCTGGTGGCCCGCTCGCCGACGAGGGGCTCCTTGCGCTCACCGGGCGCACGCGACCGGCCAACCTTCCCCTAGCGCTCCCTGAAGGACTACGATGTGTGCGGACGCTGATCTACGGCGACAGTTGCGTAGATCTGCTGGAGCGCACTGAGACAACGCGAGCGGAGGTTGGCAATGAGTGAACGAGTGGCGCTCTATCCGGGCAGTTTCGATCCCGTGACGTTTGGCCATATCGACCTGATCCGTCGCAGCCTTGCGATCGCTGATCGCCTCGTCGTTGCAATCCTGCCGAACTCTGACAAAGAGGCACTCCTCACGCTTGATGAGCGCACCGCTCTTCTCCGGAGCGTGATTGACGCTGAGCTCGGCGCTGCGAGCGCACGAGTGCAGATCCTCTCCGCATCTAACCTCGCCGTCCGCGTCGCTGCCGAAGCGGGGGCAACCCTCATTATTCGTGGTCTCCGCGCCGGCTCCGACTTTGAGGCCGAGCTGCGTATGGCACACGCCAATCGTCTGCTCGCCCCTGAGATTGAGACCGCCTTCTTAATGACGGCGCCTGAACACGCCTCAACCTCAAGCCGGCTCGTTCGCGAGGTTGCGCGGTACGGCGGACCACTCGACCGACTCGTGCCAGCCGCCGTGGTCCCCGTCCTTACCGCCGCCGCACGACGACGAGCGTCGAAGGCGTAACTGGTGGAGAGCGAATCGGCGGCGTTGGCGCCGCCCCTCTATCCCGTTGATCTCTCACCGCTTCTCGCCGAGTCTGCGGGGGGCACCTTCACCCTGGATCCATTTACGGCCGAGGACCGAGTCGGAGATGAGCACTTCAAGGCTGCGGTCCAGGTTCGGATCGACCGAACGAATCGCGGCGTGCGGATTGTTGGAACCGTGCGCGGCAGCCAGGAGGGAGCCTGTGGGCGCTGCCTCGCCCCCGCAGCAGCGCAGCTGAGCGCCCCAATCGACGAGGAGGCCCTTGAGTCCCGGCACGCGACGGAGGGGGCCCTCCTCATCGGCAAGGGGAACAGCGTCGACGTTGGTCGCCTCGCCATGGAGGCGCTCGATCTCACACGTCGCCTGGTGCTGCTCTGTACGCCACCCTGCCCAGAGCGCTGCGGACTTTGCGGCGCGGAGCACCCCGCCAGCGCCTGTCCTGAGCGGGGGCTAGACCCTCGTTTGGCTGGCCTTGCGGCCCTCCTCCCCCCTGAAGGGGACGAAGGCGCGCCGATCGGGTAGGATTCCCCTCCAAGGCGCGCCCAGTCGGGCGCCAACGAGCGAGGTCAAAAAACATGGGCGTACCTAAGCGGAAGAAGTCGCACGCGCGTCAGGGTGACCGACGTTCGCACCATGCCTTGACGCTTCCAACTATGGATCGCTGCCCACAGTGCAACGCCGTCAAGCGTGCGCATCATGCCTGCCTAGAGTGCGGAACCTATCGCGGCCGCGAGGTCATCAGCCGACCTGCGCCGGACGCGGACGTCGCCGACGCCTAACTCGCAATGAGCGCGTCGGGCGGCACTGTCCGCCTCGCCCTCGATGCGATGGGTGGCGACCACGGTCCCACCGAAGTTGTTCCTGGCGGCCTGCGATGGGCCAAAGAGAATCCCAGTGACCACCTGACCCTCGTCGGTGATGAGCAGATCATTCGCACCATCGCCGGTGGCGATCTCCCGTCGAATGTTTCCATTGTTCACGGCCCAGGTGTGATCACTATGGAAGAGAACCCCGCGATCGCCGTGCGTGAACGCAAAGACGCATCGATGGTCGTTGCAGCAACACTTGTACGCGACAAGCTCGCCGATGCGGTCGTCACCGCTGGGCACACCGGCGCCGGGATGGCGGCAGGGGTCCTGATCATCGGCCGCATTAAGGGAGTGATTCGACCGGCCATCGCCGTGCAGTTCCTCTTGCGCGAGAAGCCGCTGCTGCTGCTTGATGTTGGAGCGAACCCAGATTCAACCCCAGAGAATCTGTATCAGTACGCGCATATGGGTCAGATCTTCTCGGAGCGCGTCCTTGGCGTTGCTAATCCACGCGTGGCACTCCTCTCTATCGGCGAGGAGAAGGGGAAGGGCGATGCGCGCATCCAACGCGCCACCGAGCTCCTCGATCAGTCGTCGCTGAACTTCACGGGGAATGTTGAGGGGCGCCACCTTGCCGCCGATGAGGCCGATGTGGTGGTCTGCGATGCGGTGCTCGGCAATGTTGCGATCAAACTTGTTGAAGGGGTAACGAGCACCATCACCGACATGTTCCGTGCAGAGTTTCGTCGCCTCCCATTCGGCCCAATCGCCGCGCTGCTGATGCGCGGTTCAATCGCGCGAATTCGCACTCAGCTCGACTACGAGCGGATTGGCGCAGCGATTCTTTTGGGGGTGCAGGGAACCGTGGCAATCACACATGGCCGTGCCCGTTCGCGCATGGTCTACTTCGCCTGTGCGACGGCGGCGCGAGCGGTGCGCGAGCGAGTCACCGAGCAGATCGCCTCGTCGCTCGCTGAGAGCAACATCTCCGCCCCCGACGGTCTCCCCGTCGGGCCGGCGTAAGGTGGCAACCCGGCGAGCCCCGGCTGCGCCGAAGGATGCGGCGGCGCGTGCCCATACGGCGGGTCGACGCGATGCACTCACAGCCCTCTATGAGTCGGACTTCGGGATGCGCACGGCGCTGATGGTGCTGGAGCGGCGCGTTGCGGCTGGAGAGGTCCCTGAGGAGACGCTCCTCTGGTCCTGGCCGCTTCTCGAGGTGGTGGAGGCAAACCGCCCGCAAATTGATGCCACAATTGAGCGCCTCGCCACCGCCTTCCCCCTTGCAACAATGGCCCGGATTGACCGTTCCCTCCTGCGGTGCGGCCTAGGGGAGGTGATACACTCCCGCACGGCGGCGCCGACCGAGGCGATCGCTGCGTGGACCTCGCTCGCTCGCACGTATAGCGGCGAACCGGCCCGCAAACTGGTCAACGGCGTACTCGGCACCGCGCTTCGCGAGGTTGCCGTCACGGCGGAGATAGACGGAGGGAGTAACTCATGACCGACAAGGATCAGATCTTCCAGGAGCTCCAGGCCTACATCGTTGAGCAGCTCGGTGTTGAGAAGGAGAAGGTCAAGCCTGAGGCCGCCTTCATCGAAGACCTCAATGCAGACTCCCTCGACCTTGTTGAGTTTGCGATGGGCCTCGAGGAGAAGTTCGGCGTGACCATTGCTGACGAAGAGCTTGGCAAGATCAAGACCGTCCAGGACGCCGTCAACGCCATCGTCGAGAAGAAGGGCTGAGATGGGGCGGCCCCTTGGCCGCCAGTGTGAGGCGCGAGCCTTGCGCGGTGCAGCCAGTGGGGCGTGCCACCACTCCCCCCAATGACGCTCGAAGTGGCGCCACTCTCGATGACCTCAGCACAGCATGAACGTCTCGGCATCCCGGCAGGTGGCGAGGCGCTCGTAGCGCTGGCCCTCACACACCCTTCGCGCCGCCACCAAGCTGGGGCCGGTGCTGACAATGAGCGCCTCGAGTTTCTCGGCGATGCCATCCTCGGCGCCGTCGTTGCCGCCCGACTCTATGCCGACGACGCCGCAGCCGAGGAGGGGGACCTCTCTGAGCGTCGCGCCGCTGTTGTCTCACGCGCCGCACTTGCCGAGGTTGCGCTGCGCATCGGCATCGACGAGGTGCTGATGCTCGGCGAGGGCGAGGCGTCGCGCGGTGGCGCACGTCGACCGGCGGCACTCGCCGCGGCGTTCGAAGCGCTCATCGGCGCGATCTACCTGAGCCACGGCTTCGCCGCCGCCATCACATTCATTGAAGGGCACATGGGCGCCGAGCTCGCCGCGCCTCGCGCCGCACTCGGCAAGGGGATCAAGACCCTGCTGCAGGAGTGGACACAGGCGCGCAACGGCTCCCTGCCACGATACGACGTTGTCGCCACCACCGGTCCCGAGCACGACCGCACGTATGAGTGTGTCGTGCGCGTCGACGGCAGTGAAGTAGCGCGCGGATCAGGGCCAAGTCGCCGTGCCGCTGAAGCCGCCGCCGCTGAGGCGGCCATCGACCTGCTCGGCATCACCGCCGGAGGTGAAAAGTGAGCCGCCTGCGACTGCGCGAGGTGCGACTGAGCGGTTTTAAGACCTTCGCCGACAAGACGACCATCGCCTTCACCCCAGGGATCACCGCCATCGTTGGACCAAACGGAAGCGGTAAGTCGAACGTGGTGGATGCCCTGCGCTGGGCGCTCGGCGAGGCTGGTCGCGGCATTCGCTCGAAGCGTGTGGAAGAGGTCATCTTCGCGGGATCAGAGAGGCGCCGCCCCCTCGGCCTCGCCGAGGTATCGCTCTCCATCGCCAATGAGGATGGGCTCTTCGATCTGCCATTCACCGAAATTGAGATCGCCCGTCGCGCTGATCGTGGTGGTGGCCAGGAGTACCTCCTCAATCGCGAGAAGATTCGCCTCCGCGATCTCAACGAGCTGCTCGATGGTGCGGGCCTCGCCGAGAACGGCCTCCTCTTCATCGGCCAGGGTGCTGTTGACCAGGCGCTGAGCCTCAAGGCTGAAGAGCGCCGCGCGCTCGTCGAAGAGTTCGCCGGTACCGCGCGCCATGAGCGACGCCGTGCACGGGCGGAAACCGAGATGACGGAGGCGATCGATAATCGCGCCCGCGTCGAAGAGATCCTCGGCACCCTCCGACCACAAGAGCGTCGCCTCGCCACCCTTGCCAAGCAGGAGGCTGGCCGCGAAGAGCTGCTGACCGAAGCGGTAGAGCGCATCGCCGCGCTCGGAGCCGCACGAGGCGCCTGGATCGCTTCGCGACGAGTGCGCATCGGCGGCCAGCTCTCAACGGTGACCAGCGAGCTGCAGTCCATTCGCGAACAGCTCCGTAACGCCGACGAAGAGGCCCATCGCCGCCGCGAGCGCCTTGGACTTGCCCGCACCGATCTCGACGTTGCTCGACGCGCCCTTGAGGCGGCGCGCGAGGCCCGTGAATCTGCTGAGCGGGCACACGCCCGCGTTGACGCTGAATCCTCCGCCCTGTCGCGCGATGTGGAGCGCATTGCGACGGAGGTTGCCGTCGCTGAGTCAGAGATCGCATCGGTTGAGGCACTGCGCGCCGCTGCGGCGCCTGCCGTCGACGCAGAGGCCGTTGCCGCACTCGAGATCCTTGATGCCGACCTCTCTGCCGCGCGCCGCGAGCTTCAAGCCCTAACCGAGGGCACTGGAGAGGGGAGCAGTGACTCTGCCGCGCGCGCCCAGCGCTCACGCGAAGTGGAGCGTGCAGATCTCACCGCCCGCCTTGAGCGACTCCGGGCGGAGCGCACCGCCGTTACTGCAGATGGCGCCAGCGAAGATCCCGCCGCGGCTGAGAGCGTGCTCATTCTCGCTGCAACCGCCGCGAGCGATGCCGCGGCCCGTCTCGCCGCCGCGTCACGGGAACTCGCCGAAGCGGAGTCAGGCGCCGCCGCCGCTCGAGCAACAGTTGGCGAGAGTGAACGTGCCGCCCGCGCCGCAGAGGCCGAGGCGGCGTCGCTCTCTGGCCGGCTCACTGCGCTTGAAACGCGTCGAGCAGCCCTGCAGGAGCGCGCACTATCAAAGGCGGCGCATGCGATCGGTGGGCGAAGCCTGCTCGCGGGCGTTGAACTTCGTGAGGAGGGTCGCACCGCGGTTCTCGCCGCCCTTGGTGCGTTGGCACGAGGCTTCGTTGTTGATCAGCGCGGTGCGAGCCTGCTTGATGACGAGCAGGGGGCACTCCTTATTGATGGCGCTGACGCGATTGGTGCAACGACACACCCGACGCTCCCATCCCTTAGCAGCGAGATCATTAGCGATCCCGATGGACTGCTCGGACGCCTCCTCGCCAGCGTCTTCGTTGCGCCAAGCGTTGCGGCCGCGCTGAGCGCCCTCGCTGACCTTCCGCTCGGCGGCACGATCGTGACGCGCGCCGGCGCCGTTGTGCGCCACGGTGGTGTCGTCATTCGTGAGACGGAGCCAGACGATGCCCTTGTTGACTCAGAGATCAGTCATGCCGCCGCAGCGACGGAGCGGCTGCGTGCCACAGCGGCGGCCCTACGCAGCGATGCCACCGTAGGGGCGGGCGCCCTCACGTCAGCAGAGACACGACTCACGCAGGGGCGTGACGCGGAGGTGAGCACACGGGCAGCGCTCCGGGCCGCTGAATCGGCACGCGCCGAGGCCGAGCGCCGACGTGATGCGGTCCGTCGCAGCACATCTGAGCGCGCGGAGCGCATCCGTAGGCTCGACGCCGCCGTCACCGCCGCCCAGGCGCGACTGAATGAGATCGCCCTCACCCCTGAACAGGCGATTGCCACCGACGCCACGACGCAGTGGCGAGCCCGCGTGGGAGAGCTGACCGCCCGCCGTGCTGATCTCGCCACCGCTGTTGAGACAGATCGAGCCGCCCTGCGCACCTGGGAGCTCGCGCGCGCACGTGGCGATGCCACCGTTGCCGGTGCATCTGCTCGGATCACTCGAGCCGCAGAGGAGCGCGGCGCACTTGAGACGCGCGTCGCGAATCTTCGCGCCCAGCTCGCCGAACAGTCTGGTCTCGCCACAGCAGCCCGAGCCGCCGCAACGCAGCGTGAAGAGAGCGTGCAGGCGAAGGCGGCCCTACAGGTTGAGATTGAGAGCGAGATCGCCACAGATGAAGAGGCGAAGCGCGGCCTCCGCACCCGTGAGCAGCATCTCGATGAGGCGCTGCGTCCGCTCGAACGCGATGCACAGGCGGTTGAATTTGAGCGCGAGCGGTTCATTGAAGAGTTGAGTGGAGACCTTGCCGCCTTCGGTCGCCGCCTCTCTGAAGACGCTCGCTTGGCCGCCGGAATCCCGGTTGCACTGCGCACCGCTGCTCCCGCCGATGACGCCGAGGTCCTCGCTGAAGGGGACACCGCTGCACGTGAGTCGCTCGCACGCCAGCAGGCGGCAGCCCTTGCTCTCTACTGGGAGGGTCGGCACTCTTCGGCAACGGCCACACCGCTCGCTGCGCCTGACCCTGAGGAGTTGCGCGCCCTGGAGCGCCTGCGACGCAAGATCGGCCCGCTCGAGGCTGGTGGCGCCAGCATTGTGATGGAGCACCAAGAGCTTCGCGCTCGACTCGAATCGCTCGAGGTCCAGACGCGCGATCTTGATGGTGCGATTGAGAAGGCGGCAACGCTGATGAGGGAGCTTGATCTGCTCGTTGAGTCAACCTTTGCGGAGCAGTTCTCTGCACTGCAGACCACGTTCGCATCGAACTTCCAGCTCCTCTTCGGCGGTGGAGATGCGCAGTTACGCCTCGCTGATGACGGCGAGTCGCGCCGACCCGGAGTTGAAATCGATGCACGCCCACCACTCAAGCGTCGACAGCAGCTCTCCCTCCTCTCGGGCGGCGAGCGCGCGCTTACCGGCGTGGCGCTCCTCCTCGGCATGCTGGCGGTTCGACCACTCCCATTTGTTGTCCTTGACGAGGTTGATGCCGCGCTCGACGAGGCGAATGTGACGCGATTTGGTGACGCGATTCGCGAGCTGAGTGAGCGCACCCAGGTCGTGGTGATTACACATAATCGCGGCACGGTAGAAGTGGCCGATTGCCTCTGGGGTGTGACGGTTGGTGAAGATGCGGCAAGCCGCGTCTTCGGGCTGCGTCTGGATGAGGCGAAGCGCATCGCCGATCAGGCGCGCGCTGAGCGCGAGGCGGCGCGTTGAAACTCGCCTTCTGGCGAAAGAGTTCACCCGACGATGAGAAGCGTGTGGCTGAGGCCATCACCCCAGCCACAAACCCCCTTGCCGCCGTCTTGCGTCGATTCATTGCGCCAGAGCCTGACTGGCGCGAGATCGAAGAGGCGCTCCTCGCCAGCGACGTTGGGCTCGTAGCCACGACTGCGCTGATTCAAGCGGCGCGCGATGGCGATGGGGCCAGCGGGCGTGCCCGAGTGCGGGCCGCCGCGCTCAGCCTGCTCGGCGATGACCCGGCGAACCTGACTGATGAGGCCGATGTGGTGCTGCTGGTTGGTGTCAACGGCGTAGGGAAGACGACTACCGCCGCGAAGCTCGCCGCTCGAGCGAAAGGCGCTGGACTCTCACCCCTCCTCGTTGCTGCAGATACATTCCGCGCCGCAGCGATCGACCAGTTACGCGCGCTCGGCGTGCGCGAAGGGGTCGAGGTGGTCGAGGGTCGTCCAGGTGGTGATCCCGCAGCCGCCATTCACGATGCGCTGACCCTGGCCGCGGCGCGTGATTTTGCTCCCGTGATCATTGATACCGCCGGTCGCATGCAAACGCGGAGTGGCCTGATGGATGAGCTCGCGAAAATCCGACGCGTGGTAACGAAAGTTGCCCCGACCCGCACCGTTGAGGTGCTGCTCGTATTGGATGGCACGGCGGGGCAGAACGGGCTTGCCCAAGCGCGTGGATTTGACGCATCGGCGGGAATCGACGGCATCGTCCTTACGAAGCTCGATAGTGGTGCGCGCGGTGGGGTAGCGCTGGCGGTACGTCGCGAGTTAGGTCTACCGATTCGCTGGATCGGCACCGGCGAACGCGCGACTGATCTGGTGCCGTTCGCCGCAGAGGCGTACGTTGACGGGTTGCTAGGCGCGCCTACGGGCTCCTGACGCCGGAATCTGCGAGATCGTCTGGATCCTTCCGAGGCGCGAGGATGCGACAAAAAGGCCGACAGCTAGAGAGGCGCCGCCGCCAACGAGGAGCGCAACGCCACTCCCGGCCACAGAGCTACCGATCAGGCCGCCAACGATAATCCCCAACAGCCGACCGAGGATGCCGACGCCATCATTCGCGGCGTTCGCACGTCCCTGGAAGGCGGCGGGTAGGACTCGCCCGCGGATGGCAGCCTGATTCGCCTCCCAGACCGTCTCAAAACCGTCGCTCAGCAGCTGATGCCCAACCAGCATGGCAAACCCAACGATCGTTGCGCCTGGCGCGAGCGGCACAAGGATCAGGCCGAAACCCACGATGCCCAGACTGATGGAGATTGCGCGCCCAACGCCAAGGAGTCGGGAGATGCGCTCGGTCAGCGCTCCGCCGAGGAAGGCGGCAATGCCGCCAGTTGCGATCACCAGCCCGACCGCCTCTGGTCCGAGACCGAGCCCGTTGGTGACAAAGAGTAGGTACGAAGATCGGAAGAGTCCAAAGTAGAGACCGATCACAAAGGTCGAGATGAGCACTGGTCGCATGATCGCAACAGACCAGGTCTTCCTCAAGCCATCGGAGAGCTCGCGGCGGAAGCTGGCACGTGCAGATGCGGGCGGCAGTTTCGGCTCCGCAACACGCAGGAACCCGATCAGCACCGCCGAAGCGATGTAGGTCAAAGCATCGATGCCAATTGCCGCAGGCCCACCGAATGCGCCAACGAGGAGCCCTGCAGAGCCAAAACCGAAGAACTCCGCTGCGCCACGAATCCCCAACGTTCGAGCCAGAACGGCACGCAGCGCCGAAGAGTTGACGAGCCCGGCGAAGTAGCTCCGTTCGGCAATGTCAAAGGTGGTTGCGCACATGCCACAGAGGGCGCTTACTGCGATCAGGTGGGGGAGAGTTACCCCATCGAAGAGGGCGGCGGCGAGTGGAATCGTGCCGAGCAGCAGGGCCCGCAGCAGGTCGGTGCCGATGAGTACGGGCTTACGGGGGAGTCGGTCGATCCACACCCCCGCGAACTGACTGACGACCGCGCCCGCAATGAGGTCCACAGCGGCGAGGGCGGCCGCCTCGGCTGCGTTGATGCCGAGGCCAATGATGGCGAGGAGTGGTAGGGCGGCTCTAGTGATGAATGAGCCGTAAGTTGAAATTGCTTGCGCGCTGATCAGCACGTTCACGTCGCTCCGCACGAGCGGGGTTAGATCCTGGAGGCCAGCCCGCCTTTTAGACGTAACTTTTCGAGCTCTCATCGCGCGAGCGTACACTCTCGACATGTTTGACGCGCTCGGTAGCAGTCTTCGGGCCTCACTCCGCCGCCTTACGGGGAGCGGGCGAATCAGTGCCGCCGACCTTGAGGCCGGCCTTGCCGACATTCGCACCTCCCTGGTCGGCGCAGATGTTGCGATGCCCGTTGTTGCGCAGCTGTTGGAGCGCATCGGCGAGCGAGCGCGCGCAAGCGAGATCGTCGGCGGCTTAGGCGCTGGCGAGCGCATGCTCGGAATCCTGCACAGCGCGCTGACGGAGACGCTGGGTGGCTCTGGTCGCGACCTCGACCTGCGCGAGCGACCAGCCACCATCCTTCTGCTCGGCTTGCAAGGTGCGGGTAAAACAACAACGGCGGCAAAGCTTGCCTACCGCCTGGCGAAAGATGGCCGACGTCCGCTGCTCGTTGCCGCCGACCCACGTCGACCGGCAGCGGCAGAGCAGCTCGCAACCTTGGCCGCTGCAATCAAGGTGCCAATGCATCGCGAACCACTCGGTACGCCAGTGGCAGAGATTGGAACGCGTGCCATCGCCGCAGCCCGACGCCTCGGCCTTGACGTTGTGATCATCGACAGCTCAGGGCGCACCACCCTCGACGACGAGCTCCTGGAAGAGTTGCGCGACCTTCGTGACGCGACGAAGCCGCGCGAGCGGCTCTTGGTTCTCGACGCGGCCACCGGTCAGTCAGCCCTGGCGATCGCCGAAGGATTTAAGACCGTGGCTGAGCCGACGGGACTCATCCTCTCCAAACTTGACGGAGATGCGCGCGGTGGTGCCGCACTCTCGATTGCCGGCGGTGCAGGAATCCCGGTCGTCTATGTGGGCACCGGTGAGCGCTCCGATGCACTGGAGCGTTTCCATCCCGAGCGCATTGCCAACCGCATTCTCGACATGGGCGATCTTGCAACGCTGGCCGAGCGCGTCCGCGACGCCGAGATTGGACCGCTCGCGGCGCCGGATGCCGAGGTCCGCGCGAAGGCGGTAGAGGCTCGTGCACTGCGTGGCGGGATGACCTTCGACGATCTTCTCGGCCAACTCCGCCAAATGGCATCGCTCGGGCCGATCGGCCAGGTTGTCAAGATGATCCCTGGGATGGGCGGGATGGCCGAGCAGGCCGAGGCCGCCGTCGCCAGCGGTGAACTGAAGCGCACGGAGGCGATCATCCTTTCGATGACCCCCGCCGAACGGCGTGACCCAGCCCTCTTGACCCTGCCGCGAAGGCGGCGGATTGCCGCAGGGGCGGGGCGAGCGATCGAGGAGGTCAATCGGCTGGTCAAGCGACTCGAGGAGATGCGCACCCTGATGCGACGCGCCGGTGGCGGAGACCCGAGCCGGTTGATGGGCGGCGGCGGAGGCCTCCCTGGCAAGCACGCGGGCGGGCGGATCCCTCCTAAAGCGGCGAAGCGTGAAAAGCGGGCGAAAAAGGGTGGCAAACGACGCTAGTCCACGGGGAGGGATGCGCCCGAGCCGCTGAGCGGCTAGGATTCACGGACTGACCCCCTGGCAACGCCAGGACCACCAGCCGCACCGTAAGGGGCGGCGCCTCGGAGGATGCATCAGGGATGAGTGTTCGGATCCGTTTGACCCGCGTGGGCGCATCTAAGCAGCCATCGTATCGCGTGGTTGCCACTGATCGCCGTTCGCCACGAGATGGTCGCTCACTGGAAATTCTCGGCCACTACAACCCACGCACTGAGCCGATGACGCTGGTGCTTGATCTCGCCAAGGTTGATGCCTGGATCGCCAAGGGCGCACAGCCATCTGACGTGGTCGGCAAGTTGATCACCAAGGCGCGCGCCGGCGGAATTGCCACGGGCGGCAAGACGTTGGCGAAGGCTGCAACGCCGGGCTACACCAAGCCTGGGACGCGTCCAGTTGTCGATGAGCCAACGGTGGTCGTTGAGGCCGCACCAGAGGCCGCTGTCGAAGCAACCGCTGATGCTGCAGCCCCTGAGGCCGCTCCGGCTGAAGCTGCTCCTGTCGCCGAAGCTGCACCGGTAGAGGAAGTCGCGGCTGTTGAAGCTGCACCCGTTGTCGAAGAGGCACCAGCAGAGGCGGCACCTGCCGCCGAGGAGGCGTAAGTGGCAGCAGCGCAACTTGTTGAATATGTCGCAAAGTCCCTTGCCGATAATCCAGACGGTGTCAGCGTTGAGGTCGAAGAGGATGGCGACTCCATCATCTTGCGCCTTGTCGTTGATGAAGAGGACATGGGCCGAGTCATCGGGCGCAACGGCAGCATTGCCAAGGCGATGCGCAGCCTGTTGAAGGTCGTTTCAAATCGCACCGGAGAGAACTACGTCCTCGAAATTGGCTGATGTAACGACGGACCTGCGCGTTGCGCAGGTGCGCGGCGTTCGCGGTCTTGATGGCACCCTTCGTCTCGAGGTCCTAACCGACCTTCCCGAGCAGCGCTTTCTTCCTGGTGCTCGTCTCTCTGTTGAAGGCTCTGAGCGCGTCCTCACAATCCTCGAGGTAACCCCTAGCTCCCCAGGCCTCTTTATTCGCGTCGGTGAGGTGCAGAGTCGGTTGGCGGGCGAACGACTTGTTGGTGCCTACCTCACGATCCCAGCCGCCCAGGTGCAGATCCCACCAGACCGCGTACTCTGGGACGAAGTGATTGGAGTGACGGTGCGCGACCCTCAAGGTGAAATCATCGGTGAAGTTCATGATCTCTATCGCGCAGGCGGCGCCGAGGTGTATGTCGTACGAACGCCAGATGGGGGAGAGATTGACCTGCCGGCCGTTGCGTCGGTGATCGTGGAGTTCGCGCCACGCGAAGGGCGCATCGTTGCCGATCTCACGGGGTCAGAGCTCACGGTTCGAACCGCAAAGCCAGTTCGTCGGCGTGGTCCAGAGAAGACGCCTGGCAGCATCGCCTCGCTGCGTGCCGCAAAGGCATCGCGCCGGCCGAAGCAGCGTGCCGCGAAGCCCCCAGCAGGTGATGCATGAGTGGCGAGGTCCGGCAGTGCTGAAGATTGATGTGATCTCACTCTTCCCGGAAACGATCATGTCGGCGCTCTCCGCCAGCATCCCCGCGCGTGCCCTTGAGCGCGGTTTGGCCACCCTCACCTGCCACGATCTACGCACCTGGGGGATCGGGAAGCACCGCTCGGTCGACGATGAGCCGTATGGCGGCGGGGCGGGGATGCTCCTGCGACCAGAGCCGCTTGTTGATGCGATCGACGCGCTGCGCGGCCCAGACTCCACCGTGATCCTCTTCGATGCGGGCGGCAAACGCCTGCGGCAGCCACGCGTCCGCGCGCTGGCGGCAGCCTCACATCTGATCATCATCTGCGGTCGCTACGAAGGGGTGGATGACCGCGTCCGCGCCTATGTGGATCTCGAACTGAGCATCGGCGACTTCGTCCTCTCCGGTGGCGAGCCGGCGGCGATCGTCCTCTGTGACGCGATCCTGCGTCTCGTCCCAGGCGCCATTGATGCCGCGTCACTCTCCGAGGAGTCGTTCTCTGGGGAACTTCTGGAGTACCCCCAGTTCACCCGCCCCGCCGAATTCCGTGGGGTGGGGGTCCCCGAGATCCTCCTCTCAGGGAACCACGCTGGAGTAGCCGCCTGGCGGCACGAGGAGGCGGTCCGCCGCACCCAGCGCCAGCGTCCTGACCTCGCCAAGCCTGCGAAGGGGAGCGAGGGGTCATAAGGGGAGGCCCCAGGGGGGCTGTGCTATTCTCACCGCCCGCGCCGACAGGTTCTGTCGGCCACCACGGAGACTAACTATGGATCTGATCCGCACGCTGACCGACGCCCAGATGAAGAGCGATCTCCCGGAGATCAAGACCGGCGACACCGTCAAGGTGTCGGCAAAGGTCGTTGAAGGGAACCGAGAGCGCATTCAGGTATTCGAGGGCACCGTCATGCGCCTGCGCGGCGGCGGACTCGGCTTGAACATCACCGTCCGACGCATCGCCTCAGGCGTTGGCGTCGAGCGAACCTTCAAGGTGCACAGCCCACGCATCGAGAAGATTGAAGTGGTCCGCCACGGTGTATCGAACCGGGCCCAGCTCTACTTCCTCCGCGATCGTGTTGGCAAGCAGTCGTCGCTCCGCGAGCGCCGCGATAGCGCCACCGACATTGCCAAGAATCAGGTCAAGGCCGCCGCAAAGAAGGCCATCAAGGACGAAGCTGACGCCGTGATCGCCGCAGCCGCCGCAGTGGTTGCAACGGAAGAGGCCGCAGTAGCCGCTACCGCCGCCGCAGCCGTTGCTGCTGAAGAGGCCGCCGCTGCTACAACTGCAGCCGAGGTCGTTGCCGAAGCTCCAGTCGTTGAGGCGCCAGTTGCTGAAGCGGCCGAGGTGAACGCCGAAGTCGCCACCGAAGAGGGCGCGCCTGTTGAGGCGCCAGTCGCTGAGGAATCGGAGAAGGCTCCGGAGTGAGCGACCTGCGGCCCAAGAGTGGCCGCACACTGCCAACTCGCGAACTTGAGCTACGCCACGGTCATCCTGAACGTGCCGTCATCGGCATTGATGAGGTAGGCCTTGCCCCGCTCGCCGGACCTGTCGTGGCCTGCGCCATTTTGATGCCTGCAGGGGATCCGATCCGAGGCGTTCGCGATTCGAAGATGCTGACGCCAGCGCGCCGCGTCGTGCTCGCGCAGCAGATCCGAGACGTTGCGCTCGCCATCGGTATCGGCGCCGCTTCAGCGCGAGAGGTAGAACGCATCAACCCCCGCGCAGCATCACATCGCGCGATGGCTCGTGCCGTAGCGCAACTCTCTCGCAGAAGGGGGGCGGCGCCAGACTTTGCCCTCGTCGATGGGAGTAGCGCGCGCGAACTCCGCGACCTGATCGGACCACACGCGACGGTCGTCCGCGGCGATCAGTCGGTCTATGCGATCGCCTGTGCCTCCATCGTCGCGAAGGTGCTTCGCGACAAGCTCATGGCCGAACTCTCACTGCGCTACCCCGGATACGGCTGGGAATCGAATGTGGGCTATCCAGCCCCCGCACACCTTGCAGCGCTCGATGCGCTCGGCGTGACGCCGCATCATCGCCGCACCTATGCGCCGGTTGCAGCACGCCTCGGGCTGTCGCCTCGAGGCTAAATCTAGGGAGTACGCGATAGGTGCGCGGCTGGCCTGAACATGTCGAAGTGGCAGTCAGCAGTGCGCAGCGTGCAATCGTCGGTCGTGAGGCCGAAGCTCTTGCGGCGCGATCCCTGGCTCGCAGCGGCTGGGTGATCCTTTCGCGCAACCTCCGACTCGGGCAACTTGAGGTGGACCTGCTCGCGCGTGACCCGCGCGGCCTCCTCGTTGCCATCGAGGTGCGGCGCCGTGGCTCCGTGGGTGCCGCCTCGCCGTCAGAGCTCCTGGGGGCACGTAAGATGCGGGCTCTGCGGCGGCAGCGTGCCCACCTCCCAGAGGGGTGCCGCATCGACCTCCTCCTCGTGCTCGGCAGCCCCGGGCGCGAGCGGCTCCGCCTCGTTCGCGGGGTCGCCTAGGGGCTCGGCGCCCCGTGCTAGGATTCCCGAGCGTCCGAATCGGACGTCCGCCCCCGCAAGGGGTCGAAATACGCACGCGGAACAAGACGCCTCACTACGGTGGCCCTTCGGGGTCGTGACGGCGCCCCGCGGTGGAATAACCGTGCAAGGAGAACTATGGCACCAGTAACGATGCGCGACCTCCTCGAGGTCGGAGCCCACTTCGGGCACCAGACACGCCGATGGAATCCCAAGATGGCGCCGTTTATCTTCGCGCAGCGCAACGGGATCCACATCCTCGACCTCGCCAAGAGTGCGAAGCGCCTGCAAATTGCCCTCGACGCCGTGCGCGACGCGAGCGCAAACGGGGAGACCATTCTCTTCGTCGGTACCAAGAAGCAGGCGCAGGCTCCGATTCAGGACGAGGCGACCCGCGCCGGCCAGCCATACGTGATCAAGCGCTGGCTCGGCGGCATGCTCACCAACTTCATGACGATTCGTAAGCGCCTCACCCTCATGGAGCAGCTTGAGGCTCGAGAGCAGGCTGGCGAGTTCGCCATCATGTCGAAGAAAGAGGCGTCCAAGCTTGGCGACAAGCTGGAGAAGCTTCGCGGAGCGCTCGGCGGCATGCGCCGTTTGCGCAAGGCCCCAGGCATGGTCTTCATCATTGACCCAAGCCGCGAGACCCTCGCCGCGATTGAGGCGAACAAGCTCGGGATCCCTGTTGTCGGCACCGCCGACACCAACGTTAATCCCGATCTGCTCACCTATCCGATCCCAGTAAATGACGACGCGATCAAGTGCATTCGCTTGATCTGCACCGCCGTTGCTGATGCGGTGATCGAAGGCGCTGCGATTCGCGCCGCACGTTTGCCTGAACTTGAGGCGCAAGAGGCCGCAGCAGCAGCTGCTGAGAACGCCGCAGATGCACCCGAGTCTTCAGATGTGCAGGACGACCTCGTTGCCGCGCTGAGTGCTACCGGCACGCTGAGCTTCTCGCCTGACGAGGAGCCTGCGCCCGCCGTCGGCACCACCCCAGCAGTGTAAGGAGGCCACCATGGCGATTAGCGCAGAGGCGGTACGAGACCTACGCGAGCGCACAGGCGCTGGGATGATGGATTGCAAGCGCGCACTCGAAGAGTGCGGCGGCGATGTTGAGAAGGCCGTACTGGCACTTCGTGAGGCTGGCTTAGCCGCCGCCGCGAAGAAGGCCGGTCGAGATGCACGTGAGGGACTCGTCTCTTCGTACATCCATACCGGCGGCCGCGTCGGCGTGCTTCTCGAGATCAATTGTGAGACGGACTTCGTGGCGCGCAATGAGCAGTTCCAGAAGTTGGTGAAAGACATTGCGATGCAGATTGCAGGACTTCACCCGCTCTATGTCAGCCAGGAGCAGATCCCTGCCGCTGCACTCGAGGCGAAGCGCGCCGCACTCCTTGAGGATGAGGCGCTCGCCAAGAAGCCAGAGGCGATGCGGGCGCAAATCGTTGAGGGCCAACTCCGCAAGTGGTTCGAAGAGGTCTGCCTTCTCGATCAGCCGTTCCGCGACGGTGACGAGACGGTTGCTCAGCTGATTACGAACGCAATTGCCACGATTGGTGAGAACATCCGAGTGCGGCGCTTCGTGCGCTACGCACTCGGCGAGGAGCTGTAGGCCCCACATGATTGGGGCGGTGGAGGCGGCATGACCGAAACCACACGCTATCAGCGAATTCTGCTGAAGCTCTCCGGGGAGGCACTCCTCGGGAAGCTTGAGTACGGTGTTGATCCTGAAGTCGTCGCATTCGTTGCCGAACAGGTGAAGGCAGTGACGGCGCTCAGTGTGCAGGTTGGCATCGTGGTCGGCGGCGGAAACATCTTCCGTGGCATGGCTGCAGCAACCGCTACTGGCATGGATCGCGCCACCGCCGACTACATCGGCATGCTCGCTACAGCGATGAATGGTCTCGCCCTCCAAGACGCACTTGAGCGCGCAGGAGTCCCAACGCGAGTGATGACCGCCATCGACATGAATGAGGTCGCCGAGCCGTACATCCGCCGACGCGCCGTGCGGCACCTCGAGAAGGGGCGCGTGGTTATCTTTGTGGCCGGCACGGGGAACCCGTACTTCACCACCGACACGGCTGCAGCGCTGCGCGCGGTGGAGATTGGCGCTGAGGTCGTGTTGAAGGCTACCAAGGTCGACGGCGTCTACGACAAGGATCCAGTCAAGTATCCCGATGCGAAGCGGTATCCAGCGATCACCTACGGGCAGGTGCTGGTTGATGGGCTCCGCGTCCTCGATGCCGCCGCCGTCTCGCTCTGCATGGAGAATGACCTGCCGATCGTGGTCTTTGACCTTGACGCCCACGAGAATATTCTGAAGGCGGTGCGCGGCGAGAAGGTCGGCACCCTGATCAGCAAAGGGGGTACGCGATGAGCGGCACGGCAGCTGAGCGCATGACCAAGGCGGTCGACGCCTTTGGTAAGGATTTGGGCGGCTTCCGCACAGGGCGTGCCAGTGCGTCGCTCGTTGAGCGCGTCACCGTTGAGCACTACGGCGCGATTACGCCACTCAACCAGATGGCCGGGATCAGCGTCCCAGAGAACACCCTACTGGTGATTCAGCCGTGGGATAGGTCGGCGATCCCCGCCATTGAGAAGGCGCTCAACAACGCCCAGCTCGGCATGACCCCTGCGGTAGACGGTGGAGTTATCCGCCTCCGCGTTCCTGCAATGACAGAGGAGCGCCGCAAGGACCTCGTAAAGCAGATGGGGAAGCGGGCCGAAGAGGCGCGCGTTGAGATCCGCAATGTTCGACGTGACGAGCAAGAGGCGGTCAAGAAGGCGGAGAAGGCCAAGGAGATCGGCGAGGATGATGCCCGCCGCCAGCTCGAGGCGCTCCAGAAGCTGACCGATGGAAAGATTGCTGAGATCGACAAGCTAACCGCTGCGAAGGAGCGCGAGGTTCTCGAAGGGTGACCGACGCCGAAATTCGGCGACCTGCTGATGCGCAGCCGCTGGTGCACAGCACCCCACCGCCCGAAGGCGGACCGAACCATGTCGCCATCATCATGGACGGGAATCGGCGCTGGGCACGCGGTCGGAACCTCGATGAACTCGAAGGGCACGTCGCCGGCACAGAGGCGTTGCGCACCGTCCTCAAGCACGCAGTGCAGATCGGCATCCCACACCTAACCGTCTACGCCTTCAGCCGCGAGAACTGGGCCCGCAGCGACAAGGAGGTAGCGCAGCTCTTCAATCTCCTGGCGAAGGTGATCGATGATGAAACGCCCGAGCTGCTTGCGCAGGGGGTGGCCGTTCGTTTTCTCGGTCGACTCGCCGAGCTGCCAGATCAGGCGCAGGAGCGCATTGCCGCTGCGTGTGCAAAGACGGTAGGTGGCACAAAGCTCCAGTTGGCTGTTGCCTTTAACTACGGCAGTCGCACCGAGATTGTTGATGCCATTCGCACGATTGTGACCGCTGGCCTCTCCCCTGAGAGCATCGATGAGCGTACGATCGCCGACGCCCTCTACACCGTCGGCACACCAGACCCTGATCTCGTTATCCGCACGGGCGGGGAGGAGCGCCTCTCGAACTTCCTGTTGTGGCAGAGCGCCTACGCGGAGATCGTGACGACGGCAACACTCTGGCCGGATTTTGGCGCTGAGGATCTTGATGCGGCGATCGCGGCCTATGCCCAGCGCATCCGGCGGTTCGGGCGATGAGCAGCGGGGCGCTGACCCAGCGGGCGATCGGCTCGCTCTTGATCCTTCCCGTCGCCGCCGTTGCGCTCTTCCCGCCAGCAGGCACACTCGCGGTAACCGTTCTCCTCATCAGCCTCGCTGCACGAGAAGCGGCTCGAATCCTCACCAAGGTGCTTGGCGGTGCCTCTGCGTTCTGGATCACCGTCATCTTGGTCAGCCCGCTCTCCGCCGCCATCTCACCGGTACTAGGCGGAGTGCTGACCATCTCAGCACTCCTGATCTTCGTAGGTACGGTGATCCGTCGAGCGGTGCGCGCAACAGAGAAGAGGTTGGAACCTGAGCTGCGACTACTTCTTGGAACGATGGCTGCCGTGATTTGGTTGAGCCCGCTGACGCTCCTCCCACTTCTCGCGTCGCTCGACCCACTTGATCGAGGCGCGCCGGCACGTTGGATCGTGTGGCTCTTGGCAATCGTTTGGACGGCAGATAGCGCCGCCTACCTCGTTGGGCGCACGATCGGTCGACGCAAGCTAGCGCCGGTCCTTTCGCCGCGCAAGAGCCTCGAGGGCTTCATCGGCGGCATCCTTGCTGCGGGACTCGTTGGTGCGCTGATCGCTGGGCCGCTCTTCACACTCGGCACCCCCGAAGAGGCGCGCCCGCTCTGGGGGCTGGTCTGGGGTTTGATCATTGCCACTGCGGCCGAGGCGGGTGACCTCCTTGAATCGCTCTTCAAGCGTGTTGCAGGCGCCGAGAGTGCATCGAATCTGATCCCCGGACATGGTGGCGTTCTCGATCGGATCGATAGCCTGCTGCTCGCGGCGCCAGTGACGCTCATCGCCGCGCTGCTACTGCGAGCCTAAGGTGAGCCGCATCCGCGTCGCACTGCTCGGTGCAAGCGGCTCGATCGGCCTGCAAGCTGCCGAGGTTATTGCGCAGCACCCCGAGGAGTTTGAACTCGTTGCTCTGGCATCAGGCCGCGGTGGTGAGCAGCATGATGCTCTGGTAGCGGCCACTCCGCAGGCGCGCAGCCTCGTCGGCGGCAGTGCGGATGATCTGCGGGCCATCGTCCTTGATACCGCACCAGATGTTGCCCTAATCGCCACGACTGGTGTTGTCGGCCTTGCCGCAACCGTCGCCGCTCTTGAGGCGGGTGTGGCGGTGGCGATCGCGAATAAGGAGACGATCGTCGCCGGAGGTGATGTGGTGATGCGCGCCGCCCGTGCAGCTGCAGAGCGCAAGGGGAGCAACGCTCTTGAGCGCCTTCGACCAGTCGACTCAGAGCACTCGGCGCTCTGGCAGTGCCTCGTCGGCGAGACGCTCGATCGCGTTCGGTCACTCTGGCTGACGGCGAGTGGCGGACCGTTTCGTGAATCGACCGCCGCCGAGATTGCCGCCGCAACTCCCGTGAAGGCACTCAAGCACCCAACCTGGAGCATGGGGGCGAAGATCACCATCGATTCAGCGACCCTGGTGAACAAGGGCCTTGAGGCGATCGAGGCGCATCGGCTCTTCTCCGTGCCCATGGCACAGATCAAGATCGTGGTGCACCCGCAGAGCGTCGTGCACGGTCTCGTGGAGTTCGTTGACGGATCAACAAAGGCCCAGATGGGGAGCCCAGATATGCGCGGGCCGATCGGTTATGCCCTCGGCTATCCTATGCGTATGGCTTCAACAATCCTGAACGTGGACCTCGTATCGCACGGATCACTCACGTTCACCGCGCCCGACCTTGTGCGCTTCCCAGGGCTGGCAATCGCCTTGGAGGCTGGTCGAGCTGGCGGTGCCGCTCCAGGCGCGCTGATCGCTGCCGACGGTGTGGCGGTTACCCGCTTCCTGGCCGGCGAGTTCCCGCTAGGCGGCATCCCGCAGCTGCTGCGCGATGCGGTGGAGCGGTTTGGCGTGCGCTCCGCCCCAGCGAGCGTCGCTGAGGTGATCGCACTGCATGAAGAGGTGACGCTGTTCGCAGAGCGCTGGAGTGGGGCCGCCTGATGGAGATTCTGACCGGCATCGCCGGACCTGTGCTCGCATTCGTGCTCCTCGTGGTGCCGCTCATCGTCGTGCACGAGTTGGGCCACCTCATTGTTGCGAGACTCCGCGGCATCGATGTACCAGAATTTGGTATCGGGTTCCCGCCACGCCTCTTCACGCTGCTACGCGGTCGGCGCACGGAGCTCACCATCAATGCCCTCCCGCTCGGTGGCTTTGTGCGCATGGCTGGCAGCGAAGAGGGTGATACCGACCCTGCAGGCTGGGAGCGAGCCACCCTGACCTCAAAGGTGTTGGTGATGGTTGCGGGGGTCGCCATGAACATCGTGGTTGCCTTCCTGCTGATGTTCGTCCTCTCTGGGCCACTTGCTGAGAGTGCCAGCATCCTCCTCGCCGATGTGCAGCCATACTCTCCAGCCGCCGCCGCCGGCCTACTGCCAGGTGATCGCATCCTGGGCGTCGAGGGAGAGACGTTCGATCGCTTCGATTCACCGCTCCGAAGCCTGCCTGAGCGAGCAGGGGAGACCGTGCGCGTAACGGTGGAGACTCCTGGCCAAACGGCGCGCGAGGTTTCCATGACGCTGCGCACCGTCGCTGAGGCGGCAGGGCAGGGCTACATGGGCGTGCAGATTGCATCCATTGATGGCGCCGGGCCGCTCTCTCGTCCGATCGTTGATGCGCTTGGACTTGCGGTCGCGCGCACCTGGGATGCCGGCACCTCGATCCTGGGCGCACTGGGTACCTTCATTACGTCACCATTCAATCCATCTGACGGCACCGGTGGCGTTGCCGGCCCGATCGGTATTGCCGTCGGTGTCTCAGCGGCCGCAGGTCAGCTCGGCTTTTCTGGCCTCTTGCATATCGCCGCACTGCTCTCGGCAAACCTCGCCGTACTGAATCTGCTGCCGATCCCGCCACTTGATGGTGGCCGTGTCGCTGCGCTCTTCCTACGTCGCCTGCTCGGTGAGGTGCGTGGTCGCCGCGTCGAACGCCAACTCGTCACTGGAGGTGCAGTACTCATGCTCGCCCTCTTCGCCTGGATCTCCCTCGGGGACATCCTGAATCTCTTTGGAGTAGATCGATGAGCCGCGAGCTGAACGTCGTCGCCCGCCCTGCAGCCGACAGTCCAGACCAACTTCGTCCAGTTCGTCGCTCAACTCCGAGCGTCTCTGTTGGCGGCGTGCTGGTTGGCTCTGCCCACCCAATCGTTGTGCAATCGATGACGAACACCGACACCGCTGACGCGGCGGGCACCGCGGCGCAGGTCGCGCACCTGGCACGGGCTGGAAGTCAGATCGTGCGCGTCACCGTGAATAACGACGCATCTGCCGCGGCGATCCCCGAGATCGTGCAGCGACTCGCCGATGAGGGGCTCACGACGCCCATCGTTGGCGACTTCCACTACAACGGTCACAAGCTACTTGCCGCTCACCCGAAGAGCGCCTCGTTGCTGGCAAAGTATCGGATCAATCCGGGCAATGTGGGGAGCAAGCGCCGTGACGAGAACTTCCAGACGATCGTTAAGGTTGCGATTGATCACGATAAGCCGGTGCGCATTGGCGTCAACTGGGGGTCGCTGGACCAGGACCTCTTAACGAAACTGATGGAGGAGAACGCCGCAGCGGACACTCCGGCAAGCGCACGTGCAGTAACGATCGAGGCGATCGTGCGCTCTGCAACGCAGTCGGCCGAACTCGCCGAGGCCACGGGGCTGCCGCACGATCGCATTCTGCTCTCTGCCAAGACCTCAAACGTGCGTGATCTGTTCGACGTGTACACCAATCTTGCGGGCCGCTGTGACTATCCGCTGCATCTCGGCCTGACCGAGGCGGGGATGGGGATGAAGGGGATCGTGGCCACTAGCGCCGCGCTCGGGCATCTGCTGAACCAGGGGATCGGCGACACGATTCGCGTCTCGTTGACGCCAGAGCCAGGTGCGGACCGCGCGCTCGAGGTTGAGGTGGCGCAGCAGATCCTGCAGTCGCTTGGCCTCCGCGCCTTCTCGCCGCAGGTCACCTCGTGTCCGGGGTGTGGGCGCACGACGAGCACCTTCTTCCAGGAGATGGCGCAAGAGATCCAGGCGTACCTCAAGGCGCGCCTGCCAGAGTGGCGCCCGCTGCATCCAGGGGTCGAGAGCCTCGAGGTCGCGGTGATGGGCTGCGTGGTTAACGGGCCAGGGGAGTCGAAGCATGCGAACCTCGGGATCAGCCTTCCGGGCACGTTCGAGGAGCCGGTAGCGCCCGTCTTTCAGGATGGCGCCCTGCTCACCACCCTGCGCGGGGATAAGATCGTCGCCGAATTCCTGGAGATCCTCGATCGCTATGTAGAGGCCCACTACCCGAAGAGCTAGGGCCGCTGTCTTTGCGCAGCCTTGAGGCGCGCCAAGAGGGCTCGTGGGGACGCCGGTTTTAGGCTCTTCATGCCCGTGGTATAGTTCGTGTAACAACGGCCGCCGGACGAGAGACGTGGGTGACCCCCACGTCTTTTTTATCGGGGTCGCAAGTACAGAGGGGAGGCGTGACGTGAGCAAAGAGCTTGTGATCGCCCTCATTCAGCTAGGCGCTGAGCGCGGTATTGATCGAGCTGCGGTGTTGCAGGCGGCAGAGGAGTCCTACGCGGTCGCTCTGAATCGCCGACACACCTCATCCGACATCCACGTGCGCCTTGATCCTGAATCAGGGGCAATGCGGGTCTATCGGGCCCGCCGAGTCGTAGAAGAGGTACTCGTCCCCGGCGCAGAGTGGACGCCAGAAGAGGCCCAGGCAACGAGGCCAGGTGCTGTCGCTGGAGACCTCATCGAACTCGAAGAGATGGATGCTGATATGGGTCGCATCGTTGCGGCCCAGGCTCGCCAGGCGCTCCAGCAGCGCCTCATCCAGATCCAGCGCGACCTGACCATGCAGTCGTTCGCCGAGCGTGCGGGTGAGATTCTTACCGGCGTCGTGATGCGCGTCGATCGCCGCAACCTCGTCTTGGACGTGGGGAAGGCGGAGGCATACCTGCCTGCAACGGAGCAGTCGCAGCTCGACACCTTCCGCATCGGCGAAAACGTCAAGGCACTCCTACTGGAAGTGCGAACAACCCTTCGTGGCCCAGAGATCCTTCTGACGCGTACGCATAAGAACTTCGTCAAGAAGCTCTTTGAACTTGAGGTTCCTGAGCTGACTGCGGGCACGGTGGAGATCACCTCGATCGCTCGTGAGCCGGGGAGCCGCACCAAGATTGTTGTTGCAACGAAGCAGGTCGGACTCGATCCGGTCGGCGCAGTCGTTGGCCAACGTGGCGCACGAGTGCAGGCTGTTGTCGAAGACCTTGGTGGCGAAAAGATCGACATCATCGCGCACACCGATGATGCAGCTGAGGCGATTGGGCGAGCTCTCTCACCAGCGCCGGTCGTCTCGGTCACCGTTGATGAGGCGGCCAAGTCGGCAACCGTCGTGGTTCCCGAGCGCGCACTCTCCCTTGCGATCGGCGCTGGCGGACAGAACGCCCGCCTAGCGGCGCGACTCACCGGATTCCGAATCGACATCGCCAGTGATGGAACTGGAGCCGCTGAGGTGCCTGCAGTGGCCCCAGCGGGCGAGGGGGCCTAAGACGCCCGCGGTTCGTGCGCGCACCTGCGTGGCCTGTCGGCTGACACAGCCGCTGGAGACGCTCGTGCGGTACGGAGCCTCCGCAGATGGAGTGGTGCGAGCGGGCGCTGTTGGCGGTCGAGGTGCGTGGGTCTGCCAGAGCGGCGACCATGCCCACGACCTGCTGATCGGTGAAGGACTACGACGAGGGCTGAAGGGTCGCATTGCGGCCACAGATCTTGAGCAGATACTGATTGAGCGACGAAGCCGACGAGACGAAAGGGGGTAGCAGATGACGAAGCAGCGTAAGAGCATCCGTCCACCGCGCCCCGATCGCTTACCACCAGAACCGAAGCCAGCACGCGTAGCGCAGGTTCATGACGGCATCCTCGAATTGCCCGCCTCAATCGCGGTCGGCGATCTTGCAACGCTGCTCAAGGTAAACCCCGCGGACATCATCAATCCACTGATTCGCAGTGGGGTCTTTGCCACCATGAACCAGGGCATTGATCGCGAGACTGCCTCCCTGATTGCCACTGAGCTCGGCTTCACCGTCAAGGAGCCCGAGCCTGACGAAGACGAGGTCGCGCCAGAGGCGACCCCCGAGGCCCTACCAGCTGCAACAAAGACAGAATTCTTCAGCGAAGATCCGGGCGCCGCACTTATCTCGCGCGCCCCCATCGTTACCGTCATGGGCCACGTCGACCACGGCAAGACGAGCCTGCTCGATGCGCTGCGCAAGACCAGCGTTGCGGAGGGCGAGCGTGGCGGCATTACCCAGCACCTTGGCGCCAGCCAGGTGCAGCGTGGCGACCGTTCAATTCTCTTCCTTGACACCCCTGGACACGAAGCGTTTACGGCGATGCGCGCGCGTGGCGCGCGAGTAACAGATATCGCCATCGTCGTAGTCGCCGCTGACGACGGCGTGATGCCGCAGACAAAAGAGGCGATCAGCCACGCTCGTGCGGCGAATGTGCCGATCATCATCGCGCTCAACAAGATTGACAAGCCAGATGCAAACCCGGACCGCGTGAAGACGGAGCTCGCGGAATCGAATGTCGTGATCGAGGATTACGGCGGCGACGTCCCACTCGTGGCGGTGTCGGCTCGAACCGGCGCCGGTCTCGACGATCTCCTTGACATGGTCCTCCTCGTCGCCGATCTCGGTGACTACAAGGCTGATGCGGCGCGACTTGCGGTGGGCACGGTGATTGAGGCAGAGCGCGACAAGGGGCGCGGTCCGATCGCCACCGTGATCGTGCAGACGGGAACCCTCCGCGTTGGTGACCACATGGTTGTCGGTGCCATCTCAGGGAAGGTCCGCTCGCTGGAGTCGACCGATGGGGGCCGGATCAAGTTGGCGGGCCCCTCAACAGCCGTAGTCGTCTCAGGTCTCCCCGAGGTCCCCGTCAGCGGTGAGATCTTCCGTACTGCGGTGGACGAGAAGGAGGCCCGCTCCTGGTCTGAGGCCGCCGCCGACGCCACGAGCGCTGGGCGCGATAGCGGCCACGCCACGATGGAGGACCTCTATAAGCGCATTCAGTCTGGAGCTGGTAAAGAGGTCCGCGTCATTCTGAAGTCCGATGTGGCCGGATCACTCGGCGCTATCGAACACCAGCTCGAGAAGTTGCAGAGCGATGAGGTGCGCATCAACGTGCTCCTCTCGGCCGCGGGGGAGGTCACCGAGAACGACATCCTGCTCGCCTCAGCATCTGATGCAATCGTGCTCGGCTTCACCACCACGCTCACCCCAGGTGCGCGCCGCATGGCTGAAACCAACAAGGTTGACGTGCGCCTTTACGAGATCATCTACGAGCTCGCCGACGATATGAAGGCTGCGCTTGAGGGGATGCTCGATCCTGAGAAGTCAGAGGTGGTCGAAGGGCGTGCCGAGGTGAAGCAACTCTTCCCTGGTAAGGGCTTCGTCATTGCGGGTTCGATCATTCGTGAGGGCCGCGTTACGCGCGGCGCGAAGGTACGCGTCATGCGCGGCGGTAACCTTGTTGCGACTGATGTGATCGAGTCGCTGCGTCGCTTCCGTGATGATGTTCGTGAAGTGAGAGAGGGCCAGGAGTGCGGCATCGGCCTTGGTGCATCGGTCACCGTACTCGAGGGCGACATCTTGGAGATCATCGGCGAGAAGTCGACGAGGCGGACCCTCTAAGCATGTCTGAGCGGATGCCCCGTGTCGACGAGCTTCTCCGAGAAGAGATCAGTGCCCATATCGGACGATCTCTGAGCGATCCACGGCTCGGGTTTGTGACCGTTACCTCCGTCTCTACGTCGCCGGACCTGCGCCACGCCAAAGTCTTTGTTAGCACCATCGGTAGTGAAGAGCAGCGCGTCGCCTCACTCGCAGCGCTGAAGAGTGCCGCATCACACCTTCGCACCTTGATCGGCAAGGGGCTGCGCATTCGACGCGTCCCCGATTTGCACTTTGAACTTGATGAGGCCGGCGATCGTGGCGCGCGCATTCAGCAGCTACTCGGTAGCATTGCCGATGGAGGGCTCCCACCAGAGACCCTCTCGCCGCTTCCAGCCCCAACACGTACAGGGGTTGAAGAGAAGAGCCGAAGGAGTAAGGGATGAGCGAGCAGGGAATCGTCCGCGCAGCGGAATTCGTGCGCCGAGCCAACGAACTGCAGCCGATGGCACTTGCGGCCGTCCCTGCAAACGTGCTGGAAGCGCTTCGAGTGGCGAAGAGGCTATGGGTCGTGCCGCATGAGCGACCAGATGCCGATGCGCTTGGTGCAGCCCTTGGATTAAAGGCTATCCTCGGTCAGTTCGGCGCGGAGGCCGCTGTGATCAGCGCCGACGCTCCACCAGCGGTCTATGACGTCATTCCAACAATCGGCGACGTCTCCCTTGAGGCACCGAGTTGGTCGCCAGACGCCATCGTGCTGGTGGATTGCGCCGATCCGAAGCGAGCCGGACGCATCGGCGACCTGATCAATGCGCTGCCAGCCTCTACGCCACGGATCTTGATTGATCACCATGTCTCCAACGATTCGACCTGGCCACTCGCCTGGGTTGATGCGCGCGCCGCGGCAACCTGCGAAATGGTGAGCTTGATCGCACTCGCGCTCAAGGCAGATCTCTCTGCAGACCAGGGGCGGCTCGCTACGACACTCGCAGCCGGCGTGATCATGGACACCGCCACTTTTCAGCATGGCAACACGACCCCACGAACCCTAGAGGTGGGTGGGCTCCTGCTTGCCGCCGGCGCGCCGATCAGTGAGATCTCACGAAAGATCTACCGCTCAAAGCCACTCGCGCAGGTGCAACTGCACGCGCGCGTGTTGGCGAGCTTGAAGTCCACTGATAGTGGCCGCACCGTCTTCGCCACGATGATGCTGGCTGACCTCACCGAAACCGGCGCAACGCTCGAGATGAGCGAGGGGATCGTTGATGCACTCGCGCAGGTCTCAGAGGCTGATGTCGCGATCTTCTTCAAAGAGGATGGCCCAACCACCGCGCGCATCTCTGTGCGCACGAAAGGGGAGGGCCCCGACGCCACCGCCATCGTTGGCTCATTCGGTGGTGGCGGTCATGCGCGTGCCGCCGGAGCCACGATTGAGCGCCCCGTGAACGAGGCGGCCACCCTAGTGCTGTCGCGCGTGACGGAGCTTCGCGCGCACGCTGTAGCGGGCTGAGCGAATGGCGCGGCGACGGCCGAGCACTCCCGGCATTGACGGGATCCTTCTCGTCGACAAGCCGAATGGTCCGACCAGCCACGACATCGTGGCTAAAATCCGCAGAATGGCGGGCCAACCCCGCATCGGCCATGGCGGCACACTCGATCCGTTCGCCACAGGCCTCTTGGTGCTCGTCCTTGGCCGCGCAACGCGCCTAGCGAGCCTGCATCTGGGCGGCGAGAAGCGCTACGAGGCCACCTTCTCGTTTGGCGGAGGGACCACAACCGATGATCTCGATGGCGAACGCCTGGACCTTGCTGGAGCACCCCCTTCGCAGGCGGCGATCAGCGCACTGCTGCCGCGCTATCGGGGCGCCTTAGAGCAGGTGCCGCCATCGCACTCTGCCAAGCGCACAGATGGTGTACGCGCCTACGAGCGCGCGCGTGCAGGGGAGGTGGTGGAACTGGCGCCGCGCCCGATCGAGATCAGGCGATTTGACATGCTTGGCTGGGACGACTCTCACGCTGAAGAGCCGCTTATGCATGCGAGGCTCGACGTGAGCTCTGGCACCTACATCCGCGCCATTGCCCGTGACCTGGGTCGCGATGTGGGGAGTGGGGCACACCTTGTTGCACTGCGGCGTGTGGGCTCTGGTGTCTTTGCAGTAGGGGAGGCGCACACCATGCAGCAGATCGCCGCCGCGGCGCTGGCGGGCGAGCTTCGCGACCTGCTCTTGCCGCTCGACGCTGGACTCGACCACATTGCATCAACGGAGGTTGGCGAGAAGGGTGCGGCACTGCTGCGCGACGGCATTGCACTCCCGCTTGGCATGCTGGACAGTGCCGGCCAGCAGACGGCAGAGGGGAGCCCTCTGCGACTCCACGTCCACGGTGCGATCGCCGCATTCGGGCGGCGTACGGCATTCGGCGCTCAGCCTGAGCGTGTCTTCATCGAATCAAACGCGCTGGTAGGGCCGCGCCTGTGAAGCGGGTGATTGGATGGGAGGATCTAGTGTCGGAAGTCGCGTCAGTGGAAGGTGCCCCTGGGTCAGTCTTGACTCTTGGGGTGTTTGATGGGCTGCATCGAGGGCATGTGCGCCTCCTCGCCGCCGCTGAGCGACTTGCCCGGGCGGCGGGGCTCCAGCGCGTGCATATCGGCTTCACCCCACACCCCGATCAGCTGATTCGGGGTGTAACCCCCCTCCAATTGCTAGATGCAGGGGAGCTCGAGCTCCGTATGGCGGGGGCGGGGGTCGACCTCTGGTGTGACCTGCCATTTACCCCGGAGACGCGCGACACCCCCTGGAAGCGCTTCATCGAACGTCTCGTAGCGGTGACGGCGGCGAAGAGCATCGTCCTCTCCCCAGAATCTGCCTTCGGGCAGAGCCGTCAGGGGACGCTGCCAAACGTTCGCGCCTGGGGTGCCGCCCACGGCCTGCAAGTCCATCCGGTGGCCGAGGCGACCGCTGGCGGAGCCCCCATCCGGAGCACCCGCATCAGGGATGCCATCGCGGGCGGGGACCTCGCAGGGGCAGCTCGCCTGCTCGGTCGACCCTATGCCCTGGTCGGCACCCTTCAGGGCGACCAGGTGCGCCTGCAGCCCAACGTGGCGGCCGCACCACCTCCAGGTGAGTATCGGGCTCGCGTAGGGGTGGCTGGACGCCCAGAGGGGCGGCTCCCCCTCGTTGGCCGGCTCACCACCGTGCGCGTCGATGCAGACAGGCTGACCATCACCCTCCTGCGGCCAGAAGCCGCAGATCAACGCTTTGACGGGGGTCCAATACGGGTCGCCCTGCTCGGCGGGAGCCTCTAAGCGTAGATTTGCTACCCTATGCACATCCAAGATGTGATGAAGAGATGAGGGGTGCCCTTGGAGCACCTCCGATGTAAGGAGAACTACCACTTGCCACTAGACCAAGCAACAACCGCACGCATCGTTGCAGACAACGGGCGCCACGGTACTGACACCGGGTCCGCAGACGTTCAAATCGCACTCCTCACGGAGCGAATTCAGGGACTGACGGCGCACCTGCAAACCTTTAAGCAGGACAACCACTCGCGCCGCGGGCTCTTGAAGCTCGTCGGTCAGCGACGTCGACTGCTGACATTCCTTAAGCGTGAAGATGCAGCGCGCTACGCCGCGCTCTCCGAGAAGCTCGGACTTCGTCGCTAACCACCCCCCGGCCACTGGCTGGGACTACATGGCACGCTGACGGAAGAACCGCCAGCGGCCTGACAGGAGAACAGAATGAGCAACATTACCAGCGTATCCGCCGAGTTCGGCGGTCAGACCCTCACGATTGAGACCGGCCGAATGGCCCGCCTCGCCGGTGGCGCAGTCACCGTTCGCTACGGCGACACCGTGGTCCTTGGCACTGCAAACCGCAGCGAGCCACGACCAGGCCTCGACTTCTTCCCCCTCACGATTGAATTCGAAGAGCGCATGTATGCCGCAGGGAAGATTCCAGGCGGATACATCAAGCGCGAAGGGCGAGCCTCTGAGAACGCAACGCTCTCCGCTCGTCTCACCGACCGACCGATCCGACCACTCTTCCCAGAGGGGTACAAGGACGACGTTCAGGTTGTGATCACCGTGCTGAGCGCGGACCAGGAGAACGACCCAGACATTCTTGGAACGCTCGCCGCCTCTGCGGCGCTGACGATCTCCGAGATCCCATTCCTTGGGCCAATCGGCGCAGTGCGCGTCGGCATCGTGAACGGTGCCTTTGTGATCAACCCAACCTTCGAGCAGCTCAAGGAGAGCGACCTCGATTTGGTGGTCTCAGGAACAGTCAGCGCGATCATGATGGTCGAGGCCGGCGCAAACCTGATCACCGAAGACAAGATGGCTGAGGCCATCGAGTTCGGACACGGCGCGATCAAGGCGCTCGTTGCCCTGCAAGAGGAGCTGCGCGCCAATGTCGGCAAGGAGAAGCGCGTTCCGTATATCGAGCCAAGCACCGACAGCGTGCTCGCGTTTGCTGAGGCAGCTGCGAACGGCGGCACCTTCGTGATCGTTGACACTGAGACGACCGGTCTCGATTCAAAGATTTCGGATCTCGTCGAAGTTGCCGCAGTGAAGGTCAAGGGTGGCAAGATCACCGACCGCTGGAGCAGCTTCGTTGACGCCGGTAACGGCATCGTTGGCGCCCAGATGCACGGCATCACGAACAAGGACATTAAGGGTGGCCTGACGCCGAAGGCGGCAGCCGAGAAGATTGCTGAGTTCGCCAAGGGTGCAATGCTTGTCGGACACAACCTTGGCTTTGACGTCGCCTTCCTCGACGAGGCGCTCGGCAAGGGTCGCACCTTCGCGACCGAGCAGGGGAGCTACCTCGACACCTACGTCCTCTTCAAGGAGGCGTACCCAGAGAGCGAATCGTTCAAGCTCGGAGATCTCGCACGCGTCTATGGCGCAGCGACAACCCCGAACCATCGAGCCGCAGCAGACGCTGAGGCGACAGCTGAGCTCTTGCTGATCCTCGCAAACGATCTCCCAGGTCGCCTCGCGGCGCTCAAGGAGGGGATTGCAGATTCGATCCGAGCTGCACGCAGCGGCAAGGGCGAGCCAAAGGCGCTCTTCGAGGCAGCACGTCGTAAGGCGCGCGTCGGCAAGAACCTCTTCGGTTGGATGCACAAGAAGACCGCGCGTAACCTCACGATGAAGGAGGGGATTCGCCTCGACGGCCGTAAGGTCGATGAGATCCGCAAGATCTCGGTAGAGGTTGGTCTCCTTCCTCGCGCACACGGCTCGGGCCTCTTCACCCGCGGCGAGACACAGGCCCTGAGCGTGGCAACCCTCGGCCCAGTGGCACAGGGGCAGCGTCTCGACACGATATCGCCGATCACCGAGAAGCGCTACATCCATCACTACAACATGCCGCCGTACAGCACCGGCGAGAACAAGCCGATGCGTGGCCCAGGGCGACGCGAGATTGGGCACGGAGCCCTTGCCGAGCGCGCACTGATCCCAGTGCTCCCATCGATCGAGGAGTTCCCATACGCAATCCGAGTTGTTTCGGAGTGCGTGACCTCCAACGGATCGACCTCAATGGCCTCGACCTGTGGCTCGAGCCTCTCACTCCTTGATGCCGGCGTGCCGCTCAAGGCGTCGGTGGCCGGTGCCGCAATGGGCCTGATGTCGGAGCCAGACGGCGAGTTCGTCGTCCTTACGGACATCCTCGGCAAAGAGGATGCCTTCGGCGACATGGACTTCAAGGTGACGGGAACCCGCACAGGGATCACCGCCCTGCAGATGGACATCAAGGTGCAGGGGATTAACGGGGCGATAATTCGCACCGGCCTCAAGGATGCGCTCACGGCGCGACTTGAGATCCTCGACAAGATGGACGCGATCATCAGCACAGCTCGACCAGAGCTCTCTGATTTCGCTCCACGCATCACCACGATCAAGATCAATCCGGAGAAGATCCGCGACATCATTGGTAAGGGTGGTGCAGTCATCCGCAAGTTGCAGGATGACTTCCAGGTCAATATCAACGTGCAGGACGACGGCACCGTGCAGATCGCTTCGGCTGACCCAGAGCGCACCAAGGGCGTCCTTGATGCGATCAATGGGATCACCAAAGAGGTTGAGCTCGGCGCGCTCTACATGGGTAAGGTCACTCGCATCATGGGCTTCGGCTGCTTTGTGGAGATCCTGCCAGGCAAGGAGGGTCTCGTACGCATCGGCGAGCTCGCCGACTATCGTGTGAACACCGTCGAGGACGAGGTTGCCGTTGGCGACGAGATCATGGTTGTGGTCACGGAAGTTGACCGCCAGGGTCGCGTTAACCTGTCACGCCGCGCCGCCATGCAGCGTCACAAGGCCACACCTCAGGAGTAACCGTGCTCCTAGGCTCTAGAAAAACAACTGAGGACTTGCGGTCAACCCGCAGGTCCTCAGTCGTATACTGGGCAGCATGAGCAACGCATCGAACCCAGAGGGCTACGTGGTCGCCGTGCTCGGCGCCACAGGTCTCGTTGGGCAGACCATGATCGCCGTACTTGAAGAGCGCAACTTCCCCGTGCGCACGTTCATTCCACTTGCCGCGACGAGCGGTGGCCGAACCGTGCGCTTTCGTGGCGCAGATATTCCAGTGCAGCAGGTTCACCCCGATTCGTTCAGCGGCGTAGATATCGCCATCTTTAGCGCCGGTGGCGCCGCAAGCTTGACCTACGCGCCAGAGGCGGCGGCGCGAGGCTGCGTCGTTGTCGACAATTCCAGCGCCTGGCGGATGGATCCGAGTGTTCCGCTGGTTGTCTCCCAGGTGAACCCTGCGGCACTCAGCACACACAACGGCATCATTGCCAATCCAAACTGTTCGACGATGCAACTTGCACCGCTACTCAAGGCGCTCTCTGATGCGGCCGGACTGCAGCGGGTCGTTGTTGCCACCTACCAGGCGGTCTCAGGAGCGGGCGCAAAGGCCGTAGCGGATCTTGTCCAGCAACGCGCCACCGTGGTGAGCGGCGGCGTACCCGCCTCAACGATCTACCCCCACGCCGTAGTGGCGAGCCCCATCCCAGCCATTGATCTATTCCTCCCGGATGGCTCAACCAAAGAGGAGACGAAGGTCGTGAACGAGAGTAGAAAGATTCTCGACCTGCCGAACCTACGTATCTCTGCAACCGCTGTTCGTGTGCCGGTCGAGCGGAGTCACTCCGAGGCGGTGCATGTTGAGCTAGCACGGGCGCTCAGCCCCGACCAGGCTCGCGCCGCATTTGCTGCGATGCAGGGGGTGACGGTCGTTGATGACCCTGCGAGCAACTCCTACCCACTGGCGGCAGATGCGGCCGGCAGCGACGAGATCTATGTTGGGCGTGTTCGCACCGACGCCAGCGTTGAGCATGGGATCGCCTTCTGGGTGGTGAGCGACAACGTGCGCAAGGGCGCCGCAACGAACGCCGTGCAGATTGCTGAGCTCTTGGTCAGCATGAACCTGGTCCATGGAGCGAACCACGACGCCTGACAGGGTCGCCCTCGAGCTCGCCTCGGTAGCCCGCGACGCCTCCACCTGCACGGCGTGCGGGCTCTCGGCGACGAGAACACAGGCGGTTCCTGGTGAGGGGAGCCCCACGGCAGCGCTGGTCTTTGTTGGGGAGGCTCCTGGGGCACGAGAGGACGTAGCTGGTCGCCCATTTGTGGGTGCCGCTGGCCGCCTCCTGGATGACCTGCTGGCCTCCATCGGCCTCCGGCGCGAGGAGGTGTTCATCCTGAATACGGTGAAGTGTCGACCACCAGAGAACCGCAACCCACAACGATCTGAGATCAACGCATGCGCGCCACTCCTCTCGCGGCAGCTGCAAGCGCTGCAGCCGCGGGTCATCGCCACCCTTGGGAGGCACGCTCTTGCTGTCTTTGCGCCCAGCGCGAAGATTGCAGAGGTGCATGGACGTCCGTACACACAGACAGAGGGTGGCCAGCAGGGAGGTGCCGTGCTCTTCCCCCTGTACCACCCTGCAGCTGCGCTGCACAACGGGAGTTTGCGACCGACACTGGAGCGCGATATGGCGGCCTTGCGGGAGCACCTCAACGCGGATGCTCGCGAAGGGGCGGGGGAGGCTACCCTACGCGAGGTGGATTCGGTGCCGACTCGGCCCCGTCCCAGGACGCAAGGGGAGGCTGAATGACCCAACGCCCGCAACCGGCACGCCGACCAGCTGAGGCGAGGCGTCCCCAGGAGACCCGCCGCCCCCATAAGGCGGCTGCGAGCGGACCAGCACTTCGCCTGATCCCGCTCGGCGGCATGGGGGAGATTGGGAAGAACCTCTACCTCTACGAGTACGAGGACACCATCATCCTCGTCGATTGCGGCCTCGCCTTCCCCGACGAGACCACCCTCGGCGTCGACATCATCATTCCTGACATCAGCTACCTGCGTGCACGCCGCAGTGCCGTGAAGGCGGTCCTCATCACCCACGGACACGAGGATCACGTCGGCGCGCTCCCGCACATCCTCCCTGAACTCCCTGGCGTGCCGGTCTACGCCAGCACCCTTGCACGCGGACTCCTCGCCAACAAGCTGAAGGAGTTCAAGGTCACCACAAACCCGTTGCGCCCGCTCGATCCAGGCGGCCGGCTTGAGGTTGGACCGTTCACGATCGAACCCTTCCGCGTCGGTCACTCCATCCCAGATGCGATGGGCTACGCAATCCATTCACCTGTTGGAACGGTGATCCACACCGGCGACTTCAAATTTGACCAGACTCCAGCCGATGGAAAGACGGCAGACTTTGCGATGCTGGCAAAGTTCGGCGCACAGGGCGTGCTTGCGCTGGTCTCAGATAGCACACGTGCTGAGGCTCCCGGGTACACGCCAAGTGAGCAGGTCGTTGGCCAGGCGTTCAAGGGGATCATTAGCAGCGCACCTGGCCGAGTGATCATTGCGACCTTCGCCTCGAACATTGCACGTATCCAGCAGGTGCTTGACGCAGCGGCCGAGTTCCATCGCAAGGTTGCCGTCGTCGGTCGCTCAATGGAGCAGAACGTCAAGATCGCACGCGACCTTGGCTATCTGAAATTCCCGACCCCACTCCTTGCCAAAGAGGAGATTGCGCGCCGCACGAAGGAGCCGCTCGTGATCGCCACCACCGGCGCGCAGGGCGAGCCGATGGCCGGACTCGCGAAGATGGCGAACGGGGAGCATCGCAACGTGGAGATTCAGAACGGCGATACCGTCATTGTCTCCGCATCACCGATTCCAGGCAACGAAGAGGCGGTCGGTCGAACGATTGACAACCTCTTCAGGTCCGGCGCCAACGTCATCTATCACTCCATCGCACAGGTGCACGTCTCAGGTCACGCCTCGCAAGAGGAGCTGAAGATGATGCTCGCACTCACCAAACCGAAATACTTCGTGCCGATGCACGGTGATATGCGCATGCAGGTGGCCCACGGGCGACTTGCAACACAAATGGGGGTACCACCCTCCGCGGTATTCATCATCGATAACGGCACGCCGGTCGAGTTCTCTGCAGACGGCAGCGCGCGTCGTGGCAAACCGGTTGAACATGGCTCTGTCTTTGTTGATGGTTCTTCGGTGGGCGAGATCAGCGAAATCGTCCTCCGCGATCGACGCACCCTTGCTGACGATGGCATCGTTGTCGTGATCGCAACGATTGATGCGCGTACCGGCAAGCCTGTCGGTCGCCCGGCACTCGTCACCCGCGGATTCCTCAACGGTGATGAAGACAACAAGCTCGTTGAAGAGACGATCACGATCGCCTTGAAGGCAATCCAGCACAAGGGCGACCGTGGGGCAGAGGTGGGACTGATCAAGGCGCAGCTGAGTGAATCGGTATCGCGATTCCTCGGCAAGGAGACTCGACGTCGCCCACTCGTGGTCCCTGTGGTGGTTGAGGTTTAAGCGATGGCAAAACGGGGAGGGGAGAGCACGGGGCGCGAGGCACGCCGCGGCCCGCTGGCATCACGCTCAGCCCTCCGCACGCTGCTCTCGCTCGCCTTTGCGGTCACTGGCGTCATCTTTGCTGTCGGCCTGATACTCCCCGGACGCGGGGCCCTCGCCGACGTGTTGCGCGACGTGCTCGCGCCATGGTTTGGCGCCGGGCGCTGGCTGGTCCCAGTACTCCTCATCGGCTTCGCCGTCTGGATCGAACGCCGTGCCGCTACCGCCTCACGAGTCCCTCTGCGCATCGCCTTGTCGCTGCTTGCGCTTGTCGGCCTTCTTGCCCTCGTTGAGATCGTCTTCCCGACCCATGGCGGCCGCATCGGGAGCATCGCTGGCGGCGGCGCTGCGAGCCTACTCACCGGCATCGGCGCCTTTGCAGCATGGACCGGGATCCTGATCGGCGTTGGGCTGGTCCTCGCTGAATCTACGGTGCGGAAGCTCTTCGCCACCCTCTTTGCGGGGGCGAAGGTGGGGGCGGAGGCGCTCGGCGAAGGGGTCGAAAAGCTTGCCGCGGAACGCGAGCGCATCATGCAGGAGCGTGAGGCTGCACGTGCCGCCGAAGCTGCTCGAGTTCATGCTGAAGTGGCGAGTCAACCGGTGATCGACGTTGCGGCCGCAACGGACACTGCTGCACCCGTCTTGACCACAGAAACCACTGCCGAAGCAGACGACGTAAACGTACGGGCCGGTGCCCCCGTACGAGGACCACGGGGCGGCTCTACAAGCGGAAGTGCAGCGGATGCTGCCAGGACTAGAGCGGATGGGGCAGTCTCGTGGGAACTACCCTCCACGAGCCTTTTGGATGCTCCCGGAAAGTCTGTCAGCCCAAACGCAAGCATCCATCAGACGAACGCCGCGATCATCGTGCAGAAGCTGCGCGATCTTGGCATTGAGATCACCTCCGTCACGGCCAATCCAGGACCGGTCGTTACGCAGTACGAGCTGACACCTGCGCCGAATGTGCGGATTAGCCGCATCGAAGGCCTTGGCGATGACCTGGCAATGGCGTTGAGCGCTCACTCAATCCGCATCGAAGCACCGATCCCTGGCAAGGCCGTGGTTGGTATTGAGATCCCGAATCACGAAGCTGAGGCGATTCGTTTTAAACCACTACTCACGCCGATCGATAAGGCGGGCGCATGGACACCGAGCCAGGCAATCCCGTTTGCGCTCGGTAAGAACGTTGGTGGAGCACCACAGATCCGGGACCTCGCCAGCATGCCGCACCTCTTGATTGCAGGCGCGACGGGCTCAGGGAAGAGCGTCATGGTCAACGCCATCATCGCCTCGTTCCTCTTTGCCCGTACTCCGCAGGAGCTACGCATGATCTTGGTCGACCCGAAGCGCGTTGAACTATCTGGATATAACGGCCTACCGCATCTACTTGTTCCGGTGATCACCGAATCGGATAAGGCTGCCTCTGCCCTGAAGTGGGCGGTTCTCGAAATGGAGAATCGCTACCGCATGTTTGCGAGCGCCGCCGCACGGAACCTTGAGGGTTATAACGCCAGCCGCGAGGATGTCAACGATCGTATGTTCTCCATCGTGATCATCATTGACGAGCTGGCCGACCTGATGATGCAAGATGGTCGAGAGACGGAAGAGGCAATCGTGCGGATCGCGCAGAAAGCCCGTGCCACTGGCATCCATCTAATCCTCGCCACGCAACGCCCGTCGGTCAACGTGGTCACAGGGCTGATCAAGGCTAACATTCCGAGCCGAGTCGCCTTCTCCATGGCGAGCCAGATTGATTCGCGAACGGTGCTTGATGCTCCGGGCGCTGAAGATCTGATCGGCCGCGGCGACATGCTCTTCCAGCCATTCGATGCCCCAAAGCCCACGCGTATGCAGGGAGTCTTCGTCTCAGATCGCGAGATCAACGCCGTGGTTACCCATTGGCGCGATCAAGGGCTGCCAGATTACCAACTGGGTATCGTCGCTTCAGCCGAGCGAAGTGGCGGCGGAGGGACGGATCGTGGACGCGACGACGAGCCGGCAGACAGACTCTTCGATGAGGCGGTGCAGGTTGTTGCCGAACACGATCGTGCCTCTGCTTCACTGCTGCAGCGCCGTCTACGTATTGGCTACGCGCGAGCCGCTCGAATCATCGACCAGCTTGAGGAGAAGGGCTATATCGGATCGTTCGATGGCTCAACCGCCCGGGTGGTGAACCGCGATAAGATCGCCGCGGACGCAAACAATGCCACCGGTCGCGGTGAGGGTGGGGTGAACGCAGCGGGGGAGCTAGGGGAGGAGTCTTAAGCGATGAGCGATCCGATCCACCTCAGCCCCCAAGCACCAGGCCTGAACGAAGAGGGAGCACCACAAGCCCCAAAGATTGGTGATCGGCTGCGCCAGGCTCGCGAACGGCGTGGCGTGAGCATCGCTGAGGCGTCTGCCACGCTAAAGATTCGCGCCCCAATTCTAGATGCATTTGAACGTGAGGACCACAGTCAGCTTCCGCCACGCGTCTACGCACTCGGGCAACTTCGTACCTACGCCGCCTACCTCGGGCTTGACCCGGCCACGGTCGCAGCGGGGTGGCAGGGAGCCCCAACCCCTGAAGGAGCACCCGCCCCGACACCATCGCAAGGAACAACATCGGCAATGGGTCGCCTCGTCGCGCTGCGCCCAGGCGTCATCCGCTCGACGCGAGGGGTGCTGGCGATGGGCGGGCTAGGGCTCGCGGTGCTGGTGATCAGCGGCTTCATGGTGCTCCAGCTCCTGCGATTTATCTTGCCGCCCTCCATCGCCATTACCTATCCGATCGAAGCGCTCAGCAACCTTGAAGCAGGGACGCTCTCGTACGAAATCAGGGGGACTGCCGATGCAAGCGCCAGTATCGTGATTGACACGAGCGCTGGGGCGCAGCTGACAACTGAGGCTGACGAGAGTGGCCTCTGGAGCCTTCTTGTTCCACTCGGCACCGGCCGCACAGAGGTCGTGGCGCACGCGGTTAAGCCGGGCACGGGCGGTGAGTCCAGCACCACAGCGGAGCGAGTGTTCGTGGTCGCCCTTCCCGATAAGGTCGCCCCTGAAGTCACCGTGACGCAGCCCTCGACCAATCTCGCTGTTGAGAACGGTGACGTGCCGATCTCGCTCCTCACGGCCCCGAACTCTGAGGTTGCAATCACGGCAACAGATACCCCAGGGGGGCTTATCGCCGCAACGATTACGAGTGACGCGAGTGGGACGGCCACTGGCGGCATCTCCCTCCCAGCGGGGCGCTGGACCTTGAGCTTCAGCGTCACCGCCGCCGACGGTGCGCTCGGCCAGGCTACCCGCACTGTGGACGTCTCCTTCCGTGGCGTCATGGTGAGCGTCACTGGCGGCGCCTCCTCAACCTGGATCCGCGTATGGACTGATGGCCAACTCGACCCGACGATTGGCGTTTCGGGGAAGACGATCGCCCCTGGTACGCGGTTAATCTTTACGGGGGAGAAGCGCATCGAGATCCGAAGCGGCGATCCCTCTGTTCTACTTATCGCCCTCAACGGGCGTACCATAAGAGGAATTGGGAGCGGCACTGGAGCCGAAACCTATGACTTCCTCAGTACGGGGCAGGTGCAGAAATCATCAAGGAGGTAGTGCATGCCAGCCGACAATTCGTTTGACGTCGTCTCGGAGTATGACGAGCAAGAACTCAAGAACGCCCTCGACCAGACCAGGCGTGAGGTCGCCACGCGATACGATTTTCGCGATGCCACCGCCGAAATCAAGGAGGAGAAGGGGGAGCTGATCATCCGCGTCGACGGCGACCTACGCCTGAAGG
Source organism: Candidatus Limnocylindrus sp. (assembly GCF_040397235.1). GTDB lineage: Bacteria > Chloroflexota > Limnocylindria > Limnocylindrales > Limnocylindraceae > Limnocylindrus. The sequence continues at coordinate 171,306 of NZ_JBBAWH010000001.1, read as the reverse complement.
CGCTGCGTGACATCCTCGAATCAAAGTCGGTGAAGCGCGGCATTGACCTTCGAACCTACGACTGGGGGAAGGCTGAGGCGGCAGGCGGGGATACGCTTCGCGTGCACGTCAAGCTGCGCAAGGGCCTTGACGATGTCGCTGCGAAGAAGATCGCCAAGTTCATTCGCGAAACGTTCCCAAAGGTAAAGACCCAGATCCAGGGCGAGGCGGTGCGCGTCACCGGAAAGTCACGCGACGAACTACAAGAGGTGATGACGAGCCTCAAGGACCTCGATGTTGAGCGGCCGCTGCAGTTTGAGAACTATCGGTAGCCTGTGACGCGCTCGATTAGCGATATCGCTGCTGGGTTAGAGCCCTCACGTGGAGGGGCGCCACTCCAGTCTGGATCGCGCCTCCATATCATTGGGGTTGGCGGTACCGCCGCACTTGCGGCGGCGCTGCACGCTAAGGCGCTCGGGCTGAGTGTTTCAGGGTACGACCAGGCCCTGGCAGGGGAGTCGGCGACGATCCTCTCGCACGCCAGGATTCCGGTTGGCTCTTCGGCCAGTCCCGAAGTCCTGCAGGCCTGCGCAGCACTGAACGCTGGGAGCGTGGTCGCCATCTCCAAGGCGATTACGAGCACCCAGCCGAATCATCCTGAGGTGCTGCTCGCACGAGCCGCTGGGGCGCATGCGGTCTCCGTGCAGCAGGTAATCGCTGACGCTGCTGCGACACGCGGCGGGCTAATGATCGGCGTTGCCGGAACGCACGGCAAGACGACCTCTACTGGATGGGTTCTCGATGCGCTCGTCCGCTCTGGCATTGACCCATCGGCCTTTGTCGGCGGCCCACTCGGCATAGAGCTGGGCACACCTGCCGGTTCGCCCGTACATATCGGTGCCGACCCTGGCTTCGTCGTTGAGGCTGACGAGTACGGCGGCAACTTCGACACCTACAACGCTGATCGCGCACTGGTTCTCAATGTGGATTGGGATCATCCCGACATCTTTGCCGACCGTCGCGCCGCTGTAGAGACCTTTGCACGCTGGGCGGCCTATCCAGCCGAGAGCGGCGCCGTGTTCATCAACAGTGGGGATCAGGGTGGCGCTGAACTCGTAGCACTACTCGCTGCCGGAGAGCACCGCAACATCTACACCTTCGCAGCCTCAGCGACGCCTGGCGCACCGCAGGCAGACGTGATCGCGACGGTAACGTCACGCGGGGAGGCGGCCTTCTCAATCACTATAAGACACCTCTCGGACCGCGCCGCCCTCGCAGCTCCAGCACTTCGCGATCTTCTCAATCGTGAGTTGCCGATCGGGCTCCTTGGCGCACACAACGCGTCAAATGGCCTTGGCGTTGCCGCGCTTGTAGCCAGTGCGGGTGGCAGCGCCGATGGGATTGCGCGCTCACTCGCCACCTTTGGCGGTGTAGGTCGCCGCATGGAGGTGCGCTATGACCACGGTTCGATTATCGTCCTCGACGACTACGGCCATCATCCAACCGCAATTGACGCCACGCTGGAAACGGTTCGTCAGCGATATCCGGGTCGCACGCTCGTACTCGCCATTGAGCCGCTCACCTACCACCGCACCGCCGCACTCCTTGAGAGCCTCGCGAAGTCGTGCAGTGCTGCAGACCGAGTTGTTGTCGCAGAGATCTTCGCCGTGCGTGACCTTGATACGACCAGCGTTTCGGCCTCCGATCTTGCCGAACGGATCGCGGCCATGGGCACGCCAGCAACAGCACCCGGGACCGTAGTGGAAGCTGCCGCAGCCCTACTCCCCAGCATTACATCCGAGACAGTGGTCTTGGTGATGGGCGGTGGGCGTTCGACTGAGCTTGCTGCGGCACTGGCCCGAGGACTCGCAGCCGCCTCGTAGCGAGTGTGTCGCGAGAGGAGGGGAGGGGGCTAGGCTCCGTCTGGTGAGCCGGCGGCGGCATCGGGTCCTGGCGGCGGTTGCGTCGCAGCCGCGGCGGCGAGCACCTTCGCCTGCTCGCTCTCGGGTCGCGAGAAGAGGGGGTGGCCATCGGAGGTCAAACAGCGCCCCGTTGCCAGATCCCACTGCCACCCATGGATGCTGCAGGTCAGCGTCTCGCCATCCGTGGTTCCGAAGCGGGTGAGGTCGGCCTTCATATGCGGACAGCGGCGCTGGATCTGCCAACCGGTCAGATCAAACGTCCCCTCGGTTGGGCCATTCTCGGCATAGAAGCCTTCGGCGTACTGGATCCTTGCCGTGGAGAGGCACTTGAACCAGGTATAGACGTAGTCGTTATAGGCACCTTTACGCCACGCTGAGAAGCGCAGCGAGAGGAAGAGGCTGTTGACCCAGTCATCCGTGCGTGTGCGCACCAGGTGGTCCAGCAGGTAGCGGGGGATCGTGAACCGGAAGTCCACCTCTCGGCCATCGTCAGCAACGACCGACCGCTCAGGGAAGTCGAGGATGATCGCCTCGTCGTCCGTCTGGATCTTGATCGCAGTGCCGATGCCGTCGCAGACACGCGGGCCGAGCGCCATGAGCGGCTCCAGCCAGGCCTCCAGCTCAGGTACCAGGTCGCTCCGGGGTCCAACCCACGATGCCTTCTCGGCTGCAATGACAGGAGCCATGTCGGCTGCGTATCTGCGCAAATACACCTCTTTATCTGCAAAGACATCTTGCACAGACAGATCGCCCTGCAGGTGCTGCACGTCGAAGACGCCATCAGCGTTGAATTGGCCGACGCTCCCTGGGAGCATAAGAGCAGCCGCTTGGCCCTCAGCCTGCAAGCGCTCAACCATGAAGCGCTGGTCGGGGAAGATCGAATCCTCAGCGTCGTGCACGTCGTTCCAGCGGAAGAGCTCGTCATCGAGGAAGCAGGGAGGTCCCGCAGAGGGGATCACCACACGGGGCGAGATGATCTCCACGTAGCGGGCGGCTCGGGTGAACTGCGCGGCGCGTTTCTTCTTCGCGAGGGCCTCAGCCGCCTTCGCCGGCATGTCGTAGACCATTGGGTACCAGATCGCACCGCTGAACTGCAGCAGGCAGATGTCGATCGCTCCCTGCACGAGGAGGCGATCGGGGTCTGTGGGGCGGCTGTCGTTGAGGTTCAGGAGACGCTCCACGCCGTCGTCGATCAGCAGCGCGGAATCACCAATGGGGCCGTCTGTCGGGGCCGTCAGGGCCTCTACGACGATGCTGAGACCGCCGTGCTGCACAGGGACGCCCGACGCAGTCTCGATGAACTGGTGGAATCCAAGCCCCTGTAGAGCCTCCTTGAGCTCTGGGAGCGGGTAGGCGGGGAGGATGACCACAGCATCCTTGTTGCAGTAGGCCTTCAGCCACTCAGGGTCGAAGTGATCCCGATGCAGGTGGCTGATATAGAGGTAATCGGTGGCCCCGAGGGCGGCGTGGTCGAGCTTGTCGTTTCGGGGGTATGGGAACCAACCGGCGTAATACGCAGGATTGAACCAGGGGTCGCACAGGATCGAGCCGTGCGCGGTGTGGATCTTAACTCCGGCCTGGGCGATGAACTCAATCCGCATGGGTGGAGGATAGCGAGGTTTCGTGCTCGGCGCCCAGCCTGCTTCGTCACATAACTATCATTATCGGAACCAAGATAGGAGAGGCCCAGGCACGGAGCCGCCTCCTGTAACTACCCCGCTGACGTGTGCGCGGGCTCGGGTTCCGGCTTAGAGCAGCTTCGCCGTCGAGTTGCGCTTCAGCCGCTTCAGTTCGCTGGCCAGCTCGGCGGTGGCAAAACCTGTGACATGGAGGGCATCTTCGTCGTAGGCCACCTGGATGCCGCCCCGGGCGCGAATCGCCTCAACCTCCCCCACCGCCGTGTATGGGAGGCGGAGGTCGACAGGGGTCCCTTGGCTCTGTAGCGCCTCTTCGAGGGCGCTGCGGAGCGGACCGAGGCCGAGCCCCGTCGCCGCTGAAACGCCAAGCGCCGCGGGGTCAATGTCACGCGCGTGCATCTGCGCCGCGTCGATCTTGTTAGCGGCAATGATGCGGGGCTTCTCAGCGGCGCCGAGTTCGTCGAGGACGGCCTGCACCGTGGCGCGGTGCTCCAGGGCGTGGTGGTCTGAGGCGTCAACAACCTCAAGGAGCAGGTCGGCGCGGGCGACCTCTTCGAGGGTGGCGCGGAATGCGTCGACCAGCTGGTGCGGCAGTTTATGGATGAACCCCACGGTGTCCGTAACGATGGCATGGAGGCCACCAGGCAAGCGGACCCTACGGCTGGTGGGATCGAGGGTGGCAAAGAGCCGATCTTCCGCGAGCACCACGCTGCTCCCGACCAGGCTGTTGAGGAGCGTCGACTTCCCAGCGTTCGTGTAGCCAACGATGGCAACGGTCGGCTCACCGCGTGTGGTGCGGCTCTTCGCACCCGTCTCGCGGCTGCGGCGCACCTGGTCGACGCGCGCCTTCATCACGGAGATGCGATCGCGAATCAGGCGGCGGTCGGTCTCGAGCTGAGACTCACCGGGGCCGCGGGTGCCGATGCCGCCGCCCGTCCGCGAAAGGTGCGTCCACAGCTTTGTCAGTCGCGGCAGCTGATACTCCAGTTGTGCCAGCTCCACCTGTAGGCGACCCTCGCGCGTTCTGGCGTGCAAGGCAAAGATGTCAAGGATCAGTCGGCTGCGGTCAATGACCTTCACGCCGAGCACCTCCTCGAGGCCACGCTGCTGCGTGGGTGAGAGTTCGTCATCGGCGATCAGCACGGTGAAGCCCGTCTCAACCTTGGCGGCGAGCAACTCGTTCGCCTTGCCAGCGCCGACATAGGTGTCGGGGTCGGGGTGTCGGCGCTGCTGCCATTCGGCGCCAACTACTTCAGCCCCTGCCGTTCGAGCCAGGCTCGCTAACTCCTGAAGGCTATCTTCGGCCGGCCAACCAGCATCGCTACCGGTGTCCACTGCGATGAGAAAGGCACGCTCTGGCGCAGGCGTCAGGTCAATCGGTGCGAGTTTCTTTGTCACTGTCCCTCTAGCGTACCGCGATCCGCAGCGCGTGCGGTAGGAGGCTCTGCGCAATCTCTGCTGCTGGGCGCCCATCCGTTGGGATCGTCTCGATCAGCTCCTCACCGCGGTACCAGGTGCGCTGACGGCGGGCATACGCCCACGTCCGGGTCGCAGCAGTGCCGATGGCGCGCTCGCGATCCATTGTTTGATCGATATACGCCTGCGCCTCGCGATAGCCGATCCCAGAAAGTGCTGGGGTTTCAGCTGGAAGACGTGCTGCTAGCTGTGTAGTCTCTTCCACGAGGCCACCATCAAACTGCGCCCGAACACGTGCTGTGATGGCGGCGCGGTGTCGCTCAAAATCGGTGTCATCAATCTGCACGTACGCCATTGGCGCAGCCCACGGATTCTCCTCTTCGGCGAGCGGATCGCCGCCGAGGCGCACGATCTCCAGCGTTCGAATCAGGCGCCGAGCACTCGCAGTGGCAACGGCGTCTGCCGCCGCTGGATTCCGTTCGCGGAGTTCCTTGTCGAGCGGTTCGCGGCCAACATTCGAGAACTGCAACTCAAGCTGTTCGCGAATCAGGGGGTTGCTTGGCCGAGCGCCACCCGAGAGGAAGCCCTTCAGCAGGCCGCGCTGGTAGAGGCCGGTGCCGCCAACCACGATGGCGATCCCCGCTCCCCCACTCGCCTGGGCGTGGCCAGCGATGGCGGCGCGGGCTGCGTCGAGCCAGTCATACAGGGTGAATGCGTCGCTCGCCTCAGCAATATCGATGCATGCATGCGGGCGAACGGCACGAATTTCGGCGCTGATCTTGTCGGTGCCGATGTCGAAGCCACGGAACACCTGGCGTGAGTCTGCCGACACCAAGATTGAACTCACCCCCGCAGCGTCGAGAGCGTCGACCAGCGCAAGCGCGGCGGCGCTCTTCCCTACCGCAGTAGGACCACCGATCGCGAGGATCGGTAGGGTCGGCATGCTATCGGGCGTAATCAACCGCCCGTGTCTCTCGGATCACCGTGACACGAATCTGACCCGGATAGGCAAGCTGCTCTTCGATGCGCTTGACCACCTCGCGGGCAATCGTGCGCGCCTCTTCGTCGCTGACCTGATCAGGGCGAACCAAGATGCGCACCTCTCGGCCGGCCTGCACCGCGTAGACCTTCTCAACGCCCTCGAACCCGAGTGCGATCTGCTGAAGGTCCTCGAGGCGACGGAGATGAGCCTCGCCTTGGTCGCCACGTGCGCCAGGTCGTGCGGCACTGATTGCATCCGCCACCTGCACAATCGGGGCCTCACGCGCGGTGCACTCCACCTCCTGATGGTGTGCAGCGATCGCATTGACGATCCCCTCTGGCATACCGTGGCGACGCGCCAGGTCGGCGCCGATCGCCGCATGCGTTCCTTCAATCTCATGGTCGAGCGCCTTGCCAATGTCGTGGAGCAGGCCGCCGACCTTTGCGGCGCGAATGTCCATGCCGAGCTCGCCTGCGACGGCCCCTGCGACTTGCGCGGTCTCAATCGAGTGCAGCAAGACGTTCTGACCGAACGAGGTGCGCCACTGCAGCCGACCAAGGATGCGCAGCAGCTCTGTTGGAATGCCAGTGACACCAACCTTGAGTGCGGCAGTCTCACCGTTCTTGAGCGAGTCAGCATCAACTTCACCCTGCGCCTTCGCAACAATCTCTTCGATGCGAATCGGATGAATGCGCCCGTCCTGCATGAGGCGCTCAAGGGCGACACGCGCCACTTGGCGACGAACTGGGTCGAACGATGAGAGCGTGACCTGCAGAGGTGTCTCATCGATGAGTAGCTCAACGCCGGTGGCCGCCTCAAGGGCACGGATGTTGCGCCCCTCACGACCGATCAGTCGGCCCTTCATCTCGTCGCTCGCGAGCTTTACGTGGGTCACGGAGTGCTCAGCACTGTGGTCCGCTGCAACGCGCTGCATCGCCGTCAGGATCATGTCGCGTGCCCGGTCGGCCGCATCCTCTTGGGCGCGTCGCTCCAGGGTTGCCTGCAGTCGCTTCGTCTCGCGCTCAGCCTCTTCGGTGAAGCGCGAGAGGACCTCGGTCCGAGCGGCCTCGGGGTCGAGCCCGGCGACCTCTGCAAGGCGCGTATTGACGTTTGCGCGAGCCACATCAAGGGCAACAGACTCATCAACGAGGGTGCGCTCGCGCTCAGCGATGGCGACCTCTCGACCGGCAAAGAAGCTCTCTCGCTCACCAAGGGTGACTTCGCGAAGGCGAAGGCGCTCACCCTCTGCTGTCGCCGCCTCACGGTCGGCCTGTTGGGCGAGTTCGGCCTCGGCTCGCAGGCGTGAGATCTCTCCCTTTGCGCCAATCACCAGGGAGCTCTGCTGCTGGCGCGCCTCTTCGAGGATGGCGGCGGCTCGTCGGTTTGCGGCACGGATGGCGGCGGCGGCAATCACGCTACGCAGCGCGAGCCCGATCCCTACGCCGAATAGAGCAAACAACACGGGGGCGATCCCGTTTAGATCAGTCATGACGCTCTCCTGCCAGGCTGGCCCCGCGGCCTGGCTCGCGGTAAATAGGTCAAATGCCCAGCCAAAGGCTGGAGAGGAGAGGCTACGCCTACCCGCCAGATCGGTCAAACGCCCGTGGCGCTGAGCGTGGCGAGGCTACTCCTCTTCGGTGCCCCCCTCCGACAGCGCGGTTCGAGTCTCCGACTCCACGCGTTCCCGGGCGAGGCGCCAGGAGAGGGCGCCCGGGAAACCCCGTCGGGCGAGCCCCTGAGCCAGTCGCTGCACCTCGGAGCGGGCATCACCGCCACGCAGGCGCAACTTGGCCAGAGCGGCGCGTGCGGCGCGCTCTTCGGCCCCCTCTGCGTGCTCATCGGTAACCCGCAGCGTGGCGCCCCAGACCTGTTCAGTACTCTGCGCCTCCCCCGCTGCGCGCTGTGCCAGCAGTCGCTGCGCGAGCTCCTCGTCGATGCCACGTCGTTTCAGCTCCTGCAGAAGCGCACGATCGCCACGCTGTCGCGATCGGTCACGCGAATCGAGCAGCGCCTGGCCGAGTCGCTCGTCATCAATCAGGCCGATCTCAACGAGGCGCGCAACTGCGGTGCGCACATGTTCTTCCGGGTACCCGGCGGTGATCAGGCGCTCTTCAAGACTCTTCCGCGAGCGCGGTGCGCCGCTGAGCGAGCGTGCAGCCGCCTCCAATACATCGGAGGCCTCTGCCGCTGCTCGGCGGGTTTTCTGCGCTTCAGGGTCGCGGCGACGCGCCACGACGCACCGTTACTCCGCTTCGGGAGCGACGGCGGCGGGAATCTCAAGCGTCGTGGAGACTGAGCGAAGCTTCGCGTCGATCTCTGCGGCAACTTCAGGGTTCGCCTTGAGGAACTCTTTCGACTGCTCTCGACCCTGGCCGAGGCGCACGTCGCCATAGTTGAACCAGGCGCCGGTCTTGGAGATCACATCGGCTGCAACACCAACGTCGAGCAGGCCGCCCGCCATGCTGATTCCTTCGCCGTACATGATGTCGAACTCCGCAATGCGGAAAGGCGCGGCAACCTTGTTCTTTACGACCTTGACGCGTACGCGCGAGCCGATCGCCTCAGTAGCGTTCTTGATCGTCTCAATTCGTCGAATGTCGAGTCGAACCGACGCGTAGAACTTCAGCGCACGACCGCCCGGGGTCGTCTCTGGGCTGCCGTACATAACGCCGATCTTCTCGCGCAGCTGGTTCGTAAAGAGCAGCACCGTGTTGGAACGGGCTACTGCACCGGTCAGCTTGCGAAGTGCCTGGCTCATGAGGCGTGCCTGAATACCGACAAACGAGTCACCCATCTCCCCCTCGATCTCAGCGCGTGGCACGAGTGCCGCAACTGAGTCGATGACAACGATGTCAACGCCGCCTGAACGGATCAGGGTTTCGGCGATCTCGAGTGCCTGCTCGCCGGTATCTGGCTGGCTGACAAGCAGCTCGTTCACGTTCACACCAGTCTGTGCGGCATACGCTGAATCGAGCGCATGCTCGACGTCAATGAATGCGGCCACGCCACCGCGGCGCTGTGCCTCGGCAATGATGTGCTGGGCGATCGTGGTCTTACCCGACGATTCTGGCCCGAAGATTTCGCTGATGCGACCCTTCGGTAGGCCACCAACACCGAGGGCGATATCGAGTGAGATCGCTCCGGTTGGGATGGAATCAATCGCGAGTCGCTCGCGTGAGCCGAGCTTCATGATCGCACCGCGACCGAACTGCTTCTCAATGGTGAGGATCGCCGCTTCAACTGCGCGACTGCGCTCAGTGGAGGGCTTCCCCTCCTCCTTTGGCTCGACGGCTGCGCTCTTCTTGGATTCGCTCTTCTCTGCCATGGGTTACTCCTTATCTTCCGACGCTACAGCCCTCTTCTGCTGAGCTCCTCGCAGTCTGCCTGCCGCGGCGTACCGCGGCTGCATCGCACCGCGCTCTGGCACGGCGCCCGGCTCGTCGCCGGCTCCAAGTCGGGGGGTCCCTGGCCCCCCAGCCGCAGCCCGAAGGCGCGGCAGTTCAGCGGCGAGTGTACCCGACGCGATGGCTCTCCGAACCTCCCCCATGAAGGCGCTCATATGGCGCAGGTTGTGGATCGTGAGAAGGCGGTATGCCAACAGCTCCTCGGCTCGGAAGAGGTGCGCCAGGTAGGCACGGCTAAAGCGCCTGCAGGTGCTGCAGTCACACTGGGCATCGACGGGCTCCTGCTCATCAAGGTGCCGCGCGTTGCGCAGATTGAGGCGCCCCCCAGTGACCCAGGCCTGCCCATTGCGGGCAACCCGGGCGGGCAAAACGGAGTCGAAGAGGTCAACGCCGCGAAGAACGGCCTCAAGGAGATCTACTGGTGATCCGAGACCCATCAGGTAGCGAACGCGAAGATCCCCCTCAAGCGCGGTAACGGTGGCGTCGATCGCGGTGTTGCGCTGCTCTGGCGTCTCGTCCCCCGCCAGGCCGCCAAGGTTGATCCCATCGAACGGGAGTGAGCGGATGTAGGTGGCAGATTCGGCGCGCAGCTCTGGGTTGATTCCACCCTGCGCAATGCCGAATAGCGCCTGATCCGGGCGGTTGTGCGCTCGCAACGAGCGAACCGCCCAACGATGCGTGCGATCCATCGCTCGTCGAACCTCACGGTCGGTGCTCCCCTCCGGCATCACCGGCTGATCAAATGCAACGGCGATATCGGGGGCAAGCGCCTGCTGCACCTCAATAGATCGCTCAGGCGTAAAGAGGTGCATGGAGCCGTCGAGATGACTGCTAAAGCGCGCACCCTCTTCGTTGATGCGCATCAGTGGACCAAGAGAGACCACCTGAAATCCACCAGAGTCGGTCAGGATCGGTTGATCCCACTGCATGAACTCGTGAAGGCCACCGAAACGCTGCACCCGTTCATGGCCTGGGCGCAGGTAGAGGTGATAGGTGTTGGCGAGGATGATCTGGGCACCGAGCGCCTTCAGCTCTTCTGGATCGAGTGACTTCACCGTGGCGTTCGTGCCGACGGGCATGAAGTCTGGCGTCTGCACGACACCGTGACCTAAACGCAGCTCGCCCGCTCGAGCGCGCGATGACTTGTCGTGCGCGGTAATCGTGAACTGTGCCGCACCACCGGCGCGCGCAGGCAGCGTGGTTGGATCAGAGAGCGCAGCGAATTGCTCTGATCGGTTCAGCGTTTCCCCCAGAGTGAGGCCGAATCCTTGCCGAGATGGGCGCGGGCCGCTTCGGTCACGACGCGACCCTGTGGCGTGCGGTCAATGAACCCGATTCGCAGCAGGTACGGCTCAAAGACATCTTCGAGCGCGTCGGTGGATTCACCGAGCAGTGCCGCCATCGCAGCCACGCCGACTGGTCCCCCATTGAACTTCTCGATCATGACGGTGAGGAGCTTACGATCGGTTGCATCGAGGCCCGCCTCATCAATCTGCAGCCCCTGCAGTGCCTGCGCCGCCGCCTCAACGGTGATGTTGGAGGAGCCGGCGACCTGCACCTCATCGCGAACGCGGCGCAAGAGGCGATTCGCGACGCGTGGCGTGCCGCGACTGCGCGCCGCAATCAGCGCGGCGGCATCACCGGCGATCTCGATCCCGAGGATGCCGGCGGAGCGGCGGACGATTGCAGCAAGATCGGCATCGTCGTAGAAGTCGAGGCGCTGCACGGCACCGAAGCGATCGCGCAGCGGCGAAGAGAGCATGCCGACACGAGTGGTGGCGCCGATGAGGGTGAACGGTGCAATGTCGAGTCGCAGCGACTGCGCCGAGCCACGGTTGCCAATGACGATGTCAATAGAGCGATCTTCCATTGCGGGATAGAGCACCTCTTCGACCGCTCGGCCGAGGCGGTGGATCTCATCAATGAAGAGCACCTGTCGTGGCGTCAGGTCGGTGAGGATCGCCGCCATCTGTCCGCCATGCTCAATGGCCGGCCCTGAGGTGAAGCGGATCTCGACCCCGAGCTCCTTGGCGACGATCGCTGCCAGGGTGGTCTTCCCGAGCCCTGGGGGCCCGTGCAGCAGGAGGTGGTCGGCAGCCTCTCCGCGTTCGCGTGCCGCCTGTAGCAGCGTGGTGAGCGAGCGCTTCGCCTCCACTTGGCCGATGTACTCCCCGAGCGATGCGGGACGCAGCGTGGCTTCGGCGCTCAGCTCCGCGGCGTCGGTGCGCGACTCGTCGCTCATGCTCGCTCCTTGAGGGCTGCGCGGAGTCGATCTGCGAGCGGCGCAGTGGTGAGTGCAGCGTTGGCAGAGACGGCACCTGCCATCTCTTTCGCCTCCCGAGCTGGGAAGCCAAGACTTCGGAGGGCGCCTTGCAGGTCGCGATCCGCATCGCCCTTTGCGCCAACCTCAGTCTCCGCTGAAGCCTCTCTGCTCATGCGGTCACCGAGTTCGACAATGATGCGCGCGGCGAGTCGCTTCCCTACCCCAGGGGCCTTAGCGACGAGCGCTTCGTCACCATCAACCAGCGCACGACGGAGGAGATCTGGTCCGTGCGTGGCGAGGAGCGCAATCGCAACCTTTGGACCCACACCGGTCACATCAAGCAGGGTGGCGAATAGCCGCGCCTGGTCACGTGTGGGAAAGCCTACGAGTGCTTCGCTGTCCTCGCGCACGATGTGGTGCAGATAGAGCTCAAGGACAGCACCCTCGGTTGCGGTGCTTAGGACGGCTGGCAGCGTGCGGATGCGTAGTCCGAGGCCGTTTGCGCTGATCACCACGGCGTCGTCCTCGACCCAGAGCACGGAGCCGTGGATGTGGGCGTACATGGCTACGACCTCCCAGCGCGCAGGGCGGCGCGCACCGCTCGATCAAATCCACTCTCGGCGGCGACTGCCGCAGCCGCAGAGCGATCTAGGCGCGAAGAGCCGGAGCGATGTTCCATCTTGCGCGCACCAGCGCCCCAGAGTGCCAAGGCGAGTGCGTCAGCCGCGTCATCTGGGGTCGGCGCAGTCTGCAACGAAAGAAGTTTCGTAATCGCCTTCGTCACCGCCGCCTTGGTCGCGCGACCTTCACCAGCGATTGCACGCTTCATCTCCGACGGTGTGGCCTCAACCACCTCAATGTTGTGGTCCGCGGCGATGAGCAAGGCCACGCCGCGCACGGCGCCGATCGCGATAGCTGTCTGCACGTTGGATTGCGAGAAGATGCGCTCAATGGCAATGCGATCTGGTCGGTGCTCCTCAATCAGTGCGGTGACGCCATCTCTCAAGATGCTCAGTCGAGCACCGAGTGTCAGCGTTGCTGCAGTGCGGAGTGCGCCGTGGGCGACATGTGTCGGACGGGCGCCACCCGCATCTACAACGCCCCAGCCGAAGGTTGCCGTTCCCGGGTCAAGTCCCAGGACACGCATGCTCATCCAGCGATCTCGGCGAAGACCTCGGGTGGCACCTCAAAGTTCGCCGTGACCCGCTGCACATCATCAAGCTCTTCAAGGGCATCAATCAGCTTGAAGTTCTTACGGGCATCATCCGCAGAGACTTCGACCGTAGACTTCGCGATGATGCCCGACTCAGCACTCTTCACCTTGATGCCGGCGGCCTCAAGGGCACCCTGAACCGAGTGAATCTCATGCGGGTCGGAGTAGACAAAGATAGAGCCCTCGTCGGCCTCGACATCGGCCGCCCCAGCCTCAATCGCTGCCTCCCCTACCGCCTCAAACGAGCCGATGCATTCAATGACACCGCGTGCCTCGAACTGCCAGGCGACGGCGCCGCTGCTGGCCAGAGCGCCGCCAGACTTGGTGAAGAGGCTGCGCACCTCAGATGCCGTGCGGTTGCGGTTGTCGGTTGCCGCCTCGACGAGCACGGCAACGCCCCCCGGGCCATACCCCTCGTAGACAATCTCTTCATAGGCGTCGCTCTGTCCGAGGCCGGCGGCACGCTCAATGGCACGCTTGATGTTGTCGTTCGGCATGTTGAGGCCACGCCCCTTGTCGATCGCCAAACGCAGGCGCGGGTTCGCGGCTGGATCGGGGCCGCTAATGCGGGCGGCGATGGTGATCTCGCGCGAAACCTTCGTGAATTGGGCGGCACGCTTCGCGTCAGTCGCCCCCTTGGCGCGCTTGATCGTTGACCATTTTGAATGTCCTGACATGCGGGGAGTATAGGCGAGGCGAGCGCAGTCCCCCTAGGGGTCGGGCGCTAGGCGCGGCGGAGTAGACGGTAGTCGCGGCGCCCCTTGCGCAGCAGGAGCGAGCCGTCGGCCAGCGGTGCAAATGAGGAGGCGGCGGCGGCTCCATCGGGCGCGGGTGCGCCGTTGACGCTCACGCCCCCCTGCTCAATCAGTCGACGCGCCTCACTCTTTGAGGTGCCAAGTCCGGCCGCGATGACGAGGTCAACCAGCGTGGCGTCGGCGGCAACTGGTAGGCCGCTTGTCGGCAGCTCATCCGCCAGCATCGCCAGGGCCTCAGGCGTCAGCGCTCGAAGGTCTGGGGTGCCACCCTCGCCGTCGCCAAACAACGCATCGGCAACGGTTGCGGCGCGAGCCTCCACATCGGCCCCGTGCACCATGCTGGTCACAGTTCGGGCGAGGTGGCGCTGCGCTCGACGGGCGGCAGGGTTCTCGGCGTGTCGTGCCATCAGCGCTGTGGTCTCGGCAACGCTGTCGAGGGTGAAGCGATGCAAGAGCGATGCGATCGACTCGTCGTCCTGCTCCATCCAGAACTGGCGGAAGGCGAACGGACTTGTCCGGGCCGGATCGAGCCAGACGGCACCCTCTGCCGTCTTGCCGAACTTCGCGCCGCTCTTGGCGAGCAGGAGCGGGTAGCAGAGCCCGAAGGCTTGCGGCGCACCATCGGCGCGCTCGCCCTCGGTGCGACGAATTAGCTCCGTGCCGGCGGTGATGTTCCCCCACTGGTCAGAGCCACCCATCTGGAGCTCCACACCGTGCAGCTTCCGCAACATCATAAAGTCGTAGCTCTGCAGCAACATGTAGCTGAACTCCGTGAACGAGAGACCGCCCTCAAGCCGCGCCTTTACGCTCTCCTTGGCGAGCATGTAGCCGACGGTGAGGTGCTTCCCTGTGTCGCGAAGGAAATCGATCAGCCCAAGGTCGCCGAGCCAGCTCAAGTTATCAAGCAGGAGGGCGCCACCCTTCCCCGAGAAGTCGACGAGATTAGCGAGCTGCGCACCAATCGCTGCGCGATTGTGATCCAGCGTCGCTCGATCCAGAAGATTGCGTTCGGCCGATCGACCCGAGGGGTCGCCGATCATGCCGGTCCCTCCGCCAACCAGTGCAACGGGGCGCCCACCGTGCAGTTGGAGTCGTCGCAGCGCAAGGACACCCATCAGGTGCCCAACATGGAGTGAGTCGGCGCTCGGATCGAAGCCGATATAGGCGCTGATCGCCGGGTCAGCCACGAGGCGTTGATCGAGGCCTGCGGTCACGTCATGAACCAGACCTCGCTCGGTGAAGTCGCGGAGGAGCTCAGAGGCCAGAGGGTTCGTCATGCGCCCTATGCTACCTTCACAGCGATGGACATGGCCTCGGGAAACTCAACCCAGCGGAGCGGCCGCCCCCGAAAACGCCTTCTTGGGGGGCTCTTCGCCCTCCTGCCAGTCGCCCTGCTGGGCGCCTGCCTGCTGATCGCCGCGATCGCCTATGGCGGCACCATCGCCATCTACAGCGTCGTGGTTGACGATCTCCCCGACCCGAAGGACCTCGACACCATCGTGCTCGACCAGAACACCACCGTGTACGACCGCACCGGCACGGTCCAGCTCGCTGCATTTGGCTCAGACCGCCGCACCGAGATGGAGTTTTCCGACATCCCCAGCATTGTCCTGGACACCACCACCGCCATCGAGGATAAGACCTACTGGGAGAACTCTGGCTTTGATCCGCTCGGCTTCGTGGCCGCCGCGCTCGACACCTTGGGCGGCTCTGGCCGTGGTGGCTCGACCATCACCCAGCAGCTCGTCCGTAGCGTGTTGCTCCCAGACTCTGCCTTCGCAGGGAGCGTCTACGAGCGCAAGGTGAAAGAGATCATCCAGGCGATCCGACTGACCAAAGAGTTCCCAGGGCGAGTTGGCAAGGAGAAGGTCATTGCCAAGTACCTCAACAACAACTACTACGGCTCGCGCTCGTACGGCATTCTCACCGCGTCGCAGCAGTACTTCGGCAAGACACTCGACCAGCTCACCCTAGGCGAGGCGGCCATCCTTGCCGCTATCCCCCAGGCGCCGAGCACCTACGACCTTCGTGAAAACGCAGTCGTCGGCGAAGACGGCGTGATCCGCGTACCACTTGATTCTGCTGTGGCGAACCGTCGCAGCGTCGTTTTGGATCTACTCAAGTCCGCCCGAGCGAGCGGTATCCCGCAGGAGACCGCCACCATCACCGATGCGGAGATCGAGGCTGCGCGCACCGAAGAGATCATCCTGATCACCTCCCCGCTCAGCAAGATGAGCGCCCCGCACTTTGTGAATCGCGTGCGTGACGCCCTCTCAAGCATCCTCTGCACCAGCACCGAAGGCTGCCAGCAGCAGCTCGACACCAGTGGCTACAAGGTTGTCACCTCGCTCGATTGGGGGATGCAGCAGGCCGCAGAGAAGTGGGCCCTCGCCGTTCGCTCAACGCAGATCAAGGAGTACCAGGCGTATTTGAAGAGCATCGGCGTAAAGACAACAGACTGGCTGAAGACGATCCACGGGCTCGAAATCAACAATGCCGCCGTCGCAACGCTTGATGCGCGCACAGGCGACATTCTCGCCTATGCCGGGTCGGCGGACTATTACGGCGAAGCCGACGGCACCGTCTTCCAGCCTGAATACGACGTGCTGAGCGGGTACCGCCAGCCTGGTAGTTCGATCAAGCCGATCGTCTATGGCTACGCACTTGAAAACCGCGCGGTCACACCAGCAACGATCCTGATGGATGTCCCCGTCGACTTCGGTGTGGGCTGGACACCGGCAAGCTCCGAGGGGAGTGAGCATGGTCCAGTACGCATGCGCCAAGCCTTGCAGGGATCGCTGAACGTCCCCGCGATTAAGGCGATCATTCGTGCGGGGCAAGATCGCGTCTGGCGCCAGATGCGCGATAGCGGTTTCGACTTCCAGAACAACAGCGAGAACGTTGCTGGTGCCTCACTCGCGATCGGCACCCTCGAGGTGCGCTACGTCGACCTGCTCTCCGCCTACGGCGCCCTCGCCAACGAGGGAACAGCGGTCGGCCGCCGCTATATCCTGCGTATTGAGGATCGTGACGGCGCAGTCATCTGGGAGGCTCCCGCCCCTGTTGAGAGCGCCAAGCAAGCGTTTGCCAAGGAGACCGCCGAGCTGATGACCGACATCATCGCGGGGAACACAGACCCTGCAGTCAATCGCCCATGGTCAAAGCGGAAGATCATTGCTAGCAGCGGGAAGCGTCGCCCAGCGGCGTTAAAGACAGGAACCACCGAAGGGACCAAGGACCTCGCCGCGTTCGGCTATCTCGCCGCACCGAGCGATCCAACCGCGCAGCATCTCGTCACCGGTGTCTGGATGGGCAACTCAGACTCGACCCCCGCCACGGTCTACTCCCTCGACTCCGCGGGCGGGCTCTGGCAGTCCTACTTCACCGAGATTTCATCAAAACTTCCGGTCGCAAAATTTGCTAAGCCGACTGGCCTCGAGGAGGTCACGATCGATGCGCACACAGGAGAGCTTCCTGGTGCCTGCACCACGCTCACCACGAGCGAATACTTCTTGCCGGGGACGGCCCCAACGACGTCGTGCAGCACGACGCGCCTCCTTGCCATTGATAGCGCCACCGGGCTGCTCTGGGCTGATGGCTGCGTGGGAACGCGCATCGAAGCGAACTACCTCGATCTGAGCTCGCTCGAAGCACAGTGGCCGAAGTGGCAGGCTGCCAACCTCGAGTGGATTGAACGTGCGCGGCTAGGCGCCGGGATCGTTGGCGGCGTGCGAGGCGGGAAGACAACGTACTTCTACGCGCCCTTCTGGCAACCGAATGGCGCCACGTGGGGCGGCACGATCGCCCCGACCCTCTCCTGCCTCTCGGCGACAGCAAGTCCTTCGCCTACGCCAGACCCTTCGATTTCCCCGAGCCCACCAACGCCTTAGGTCGACTAGAGGAGGGCGAGGGTCACCCCTTCGCGGCCAGGCTCATCAGCCGAACGTACTTCGCGAACCTCAGGTAGCTCTCGCAGCTTGCGACGCACCACATCGCGAAGTGCACCGGTGCCAACCCCGTGGATGATCTCCAGCTGATCGCCGCCTGCCAGCAGCACGGCGCTGATTCGTGCCTCTAGCGCTGCCAGCGCATCTTCAACGCGCGCACCACGCAGATCGAGCTTCGCCGCGGAGAGGGAGCCTGTCGGTCGAACTGCAGACTGAGGTGTTGACTTCGCTGATACCAGGATCTTGCTGATCTCCGTGACTGGTAGTGAGCTGTGCATCCGACCGAGGGCGATCGTCGCGTTCGCGCCATCCACCGCAAGCAGCGTGCCGCGGGCCCCCGATCGCAGCAGCACATCGCTACCGACAGCCGCCGCCAGCGCCGTGGAAGAGAGCCCCCCGCTCGCATCTTGCTCTTCGTGCAGCGACGAGGCTGCGCCAGCGGCTACTGCCTGCTGCAGATCCGTCGCCATCGCTAGAGCCTCCGGTGTCAGGCTCCCCGACTCAAGCGCCGCCCGCAACTGCTCAACACGAAGCAAGATCGCCGTCGCGGCCTCGCGCGCCTCTGCTGTTGCCGTTTGGCGCGCTTCGATGGCCCCTCGCTCCGTGGCGCGGCGCAGCTCCACCGCTTGTGCAAGTGAGTCTGCAGCGCGCTCTTGCAGCCCCTCCGCTACCTGGCGTGCTTCGCGCGCGGCTCGCTCGGCATCCGCAGCCGCAGCGAGCGCTGCATCGAGCGTGGCCCCTTGGTCGCTGCGACGTGCCTGCGCCGCATCGAGCAGCGGCTGTGGCAGACCGAGGCGCGCGGCAATCGCGAACGCCTGCGACCCTCCAGGAGCGCCAACCTCTAGGCGATAGGTTGGTGCAAGGGTGGCAAGATCAAATGCCACAGAACCGTTCACGACACCCGGTGTGACATGTGCGTACTGCTTAAGTTCCGCGTAGTGGCTGGTGGCCAACACGCGACAGCCGCGAAGTCGCAGCTCGTCAATGATTGCGGCGGCCAGGGCAGCCCCTTCCGCCGGGTCGGTCCCCGCCCCCGCCTCATCAAGGAGCACGACGTCGCCCGAGACCGCACCGAGCAAGATGCGCTGAATCGAGGTCAGGTGGCCAGAGAAGGTGCTGAGGCTCTGTGCGATGGACTGATCGTCGCCAATGTCAGCCCAGACGTTCCCCGTTGGGGGCACCGCCGACCCAAACCCGCTCGGAATGGGTAGACCGGCGTGATGCATCGCCGTAAGTAGCCCCACCGCCTTGAGTGCCACCGTCTTGCCGCCGGTGTTGGGTCCGGTGATCACGAGCACTCGTCGCTCAACGTCAAGATGCAGGCTCATCGGCACCACTGGCGGCGTGAGCAGTGGGTGGCTCGCCTCTGTCAGGAGCAGATCGCCATCTGGCGCATCGTCGGCATAGAGCCAGTTTCGATCACGCCCAACGTCGGCAACTGCGCGGGCCAGATCAAAGAGCGCGAGACCTGCACCGTTGGAACGGAGCGCCGCCGCATCTGCGCCAACGAGTGCAGAGAGCGCTCCGAGGATCCGCGCCTCTTCGGTGGCGACCGCCGCCTCAGACTCTCGTGCAGCGTTGCCGAGCTCAACAACCTCTAGTGGCTCGATCCACAGCGTTTGGCCGGTGGCACTCGCGTCGTGCACGATCCCTGGGACACGGGACTTCCACTCCGAGCGGACCGGCAGCACGTAGCGCCCGTTTCGTACCGTAACGATTGGCTCCTGCAGGTAGGGGCTGTAGTTTTTTGCATGTGCCAGCGTCTCGAGACGGGTGCGGAGTCGCTCAAGACTAGTGCGATGGAGCGCGCGCAGCCCAGCAAGAAGCGGTGATGCCGCATCGAGAATGGACCCATCGGGAGCGATCGCACGCTCAATCGAACTACGCAGCGGACGAAGCGGGGCAAGGGCGGCCCCAAGGGCGCTGAGCGTTGGGCCCGACCCAGCTAGATCACTGGAGATGCGCTCGACGACGCGGAGCGTCTCGCTGATCGCAAAGAGTGCGGAGCCATCGAGCGTGCCCCCCTTAGCGCCACGCTCTGCGGCTGGCTCCAGGTCGCTCGCGCCGCCAATGTGCGGGTCTCCCCCATCTCGTCGCAGCTCCGCAATCTCACGACCGAGGGCTCGCAGGGTTGGCAGGCTGCCGCCGCCAGCGGTAGGGCGCAGCTCCACCGCGAGTAAACGTGAAGGGGCAAATGCACATGCTTCGATGAGTATGTCGAGGAGCGCCGCCCACTCAAGGCGTGTCAGGGAGCGTTCGTCGTACGGCCGCGCCGCTGCGCGCCTCACGGAACGAGCAGCGCGCGCAGGCCTTCTGGAAGGAGTTCGCCGAACAGCTGGCCTGCGATCGGATAGATCAGGCCACGAATCACCTCAGAGGATTGCGCAGCCGTAATCGCTGCTGCGATCTCACTTAGTGGCGACGGCAGGGTGAAGCGCACCGAGAGCGCGGCGTCAAGCACGAAGACGAGGGCGGCAACCGCCACACTCCACTGCAGCAAACCGAAGACCGCCCCAAGCGCCGTGTCGACCGGCCCGAGGTGAATAGCGCGCAGTGACGCCTGTAGAAGGCGGCCGATCAGATACGAGGCGATGGCCAAGAGGATCCAGATCCCACCGATAAAGATGCCGAGCCCAATAAGGCGCGTGTCGACACTGGGGAGGAGCTGGGCGACGAACTGGGTTATTGCACCCTGCCCTTGTGCGCTGATGATGAGGCCGAGGGCGAGCGCCAGAAGTGAGACTGCGCTGCGTGCCGCGCCGGTACGTCCGCCGCTCCACGCCGCGAGGACGAGAAGCACCACAACAATGAGATCGACGAGTACGGTCGCGCTCATTGCCCCTCGACGCTGCGAATACGTGCGCCACAGGCGCGGAGCACAGCACCCTCAAAGGCGGCTAGCTCGGCAGTAATCGCCTCATCATCCGCTCCGGTTGCGCTTGGCTGGAAGGTGAAGCGCAGCCCGGCTGAACGCTCACCTGGGGCCAGAGGTGCTCCAGCGAAGAGGTCGAAAAGCTCAACAGCCGTGGCTCGCGAAACGCTCTTTCGTGCGACATCAACGACGTGACCGACGGTGGTCGCGGCGGGGATGAGGAGCGCAGTATCGCGCGTTACTGGTGGCGTTGTCGGTGGCAGCGACACCTGCGCAACGTCAAGGCGCCCCGACCGAAGGCCGGCGATCGCCACCTCAGCGAGCAAGACGCGCGGCTCATCACGCCAGGTCGGCGATGCGGGATGGAGCTCTCCGAGGAGGCCCGCGAAACGGTCACCGGTAATCCCCGCGTTGATGCCAGGGTGAAGCACTGCCGAGTCGATTGACGCGCCGTACGCTGGTCGCTCGCCGACGAGGTGCGCAACCTGCGCGAGGAGGCGCTTGAGTTCGTCGAGGTTCCACGTCGTTGCGCCTGCGCTCGGGGCACCCTGCTCACGCTCCCCCCATACCGCGATGGCAAGGCGGGTCCACTCCGATGGGACACCCTTCGTGCTGCCGTAGCCACGACCGACCTCAAAGATGGCACCCGAGGTTGCTCCGTAGCGGAGATTGGCATCAACTCGATCGAGCAAGCTCGGCAGGAGGGACTGACGGAGTCGGTCGTGATCCGCCGAGAGCGGATTCTTCAAGACAATCGACGCACCACCTGCGGCACCCTCCGATGCCGCAAGCGAACCCGTAACCAGTGCAGTGGGTTCGCTCCAGAGCTCAGCCTGTGCGGCCGACACGAGTGCGTGGGTCACAACTTCGTGCAGCCCTGCATCCGCAAGGAGACGGCGCACACGATCACGGAGCAGCGTCGGGCTTGGCCGATGCGGCGGAAGGTCGGCGCTCGGGATTGAGGTTGGGATGCGCTCATAGCCGTACAGGCGCGCAACCTCTTCGGCGAGATCGGCTTCAATCTCAAGATCACTACGCCAACTTGGCACACGCACGGACCGCGCGCTCCCCTTCGCGACGGAGAGAGAGCGCTTCGGCGTGACGACGATCTTCGTTGCATCGGCGGCAGCCTCTGCGCTGATGCCGATTGTGCCGAGTAGTGCAACCTGCTCATCGTCGGTGAGGGCGACTCCGAGCAGCGCGCGAACACGCGCAGGTCGGAAGTTCAGCGTTGCTGCGGGGACCTCACCGGCACCGCTTACCAGGCGTCCTGATCGGGCCACACCGCCAGCCCACTCTGTGAGGAGTGCGGCTACCTGATCGGCGCCAAGTACGGCAAGGCGGCGCTCTTGGCCGCGCTCAAAGCGATGTGACGCCTCAGAGCGCAGGCTGTGCCGCTGTGCGGTGCGGCGAACCGACGTTGGGGCGAAGATGGCGCTCTCGATGATCACGCTCGTGGTGGACGGCGTAACTTCGCTGCTCGCGCCCCCCATCACACCGGCAAGGGCGAGGGCGGTGCGTTCGTCGGCGACCACCAGGTCTGTTGCATCGAGGCTGCGCACCTCGTGGTCGAGCGTCTCGAGGCTCTCCCCCTTCTTGGCGAGGCGAATCTGCACGGTGTTGCCCACCTTGGCACGATCAAACGCGTGCGTCGGCTTGCCGAGCTCCAACATGATGTAGTTGGTGGCATCAACAACGTTCGAGATCGAGCGGAGGCCGGCCGCCTTCAGGCGCATCTGCACTCGATCAGGCGATGCGGCAACGTTCAGTCCGTCGACCACGCGCAGAACAACGTGCGGTGCGAGCGCCTCATCCGCAACGCGCAGGGCCAGCCCCGCAGCTACGGCATCGCCCCCCTCTTTGAGCGGTCGCGCTGCGTAGGCCACCGGTGCTCCCGTGATCGCCCCCACCTCGCGGGCGAGCCCCAAGATCGAGAGGAGATCGCCGCGGTTCGGCTTGACGTCGACGTCAATGACATCCTCGCCCAGGTAATCAACAAGAGGCACCCCGAGGGGGGCCGATGGATCAAGGATCAGGATGCCGTCACCGTCGTCGGTTGCGTCGAGCTCCTGCCCGGAGCAGAGCATCCCTTCAGATGCGACCCCCATCTTCTCGGCGCGCTCAATCTGTCGACCATCGGGCATTTGCGCGCCAACGAGCGCTACCGGGATGCGCTGCCCAGCAGCAATGTTGCGAGCACCGCAGACAATGTTGAGGATTGGACCATCGCCGATGCGCACCTTCGTTAGTTGCAGTCGATCGGCCTTCGGATGCGGTCCCACCTCAAGGAGCTCGCCAACGACCATCTTGCTCCAGTTGGCCCCCCAACGCTCCACGCCGCGAACCTCAAGGCCACGCAGGGTGAGCGCTTCGGCCAACTGCTCGGCGGTCAGCTGGACATCGGTGAACTCACGAAGCCAGGAGAGCGGAATCTTCATCGGAATCCCGCCAAGAAGCGCAGGTCGTTCTCAAGGAAGGCGCGGAGGTCAGGAATGTCATGGCGCAACATTGCGATGCGCTCAACGCCGAGACCGAAGGCGAACCCTTGATGTGTCTCTGCATCGATGCCGCCATTCTCAAGCACCACTGGGTGCACCATCCCAGCACCGAGAATCGTCATCCAGCCGTCCTTGCTCCCGGGCCACGAAACGTCAACTGCGACGGATGGCTCGGTGAACGGGTAATACCCTGGCCTAAACCTGGTGCGTGCCGCTGAGCCGAAGAGGCCCTTCGCCAACTCGTCCAGGATCCCCTTGAGGTCGGCGAGCGTCGCGCCGCGGTCAACAAGCAGCCCTTCAACCTGATGAAACTCAAAGCCATGGCTCGCATCGACCGCCTCGTAGCGGAAGCAGCGCCCAGGGAGGATGACGCGAATCGGCGGACCACCGGCCTGCATGGTGCGGATCTGCCCCGGCGACGTGTGTGTGCGGAGCAGTCGCCCTGGCTCTTGCAAATAGAGCGTGTCCCAAAGGTCGCGCGACGGGTGATCCTCTGGAATGTTCAGCAACTGAAAGTTGGTGACGTCGTCTTCAATCTCCTCACCTTCGGCAACGACGAAGCCGAACGAGGCCATGATCTCGGCAATCGCGGCGATCGTCTCTGGGATTGGATGGAGCGAGCCGATCCGCGGAGCTGGGCCTGGGGTGGTTGCGTCAACTCGTTCTCGTTCGATGCGCTCCAGAAGCTCACCCGCTGAGAGGGCGACGCGCCGGGCGGTGACTGACGCATCGATCGCGGCGCGCACCTCATTCGCAACGACACCGATCTTGGGGCGATCGTCCGCAGGGAGGGCGCCGATGCCGCGAAGGATCTCGGTGATGGCACCACGCTTCCCGAGGAGCGATGAGCCAAGCTCGTCGAGATCAGCGGTCGAAGCGGCGGCGGCAATTCGCGTTGCGGCGTCAGCCTGCAATGTGCGGAGCTGTTTCTCGAGCGCTGCGAGGTCCACTACCGCGGACCGAAGGGGCTAGGCGCGCTTCGCTGCGACCGCGACCGCCGTGAATGCCGCGGCATCGCGAACAGCGAGGTCGGCCAACATCTTGCGGTCAATCGCAATGTTGTTGCGCTTGAGGCCGGCGATGAACTGTGAGTAGGAGACGCCGTTGAGGCGAGCCGCTGCGTTAACGCGGTGGATCCACAGCTCACGCATCTGGCGCTTGCGCTGCTGTCGGTCTCGCGTTGCGTAGGCAAGGGCGTGGAGCAGGGCCTCACGCGCCGGACGAATGAGCTTGTGGCGTGAGCCACGTCGCCCCTCAGCAGCCTGAAGCAGGCGCTTGTGGCGCTTGTGACCGGCAACTCCGCGCTTAACTCGTGCCATCTTCTACTCCTCTCGTTGTCGCTCAGCCGCCGTACGGCAGCAGGCGTGAAATCTGATTCTTGTGCGTGGTTCCGAGGACGGTCTTCCCCGCGTAGCGGCGGATGCGTCGGGACGATTTGATTTCAAGGTGATGGCCACGCCACGACTTCACGCGGATCGGCTTCCCTGAGCCCGTGAATCCGATGCGCTTCTGCGCGCCCTTGTGTGTCTTCATCTTTGGCATGGTTACTCCCCTTCAAGGGCTGGTACGGCCGGCTCATCGGTGCCGGGTGCCGGGGCCGTCTGACCCTTCTGTCGGGGTAATGCTACCAGTTGGATGGAGAGGAAGCGTCCCTCGAGGAGTGAGGGGCGCTCGAGCTGGGCCACATCGGCCAATCCCTTCACAACCCGGTCCAAAATCGCCCGCCCAATCTCAGGGTGGGTCATCTCGCGGCCACGGAACTTGACCGAGAATTTCACCCGGTCGCCCCCCGAGAGGAACTTATGAGCCTGGCGGATCTTGGTCTGCAGGTCGGCATCCCCGATCTTGGGGGTGCAGCGAAGCTCCTTCAGGTCGGCAACCTTCTGACGCTTGCGGGCGTCCTGCTCCTTCTTCTGGGCCTCGTACTTGAACTTGCCGTAGTCGAGGTATTTGCAGACAGGGGGGGCCGAGGTTGGGGCGATCTCTACGAGGTCAAGGCCGCGCTCCTGTGCCTGTCGCAGGGCTTCGGGGGTAGCGAGAACGCCGAGCTGGTTCCCCTCTTCATCCAGAACGCGCACCTGTGGAACGCGGATCTGGGTATTGATGCGTAGATCCTTAATCGGTCAGACCCTCACGATCATCAGCCTTGGACCCGAGGACAGCGTCCTTGCGGGGGTAGGGAGCGTAGCACCCTCACGCGGTGCGAGCGGCCGCGCGCGCCGCGAGGGTGGCTGCGAGAGCCTCCCAGCTGGTTGCAGGCTCCTGGGTGCCATCGCGCCAACGTGGCGCGGCCCCGCCAGCCTCAATCTCCTTATCGCCCACGACGAGCATCAACGGCACCTTCTGCTCCTGAGCCAAACGGATCTTATTCTGCATGCGGTTCGACGAGTCATCGATGCTGACGCGAATGCCGGCGGCGCGCAGCACTGCGGCACCCGCCGTAACGAATTCAAGGTGGCGGTCGGCAATCGGGATGATGACAACCTGCTCAGGGGCCAGCCAGAACGGGAAGGCCCCAGCGTAGTGTTCGACCAAGATGCCGATGAAGCGCTCCAGCGAGCCGTAGATCGCACGGTGAATGGCGATCGGGCGGACGCGCTCCCCCGCCTCATCGGTATACGTAAGGTCGAATCGCTCCGGGAGCATCACAAGGTCAACCTGCACGGTTGCCGTCTGCCACTCACGTCCAAGCGCGTCGCGCACAATGATGTCGATCTTCGGCGCATAGAAGGCACCGTCACCAGGCTTGAGCTGCCATTTAGCGCCAGAGTCGCGCAGCGCCTTCTCGATCATCGACTCCGCCTTCTCCCAGAGCTTGGGGTCGCCAAGTGCCTTCGCAGGCTTGGTTGAGAATACAAACTCCACTGGGAGATCGAACCAGGCATACACCTCACGAACCTCTTCTAACAGCGCTGCGACTTCAGATTCAATCTGGTCTGGACGTACGTAGATGTGGCCATCATCTTGGATGAAGTGACGTACTCGGGTGAGTCCACTCAGTGTTCCCGACAGTTCGTTGCGATGCAGTCGACCGTATTCGGAGAGTCGCAGCGGCAGATCACGGTAGCTGCGCGTGCGCGTGCGATAGATCACGGTGCTCTCGGGGCAGTTCATCGGCTTGAGGCTGAACTCTTCACCCTCGGATTCGATGATGAACATATTCTCGCGATAGAGATCCCAGTGTCCCGACTGCTCCCAGAGGTGCTTGCTGACGACGATCGGCGTGGAGATCTCCTGATAGCCGCGGCGCTCCTGCATCTCACGCATCGCACCTTCGAGCGTGCGCCAGAGTCGTTGCCCCTTCGGGTGCCAGAAGGCACTCCCGGGCGAGACGTCGTGGAACGAGAAGAGGTCGAGCGCTACGCCGAGCTTGCGATGATCGCGCCTGCGCGCCTCATCACGGCGCCACAGGTACTGGTCGATCTGCTCTTGCGTCTCCCACGCGGTGCCATAGATGCGCTGCAGCATCGGCCGATCACTCTTCCCGCGCCAATACGCTCCCGCAATAGAGAGCAACTTAAACGGACCGATCTTGCCCGTGCTCTCCACATGTGGACCGCGGCAGAGATCTTGGAATGCGCCGTGCTGGTAGGTCGTGACGCTCGGGGCAGGCTTCCCCTCCGCTGCGGCAGCCTTGGCGAGGTCGTCCATGATCTCAACCTTGAAGGGTTGATCCCCGCGCACCAGTGCGGCACGCTCATCGTCGAAGGTGTGCTCGGAAAGAGTGAACCTATGGTTCGCGGCGATGCTCTTGGACATCTCGGCCTCAATGGCGGCCAGATCGTCGGGGGTGATGGCGCGCTCTAGTAGGAAGTCGTAGTAGAAACCATCGGTGATCGCCGGGCCAATGCCGAGCTTTGCGCCCGGGAAGAGGCGCGCGACCGCTTCGGCCATGACGTGAGCGGCGGAGTGCCGCATGCGGCTGAGGTTGTCGCTCGCACCGGCATCGAGAAGCTCCTCGGCAGAGCCGCGCGCGGGTGCCTCAAGGATCTCGTCGATCTCGACGACCTCTGCTGCCGCTACCTCGTCTGCCATCCCTTGGACCCCTCTCCGCGCCTCTCGGTACTGGTGGGCGGTACAGGACTCGAACCTGTGACCTCAGCCATGTCAAGGCTGCGCTCTAACCAACTGAGCTAACCGCCCAAGGAGCCAGAGAATAGCCGATACACTCCCCCGCATGATCGACCGAGCGAACCGAGCGACCCCAACCCCACTGATCGTCTGCGTGGGCGACCTGATCGACGAGATTGCCGTGCGGCTGGACGCACCGTGGCGGCGCGGCTCAGATGCCGCTGCCCAGATCACGCGACGACGCGGCGGGAGCGCCGCCAACGTTGCCGTGGCCGCCGTGGCCGCCGGCGGCGCAGCGCGCTTCATCGGCGCTGTCGGTGACGACGCCACCGCCGAGGCTCTTGAGGCGGCCCTCCTGCGAGCTGGGGTGGAGCCGCTCCTGCAGCGCGGTGGCCGCAGCGCCAGCATCGTGGTGGTGGTTGAACCAGATGGTGAGCGGACCATGCTCCCCGACCGCGCCGCCGCCCTCTCCCTGCGCGACCCGGGTCCTGCGGCCGTGACGGGCGGATCGTGGCTCCACGCCCCCGCCTACTCGCTCCTCGGCGAGCCACTCGGCGAGACCACACGTCGACTCTTCGCCCACGCACGTGACGCGGGGATCCCCACATCGCTCGATGCCTCCTCGGTTGGTGCGCTGAGCGCCTGGGGTCCCGAGGAGAGTCGTCGTCGCTTTGCTGAACTGGCCCCCACCCTCTTGTTTGTCAACGAAGAGGAGTGTGCCTATCTCGATCTAATTAATCGCCCACTCCCTGGGTCCATCCTCATCGCGAAACATGGTGCAGGGATCGCTGAGGTGCGCTCACCAGAGGGTGAGCACGTTGCCGCACTCCCCGCGCATCCACTCCCACCGGGGATCGACAGCACGGGTGCAGGTGACGCATTCGCCGGCGGCCTCCTCGTTGCGCGAGCACGCGGCGAATCATGGGAGGATGCGCTTGCCGCTGGACACACAGCTGCGGCGGGTCATCTGCAGCGACAGGCGACCGAGAGCGACCAGAGGGAGGCTTCGTGAACATTCGCCAGTCTGCCGAAGTAGCCGCTGCACTCGCCTCTGGTATGCCCGTCGTCGCCCTCGAGTCCACCATCACATCAAAGATGGGCCTCCCCGCCCCCTACAACCGCGAGTGTTTTGATCGAGTCAACGCGGCGATTCGCGCGGCTGGTGCAATCCCCGCCGTCACCGCCGTGATCGATGGCGAACTCTGGGCGGGCATCGAGCCACATCATGAGGCGCTCGTCCTCGCCGCCGACGAGAAGCTCGCCGAGCGCGATCTACCTTTTGCAATCGCGGCGAAGCGCACTGGCGTCACCACGGTCTCCGCAACGGTCACGATCGCTGGACTCGCCGGCATTCGTGTCTTTGCGACTGGTGGCATCGGCGGTGTGCATCGCGGCGCCGAGCTGAGCTTTGATGTGTCGTCGGATCTCGGTGCGATGTCGCGCCACCCGGTCATCGTGGTGAGTGCCGGCGCTAAGGCATTCCTCGATCTGCCAAAGACCCTCGAGGTGCTTGAGACGCTGAGTGTCCCCGTGATCGGCTACCAGACGAGCACCTTCCCCGCCTTCTGGAGTCGCAGCAGTGGCCTCGCACTCAACCATCGCGTTGAGAGCGCCACGGAAATTGCCGCGATTGCCAAGGCGAACACGGCACTTGGCTGGCCTGGCGGCATGCTGGTTGCAAACCCAATCCCGCTCGAAGCTGAGATCCCCGCAGCAGAGATCGCCGATGCCATTGCCGCTGGGCTCGCTGAGGCTGAGCGAGCTGGAGCAACTGGCCCGAAGGCCACGCCTAAGATCTTGGCGGCGATTGCCGCGGCTACAGATTCGCGATCAATCCCCGCCAACCTCGCACTGGCGGAGTCCAACGCCCGCCTCGCGGGAGAGATCGCCGTCGCCCTGCTGCGCGGCTAGCGAGCACCAGGCGTTACGGCCGCGCCGTTCGCTGTGGTCCACGCACGATTGAGGAAATCGCCACGAGAACAATGACGACACCAACGCCCAGGAGCGTGTTCGTTGCCCCAACGGCATCAGCGATCGGGCCCACAGCGATGATCGGCACAAAGCTGCCGAGGCTGACGAGCATGTTCAAGACGCCAAAGACACGCCCACGCACCTCCTCCGGCAGCTCCTCCTGAAGGGCCGTTTGCGCAGGGATCGCCACGAGACCGTACGAGACGCCCGCGAAATAGGCGACAAAGATCACCGTTGCGAGAGTCGAGGCGCCCGCGTCGAGTGGGAGCTCGCCCAAGAGTTGTGCGCCATCGGAGATCGCGCGGCTGATCGGAACGGCGAGGGCGAGCAGCGCCAAGCCTGCACCGACGCCGAAGAGCCCCCCTTCGATCAGGCGGCGGCGCGGAAGACTCGAACCCCAACTGTTGAGCGCAAGGATGCCGGTCACGACGCCAAGGCCGATCGGCAAAACGACCAACCAGAAATCGCGCGCATCGAGACCGAGAGAGTCACGCACGTAGTCGGGTCCGAGGACCCCCATGACCCCCACAACGCTGGCAGCGATCGCAAGGTAGGCCAACGACCAGAGGACAGAACTGTGGCGCCACATGAAGCGCAGCCCTTCGACGAGCTCACTGGTGGTGGTCCGAGTAGCTTGCGTCGTATTGGAGCGCATGTTTCCGGCAATTTTGACGGGTGGCGCCGATGGGAGCCCAAAGCAGAGCAGACCGGCAAGCAGGAAGAGAACAGCAACCAGAATGATGGACGCCTCAGGGCCGGCAATGCGCACCACGGCAGGTCCAAGGAGCGCGAAGCCCAGCGCGAATGCGGCATTCAGGGTGAAGGTGAAGAGCCCGTTCGCTGAGACGAGCTGTTCGCGACGAACAAGCAGCGGGATCATCGCGAGTTCGGCGGGGGCGAAGAGCGTCGTCATGATGCTCGCAAAGATATTGAGCAAGAGCACGATGCCGAGCGTATCGACACTGCCAAGCATCAGGAAGAATGCGCCGGCACGGGTCAGGTTGGCGACGATTAGCACCAGCCGCTTGTCGAGACGATCCACCCATACGCCTGCAATTGGCGAAAGGAGGACGGCTGGGACAAGGAAGCTCAAGAAGAGGGCGCTGAGCGTTGAGGTGGAGCCACTGCGCTCGGCAACGAGCACCGTGAGACCGTAGAGCACAACGTTGCCACCGATCTGGGTGAAGAGCTGGGCGATCCAGAGGCGCAGGAACGCACCATTGCGCAGCACCCCAACATCGGGCGGCTGCTGAAAGTCAGGGATCTCTTTCTGCATCCGTGACGCTTCGCCCATCGTGCCCTCCTCTCCTGCTCGCCTCATGGTGCCCCCGGCCGGAATCGAACCGACGACGCCCGCCTTAGGACGGCGGCGCTCTATCCACTGAGCTACAGGGGCCCCCTGTAGGGTATCTGAACGCGGCGTGGGAGAATACCCGCATGGAGCAGCCCCTGATCACGCTCTACGGTCGCCCAGGGTGCGAACTCTGCGAGAGAACAGAGGCGATCGTGCGCACACTCATCACTGAGGGGGGATCGCGCCTTACGCTCAGCATGGTGAACATCGAGGAGGACCCAGCGGTGCATGCGCGACTTCTTGAACAGATCCCGGCACTTGAGGTTGCGGGGAAGCTTTTACCGCTCGCCGTCAGCCCGATGCAGATCGCCGCATTCGTGCGCAGTGCCGTAGGCCAGGTCGATGGAGAGCGTTAACGCCCTCACCGCACTGCTCGCGGGCGTGCTGAGTTTCCTCTCGCCCTGCGTCCTCCCGATCGTCCCCGCCTATCTCGGTCGACTCGCCGCGCTGGGCACCGGCACATCACGAATGCCTCACGCCCTCCTCTTCACCTGTGGCTTTAGCGCGATCTTCATCGCCCTCGGCATCAGCGCCGGCTACGTTGGCGGCGCCACCGGACGCCTTCTGCCGATCTTGCAGATTCCCGTGGGCGTTGCTGTGACGATCGGTGGCCTGCACCTTGCTGGCATCCTGCGCATCCCACAGCTCGACCGCATGCGTGCACCAACGCCGATTCTGCGCGGCGGCTACCTCGGCAGCCTCCTACTGGGCGCCGCCTTCTCCATCGCCTGGACACCCTGCATCGGTATCGTCCTTGGTGCGACCCTCGGCATCGCAGCCGCTGGGAGCAACGTGGCTGGCGCGGCGCTGCTGCTGGCGCTCTACAGCCTCGGCCTCGCACTCCCCTTCTTGGCCCTCGCAGCCTTAGCTGATCGCAGCCCCGCGACGTTGCAACGACTCATGGGCCGGCTTCGTGGCGGTACGCGCGTCGCCGGCATCGTTGGCGGGCTACTCGTTGCGGGCATTGGCGTACTGATTGCGACTGGCGGACTCACGGTGCTTTCGCGCATTCTCCCAGGGCTCCCCGTCCTGTGATCGGACCATTTTCGCAACGAAGCATCGGCGCTATCGGAGCGGCGGCTGCCCTACTGGCTCTCCTCCTGCTGCTGTCGCGAACGAATATCCCAACGGGAACCTCAACACAGAGTGACCTCTACATCGTGGATCCGAACGCCACGGGGATCGAGATTGGTGCAATTTTCACGATCCCTGCAGGGCAACCTGTTGCTGGTGGAGGTGTCTTTGCAGACGAACAGGCGAGGCTCCCTGCCCCACGCCTGGTGATCGTTGACCTCTTTGCCACCTGGTGCCCGCCCTGCCAGCAGGAGACCCCCGTGCTGCGCTCGCTCGCTGCCACATACCGCGATCGCGGCCTCCAGGTGATCGGCATCTCGGTCGGCGAACTCTCATCAACCGTTGCGGCGTATGGGGAGCGCTATCAGCTCGGCTACCTACTCCTGGTCGACGTCAACAGTGAACTCTTTCGCGCCGCTGGCGCTGGTGGCATCCCAACGAAACTGATTCTTGACGCCGATGGTCGTGTCCTACGCGTGGTTACGGGGCCGCTAACGCGCGAAGCGGCAGCCGCACTGGTCGAGGAGCTGCTGCCTACTCGCTAACGAAACGGAAGCGATCGCGTTCAGCCACGATGCGACCAGCGGGCGCCTGTACCTCATGACTCATGACGACCAGCCACTCGCCCGCCGCCGCCTCGGCGAAGATTGAGGCCTTCGCGTCGACGGAGACCCACGCCTCGTCGTCGTATGCCGTCACCCACCGCGGGTTCGCCTGCCAGGGGCGCATGAAGAGGTCACCGAGAAAGAGGAGGGTGCGCTCGCGACCGCGCACGATGGTGGCCTGGGAGCCTGGGGTGTGACCGCCGAGTCGACGCAGCGTGATCGTTGGGGTGAGATCCAGCGTGCCGTCGAACGAGCGCGGTGCAGTAGCGCCGAAGAGGCGCGTGAGGCCGGGGACGTCATACGCCGCACGGGCACGAAGCGAACCGCTCGCGACGGCTGCGATCTCACGGTCGGGGGCAACGATCTGGGCGTTGGGGAAGGCGGCGGCGCCATGCTGGTCAACGAGTCCACCAGCATGATCTCGATGTAGGTGGCTCGGCACAATGCTGGCGATGCGCTCCACATCGATCCCCGCGCCGGCCAGCGCTTCGCGGGCGGAGCGCGAATCTGTATCTGCGTCGCTGACCTGCGTGCCGGCTGGCACCGCACCAGTCTCTAAAAGCACCGCACCGCTGGCATCACTGATGTGCAAGATGTTGAGTGCCTGCAAGAGGCGGGATCGTGCATCGAGTTCGTCCGCAACCATCGGCGCCCAGGTCTCCTGGGGTACTGGACCAAATATCGCCCCTGCATCGCTCCAGAAGGTTCCGATGCGAAGCAGGTCAACCGTGATCCCCCCGAGATTAATGCTGCGACGTTCAGTCACGAGGCTTGGCGACCCTCGCTCCGTCATGCGCCTGCTGTTCAGCATCAAATCCAACGTGCGCTGCGGACGCCGTTGGCTCCGTTTGGCCCTGATACCGGCTGCGTAGCTCGCTGCTCCCATACGGCCGTTCGACCTCGGAGGACATGCGGTGGAACGAGATCTGGCCAATGCGCATCCCCGGGTAGAGCGCGATTGGCAGACGGGCAACGTTGCCGAGTTCTAGCGTCAGGTTCCCCACCCAGCCTGGATCAACGTAACCAGCGGTGGAGTGGATCAACAGCCCGAGCCGTCCGAGTGATGACTTCCCGTCAAGGCGTCCGAGCAGCGAGTTCCCCAACGAAATCTTCTCGCGAGTTTGACCGAGCACAAACTCTCCAGGGTGCAGCATGAACTGTTCGCCATCAGCAACGCGCTCAATTTCGGTGAGGTCCGGCTGCTCTACGCGCGGATCAATGAAGCCGTACCGATTATTGCGAAAGACGCGGAACGTGCCGTCGAGGTGGAGGTCGACCGAGGCCGGCTGCACATCCACTGCGTCAAACGGTGTAATCGCGATCTCGCCCGCTGCGAGCGCGGTCAGAATGTCGCGGTCAGAGAGAACGCTCATGCCTCGGCCTCTACGGCGCGAACTCGACGCTTCCCCTTCCCTGCGCCTTTCTCGGTGAGCAGCTCGTCTACTTCCCGCTTGAGCGTTTCGAGGTCTTCAAACGACTGGTAGACGCTCGCAAAGCGGATGTAGGCGATCTGGTCGATCTCGCGAAGCGCCGCCATCGTCAACGCACCAATGCGGGCAGAGGAGAGCTCTGTTGCGCCGCTGGCTCGAATCTGTGCTTCGATCGCCTCAACTGCGCGCTCGGGGGCATCGACTGGCACCGGGCGACGGGTGAGCGCGCGGCGCAGCCCTTCCAGGAGCTTCTGAGAGTCGTACTCCTGACGATCGCCCGAACGCTTGATGACGTAGAGCTTGGCAAGTTCGGCGCGCTCGTAGGTGGTGACGCGTGTGCCACAGATGCGACAGGCGCGACGGCGACGAATGACCGAGCCGTCATCAAGGTCGCGCGAATCAACGACGCGCGTATCCGGCTCCTTACATGATGGGCAACGCACCCTCGCTCCTCCTCACCTTCGCGCAGCTATGCGCGGAACCACCGCAGGTTGCGGTCTCGGGGAGAGTCTACACACGATCTTGTGTGCGAAGCCGAATGGCGGGGGCTAGGAGCGGTCGCGCTCTCCGATCGCGTCACTGGCGTGCTCAAGCACGGGGAGCAGGATGGCCAGCCCGTCGCGCACCGCACCACTCCCGCCGGGGAGGTTCACGATCAGCGTTCCCTTCGCCACGCCGGCAAGGCCGCGGGAGAGGATCGCAGCAGGCGTCTGGGAGCGCCCCAGCATGCGAATCGCATCAGGGATCCCTGGAATCACCCGCTCCAGAAGCGGCGCGGTTGCGTCTGGGGTTACATCACGCGAGCTCAGCCCCGTTCCGCCAGCGGTCAAGATCACGTCGACGGTGCCGATGTGCTGCTCAAGAACTGCGCGGATGGCATCAAGCTCGTCGGGGGCCTGTGCCCGCTGCACCTCCCAGCCGTGAGCGACAAGGGCTGCGGCGGCAAGCGTACCCGCCTTATCTTCTCGTTCGCCGGCATGAATCGAGTCGCTGACGGTGAGCACCAGTATTGATCGCGGCGTATCACTCATCTGCGCATACTACTGCTACGCGGCGCCAACGAGGCTGCGGATGATCAGCATAGCGGCTCCGGCACCGAGGAAGAGGTTCAGCAACATGAATCGGCGCCATGCGGAGCGCGCCGCCTGATGCGTTGGGCGGCCGGCGATCAGCGGCAGAAGCGAGAGGATGCTCGCCAGCGGCAAGAGCGCCGCAATGCGCTGAAGCGGTTCGCCTTGAGCGAGCAGGAGGAGCCCCGCCACGGCGTAGAGCGAGATGGCGAACCACCCCCCGCCACGAACGCCAAGAAGAGTTCCGACCGTCGCAATCCGACTCCGTCGATCCGCATCAACATCCTGCAACGCTCCCACTACATGGCTCCCCATGTTCCAGAAGAAGAAGGCCGCCAGCGGCGCAACCCAGGACTGATCAAACGCACCGCCGAGTGCGAGACCGGCAACTGCAGGGATCACGAAGTGCGTAGCAGAGATCGCCGCATCCAAGATCGGGACAGCACGAGCGCGGACGAACCATGGCGCGCTGTACGCCGTCGCGAAGGCGATGCCGATCAGGCACATGATTGGAACGGTGGTGGTGCCCGTTAGCAGGAAGAGCGCAGCTGTGCCTGACGCAAAGAGGAGGAGGCGTCGCAGCGTTGGCAGATCGCCGTTCTGCAGCAGCGCACCCTCGGCACCACCCTTGCGCGGGTTCTTTCGATCGGTAGCCAAATCGTAGAGATCGTTGATGCCATAGAGATAGAGGTTGTAGGCGACGCCCCACCAGAGGACGAGCGGCAAGAACCATGCCCCGACCGCCTCCCCCGCCCCAGCGGCGAGCGCGCCACCGGCGAACGGTAGCGCGGTGTTGATCCACGAAACTGGGCGCGAAGCTAAGAGCAGCCGCCACCAGCGATCCTTCGTTGCGCGAGCTGATGCCGTCAGTTGCGCAGCGAACAGGGCAAACGCTGCTGCGTAGAGCAGATCTTCGATGGGTGCAAACCCGAGCATCACCCCCGAACGCGGCCCGCTTGGATAATCAAACAAACCTGCGGCGCACATAGCGTTGTCAAAGATCAGCGTCAGCCCGAGGAATATGGCGACGCTCCAACGACTCGCCTGGCTGCGGGCAAGAAGTGGCGCAGCAAGGAGCAGCGCCCCAGCCGCGAGTCCTGCAGTTGCCGCCGTGTATTCGCCACCAATATCCGCGAGGAGCGCTCCCCCTGATACGAAGAGCCCAAACAGGATTGCCGCGCCGATCCGACTTGCTGAAAGCTTCGCCTCCCGCCCTCCTCCGCGAGGCTCGCCGATGCTCATGAGCACCACGACGAGGGCGGCGAGCGCAGCGAGAAGTGGGGCCTCTTCGATCGGCAGCCCTGCATCAAGCGCACCACGACCGGGGAGCATCAGCAGTGTTGCGGAGAGTGGCGTGACAAACCAGCCGCGCCAAATGCCGACGGCATCAACGAGCAGGAAGGCCACCGTGGTGATGGCTGCCACTGGCAGGAGCACCTGGCGCGTCACTGGGAGGGCGAATCGCTTGACGAGGCCGTGCACCCCGATGGCTGAGAGTGCGATAAGGGCGAGGTAGGCGGCGCCCATCACCGTGTGCGCGCCGTGATCCGATACGAGATGAGCGAGATCGCCGCGAGAGCGAGGCAGAAGAGGAGCGCCGCCAAAATCCAGAAGGACTCTGGGTAGAGCTGCACCAGTCGGTCCGTCGCGGGATTGAAGGTCCATGTTCCCGCGGCAAAGAAGAGTCCGTGGAAGAGGGAGAACGTTGCATCAAAGGCGAGCGTGAAGGCGGCGGCGGCAACGAGGGCACCGCCGACAATGAGCGCCGCGCCGTCGCGAATCGCCACCCGTAGCCAGGCACGGCGGCGAAGGCGAGCGAGAGTCAAAACGAGCAGCCCACCGAGCCCAGCAACGAGCACTGCCCGAAGGAGGCCTCCGACATCAACCAGGTGCGAGCGCTCCCCGGCGGAGAGGAGGGGGTCATCGCCAAGCGGGACGTCTAAGGCGCCGTCGGTGAGCAGATCCCCGACCAGAGCGTCTGAGAGCGCGTCGGCCACGGCTGGCTCCACCCCGAGCACCGCTGGGGCGTCGCTCACCCGCAACAAGAGGTGCACGACGGGGGGCGTGAGGAAGATCGCCGTCGTCGCGGCAATCGTCAGGGCTGCAGCGGCGAGGGCAAGGAGCGCCCGCCGCAAGAGGCGGCGGAGGGGCTTCACGCGTCGGCGAGGACCTGCCCCTGCTCCCACCACGAGCGGAGGGAGAGCGGGTCAGGGAGTGGCAGGCCATACGTCTCTGCTGTCGTCATCACGACAGCCTGGAACTGTTCCCACGGGGCTGCGGCAAGGGTTTCGACGCCGCCATAGCCCGCCTGGGCCAGGAGTTCGTGCTCAGCCGGCCCAAAGAAGGCGAGATTGAGCAGGAGCGCCTCATCGCGCCACTCGGCTACGTCGGCGGTCGAGGCGTCGGTCTGGTCTGCCAGGGTTTGGCGGCGGGTGGGGGTCTCCGTGCGCTCCAAAAGCAGCCCCGTGGTGAAGATCCCCTGCGCCTCGAGGCGCGCCAGATGGACCGGCTCGATGCGCGTGAGCTCTGAAATTGCTGGCATGGCTCCCCCTTTCGCTCCCCCGCAGCCTAGCGCCTCCTACGAGCCTGTGGAGAGTCGCATTTGTTACAGAAAAGTGTAACAGTTGCGATATATTGAGATATCACAACATGCCGCCAAAAATTTGCGATACTTATCCACAGCGATCCGAAGAGGTCGCAAAACAATAGTGGAGGTCCATTGATGAGTCCGCAGGACGCATATCAATTGGTAGCAAACTTTATGTCCCTCGCCATTGCGGCGATGGGCGCAAGCTTCTTCTTCTTCGTATCCGTTCGCGGATCGTTGAAGGAAGGAAACCGGATGGCAGTCACGATCGGCGCAACCATTGTGCTGATCGCGCTCTACCACTACGTGCGCCTCTATGACAGCTGGGTAGCACAGGCGGCAGGATCTGCCTTCAACGAGTCATACCGTTACGTTGACTGGCTCCTCACCGTGCCACTCCTCGTTGCAGAGCTCATCATCGTATTGCGTCTCGACAAGAACGTTGAGAGCAAGCTCATTACTCGCAACGTCGTCTACGCGTTCTTGATGATCGCGACAGGCTACATCGGCGAAATGGACAAGCAGACCACCGTAGTCCTGACCTCAGACCGCACCATTTGGGGCGCAATTAGCACGGTCTTCTTTGTCCTGATCTTGCGAGATCTCTTCGGCGCACTGGCGGTGTCGGTCAAGAAGCAGACCAAGGAGATTCAGGGAATCTTCAAGATCCTGCGCGTTGTCTTGATCGCCACGTGGGGCGTCTACCCAATCGCGTATCTGATCCCAACGATCGCAACCAGCATCGGCCTGACCGTTGGTGACGGAGTTGTGATCAAGGAGATTGGTTACACGATTGCCGACATCCTGGCCAAGCCGGGCTACGGTCTCCTCATTTGGAAGATCGCAACCCTGAAGAACGGTTCTTCGAAGTAATCCCCTTCCGGCGGGCATCCGCCGGGTTCGGATACAGGAAAAGGCCCGGGGGAAACCCCGGGCCTTTTCTATTGCAAATGTAGTCGGGGCAACTGGATTCGACCCAACGACCTCTTGCACCCCATGCAAGCGCGCTGCCAAGATGCGCCACTCCCCGAGCGAGCCCAAACTTTTGGCAGTCTATCAGGAAGCCTAGCGCCACTCCCCCGCTGGTGAGCGACCGAGCAGCGCGCGTGCAATCACCTCTATGGTCGTCCCTCCGCTGATCGCCGCAACAACCGCTGCCGTAATCGGCATCTCTAACTTGTGCGCAGCTGCAAGTTGCAGGGCACCGTGCGCAGTGCCGATCCCCTCCACCGTTGCGCCAATCTTGTCGACCGCAGCCTGCACGCTCATGCCGCTCGCGAGGAGCGCGCCGAGCTTTGCATTGCGCGAACCGGTGTTTGATGAGGTGACAACTAGGTCACCAACGCCAGCGAGTCCGCAGGCGGTCTCTGTGCGACCGCCGCACGCTTCAGCCAGGCGTGCCATCTCAGCAACGCCCCGCGAAAGGAGCGCCGCTGCGGCGTTCTCGCCATACCCCAGCGCACGGACAGCACTCACAGCGATGGCGATAACGTTCTTGAGTGCCCCACTGATCTCAACACCAATCACGTCGTCCGTAAGGTAGAGACGCAGCGTCGGTCGAAACAGCCGTGTGCGCAGCGACTCCACAAGATGGGTTGGCCCAGCGAGTACGGCCGCAGCAGGCCTCCCAAAAGCGATCTCGCTGGCGAGGTTGGGGCCAGACAAGACGGCGAGGCGCTCCGAGTCCGCACCTGCCGCGATCAGCAGTTCTGAGGGGCGAGCACCGTTCAGTGACAGTCCTTTCGAAGCGATCACCGTTGGTGCGTTTCCGGCAGCCCCCACAATTCGCTTGCTTGTCTCTAGATCGAGCTCCGTGGAAGGGATGGTGACCACGAAGGTGTCTTCGGCACTCAACGTGGCAAGCAGATCGGTGGTGCTGAAGATGTTGATCGAGGCTGGCAACGCAACACCGGGGAGGCGTCGTGCGTTGACGCGTGCGCTGCGCAGGAGCGCCGCTTCGTCAGTGGTTCGTGCGAGTAGTTCAATGGCGGGGACTGGCCGACCCTCACCCTGCTCCTGGCTCCAGAGGAGCGCAAGTGCGGTCCCCCATGCTCCAGCGCCGAGAATGCGGATGGTGCTCATTCGCGTGAGGCTGGCTTCGCCTTTGCAGGTGCACGCTTGGTTGAGCGCGAGGAGCGACCACGCTCTCGCCCCTCTTCGGCCTCCCGCTCACGGACGACGATACGAATAGGCGTCCCCATGAGGGGGTACTTCTCGCGGATCTGATTCTCCAGGAAGCGCTGCCAGGTGAAGTGCACCTGAGCGGCATTTCGTGCGAAGACCACGAATGTTGGGGGTGGTGTCGAGGCCTGGGCTGCGTAGAGAATCTTCGGTCGCTTGCTGCCGCTATGGGCCGGCTCCTGGCGGGCCACCGCCTCAGCGATCAGGCGGTTCAGCACCCCGGTCGGGATGCGCAAATTCCGCGCGTCGGCGGCGGCAACCGCAGCGTCCAGCACCTTCGTCGCTCGCAACCCAGTCACCGCTGAGATGGAGACGAGCGGAGCAAAATCGAGGAATGGTGCCTGGCGACGAAGCTTCCCCTCGATCTCGTCGAAGGTGAAGCCGTCCTTCTCAATCAAGTCCCACTTGTTCAACACCAGCACGAGACCCTTCCCGGCGTCGATCACTGAGCCTGCAATGTGTAGATCTTGCGCCTGGAGGCCGGTCGAGGCGTCGATGAGGAGCAGCGCGACGTCGGCGCGGTCGAGCGCGCGCACAGAGCGCACGGTTGCCCACTTGTCTGCCGAAGGCCCAGAGGCGACCTTGCCACGCTTTCGAATGCCCGCAGTGTCAACGAGGGTGACCTGACGCCCTGCGTGCAGCAGCGTCTCATCAATGGCGTCGCGAGTGGTGCCGGCGACCTCGCTCACTACCGTGCGTTCACTACCGATAAGTTTGTTGAGGAGGCTCGACTTGCCGACGTTCGGCCGTCCCACGATCGCGACAGTCACATCGCCCTCGATATAGGGGGTTCCCGCATCTTCTGGGAGCGCTTCAAGTCGCTCAACGATCACGTCAAGCAGATCACCCGAACCGATCCCATGCTGCGCGCTGACCGTATGAAGGCGGTCGAACCCGAGGATTGAGAACTCCTGGGCGGCGCGATCGCGCTCAATGTTGTCCGCCTTGTTCGCTACAAGGATGATCGGCTTGCCACTGCGGCGTAGCAGCTGCGCCACTTCGGCGTCGCCAGGATTCGGGCCAGTCGCTGCATCCACGAGCAGCAGAATCAGGTCGGCAGCGGCCACGGCGATGCGCGCCTGGTCTTGCACCCCAATCTCAATCGGATCACCAACGGCGGGCTGCATACCGCCCGTATCCACCACACGAAAGCGCATCCCATTCCATTCGACGATGCCGATGAGTCGATCGCGGGTGGTACCGGCGCGATCCTCAACGACCGCACGGCGCTCACCAACAAAGCGATTGAAGAGGGTGCTCTTCCCTACGTTCGGGCGACCAACCAGTGCGACAAGTGGCAGACGACGCGGCAAAGACTCAACCTCGACCTCTGGCTCGAGCTCATCCTCATTCATCCTGGTGCGCCGCTCGAAATAGAGGTGGTGCGGTATTGCGGCGTCGCGGCAGCCTCCAGGGCTGCGCGGGCGATGGATGCCGCATTTGTGCGGACGTGATCGGTGCCCCCGAGTTCGGCAATCTTGAGTGCGACTCGCTCAAGATCCTCAATCGGGGTGCTGGTGCCGCCGGTGATGCCAACGGTGTGGATGTTTGCAAACAGGTCAGGGTCAGTGAGTCCCTGCGCAGACTCGATTTGAACGGCGTGCGTGCCACTGATCTCACAAAGGCGCGTGAGCTCCTTCGTGTTGGCGCTCCGTGTGCCGCCGACGACGATCATCAGCTGCACCTCGCGCGCGATCGCAATGGTGTCCTCCTGGCGGCGAATCGTGACGGGGCAGACCGTGTTGATCACCTTGAGTTCATGGCATCGTGAGACTAGGAATGCTGCCAGGCGCTCAAACTTCCATGGTGGCTGGGTGGATTGGGTGATCAGGGCCATGCGCTTCCGACGCGGAATGGAGGCCCAGTCCTCCTCTTCGTCGACCAGAATGGCGTTTGGTGCAAACCCGAGGAGGCCGACAACCTCTGGGTGATTCGGCGTGCCAAGGAGAACGATGTCGTACCCCTCTTCAACGAGTCGAGCGAGTTCGCGGTGCTCTTGCGTCACCCAGGTGCAGGTGCCGTCAATCACCTCAAGCCCGCGCTCTGCCGCACGCCCGAGTACCTCGGGGGTTACCCCATGTGCGCGAATGACAACGGCGGTGCCCGAAGCGACCTCATCAAGGTGGTCAACGTTCTTTATGCCGCGGGCACGCAGGTCGGCAATCAGCCCCTCGTTGTGAACGACATGCCCGAGGGTATGGGTATCTTTTCCGGAGGCGCTGGCGATCTTGGCTTTATCTATGGCCTCACGGACGCCATAGCAGACGCCGGTGCGCTTCGCGATAACAATGTTCTCAACACTTCCCACCTGGGCATTATCGCGCACCCCGCCCCTAGGGCCGATTCGCCTGAGGAAGGAGGGCTGCGACGGCACCGTGGATGGCGCCACTCACCGCGGCGAGCTCGGGCCGTGACCCTTCCGCGCGAGGAATCTCCACAGGCTCCCCAATGGTCAGGGTGACGCGGGGGACGCGACGCGGGATCAGGGAGCCCTTCCGCCAGAGGCCGTCTGTGCCCGTGACCGCAACTGGCAGTACGGGGACGCCGCTCCGTAGTGCGAGGAGCGCCGCCCCATCACGAAACGGGCGCAGGATGCCGTCGGGCGAGCGTGTCCCCTCTGGATAGATGCCGAGGATCCGCCCTTCGCTGAGGATGCGTTCGGCCAACCGGAACGCCTCGAGGTCGGCGGCGCCGCGTCGAACCCCAAAGACACCGTTCACCCGCAGGAACCA
The DNA here is from genome assembly GCF_040397235.1 of Candidatus Limnocylindrus sp. Lineage (GTDB taxonomy): Bacteria > Chloroflexota > Limnocylindria > Limnocylindrales > Limnocylindraceae > Limnocylindrus. Next base: position 129,343 of record NZ_JBBAWH010000001.1, on the reverse strand, counting down.
GCCGACCAGCGGCCAGCGCATCGCCTCCGCCTTCCCCATCCAGGTCATCGGGCGACCGATCGCGGGGGTGAGCCAGCAGGCGAGTAGGACTGGATCAACCCACGAGATGTGATTTGAGGCGAGCAACACCGCCCCTGTCGCGGGGATTCGCTCGAGGCCGCTCACCACAATCTCGCCAGCCAGACGCTGAATCGCCCACCGGCCAAATCGTTCCGATAGGCGCATGCCGAGCGGGATGCGCTCACTCGTCATCGCGCGACCTTGCGTGCCTCAGCCACGACCCGCTGCACCACATCGGCGAGCGCCATCTGATCGGTGTGAATGGTGATGGCATCAGCCGCCGCAACCAGTGGGGCGACGGGGCGAGCCCGATCCTCGGCGTCGCGCGCAATCAGGCTGGTGAGGATCGCCTGGTGCTCCGACGAGCCAACCGCAAAGCTGCGCTGCAGGGCACGCCGCCTTGCCCGTTCCTCCGCGGTCGCATCGAGGAAAATCTTGCACTCTGCGTCGGGGAGCACCACCGTGCCGATGTCACGGCCAACAAGGACTGACCCGCCACGACTCGCAACGTTTCGCTGCACCGCACGAAGGGCATCTCGCACGCTCGCGATTGATGCGACCGCCGGAACGTAGAGCTCAACGTCTGCCGCTTCAAGCTGAGAATCTGCAAGGGTCACGCCGTGAACCACCATGGTGAAACTCAACCCGCTCCCCTGTACGTCGGTGGTGCGGGCTAACTCTGTGAGGTCGCGTCGCACCTGCTCGTAGGCGGCGCCATCCACATCAGCCGCCGTAACGGGAGCCGTCAACCAACCGAGATCAATGGCGCGTCGGGTAATTGCACGATAGAGCAGGCCCGTGTCAAGAAATCCAATGCCGAGCTCCTCCGCTACGAGCCGACCGACACTGCTCTTCCCACTCGAGGCTGGGCCGTCAATAGCGATGCGCACTATCTGCTCGTGGGTGCGACCGGTCGCGCCTTGCTCTTTGGCGCTGCGACGAGCGCGCGCGTGAGCTCCTGTCGTTCAGATGCGGTGATTAGGCGCAGTTCGCCGGGAGTCAGCCCGCCGAGGCGTACCGGCCCGTATCCGACACGGATCAGGCGCAGGACGGGGTGACTGATCGCGCCATACAGACGGCGAACCTCATGGTGTCGCCCCTCCCCAATCGAGATGAAGCTCCACTGGCCCGGGTCCATGTCACCACCGCGCACATCTTCTGGAAGATCGTCATCACGGTGAACGCCACGCGCCTCGATCGCATGCGCCCAGCCATCGGTGAGTCGGATGCCTGCGCGCAGCCGTTGAAACTCGGCCTCCGCAACCATCGCCTTGGTTGCCGCGGCATAAGCTCGACGCAGGCCGGCACGAGGGTGCGCGAGTGGCGAGACGACGCGACGCTCCTCTGTGAGCAGCAGCAGCCCTTCGCTCTCTCGATCGAGTCGCCCGATTGAGAGCATGCGCGCGGCGCGCTCGGCGCCAAGCGCAGGCGTTAACGCTTGTGGCAGGGTCACTGTGGCGTACAGGTCGGCGTGCGTGGTGGTGACGCCCACCGGTTTATACCAGGCGAACACCTCTGCGCCACCCAACTCGTCCCCACTCTCCACCGAGGGGCGCGGCTTCGCTACGAGGACCTTGCCATCGAGCTCAAGGGGGGCAAGGGCGTCCAGTCGCTCCCCCAGCGCCACGGCGCGCCCCGCCGTAGTGACGCGATTTCCGGCGATGGCCGTGTCGGCACCGCGACGAGAGAGGCCAGAGCGTTCGGCAACAAGGACGTTGACCCGAATCAGATCAGTCAGTTGCGGCGTCCTCTTGCGCAGGGGTGCTCGGTGCTCCGGTATCGACATCAGCTTCGTCGCCACGCGCTGTTGAAGAGTCGAGGGCCTCACTGCGCAGATCAAGGTGACGAAGTGCCTCGGCATCGCCCTCAAGCGCCGGAAGATCGGCCAGCGAGCCGAGACCGAATCGGCGGAGGAACTCAAGCGTCGTTGCGTAGCGAATCGGACGCCCGGCAGTCTCCAAGCGCCCGGCCTCTTCGATGAGCCCTCGCTCAAGGAGCACGCGAAGGGCGTAGTCTGCATCGACGCCACGAATCTCTTCGATGCCGCCCTTGGTGACCGGCTGGCGATAGGCGATGACGGCGAGCGTCTCTAGCGGGGCGGCCGTGAGGTCAGAGCCTCCGGTGCCGACCCAGGCGAGCACCGCTCGCGCCTGATCTGCGCCACTAGCCAGCTGCAGCTCGTCGCCATGGGTGATCAGGGTGATACCGCGCTGCGCAAGGTTCGTGGTGAGCGCCGTTACGAGACGATCGAGATCGCTCTTCGACGCCTCAAGGAGCTTCGCAGCCTCTCGCCGGGTGATAGGACGATCAACGACGAAGAGGAGTGCCTCAAGATCTTCGACCGTGGCCACCCAAGGCGCTGCGGCAACGCTCTCTCGTTCATCGCTCATTCGCTCACCCCCTGCAGAATTGTGATTGGTCCCCACAGCGCATCCTGACGCACCTCGACTTCTCGCCGCTTGGCGAGTTCTAGGAGGGCTAAGAATGTCACGGCGATGAGCGATCGGTCCTGCCGGTCGCCGAGAAGGGTCTCAAGATCCACCCCCACCTCGCCGCTCAGCCGGACCGCCTCACGGATGGCCGACAGGCGTTCGCCAATGGAGATCTTTATTCCGACAGGAACTGTGGAGAGGGCGGCGAGCGGCTTGCGTCGCAGGGCGATGCGCACCATCGCGCGTAGGAGCCGCTTCGGGTCTGACTTCGTTGGCACGATTGGCTCTACTGGCGCCGCCTTCGGGCCAGACAGCTGGCGCGTTGGGGGCTCGCGGTACCAGAGCGGCTGCGTCAGACGATCACCCAAGACCCGCGCCGCATCACGGAAGACCCGGTAACGCAACAACCGAATGCGTAGCGTATCGGCCTCATCCTCAACGTCGAGATCATTCACCAGATCTGGAGCGGCAGCGATCGGACGTGGCAAGAGTGCGCGGCTCTTAAGCACAATGAGCTGCGCCGCCACCGAGACGAACGACGAGAGTGTCTCTAGTCGATCATCAGGGATCTCCGCGAAGTAGCGCAGGAACTCATCAGCAAACCCCGCGAGCGGAACACGACGCACATCCAACTCATCGCGCTCAATCAGGGCGAGCAGTAGACCGTACGGACCGCTGAACTCCCCGAGCGCCACGTATGAGCGCGTTCGTCCGAAGAGCCCGCCCTGCTCCCTGCGGAAGATAACCCCCTCAATGTCGGGGACCGATGGGTCAGGGAGCTCGAAGCCCTCTGCGATGCCGCGACCACTCATCGCGTCACACCGCTATCAAGATCAAGGAGCAGACGAACGCGTGCATCAATTCCAGCGGCCCGCCCTCGATGAGCAGAGCTTGACTCCTGGCGCGCCAGCTCTCGCAAGATCGCGATGGTGCCCCTCGAAGCGCCGAGCTTGGCTGCGTGCGTAGGTGCGACCGATGCGTGGAGGCGCAACGTCTGTCGCGCGCGTGCGAAGGGGCCGCGTGCCCGCCCTGTTACCGGTGAGCCCTCAAGCACATGGATCACACGGGGCAGAAGTCCTACCGCTCCCTTCGGAAGGTCGTGAAGGAGCGCTGCGAGCTGGTCATCGCCTTTCGCGCCGAGGCGCCGAAGGCTGGCTGCGGTACGGGTTGCAGAGGCCTGGTCGGCTGGGTGCGCAGCGGCGAAGGCGCGGCGCGCTCGCGGTGTCGCTCGTAGGGCTCGGAGGTGCGCCTCGCCCTCTGCGCCGACCGGCTTGACGAGGCCGAGGCGGGCCACCTGCTGACGGCCGACCGCCTGAAGGTGCGAAAGCACCTGCTGGAGTCGGTGGGCACTAGTCACAGCGTTCACCCCTGAATCCTACCGCCTCGCGGGCTGCCTAGGCCCGCGGGTGGGCCTTCCGATACGAATCTCGCACGTGGCTCCCGAGCAGGTGGGTGTAGAGCTGAGTCGTTGCGATATCAGCATGGCCGAGGAGTTCCTGCACCACACGGAGGTCTGCCCCGCCATCGAGGAGGTGCGTCGCAAACGAGTGGCGCAGCGTGTGGGGGTGGATCTCACGTCCGAGGCTTGCCGCCACGGCAGCAGTACGAATCGCAGACCAGGCCGACTCTCTACGCAAGCGCACGCCGCCGCGTGCCAAGAGGAGCGCCTTCGGCTCTGGGGCAGATCCGCTCGCACGGCTCAGCGCCTGCTGATGAATCGCACGCCAGTGGCCGAGGTAGGCCTGAATCGAATCGAGGGCTGGCTCCCCAATGGGCACGATCCGCTCCCGTCGACCCTTACCGAAGAGACGGACTGATCCATCATCTAGATCCACGGAGTCCAGGTCCAGATCAACGATCTCACTGACGCGACCACCCGACCCGTAGAGGAGTTCACCGAGTGCGCGGTTCCGCGCCGCATTCGCACGAGCGATGTCGCTCTCATCGGCGGGAGTGCCCAGCGCCGTCAGTAGACATTCAACCTCTTCTACGCCCAACACCGTTGGCAGGGTACGTCGCGATCGCGGCAGATCGATCTCATCACTGATGGAGCGCGCGATGATCCCTTCGCCCTCAGCGAATCGATAGAGAACGCGCAGCGCTGCAGCTCGCCGCCGCATGGTGGAGAGTGCGTTGCCAGGCTGGGCGATCCACTCCTGCGCCGCCTTGGCCGAACTCTTCCAGGCACCGCTCGCACCGAGTGATTCCGCAAACGACTGGTAGTCCCCGCGGTAGGCAGCAAGGGTGCGAGGCGCGAGGTTTCGTTCTACTCCGAGATAGAGGATGCAGGAGTCAATCAGGCGATCAATCTCGCTCCGTGACGCCGTGGGCATTAGCGGCCGCGACGTGCGTTGGCCAAGAGTTCGTTGGCGGCGGCGGTTGCGCCGCTGCCAGCCCCTTCGCCGGCCAGCATTGCGGCAAGCTCTACCACCCGCTCCTCGTCGGTAAGGCGCTGCACCTGCGTCAGGGTGCGACCATCCACCTCACGCTTTGAGACGCGCAGGTGAATGTCGGCTTGCGCCGCCACCTGCGGCAGGTGCGTGACGCAGAGGACCTGGTGCTGCGCAGAGATGCGACGCAGGCTTCGCCCGAGAGTCTCCCCCGCCCGCCCGCCAAGTCCAGCGTCAATCTCATCAAAGACCAGGGTGCGCGCCTCACTTGCATCACTGAGCGCCTCTTCAATCGCGAGCGAGACTCGACTCAACTCGCCGCCAGAGGCAATCTTGGCAATGGGGCCGGCTGGCTCGCCCGCATTCGGGGCAAACATGAACGAAACGTCGTCTCCGCCGCCCTGATCGACGGCGCATGGCACCCCCTCAACGAGTGGATCGCCATCTGTGCCGCCGCGGGGCGCAAGCGGGATCGCGAAGCTTGACGGCAGGTCGAGCGCAGTCAGTGCTGCGTTCACCGCCGATGCCAGCGTTGCGGCGCCCGCCCGTCGCACCGTTCGAAGTGCGGTGGCGGCCTCGCCGATGCGTGCGTTGAGCGCAGTGAGCTGCTCGGTAATCTCGCTCCGGCGCTCCTCTGCGCCATCGAGACGCGACACCTCTTCGCGTGCACGCGTGAGCGCGACAAGGAGACCCGCCTCGTCGGTGCGGAAGCGTCGCTGCAGCGCCAGCAGGAGAGCTAGCCGGTCTTCAAGCTCACCCAGGCTGCGCGCACCTCCCGCGAAGGGTGTGAGTCCCGCCGCTTCGCGCCCAAGGTCGTCGATCTCAATGGAGAGTGCGCTGACCCGCTCTTGCAGCGCTGCGGCGTCGCCATCAAGCCGAGCCAACTCTCGCGCAATCCGTTCAGCGATCGCCGCGCGGGCTCGCAAGCCGCTGCGGTCCTCGTTCAACGCCTCCCGTAGCTCGTCATGCAAGGCAGAGATGCGCTCGCTATTTGAGGCGCGACGCAACTCCTCCTTGAGCTCCGCCTCTTCGCCCTCGCGAACCTCGGCGGCCTCAAGATCGTCTCGCTCCGTGCGCGCAACTTCCAAAAGGGCGAGACGACGCGCGTCATCGCCACCGAGGCCTTGGAGCTCCTCGTGCAGGGTGCCGCGCTGCTGAATGAGGCTGGCGACCTCGGCACGATGCCCCTCGGCCTTCGACCATCGGTCGAGCAGCTCGCGCTGCCGCCCAGGGTCACCGAGGCGCTGCTGGTCATGTTGGCCATGAATATCAATGAGTGGGCCGATCTCGCCAGCGAGGCGGCCGATTGTCACCAACTCGTCGTCAATGCGGGCAACGGAGCGCCCCTCGGCGTACACCTCACGAACGGCGAGCTGGTCGCGACCCTGCGCTGAAATTTGCAGATCGACACGGAGGCGGTCGGATCCGGCGCGTACGGCCCCTGAGTCTCCGCGGCCACCGCGCGCGAGCGCGAGAGCGTCAACGAGGAGTGACTTCCCCGCCCCAGTCTCGCCGGTGAGCACGGTGAGGCCGAGCCCAAATTCCACACGAACCGCATCGATGATCGCGAGGCCCGCCACGCCAAGCTCGCGAATATGCGAACCCTTCGGCGCACTCACCGTGGGAGGAGGTCGACCTTCTGGCGGACAAGATCCCAGAATGGGGCGGCGCCCTGCAGTTCAACAAAGTTGATTGGCTGCTCTGCTTCAGTCACGGAGACGCGATCGCCAATCTTGAGTGGCTGATCGATCCAACCGTCAATAGAGACCACCGCATCTTCGCCCTGCACCACCGTACAAGTTACGGTTTGTGTTGCAGAGACGGTGACGGAGCGCAGCGTTGCAAGATACGCGGCAATCGGCGTCACGATGAGGTTTCGACTCGTAGGCTCAAGGATTGGACCGCCGGCTGAGAATGAGTAGCCGGTTGAGCCAGTTGGCGAGGAGACGATCACGCCGTCAGCGATGTAGGTGGCCAGGTGGCTCTCACCAACGGCGACATCGAGCCGAAGGACGCGTGGAAGGCGACCGCGAGCGACGACCACGTCGTTCAGGGCATCGAGCTGTTCGGTGCGACCGTCACCATGGTGAATGGTCGCGCGGAGTGCCATGCGGGGCTGCGTCGTCCAACGCTTGGCATGGAGGGCGTCGAGGGTCGGCTCAATCTGAAACGCCTCAGCGCGCGCAAGGAATCCGATCTTGCCAAGGTTGACGCCGAGCAGCGGGGTGGTGGTACCGGCAACGGAAGAGGCGGCACGCAAGAAGGTACCGTCACCACCGAATGAGATCAGGACCTCGGTGCCAGGGAGCGCTGACCGTACAGCGGCAACCTCTTCGGCCGCGTGCCCCCAGCACTCAACGCCGTTTGCGGCACACCAACCGGCGGCCTCATCCCACGCCTCTTGGGCAAGGTCGTTGGTCGGGTTGTAGACAAAACCGAAGCGGCGCATGGCTACATCATCGCACATGGGAAACAGCGTTCGCGTTCCCTGCAGGGGTCCACTCGGCACAGCGAACGGCGGGGGTTACTGGTTGCGCGCGCTCCAGGCGGCCCGAATACGGCGCTCAATCCCAGCCTCGTCGAGGCCGATCAGCGTGCGGAGATCGGCAACGCTGCCGTGGTCAACGAAGCTGCCAGCCGGGATCCCGATCGTGGCGATAGAAGCCTTGACGCGGCGGCCAGTTGCCGCTTCGTGCGCTGCGAGCGACTCCACAACGGCACTACCGAATCCACCAGCCTCAACGCTCTCTTCAAGCGTCACGATCAAGTCAGCGGTCTCGCCGTAGCGGCGCACCATTGCGTGATCAAGCGGGTTTGCCCAGATGGCGTTCACGAGCGCGACGGAGATTCCCTCGGCGCGCAGGCGTGCGGCGATCGGCGCGACGCGCTGAATGATTGGCCCAAAGGCCATGATCGCGATCTGGTTCCCCTCTTCGAGCACCTCTGAAACCCCAACAGGCAGGATCGTTGGCGCTACCTCTGGAACGCCCACCACGCTGTCGCGTGGGTAGTGCAGGGCGAATGGGTGATCTTGTGCCAGCGCGGTGCGAACAAGCGAGCGCAGCTGCTGCTCATCCTTCGGCGATGCAACAAGGAGCCGTGGAATCTGACGCTGGGCGGTAAGCATGAACATGCCCTGATGGCTCGTGCCATCTTCGCCAACCAGGCCCGCACGGTCCACCCCGATCAACACCGGCTGATCGTTCTGGCAGACGTCGTGCACGATCTGGTCCCACGCTCGCTGCAGGAAGGTTGAGTAGATCGCGACCACCGGACGACCACCACCCATGGCAATACCGGTCGCCGCAGCAATTGCGTGCTGCTCGGCAATGCCCACGTCGTAGAAGCGATCTGGATAGGCGGTGGCGAACTTGTCGAGCCCGGTCCCCGTCGGCATCCCTGCCGTAATGGCCACAATGCGCCGGTCGGTCGCAGCGGCGGCAACCACCTCAGCGGCGAAGAATGAGGTGTAGTTCGGTACCTTGGCCGGCGTCGCGATTGGATCCGCACCCGCCTTGCCGTAGCTATCGGTGGCGCCAACCGGAACCTTGGGGAGTGCTGCGCCGTGGAAGGTGATTGGATCGACCTCCGCTGGGCGATAGCCGCGACCCTTCTGCGTGCGCACATGCACGATCACTGGGCCGTTCATGGTGAAGGCCTTCGCGAACGCCTCTTCGAGTTGCGCTCGGTTGTGCCCATCAAGCACGCCGACGTAGGTGATACCGAGGTCTTCAAAGAGGCGCCCTGGCTCTTGCACGAAGGAGACGACGGAGCGGCGCAGGCTCTTCGACCATGCAGCAAGTTGCGTGCCAACGAGCGGCACGCGCGAGATGGTGCGGTCGTACCAGCCCTTACTCTCGCGCCAACGTCCTGAGAGCTTCACCTTTGAGAGATAGGTGGAGATTGCCCCGACGGTTGGCGAGATGGACATCTCGTTGTCGTTGAGCACGATCAGCAGCGGTGTGCCGCGATCGCCAATATCGTTGAGTGCCTCCAGGCTGAGGCCGCTCATCAGTGCCGCGTCGCCAACGATGACCGCGACCTTCTCGTTGCTGCCGCGAACATCGCGCGCTAACGCCAGCCCCTGGCCGATCGAAATTCCGGTGCCAGCATGCCCGCCATCAAACACATCGTGTGGAGACTCGGTGCGTCGTGGGAAGCCACCGATGCCGCCGAGTTGTCGCAGCGTACCGAACCGCGCAAGGCGGCCAGTCAGCAACTTATGTGGGTACGCCTGGTGTCCGGTGTCAAAGACGATGCGGTCCACCGGCGAGTTCATCACCCGGTGAAGGGCGACCGTCAATTCCACAACGCCGAGGCTCGGCCCGAGGTGTCCGCCCGTAACGGCGGTCGTGGCGATGATGGCGGTGCGAAGCTGCTCTGCGATCTGGTCGAGCTCTGCGCTTGAGAGCGACTTGAGTCCGGCGGGGCCGTCGAGGCGAGCGAGCAGTGAGTCGGCGCCAACGGCGCGCAGTGCGACCCCTTCGTCAGGCATCCTCGTCCTCCTCTTCGTCATCAGTCAGCGCCGTTGATCCATCTGGGAGCAGCTCTTCGACTCGCAGGCGTGCAGCCTGCAACTGCGCCTCAGCGTGCTTCTGGAGCGTGACGCCCCGTTCGTACTGCCCTACTGCAGCCTCAAGATCTGCATCTTTCGTCTCAAGATCATCAACGATGGAGCGAAGTTCCGCAACGGTCGCCTCGAAGGTCGCCGGAAGCGCGGCGTTCGCGTCTGCATGGCGGGCGCCACGTGCTGGGGTGACCTTACGCTTCGCCATCTGCCACCCCCTTCGCTCGCTCTGTCACGGTTGCCCGAACGGCACCCTTGGCCAGGCGGATATGTAACGACGCCCCAAGGGGAGCATCTCGCCAAGAGCGTACCGCCCTTCCCCCATCCCCCGCCACAATCGCGTATCCGCGTGCGAGAACCCGCAGGGGTGAGAGGGCACCGAGAAGGAGGTTCAGCTGCCCGAGAGCGTTCGCCGACCCCTGGAGGCTCGCGAGGGCTGCGCGCGTCAGGTCATCGGAGAGCTGCGCGACGCGCTCTTGCGCTCGCTCGATCCGGTCGAGCGGACTGACATCATCAAGGGCTCGCGCCACCTCGTGCAGGCGACGCTCGGCACGGTCGACAGCAAACGCCAGCGCTCTACCGCCGCGATCACGCAGCCGCGCGACGTCATGCCGCGACTGCAGCAGATCACTCGAAAGTGCGGCGGCGCCGATGCTCGGTGTGCCAGCGCGCAGATCCGCCACCAGATCAGCAAGGGTCACATCCGATTCGTGCCCGACCGCAGAGACGATTGGGGTTGCAGCGGCGGCGATGGCACGCAGCACCCCCTCAACATTGAAGGCACCAAGATCGTCACTCGATCCGCCACCACGCGCCAAGAGCAGCACGCTGATCGCGTCGGGGCGACCGCTGCGTCGCTCCTTCACAGCGCAGGCGTCAATTCGTGCGATCGCCTTGGCGATCTCTTCGGGTGCGCCAGCCCCTTGCACCGCGGTGTGCACAACGACCAAGCGAGCCAGTGGCGCCTCGCGGCGTAGCACCCGCAACACGTCGTGCAGCACAGCGCCAGAGGTGGAGGTGATCAGACCAATGCCGCGTGGCGCATGCGGGATCGGCCGCTTACGGGCCGTATCAAAGAGGCCCTCTGCCTGCAGCGTGCGCTTCAGTGCCTCAAGCTCTCGCGAGAGGAGGCCCATCCCACCCGCTCGCTCCACGGTTGTGGCGACCAGCTGATAGCGGCTCCGCGGGCTATAGAGATCGATGCGGCCACGGACAACAACAATCTCGCCGACCGCTGGCGTCTCTTCACCGGGACGAATCGCTCCGCGGAAGCGAACTACATCGAGTGTGGACTCTTCATCTCGAAGGGTGAGGTACTCATGTCCAGCGGAGCTGCGCATGGCACTCTGCACCTCGCCAACGACAACACAATCGGTTAACGACGGGTCGGCGCTGATGCGCTCCTTAATGCGGGCGGCGACATCGGAGACGCTGAGCGCCTCGACGGGAGCGTCAAACTGGTTCAGACGCGCGTCTGGTACTCGCCCGTTCGTGTATCAACGCGAATGACGTCACCCACGCTAACGAAGAGCGGTACCTGGACGACCAGACCTGTCTCGAGGGTTGCCGGCTTTCGTGTGCCAGTCGCCGTGTCGCCAGCGAAGCCGGGATCGGTTTCCGCGACCTTGAGATCAAGGTTGATCGGCAGCTCAACGCCGAGCGTCTCGCCCTCGTAGCTGATGCGGTCGAGCTGCAGGCCGTCCTTGATGTAGTCCTTGGCATCTCCAAGCTGCGTAGCGGTGATCACGAACTGGTCGTAGGTCTCTGTATCCATGAAGGTGTAGTCGTCGCCCTCGGAGAAGAGGAACTGTGCCGTGCGGCGCTCCATCGTGGCGCGCGGGAACTTCTCGCCCGCCTGGAAGGTCTTCTCAACGATGGACTGCTTGCGAACGTTGCGGAACTTAATGCGAACCTGCGCAGAGCCACGCCCCATCTTGATGTGGTGATAGTCAAGGATCTGCCAGAGGTCACCCTCAAGCTCAATCACGACGCCCTTCTTCAGTTCACCGGTTGAGATCATGTCGAACTCCCCTCTACTCGGCCGAACGCTGCGGCGCCGTGTGCATCTTCTGCATTCTAGCCGTCAGCCGACGACTATGGGATCGGACGGGAAGCACGTCAGGAGTTCCAGCGTTCCCTTCGTGGCATCAACGGCAACGAGGTCTTCAATACGTATGCCGATCCGATCCTCGAGATAGATGCCAGGCTCAACGCTGAAGACCGTTGGCGACGGGAGCGGATCCGCGCTTGCGGCACGGGAGAGGCTGGGGGCCTCGTGCGTCTGCAGCCCAATGCCGTGGCCGAGGCCGTGGTCGTAGATGCCGACCCCAGAGCCCATGGCCCGTCGCGTCTCTTCGTCGCAGCTGCGGCCGGAGGGCATGGCGGCGCTGGGCTCCGCGATGGCGCGGCGCAGCAGGTCAAAGGTTGCAGCCTGACCACGATGTACCTGCTCATAAAGTGCGAGGTCTGCATCACTCGCGGCCCCCACAAAGAGGGTCCGGGTCATGTCGCTCCGATAGCCGCCCACTTGTGCGCCGAAATCAAAGAGGATCACCTCGCCGCGTGCTAGCGCACGTGCGCTTGGGCTCCCGTGCGGCAGCGCGGCGTTGCCGCCAGCCAGCGCAGCCACGTCGAATGCGAGTGCCTCGGCGCCGTCCTCGCGCATGCCGCGCTCCAGTGACCACGCCAGTGCCGCCTCGGTGACACCGGGCTGAATCTGCGGCAAGAGTCGAGCGAGCGCACGGTCAGCCACGGCACAGGCGGCGGTGATTCGCTCGATCTCTGCTGGCTCCTTGCGCGCACGCTGGACGCCGCCGAACCCCTTCACAGGCACCAGCTCTACGCCAGATGCGGTTGCAGCGATGCGCTCCCAGACGGCGTGTCGCACCGCCTGTGGATCGAGCCCGCAGCGTCGCACGCCGTGCGCCACCAGCCAGTGCCCAATTGTTTCGCCCGCGTCACTGCCGTAGTCAAGTGCGGTCGCCAGTGGAGCCTCGCGTCGCGCCTGCACCGTGTAGCGCGAGTCAACAAGCACGGCGAGATCGTCGTCGCTCACCAAGAGCCAGCCGCTAGAGCCGGAAACGGGCTCCTCGTTCGGCCCGAACTCCATCCCCGAGAAGTAGCGGGCATCGGCGTGCGAGGTCAGCAGCAGCGCATCGAGGCGCTCATCAGCGGCACGGGCACGGAGCGTGGTCAGCCGACCAGGTCGCGCCGCATGATCGGCCGCGCGCCATCGCTCAAGGTCGTGCGCTGTTGGGGCCAGAGCAAACTCTGCAGGCAGCGGCAGCGCTGTGCGCGCGCGCATCACTTCCAGCCGTAGTTTCGGGCCTTCGCCTCGTGCTCGGCGAGGGTCTTACTGAAATCATGTCGGCCGCCGCTATCTGGGATCAACACGAAGTAGAGCTCCTTACGGCTTGAATCGGGCTCTCGAGCCGCGATGATGGAGGCGAGCGTTGGGGAACAGAACGGCGCTGGCGGAACCCCCCCTCGCACGAACGTGTTCCACGGCACGAGATCTGCTGGGACGCGCGGCGGAATCAGCCCCGAGTACGGCTTCGCTGGGAACCTCCAGAACTCGTAACTCGCCCACTTTGACAAATTTAGTTTGCGCAGCGCCGCCGAGTCGGCAACCCAGATGATGGACGGGTCAGCAAAGAGTCCCTGCCCGAGCTGCAGACGATAGGTGTACACACCGGCCATACGCGGCCGCTCGTCATCAACGGCGGCCTCCTTCTCCACGATAGAGGCGATCGTCAGGATCTCGTTAAACGAGTAACCACCAGAGCTCCCCCGATACTGCTCGGGCACCTGCTCTGCGAAGCGATCAAGCAGGATGCGCACGAACGTCTCCGCGGACGCCGATACGGGAACGCTCAAGGAGCCGGAGCCGAGGCGGCCCTCCAGGGTTCCCCCCTTCGGCAGTTCGAGCCACGGGTAATCAGCGATGAGTGCGGCGCTCGGCGTGCGCAGGATGGACAGCACATCTGCTGGCTCAAACGGCAGTTCGAGCGTGGTGAGCTTCGCAACGATCTGCTCAATGCGAAGCCCGGCACGAATATCGACGCCAATCGTTGGCTCACGATACGGATCCGTCAGCGCGGTGGCAACCTCGGTGGGGGTCATGGAGGCTGCAACCTTGAAGGTTCCCGCCTGTAGCTTTCCGTCGAGACCGGCGGCGCGCACTGCATAGATAAAGCCAACCTCGTCAGCGATCAGCCCAGCATCGCGCAGCTGGCTGGCGATGGCGGCGGTCCCCGTTCCTGCGGCAATCTCCACCGTTACCAAGGTGGTGTCACTTCCTGCAGGTTCGGTTGTGCGGGTGCCGAGGCGCTCCTGGATGATGTCGCTGATGATCGGCAGCGTGGCGATCCCTGGGGAGCGCACGCCCGCTGTGACGAGTGCGTCACCGATCAGTGATGGGGCGACAACGCGGAGTAGAACGAGAGTGAGCGCGAGCCCTGCTGCAATCTTCACCAGGGCAGGGCGCTTCATGTCGCTGACTCACTCAGGTCAACGGCCAGCGTGGTTGGATCGACGAGCAGCTCTGGATTGAGAGCATCTTCAAGAATCAATCGCGCCGCTTCGCGGTCGACAGCGGCGCGGCGGGCCTCGCGTCGGGCTGGGCCTGGTGCGCCACCGTTGCTCCCCCGTGCCGCTCGGCCGAGCGATGCCTCGGCGCGCTGAGACGAGTAGCGCTCATCAACGAAGGTGATCGGCAGCTGCAACGCATGAGCCACCTCGGTCGCCCAGCGCAGGGTCGCGGTCGCCTGGGGACCGACGCTCCCATCACTGTTGAGTGGTAGGCCCACCACAAGTTCCGTCACGCGCCCCTCAGCGGCGATGGTGCGTAGTCGTTCGGCGTCAGCTGACGCGGTAGGGCGACGCATCATCGTTGGGAGCCCACGTGGTGCCGCGGAATCTTCTCGAATGGCGAGGCCGATGCGCCGTTCGCCGAGATCGATGCCGAGGGAGCGGCGTGGCGGCGTAGCGCTCATGAACGTGTCACCGCGACGCCGAGTGCCTTCGCGAGTGCGTTGGCCGCCTCGTCAGCGCTGCTGCCAACGGCGCCGCGACCCTGCCCCATCGCTGGTCGTCCGCCTCCGCGCCCACCGAGCGCGGTTGCCGCAGCGGCGGCGAGTGCGCCAGCGTCATGCTCGGTACTCCCCTCAACAGAGACGAAGATCTCCGAGCTTTCGGCGGGGCGCACGAGCGCAAGGACACCAGGACCCATCTTCTTTCGGAGCTGCTTCGCCGCCTCCTTCAAGGCCTCATCATCTTCAACATCAAGCATCGCAACGAGCATCGAGAGCGCGCCCTGCTTGGTCGCCTGTGCTGCGAGAGCGGCGAGGTCAATGCGGGCTGAGCCACCAGCCTTCGCGCGACGCTTCGCCTCTTTCAACTCCACCTGCAGGGCGGCAATGCGCTGCGGCACCGTGTGGGCATCTTGGGCACCTGCCGCCTCAGCGCTCGCCTCAAGGGTGCGCGACTGCTGTCGCAGGTATTCGTCAGCGGTTGCTCCGGTGAGCGCCTCGATACGGCGCAGCCCAGAGCCGATGCTCCGCTCGCTGGTGATCACGAAGCTCCCGATCTGACCGGTGGCGCGACAGTGGGTGCCACCACAGAGCTCGTGCGAGTACTCCTCCATGCGCACGGTGCGCACAGTTTCGCCGTACTTCTCATCGAAGAAGGCGTCGGCGCCAGCCTTGACCGCCTCGCCCATGCTCATCTGCGCGACGACAACCGCCATATCCTCTCGGATGGCTCGTCGCACCTCGGCCTCCGTCTGATCGCGTTCATCTCGTGTGAGTGAGCGCTCGAGGGGGTAGTCAAAGCGCAGGTAGTCGGGGTGCACGAGCGAGCCACGCTGCTTCGCATCTGCCCCCGCAACAATACGAATCGCTCGGTGGAGGACGTGCGTCGCCGTGTGGTTGCGCATCGTGGCGGCGCGACGCACCGGCTCGACGCGCATGGCGACGGCATCTCCCACCTTGAGGGGTGCCGCGGCGCGAACGGTATGAACGGTGAGCGCGCCAACTGGACGCTGCGTATCGCTCACCTCGGCGAGGATCTTCCCGCGCGCATCAAGGATCTGTCCCGCATCACCAACCTGTCCGCCGCGCTCCGAGTAGAACGGGGTGCGACCAACGATCAGTTGCCCCTCGTCGCCCGCCGCTAGCGCAGGGACCTCGGCACCGTCGCAAAGGAGAGCCAAGATCGTGCTCTCAGCCTCAAGTTGTTCGTAGCCAACGAACTCCGTCTCACCTAGGCGTCGCAGGATCTCTTCATAGAGGGCGGTGGTCACGGCGATCTCCGCAAGGGCGGCCTTCTTGCCGCCGCGGCTGCGTTCACGCTGCTCGGCAAGAGCGCTCTCGAAACCGGCGCGGTCAACGGCGACGCCGCGCTCAGCGGCGAGTTCAACGGTGAGATCAATCGGGAAGCCGTAGGTGTCGTGCAACTTGAAGGCAATCTCGCCGCCGAGCCTTGGACTTGCAGCGGGTAGATCATCGGCGCGACGGCCAACGACGCTCTCCCCTGCACCAAGTTCGGCGAGCGCATCGCCGAGCAGGCTCGAACCGGCATCGAGCGTTCGTGCGAACTGCGCCTCTTCCCGCTCGATCCCTTCGAGGATCGCCGTCTCTCCATCACGCAGGTACGGATACGAAGGCCCCATGATTGCCACAACCTCGTGAGCGATAGCGCCAAGGAACGGCCTGGTGATGCCGAGCAGACGTGCGTGACGCACCGCGCGGCGAATGATGCGGCGCAAGACGTAGCCACGCCCCTCATTCCCCGGTCGCACCCCGTCGGCGAGCAAGAAGGTGACGGCGCGCGAGTGATCGGCAATCACCTGATAGCTGAAGCGCTGCACGTCGAACTCGGCCATGGAGTGCTTCGTGATCTTGCGCATCGCCGCGTGGATCGGTAGGAAGAGGTCGGTGTCGTAGTTGGAGAGCACCTGCTGCGAGACGCTGGCGAGGCGCTCCAGGCCCATGCCGGTATCGACGCTCTTGAATGGGAGTTCGGTGCGTCGGCCATCAGGGTGCTGCTCGTACTGCATGAAGACGAGATTCCACACCTCCAGCCAACGCGGGCAGTGCTCGGAGTGGTCTGGGAGACAGTCGGCGCCGCACGAGAGATCTGCGCCACGATCGAAGTGGATCTCGGAGCAGGGGCCGCATGGGCCCGTCTCCGCCATGCGCCAGAAGTTCGCATCGTTCCCCTTGTCAACGTCGCCCCAGCGCGCGAGTCGACCGGCGGGAACGCCAACCTCCTTCAGCCAGATGTCGGCCGACTCATCGTCATCGCTGTAGACCGTAACGGCGAGGCGATCGGCGGGGATCCCGACCTCGACGGTGAGGAACTCCCAGGCCCAGAGGATCGCATCGCGCTTGAAGTAGTCCCCGAACGACCAGGAGCCGAGCATCTCAAAGAGGGTGTGGTGCCGTGGTGTTCGGCCGACCTCTTCAAAGTCGTTGTGTTTGCCGGCAACACGTAGGCAGCGTTGATAGTCGACGGCGCGGCGATACGAGCGAGTCTCGGCACCACTGAAGAGCTCCTTGAACTGCACCATCCCCGAGTTCGTGAAGAGGAGGGTCGCGTCGCCAGCGGGGACGAGCGAGGCGCTCGGCACCTGGGTGTGTCCACGCGCCTCAAAGAACGCCACGAACCGAGACCGAAGGTCGGCGGCGCTCTGCGTTGGGATTCGAGGATCGCGTTCCACGCTCGGAGTGTACCCGAGGGGATCGCCGCCTTAGGGTCGCTGCCCTCGCTCCCAATCGGTCGCAATCCGTGCGGTGAACCGCTCGCCAAGGAGCGCACCAATCAGCGGAGCTGGCCACGCCGTGCCACCCACGGGGTAGAGGCCGCCCAGCAGGCGCTCCGCCGCCACCTGCAGCACCAGGGCGCCAACGACCGCACCGAGGAGCCCGACAGGGAGGGATGCGCGCGCGGAGAGGAGCCTCCCGGTGAGCAGTGCCACCCCGACAGAGAGGGCGATGAGGAGCGGCGCCGGCTCAATCATGCGGAACGTTGCGGCCGGGCAATGCGCGCGCCAGCGACGAGTGTCTCCCCGTCGTAGAGCACCACCGTCTGCCCTGGCGACGGCGCCCAGAGCGGGTCGTTCAGCGCGAGCGTTGCAACACCGCCACCAAGGCCCGTCACCGTGCCCTGGGCCAGGGCACCGCGATGTCGAATCCGCGCCAAGCCCTGCACCTGCACACCCTGGGCGATGAGCCCCTCTGGTGTTGCCGCTTCTACGAGTGGAATGCTACGCGCGTCGAGCGCTGCACGTGGCGCAATGGTGATGCGATTCGTCACAGGATCCACCGAGCTGACATAGCGCGCCGAGACACCACTCCCTGGGAGACCCCTGCGCTGCCCAATGGTGAACCCTTCGCTTCCGGCATGCGTTCCGACGACGGCGCCCGACTCGTCAACGACGTCACCCTCGCCGCGTGCGGCACCGCGTTCGCGCAGCAGGCTGCGGTAGTCACCATCGGGCACGAAGCAGATCTCTTGGCTCTCGGGCTTCTCTGCCGTGACGAGGCCGCGTGATCGGGCTACCTCACGAACTTCGGGCTTCGTCATGCCACCGAGTGGGAAACGCGCCCGCGCAATTGCGGCACTGTCGAGTCCATGCAGGAAGTAGGTCTGGTCCTTCTCAGTGTCGACGGCGGCACGCAGTCGCCAGGAGTGCCCATCATCAGAGACGGCGCGGCGGGCATAGTGCCCTGTAGCAACCGCGTCACACCCAAAGAGCGCACTCCCCTTGCCAACGAGCGCGCCGAACTTCACCGCCGTATTGCAGCCAACGCAAGGGCTCGGCGTCTCACCGCTCTGATACGCCGCCACAAATGGCTCCAAGACGGCATCGGCGAACTCTTGTTCTAGGTTTTGAATATGGAACGGGATGCCGAGGTGGTCGGCAACGCGACGCGCATCATCGGCGGCATCAAGGGTGCAGCAGCTCTTGCGATGTCCGTCACGCTGATCGGCCACGCTGTGCAGTCGCATCCACACGCCCACCACTTCATGGCCGGCCTCAACCAAGAGTGCGGCGGCGACCGATGAGTCAACGCCACCTGAGAGTGCAACCAGCACGCGTTCTGGTGCGGTTGCCTCCGGTGCCGCCTGCCAACCGATCGGGAGATCGCCGAGCGGTGTTGTTGTCACCGTCATGCTGGCACAGCCGTGCGCACACGCTCTAGCACCGAGCGCACCACCGTTGCCGCATGGCGCGCCTCCTCCACTGTTGATGCGCGCCCAAAGGTGAGGCGGAGACCGCCACGGGATTCACCTTCGCTATGCCCCATGGCGCGGAGTGCTTCAGATGGTTCTCGTGATCCGCTGATGCACGCGGAACCTGTCGAAGCGGCGATCCCTGCATGGTCAAGTGCCGCAACCAGGTCATCGCCGAGCGCCCAGTCGGCGGCATACGAACGATGCCCAGCGAGGCGTGTGTCGCTGGAAAATGGTGTGCCAGTCGGCACCAACCGGAGCGAAGTGAGTGAGCCGAGGGCATCATCGAAGGCGGTTGTGATGGTGGTGAGGTGCTGGCGTGTCTGTGCAGAGTGGAGCCGGTGCGCGCGATACGCGGCGGCGAATCCGGCGGCAAGGAAAACCGCCTCTGTGCCACCGCGACGGCCGCGCTCCTGACCGCCACCAACGACAAGTGGTCGCACCTTGGCATCTGCCGCACTGATCAGCGCGGCGATGCCGAACGGTCCGCCGACCTTAGCGGAGCCAACAACAAGATGCGCAGCTCCGGTCGCTTGGGCGTTCAGTTCGTGGTGGTATGCCGCCTGCACCGCGTCAACCACGAGTGCGCCGCCGCCGGATGTGCGCCAGGCGGTAGCGAAAGTCGCCCACGGCTGGATCGTGCCGACCTCGCCCGAGGCGAGGGCGAAGAGCCCCACCGCTCCAGGGTGATCAGCGCGAAGCGCTGCAGCCTGCATCACACCGTGGGCGTCGAGGGCGAGCAGCTCCACAGCGCCGCCCGCGGCAGCATGCTGCATCGCCAGGGCGCGGGATCCGCGGTGCTCCCCCGCGGTCGTGACGAGGGTGAGGGTCGGCGTCAAGGCGGAGTGGAGGCCGAGGGCGAGCGCCTCAGAGGCGGTCGCCGTGAAGGTGATCTGTCGTGGCTCCACGCTGAAATCCTCGGCGAGACTAGCCCGTGCGTCGTCAAGGATCGCTCGTGCACGACGAGCCTCGATATGTCCGCCATTCGGATTGCCGATGCCGGCGCGCTGCAGATCAGCCATTAAATCCACGACCTCTGGGAGCGTCGGCGATCCCGCCGCGTGATCCAAGAAGAGTCGGGTTGGCGTCATCAGACGAAGGCTACTGAGACTCCCGCATCTCGGCGCGGCGGCCCGCATCACGGCGTCGGTCGTTCTCGTTCAACAGGCGCTTGCGCAGGCGCAGCGCTGAAGGGGTCACCTCAATGAGCTCATCAGGGCCGATGAACTCGAGGGCGTTCTCCAGCGCCATGCGGCGCGGCGGGGTCAAGCGAATCGCCTCGTCGTGCGAGTGGGTGCGCATGTTGGTGAGCTTCTTCTCGCGGACCGCGTTCACATCCATGTCGCCAGGCTTCGCGCTCTCGCCAATGATCTGCCCCTCATAGGTCTGCTCGCCCTCATTGACGAAGAGTTCGCCGCGCTCCTGAATGCCATAGAGCGCATAGCCGGTGGTCATACCTGTGCGGTCGGAGATCAGGCAGCCGTTCGTTCGATGTGGGATCTCGCCAACCCACGGCTTGTAGCCGGCGGAGAGCTGATGGATCAGTGCGGTGCCGCGCGTCTCGGTGAGGATGCGACCGCGTACGCCGATCAGGCCGCGCGTTGGAATCAAGAAGTCGACGCGGGCGCGACTGTCTGCACCGTGTGAAATGTTCTCCATGCGCGCACGACGCTCGGCCATGATGCCGGTGATCACACCAACGAAGTCGACTGGCACGTCGATCGTGAGCTGCTCAAATGGCTCCTCAATGCCGTTCTCGGTTCGATGAAGCAGCACCTCTGGTCGTGAGACCTCGACCTCAAATCCCTCGCGACGCATCTGCTCAACGAGGATCGCGAGCTGAAGTTCGCCGCGGCCGCGCACCTGGAATGCTTCGCCTGAGTCGGTAGGGCTGACCTCAATCGCAGGGTTGCCGAGCACCTCTTTTTCGAGTCGGGCCTTCAACTGTCGTGAGGTGAGGAACTTTCCGTCCTTGCCACCGATCGGGCTCGTATTGACGCCGAAGGTCATCTGCAGCGTTGGCGGATCAACGTGGAGTCGCTCAAGTGGGCGCGGATCAGCTGGGTCGGTGATCGTCTCACCAATCTCAACGTCGGCGAGCCCGGCAATGCCAACGATTTCGCCAGGGCCGGCCTCAGCCACTTCGACGCGCTCGATCCCCTGCGGCAGGGTGAGGCTGGTGACGGTGCCGCTGACGGCGCTCCCCTCGCGAATGATGGTGATCTTGGCACCCTTGCGGACAATACCGTTGCGAATGCGACCGACAGCGATACGGCCGACGAAGTCGTTGGCGGCGAGGTTGGTGATCAGCACCTGCAGTGGGTGGCCTGGCTCGTGCATCGGTGCGGGGGCGGTAACGAGAACGCAATCGAGGAGTGGGATCAGGTCGGTGCCAGGCTGCTCCATGTCACGCGTGGCGGTACCGGCACGGGCATTCGTATAGACGATTGGGAAGTCGATCTGCTGCTCGTTCGCACCGAGATCCAAGAAGAGCTCGTAGACCTCGTCGATCACCTCCTTGATGCGCGCATCGGGGCGGTCGATCTTGTTGATGACGAGGATGACGGGGAGCGATCGTGCCAGTGCCTTCGAGAGGACGTAGCGCGTCTGTGGGAGTGGCCCCTCGGAGGCATCCACCAAGAGGAGGACGGCATCTACGGCGAGAAGGCTTCGCTCCACCTCTCCGCCGAAGTCGGCGTGCCCTGGGGTGTCGACAATGACCACGCGGACCCCCTTGAAGTCGATGGCGGTCTCCTTGGCGAGGATCGTGATCCCCTTCTCGCGCTCAAGGTCACCGCTATCCATGACGCGCTCAATGAGCTCTGCATTGGCCCGGAAGGCGCCGTTCTGGCGAAGGAGGCTATCGACCAGGGTGGTCTTGCCATGGTCAACGTGCGCGACGATACCGACCGTGCGGATGCCGGTTTGCGCGACGAGACCTGCGGGTGGATTAACTGTGGTCATCGAGAGATTCTCGCACGCTTCGCCGACCCGTATACTTCTGGGCATGACCGTTGCTGCGCACATCATCATTTCAGGCCCTCCGGCAGCCCCTGGGGTCGCCCGCCCAGAGCTCTCGCGACTGGTTGAGGCCGCCTGGTCTGGCGGCGCACATCCGATCCTTATTTCGGGCCTTACGACGGGCGAAGTTGCACCTACCTTGAGCCGTGCCACCTCCTCGGTGGAGTTCGCCGCAGTGGCTGCCGATGCGTTCGGTGAGGTTGCAGGAACGACGGCCGTCATCACCCTGCCGCTGAGCCATGCGGGCGTTGACCCAGAGACGATCACAGCGCTCATTTCGGGGCATGGCCGACAGAGCGAGCAGGTACTCGTCGCATCGCGAAATGGCGAGGCTGGCCCGATTCGTCTAACACCCATCGATCACGCCGATGCACCAGAAATCCAGTTGGAGTGCGGCGATGAAGGCGCGGTTAGCCCCTCTGATGGTCGTGCATCACTCGCCTACGAAGCGCCGCCCGCAGATACGAACGCTGTTGACCCGTGGGAGCAGCGCGGCTCCCAGGCCGAGGAGCGCTAGCTCTTAACTGGGCGCACCGAGAGGCCGAGTTCGGCCCACTGCTTCGCATCTGGCTCTGATGGTGCTTCGAGCATCAGGTCGCTCCCCGACTGCGTCTTCGGGAAGGCCATCACTTCGCGAATGTTGATCTGGCCGGCGAGCAGCGCCGCCCAGCGCTCAACGCCGATGGCGATGCCGCCGTGTGGCGGTGCGCCGTATTCAAACGCATCGAGCAGCGCGCCAAATTTGGCTCGTGCATCTTCAAGTGAGTGGCCCATCAGTGCGAAGGAACGCTCAAGGAGCGCGCGGTCGTGGATGCGAATCGAGCCACCACCAAGCTCCCAACCGTTCAGCACAATGTCGTACTGCTGCGCGAGCGCTCCCGCAGCGGGATCGCCCTCACTGCGCTTTGCAAGATCGCCCGACGTGGTGGCGAGCAGGTTGAGATGCTCGGGAACAGGCGCGGAGAACGGGTTGTGCGTTGCATCCCAGCGACCCGACTCAGCCTCCCACTGATACATCGGGAAGCGGTGCACCCAGCAGAAGGCGAGCACATCGGGATCGGCGAGTCCCATCTCGAGCGCTACCTCAACGCGCAGGCGACCGAGCACCTCAGCAGAGAGGATGCGCGGACCAGCGACGATCAGGAGCAGGTCACCATCGGCATGCGTTACTTTGCCGCCCGTTGCCGACCAGAGCGCGGCCGTCGCTTCTGGGGAGAGGAACTTTGCAATCGGCGAACGAACCTCACCATCCGGCTGCAACGCGATCCACACAAGACCATTCGCGCCGTAGCGCTTGGAGCGTTCGGTCAGGTCGTCGACGTCTGAGCGAGTGATCGCACCGCGGCCGGCAACACGCATGGCACGGATGCGTCCACCACTGGCGCGCGTCTCGTCGAACACCTTGAACCCGGTGCTCTCAGAGAGCGCAGCACCGAGATCGATCAACTCCATCGCAAAGCGAATGTCGGGCTTGTCAGAGCCGTAGCGCTCCATTGCCTCGTCGTAGGTGAAGGTTGGCAGGGGCAGCTGCTGAATTGGGCGATCGGGTCGGATGCGCTTCGTCACCTGGATCACCATCGCTTCGACATAGGCGCGCACGCTCGCCTCGTCAACGAAGCTCATCTCGATGTCAAGTTGGGTGAACTCTGGCTGACGATCGCCGCGCAGGTCCTCGTCGCGGAAGCAGCGGGCGATCTGGAAGTAGCGGTCAAAGCCCGCGACCATCAGGAGCTGCTTCATCTGCTGCGGCGACTGCGGCAAGGCGTAGACGCTCCCCTGCTGTAGTCGTGACGGCACGATGAAGTCGCGCGCACCCTCAGGGGTCGACTTGATCAGGATCGGTGTCTCCACCTCAACAAAGCCGTGTTCATGATGCACTTCGCGGATCGCCTGCACCATCGTGCTGCGCAGAAGGATTCGGTCGCGCAGTGGCTCACGGCGCAGGTCAAGGTAGCGGTACTTCAGCCGCAGGCTCTCGTCCACGGGGGCCTCGGTGTCATTGATATAGAAGGGTGGGGTCTTGGCCTGTGAGAGCACGGTCACGCTCTCACCCACGACCTCAATGCCGCCGGTGGCGAGCTTCTCGTTCTCGGTACCGGCACGTCGTGCTGCGACGCTCCCCTCAACGGCGATCACCCACTCACTCCGGGCGTCGGTGAGGGCGGCATGCGCTTCGGGGGCGACGGCGGCGTCAACGACCACCTGCACGATGCCGTAGCGATCGCGAAGGTCGATGAAGACGAGGCTGCCGTGGTCGCGTCGGCGGTGGACCCAACCGGCGAGCCGTACGCGTCGACCAACGTCGCTTGGGCGCAGTGCGCCGCAGACATCGCTCCGGAGGCTCGTGGTCAGCTTTGCCGCGTCGGTCATGCTACCCCTCGTTCTGCACCAGGCGGAGTGCCGCGGCGATCACGCCGCCACGCTCCGCTGGCTCCGCCTGACTCGCCTTGACAAGATCTCGCAAGGTGAGGCGCCCATCTGGCTCAACGATGATGACCGCCAACGCGCCATCGCGCACGGCGCCCTCCAGCTGCTTGCCGATCTTGCGTGTGCTGACGTCGGCACGTGCGCTCGCCCCCGCAGCTCGCAGTTCGCCGGCGATCGCCACGCGGCTCGCCACCGAATCGGGCTCAATGCCCGCGACCACAATTGCTGGGCCGCCCGACACTGCGGGCAAGAGTCCGCGCGCCTCCAGCGCGAGCACGACACGGTCGATGCCGATGGCGAAACCGATCGCAGGTGTGGGAGTTCCGCCGAGCAGTTCGACGAGTCCGTCATAGCGTCCACCGCCGCCGAGTGCCCCCTGCTGGCCCTGCTCCCCCGGGAGGAGGTACTCCCACGCGGTGCGGGTGTAGTAGTCGAGGCCGCGTACCAGTCGCGGCTCAGGGAGAACGGTGGTGCCGATCGTTGCCAGTCCCGCGGCGACCGCCGCGTAATGCGCCGCGCACTCGACGCAGAGGTGATCGGTAATGGCCGGTGCGCTCGCTGCGCGCTTCACCGCCGCTGACTCTTTGGAGTCGAGCAGGCGCAGCGGGTTCGTGGCGAGTCGTGACTGATCCACCGCGCTGAGCTCCTGGGACACCGGCGTGAAGTGGGCGCGCAACGTTTCGACGTACGCCGGGCGGCAGGCGGCACAGCCAACAGAGTTCAGATGCACCTGCACATCGGTGAGGCCGAGTTCACGCAGGTACGCGGCGCCGAGCTCGATCACCTCGAGGTCAATCCCTGGTCCACCATCACCGATGGCCTCAATATCAAATTGCGTGAACTGGCGATAGCGCCCCTTCTGTGGACGGTCGTAGCGGAAGAGCTGCGCAACAGTTGCAATGCGCACGGGCTGCGGCTGAGAGCGCATGCCGTGTTGGATGTAGGCCCGAACGGCGCCGGCGGTTGCCTCGGGTCGAAGCGCCAAGGTGATCGCATCGTCACCACGAGGCTCTAGCCGATAGAGCTCTTTCGCGACGATGTCCGAGGTGCCACCAACGGCGCGTTCAAAGAGCGCGCTCTCCTCGGCGATCGGCAACTCGATGCGTGCGTACCCGGCGGCGTCTGCGGCGGCCCAGGCGCGATCCGTGACCCAACCGTGCGCTGACGCGAGTGGCTCAAGCAGGTCGCGAAGTCCGCGAGGAGACTGGAAGCCGCTCACTGGTGCTGCTCCCGCGAGACGCTCCGAACACCGCGGACGCGCTCAAGTCGCGCCATCAGCCTGGCAAGTTCGCTAATGGAGCCGACGGCAAGGGTCATCAACATCTCCGCATTCGTTTGGCCTGTCGTCTGAACAGTAGCGGACAGGATGTTCACCTTCTGCTCCGCAACCACCTGGGTGATCTCCGTCAAGAGGCCGGTGCGGTCGAGTCCCTCCACGCGAATCGTCACTGGGTAGCTCTCCTTGGTGGCTGGCGTCATCTCCCACTCCACATCGATGAGGCGCGATGCCTCTCGGGCGGAGGTCGAGGCGTCGCAGCTGGCGAGGTGCACGGTGACCCCCTTGCCACGGGTAATGAAGCCAACAATGGGATCGCCCGGGAGTGGGCGGCAGCAGCGACCGAATCGCGTCAAGAGGTCGGGCACACCCTTTACGCGGATCCCGCCGGTTCGCTCAGCCGGGGCGACCGCCGCGGCGCTCGTGCTCAGCGGCAAGAGTGACTTCGCGTCGTCGGAGGCAACGCCGAGCCGTGAGACCACCTGCTGTGGGCCAACGGCGCCGTAGCCGATCGCCGCGTACAGGTCATCAACGCTCCCCTGGTTCATCTGCTTAGCGACCTCCTCGAGGCGATCTCGGCCGATCGACTCAAGGGTGGTGCGGGCGAGGCGGCGAAGCTCGCGCTCCAAGGACTCACGACCGTGCAGGACGTTCTCGTCGCGCTCCTGGTGCTTGAACCACTGTCGAATCTTGTTGCGCGCCTGTCGCGTAGTGGCCACATTGAGCCAGTCGCGACTCGGCCCATGCTTCCCGCGCGCCGTCACCACCTCGATGATGTCGCCCGACTTCAATCGATACTCTAGCGGCACCAGGCGATTGTTGACCTTCGCACCAATGCAGCGGTGGCCGATGTCGGTATGCACGAGATAGGCGAAGTCGAGCGGCGTTGCGCCGGCCGGAAGCTCTTTCACGTCACCCTTCGGCGTAAAGACATAGACCTGATCCTGGAACACATCAAGCCGGACGCCCTCAAGGAACTCTGAGGCGTCGGTAACGTCACGCTGCCACTCCAGTAGTTGGCGCAACCAGGCGAGCTTTGCGTCATAGGCGGCGTCTGGTTGCGTTCCATCCTTATAACGCCAGTGCGCCGCAATGCCGACCTCGGCGACCTCATGCATCGACCGAGTGCGGATCTGCACCTCAAGTGGGCGCCCGTCAAGCGCCACGACCGCAGTGTGGAGGCTCTGATAGAGGTTGTTCTTCGGCACGGCGATGTAGTCGTCGAATTGATTCGGAATCGGTCGCCACACGCTATGGACCGCACCGAGTGCGGCGTAGCAATCGCGGAGGTTCTCGACAATCACGCGAATGGCGTAGACGTCATAGATCTCCGAGAAGTCGCTTGATCGCCGCGCCATCTTCTTGTGGATCGAGTAGAGGTGCTTCGCGCGGCCGGAGAACTCCGCCTCAATCCCAGCGCGTTCAAGTTCTGGCTTAAGAACTGTGATCGCGCGCTCAACATAGTCAGCGCGCAAGTCCCGTCGCAGCTCAACCAAGCTCGCCAGTTCGTGATACCGCTCAGGCTCGAGCGCCTTGAAGGCGAGATCCTCGAGCTCCCACTTCATCTGCCAGATACCGAGACGCTCTGCGAGTGGCGCGTAGATCTCAAGCGTCTGTCGGGCGATGCGGCGCTGCTTCTCTGCTGGGAGCGCAGCAAGCGTTCGCATGTTGTGTAGCCGATCGCCGAGTTTGATCAGCACCACGCGGATGTCTTGCGACATGGCAAGGAACATCTTGCGAATGTTCTCGGCGTGCTGCTCTTCGGCACTCATTGCCGAGAACTTGCTCAGTTTGGTGACGCCATCAACGAGGGTGCCAACCTCATCGCCGAAGCGCTCTGCGATCTCGGCGGTGGTGACCGATGTGTCCTCTGGGACGTCATGGAGTAGCGCGGCCACGAGGGTTGCCGCATCAAGGCCGAGGTCGGCAAGAATCAGCGCCGCCTCAGCGGGGTGGGTCACATACGGCTCACCTGAGGCACGCACCTGTGCGCCGTGTGCCTCAACGGCGAAGAGGAAGGCATCATCAACAAGGCGTGCCGCCTCCGCCGTGCCGATCCCCGCGGCCACCTTGTCGCGCAGCGCCTCGCGGAGTGACTCGACCGGTCGCGCCAGTGCGCGGACCTTGGCGATCGGATCCGCGGCGGGGCGCTTGGCCCGAGGCGTCTTCTCTACTGGCTGCGGCTCAATGCTCATAGTTTTGGAGAATAGCCGAGCGACGAGAGCGCGCTACGTGCCGCCGCCGCCTCATCCCAGGCCTCGTCAACGCCGAGGCGTTCAATCGTTCGCTCATGCCCCTTCCCTGCCAGAAGCACGACGTCGCCCGGCCGGGCAGCGCTGATCGCCGCACGAATGGCGGCCGCCCGGTCGTGGAGGATCTCAACGCTGCTACCTGGGGTCGGAGAGGCGGCAAGGAGCGCGGCCCGGATCGCTTCCGCGATGCGATCAGGATCCTCGCCCCGCGGGTCTTCGTCGGCGATCCACACCAAGTCAGCATCCGTTGCGGCTTGCCCGACCGCCGTACGTCGGCCAGGATCGCGCTCACCTGCAGCACCGGTAACGAGCAGCAGGCGCCCTTCGGGGCTGCACAGCTCGCGCGCCACCGCCACCGACGCTGTCAGCGACGGGCCCGTATGGGCGAAATCAACGATGACGCGGAACGGCTGCGTGCCGCCAATCAGCTGGCTTCGGCCAGGGGGTCCGACCTCTGCCTCAACCGCCGCAATCGCGGCGGGGAGTGGCAGGCCCCATGCGGCGACGAGGGTGAGCGCTGCGGCCGCGTTCGCGGCATTGATGCGTCCAGGCATCATGAGGCGCAACTCCGCCTTCACGCCGTTGATCAGCACCTCGTGATCCGAGTAGGCATCGAAGCGGGCCACCTGCAACCCGGCAGCGGCAGCAGCATCGGCGAATGGCTGCACCGCTGGGTCGCTGGCATGCACCACCACCACACGCGGCAGTTGGCGTGCGCGACTCGCTGCGCTGCCCACTGTTCTCGCCACGAGCTTCGCCTTGGCGGCGCGATACGCATCGAGGCTCGCATGGAAGTCGAGATGGTCCGGTGAGAAGGTCGTGTAGATCGCTGACGCGAAGTTAATCGCGCCGACGCGCTCTAGCTGCAACCCGTGACTGGTGCTCTCAACGACCGCCGCCTCATCGCCAGCCTCCACCATCTCACGCAGCGCGCGCTGCAAGGCGGGAGACTCTGGCGTGGTCTGATGCGCAGCGGCCGCTCGCTGGGTGCCACCAACGCGGCTGATCGCCGTTGAGATCAGGCCAGTGCGCAGCCCAGCGGCGGTGAGTGCGGTTGAGAGGAACGTTGACGTGGTGGTCTTGCCGTCGGTTCCCGTCACGCCGATCGCAATGAGCTCTTCGGCCGGATCGCCCTCCCACCACGCCGCCGCAACGGCAAGGGCGGCGCGAGCATCGCGAACCACGACGAGCGGCACGATCGCGACACCCTCTTGCTCACTCAACACCGCGGCTGCGCCACGCTCAGCAGCGCTCGTGATAAACGTTGCGCCATCTGCGGTGCGACCAGGGATCGCAACAAAGATGCCACCAGTCGTGACCAGCCGCGA
>NZ_JBBAWH010000001.1:0-100253 GCF_040397235.1 Candidatus Limnocylindrus sp. | reverse complement strand
CCCTCAACCGGAACATCCCGATGTCCAGCAACATCCACGCCGCCGAGATCGGTGATACGGCGCTCCCCCGCAGCAATCTTGATCGCCGTCCAACGCAGCAGGGCAAGCGCACCAGGGGTCTCCCTCCGCGCGATGGGATCGTCACCCGATGCGTCGGTGGTGATGCGTTCACCATGTCGCAAGATCACGATGAAGGCGACAAGTGCGCCGGCGGTGCCGCGGACGGCGAGGATCTCAGCGCGTTCCGTTGCAACGAGTTGATCCCACCAGCGGATCATCGATGCCGATGAGCCGAGCGCGAACGATTTGCGCTGCGCCGTGGCCTCGAGTAAAAGCTGCACTTGGTCCCAGAGTGCCGTGCGCTCAGGAGCAGGAGTGAGGTGCGTGATCCGTTCGGCAACGAACCCTGCACGCTCGGCGAGCGTGATGCGCTGGCGAGTGCTCTTGGTGATCCCCTCAAAGAGGTCAGCCTCCGATGTTCCGGTCGCGCTGGCGCGCAGCACCATCGCATGTTGGCTGGGAAAGATCTCGTCGGTTTTTTGGAGTCCAGCGTTACGCAACGCAGACTCGGTCGCCTCGCCAGCCGGCAGCCACGGATCAGCATCTAGTGCGACGAGGCCGTACTCCGCTCCAAGCCAGGTGGCGACGCGCTGAATGCGCTCTGCAACAGCCACCGCCTGAGCGACCGTGGCGCCCCACGGAGCGAGTGGCCCACGCGGCGCATGCCCTTTGGGGAGGCCGAAGAGTGGAGCGCGATTCAAGAGGATGCCGATTGGGGCGTCATCAGCCTCTAGCGCGATCGCTTCGCGCCCGAGGCTGGCTCGATAGGTGAGCCAGGCACTCCCCTGGTGTACGTCACCGCCAGGCGCATCGACGGCGCGCGCATCCCACGCGCGTTGTGCCTCAAGAGAGCCCAGATCAACGCGGCGGATCGTCATGCGCTCACCTCGGCACGCAGGAGAAGCGCCCGAAGCCCTTTTGGCGCGAGTGGTGCGATGCGGCGGAACAGCGGGAGCGCCTCTCGTCGGCGCGCCAGAATCGTGAGGGCAACATAGGCGGCAAGTCCAACGACGGTGCCGAGTGTCGCAACCGCCGCACCTGGCATTACCCCCGAAAGGCGTGCCCCCTCAAGGAGTGGCAGTGTGATCGCGGTCGCAAGCCCCGCCGAAACGAGTGCTGCAATGACGGCAAAGAGAGCGATGCCAACAACCGTGGCCGCGTTGAGGATCTGCCTGTGCGCAACCAGCAGGGCAAGCAGGACAACCGCCTCAATCCAGGTGCCGAGAGGGAGTGACGTCGCAATGCCAGTCACTCCCACGAGCGGGACCCAGAGGGTCGCCAGGGCGAAGATCACGATATTCCCACCAAGCTCCGCGAGAGTGGGGCGCACCGTATCGCGCAAACCGTAGAAGAGGCGCACCGCGACCGAGATCACGCCGTGCGCGACGAGGCCAATAAGGAGCAGCCGGAGTAGATCTGCGGTCGCGACCGCAGAGGCGTTATCGATGTTCCCGCCAACAACGAGCCGCACCGCGTCATACGAGAAGAGTGCGCCAAGCGTTGCGATGGGCGCCATCATCCAAATCACGGCCCCGATGCTTGCAACGGCCAGCGCGCGTACGACCGCGAAATTTCCGCGTGCCGCCTGGGCCGCCACCTTCGGAAGAATCGCAATGCCAATCGAAGAGGTGACCAGGGCGAGTGGCACCTGCAGGAGGGTGAAGGCGTACGACCAAATCGTGATCGCACCCGGCCCAGTGGTTCCGGCGAGCAGAATGAGATACGCGAGCAGCAGCTGGACCAGCACAACCGAGCCGACACGTGGCAGGAGCGAGCGAAGCGCATCCCGCAGGAGTGGATCACGGAAGTTCGGCCGTGCCGGACGCAGGGCGCTTCGCATCAGCACGACGCCAGTTATGACCAGTACGGCAATCGCACCAGCAGCCGTACCAATGGCTGGTCCATAACCTCCAGCGGCGCGGCCGCCGATCAGCGCGCCGGCGATCGTTCCAGCGCTGTACACCAAGCCGGTAATGGCAGTGACGCCAAACTGCGATCGCGCTGCGGCGGCACTGGCGCAAATGGCGGAGAGTGCCAGCGCAATCGTGGCCACCAGCAGGATGACGCTGAGGTCTGACGCCTCGCGCTGCTGGGCGCTCGGTAATCCACCCATCAAGAGGCCGCTAAGTGCGCTTGCACCAATGATGACGACCAGCGAGAAGAGGCCGAGGAGGAGGAGCATGGTGACGAACACTGAGCCCACGAGCCGCTGCGCTCTGCGACGTTCGCCCCTCTCAAGCAGAGCACTCAACTGCGGCACGAGGACGGTTGCAATGGAACCTGCGGCAACCAGCGCGAACACGATATCGGGGATGCGGAATGCGGCGAGGAATGGGTCGAGCGTTCCGGTCGCCCCAAAGACGGCAATGAGGACCGTGATGCGCGCCCATCCAGCGATGCGTGATGCGAGTGCACCGGCGGCGAGAATAGAGCTGCTACGCGCAGTGCTTGAACGAGCAATTGGCACCGCTCGACGCGGCTTCATGGCTTAGCCCCTGCACGTCGTGCGCGCGGGTGCGCCGACTTGTATAGCCCGCGTAGGCGCGTCGTTGAAACATGGGTGTAGACCTGTGTCGTTCCGAGGCTCTCGTGTCCGAGCAGCTCTTGCACGACGCGCAGGTCCGCGCCGCCATCAAGGAGGTGTGTAGCAAACGAGTGGCGCAACGTGTGTGGGTGAAAGGCCTCCGGCAGACCGGCGGCACGTGCGATGTCGTCAAGTCGCGCGCGCGCGCCACGCTCTCCGAGCGATCCACCGCTGCGATTCAAGAAGAGTGCCGCGCCTGGAGTGGCGGCGAGTGCAGCAAGCACCGGGCGACCATCTGAGAGATACGCTTCGAGGGCACGACGACACGGCGCGCCGAAGAGCCCAACACGCTGCTTGTCACCCTTCCCCGTCACCTTCACTTCGCCACGTCCAAGCTGCAGGTCGGCGAGCTTGATTGCCACAACTTCGGCAATGCGTAGGCCGGCTCCATAGAGCAGTTCAATCAGCGCCGTATCGCGAAGCGCCAGCGAGGCTGAGTTGCCAATCGCCGCCTGCGCGATGAGCTGCTCCACCTGCGCTTGCGACAAGACATCGGGGAGCCGCTTCTCACGCTTCGGTCGGGCGAGCGCATGCAGCGGATCCTTCGCCACACTCCCCTGCCGCACCCAGAATCGGTAGAAGGTGCCGAGAGCGGCGAGCCGCTGCTGCACGGTGGAGCGCTCACCATCTTCACTGAGGAGCGCGATGTAGCGACGCAGGTCAGCGCGACTTGGCGTGCGCCAATCGATCCCCTCGTCGTCGTACCAGGCGGTGAGCCGCTCTACCGCCGTGCGGTACGAACGTTCTGTTGCAGCGGAGAGGGCGCGTGCGCGCAGGTGCATGATGAACGGAGCAATTCGCGGGTCAGTCGCAGCAGAAGAGAGCTGCGCCACGGGAGCCGGTTCGCGGCCCCGACTCATTAGGCCGTTTCCACCAGTTCAGCCGGTGCTTCCGCGACCGGCTCAACGGCGACGGGCTCCGCCGCGGGATCCTTGCTCTTCGCCTTGGCCTTGGCCTTCGGCTTCGCCTTACCCTTCGGCTTCGCCTTGGCCTTCGTCTTCGGCTTCGCCTTGCTCTTTGATGCAGCCTTCGCGCCACTCTCGACTGAGGCTGCTGCACCGCGTCGTGGGCGCTTCGGCACCCAGGCGAGCGGATCAGGCTCGCCACCCGCAATCACCGAACCAACGGCAACCACCTCTGGCAGCGTCACGCGCGCGCCACACTTCGTGCAGATGCCGCCCTCATCGTCTTTACCGATGACGGAGCCACACTCGGCATGTGTCGCACCCGACGGACGCGGTCGAATCGTCTTGCAATCGGGGTAGCGGTTACACGAATAGAAGTAGGTGCCCCTCTTATTGTTCTTCTTCGGGCCGAGCTTGCCGCCGTGCTCGGTGCCACAGACCGGGCAGAGCGCGTCAAACTCCAGCTTGAACTCTGCGGGAACCTCGGCCTTCGGAATGTATTTGCACTCTGGATACCGATCGCAGCCGAGGAACCAGCCGAAGCGGCTCCGTCGCTGCGCCATCTTTCCACCGTGTTCAGCGCCGCACATTGGACACGGGAGACCCGCACCCTCAAGGGTCGGCGTGTCGCCGGATGGCGTGTCGTCGCCAATGACCTTTGATAGCGACTTGCGCTCGGCATGCTCTGGGTAGAGGGTGCAGGCGAGATACCAACCGAATCGCCCGAGGCGCTCCTCCATCGGATGCCCCTCTGAGCACTCCTCTTCGCTGGCGCGGTTACGGAACTCTCCAGCACCGATTGACTGCGCCTTCTCAAGAACGAGTGGGTCGAAGGTGCTCCAGAACTTCTGCAAGACATCGCGCCAATTCGCGCGCCCCTCTGCCACAGCATCAAGCTCCTCCTCCATGCCGGCGGTGAAGCCGAGGTCAACGAAGGCGGTGAAGTGCGTCGTGAGTAGGTCGCATACCGTTTCGCCGAGGCGCGTGGCGCGAAGGCGATTATCTTTGTCGCGGTCGACATATTCCCGCTCTTGAATGCGCTCGATGATGGCGGCGTAGGTAGATGGTCGCCCGATGCCGTACTTCTCGAGCTCCTTGACGAGCGTCGGCTCGGTAAAGCGTGGCTCGGACTTTGTGGCATGCGCCACACCTTCCACGGTTGCAACGCTCCCCTTCGAACCCTCTGGCAGATCGGGAACCTTCGCCTCAGCATCTTCGTCTTCGTCATCGCGACCCTCGAGATAGACCGCGGTGAAGCCTGGCTCGAGTGTTCGCGTCGCAACAGTCTTCAGGCGATCACTCCCCGCGCTCCAAATCAACGTCGTCGAGGCGGAGAGCTTGTCGGGCATCTGCGACGCAATCGTGCGGCGCCAGATCAGCGTGTAGACCTTCAGTTCGCGTTCGTCAATGTATGGCGCGGCGAGTTCGGGGGTGAGGGCGAGATTGGTTGGGCGAATCGCTTCGTGGGCCTCTTGTGCGTTCTTTGACTTCGAGGCGTACTGGCGGCCGCCCTCAACGATCATCTCTGGGCCGAATCGTTCACGGATCACTGCCGAGGCGTCGCTGATGGCCTGCTGGCTCAGCGTTGGCGAATCGGTGCGCATATAGGTAATGAGGCCGGTGCGCTCGCCGCCGATCTCCACACCCTCGTAGAGCTTCTGGGCGAGCTGCATCGTGACGCGCGAGCGGAAGCCGTGCTTGCGACCCGCCTCTTGCTGCAGTGTCGATGTGGTGAATGGCGGAACGGGGCGCTGCTTGCGCGTCCCCTCACTGCGATCCACGACGACCGCGTCGGCACCCTCGAGTCGAGCTACCGCCGCTGCTGCTACCTCTGGATCGAGCTCAAGGATCTCCCCCTTCTCGCCGATGAGGGTGGCTGGGACGATCAGGTCGACAGCGGTGGCTGGGCGAATCCCAATTTCAACGGTGGTGTAATGACGCGGGATAAAGGCGCGGATGACGCGCTCGCGCTCCACAACGAGGCGGAGTGCCACCGACTGCACCCGCCCCGCCGAGAGCTTCGGCTTTACGAGTCGCGAGAGGAGCGGCGAAAGGCGATAGCCGACGAGGCGATCCAGGATGCGGCGCGCCTGCTGAGCGTTAACAAGATCCAGGTTGATCGCGCGGGGGTGGGCAAACGCCTCGAGGATGGCCCCCTTGGTGATCTCGCTGAAGGTAACCCGGCGTCGGTCCGCCTCGGGGATACCGAGGGCCTCCGCCACATGCCAGGCAATCGCCTCCCCCTCACGGTCAAGGTCGGTTGCCAACCAGACGGAGGTTGCCTTCTTGGCGGCACGAGTGATGTCATCGAGGCGCTTCTGCTTATCTTCAATAATCTCGTAGACTGGGGTGAAGCCGTTCTCCACGTCCACCGCCATGCTCCCCTTCTTCGTCTTCTGGGGGAGATCTCGAATGTGCCCATAGGAGGCGAGCACGGTGTAATCGGGGCCGAGATACCGCTCGATCGTCTGGGCCTTGGCCGGCGACTCGACGATCACGAGGTTGGTGGCTGCCTTCGTCATGGGCGAGAGCGTAGCACCGACCCCAGAACGCGCCGCCAACGGCCACCGCGCTGCTCGATCAGCCCGCGCAGGCTCAAGAGGGTCAGGGCCGCCACGAGTGCCCCTGGCAACTCCCGCGAGAGGCCGCTTAGATCGCCCTCTACGACCCCCTCAGCACCAGCTGCATCGACTCTCTGAAGGATTTCACGCTGCAAACCGGAGGCCTCACCCGCGCCGGCGCTCGTTGCTACGAAGGCCACCTCCGGAGGCGCAGCGAAATGACCACGCAAGGACAACGCACAGACAGCAAGCCACGCGCGGAGGTCGGCCTCCCCTGAAATGAGCACGGGCGAGCGCTCTTCTGTGAGACGCAAAGACAACTCTTGTGCCCGTTGCAGCCAGCGCAGGCCCCCCTCCGCTGTCGCTGCACCGTACGGGGCGCTGACGATGGCGATCGGGAGCCCAAGCCCTGCCGCCGATTCTGCGGTGATCAGCGCCCCAGAGCCCTCAGGTGCTTCAACGACGATTAGCCCGTCGCAGAGGGCCGCCAGGAGGTGGTTGCGGGCGGCAAAGCTCCAGGCGGCAGGCGGAGTGCCGACCGGTCGATCAGAGAGAAGGAGGCCGGCCTGCTGGATCTGCTCAGCAAGGCGCCGCGCTCCGTAGCGCAGCCCGAGCGGGGCGGGACTAGGAAGTACGGCGATCGTCTCCCCTCCCGCCTCTACGGCTGCCAAATGGGCCGCTTCGTCGATCCCCAGGGCGAGCCCTGAGACGACGCACCACCCCGATCGCGCAACCTCAAAGGCGATGCGCCGAGCGGCCGATATGCCGTGGGGCGAGGGGCGCCGCGTGCCGACGATCCCAATGGATGGCCTCCCCAGCACCTCCACCCGCCCCTGCGCCCAGAGTGGGCGCCGCCGATCTGCATCGGGGGCGAGCCCGAGCGGCTCGCTGCGCCGCTCAGGGATTCGCGGGTCGCCTGGGTTCAACATCACGGCGCTCACCAGTGATCGCCGTGCAGGTGGATCGCCTCCGCCACATCAGCGTCGCCAACAACCTCGCGGCCATCAAGGAGGGCCACCACCATCGCGATCCGCTCAATCTGATTCCATGCGCGTACGCCGAGACCCTCAATCGTGCGGCGCGTCGCAGGGGTCATTACGTCGCCACCGTCGGATCGCTGCAGTAGGGCGGCGCGGACCGATGTTGCGCGCTCGCGAGCCGCCAGCGTGGTGAGTTCGCCGCGCGGGAGCGCAGCAAGAGGCGTGCTCGGTCGGGCAAGCCGCACGCGTAGCGGGAATCGATCACGAATCGGTGCGGAGAGCGAGAGGCTCCCTCGCCGCCGCGCGCTAAGGAGACAGCGACAGGTGCCACTCGGATGCTCCAACTCGCCGCAGCCGCAGGGATTCCCCGTGGCCGCCACGATCGCATCCGCAGGAAAGCGCACCGCGCGCCCCGCTCGAACTAAGTCAACACTCCCCCGTTCAAGTGGTTCGCGCAACGCCTCAAGCGCGTCGCGCCGGAATTCACCGATTTCATCGAGCAGCAGGAGTCCGCGATGTGCCCACGTCAGCTCGCCTGGAGTCATGCGCGGGCCTCCGCCGATGAGCCCCGCCACCGTTATGTCGTGATGCGGTGCCCGTAACGGCGGTCTCAAGGAGAGCCCTACAGCGTGGCCACCTGCAGAGGCGATGGATGCAACCTCACTGCGCTCCTCCACAGCAAGGTCTGGGAGGATCTCATGCAGTGCCCGAGCGAGCATCGACTTGCCCACGCCTGGCGGACCCTCGAGCAGAATTGGAAAACGACCGCATGCTGCAATCAAGACTGCACGCGATGCAATCGGTTGGCCGCGAATGCTTGCGAGCTCGCACGCCACCTCTTCGCTCGGTGCTGGCATCAGAGCGATCTCTGGCAAGGAGGGCGGACCTGCGACTCTGCCGTCGACCGCCGATGCAGCATCCGCGAGCGTTGCAACGGGAATCGCCTCGCCGCGGCACGGCCCCAGCAGCGCCGCCACGCTCGCTGGTAGTAGCACGCGATGCCCAGCTGATAGGAGTGGCAGGGCGAGTGGCAGCGCACCGGGAACGTTGCGCACTCTGCCGTCGAGCGCTAGCTCACCGATCGCTGCCAGCGTTCCTTTGCCACGATGACGAATCTGGCCGCTGGCAAGCAGAATGCCGATCGCGATGGCGAGATCAAACGAGCCGCCACTCTTGCGTAGATCGGCTGGCGCTAGATTGATGGTGATGCGACGAGCGGGCCAGGTGTAACCGGCCGCACGGATGGCGGAGCGTATTCGCTCGCGCGCCTCCCCTACAGCGGTATCGGGGAGTCCCACGATTCGTGTCGCAGGGATACCAGGGGCAACGTCAACCTCGACCTCAACGGGAACCCCCTCAATGCCAACGAGCGCGGTAGAGGCGACTGAGGTTGGCATGGAGAGACGATCACAGCGGCAACATACCGCTCACGTAGCGAGGTCTAGAGGCTTGCTGCAACCTTTGCGATCGTGTCAATCAGGCGCGCCGACCATCCCTCAAGTTCGTCCCTGCGGCGGAGTGCCTCGCTCACCGGCACGAGAGAACCTGCAAGCTTATGCGTCTCACGAATGTGAATAGCGGGCGTGGTCAGCGTGGCAATGAAGACTACGCCAAGGTGCACACGACCAACATCGTCACCATCGTCGTTCAGCAACCCGAGCGGCGTGAAGTGCGGGAGGGTTGACGTGGCAACCTCCTCGACCCACTCTCGAGCGAGCGCGGCACGAATGCCGCCATCGCTGGGCGAGATGTGGCCACCCACGCCGAACGAGGCGCGACCGTGCAGTCGCTTGTCACTGCCACCAGCAAGGCGATCCATCCAGAAGAGCTGCACGTCGCCCGCAGGGGTCCCCTCGGGGCGATAAAGGGCCACCGCATAGGGGATCGGCTGCTTCCAGGAGGGATCCGACTCGAGCTCGCGCCGCGGACGCGCCTGGGCCAACCCGTCGAGGCGTCTAATCTCACGCTCCCCCTCCTCCGAGCTGCTAAAGGCGCGGATCCCAGTCCAGGCGCCTGCAGGGAGCGCAAGGTCGCGAGGGATGCCAACGATCTCCTCGTCGGCGCCCGTTGCCAACGGATCAACGCTCACTCGCTCTCCGTGAGCACCGCGCGCGCAGCGGCGAGGCGCCCCTCCAGGTCCGTGCGACCAATAATTGGGTCGTTCTCTGCGGCGGCCAAGCGCGCATCCCACTGCTCCAAGACGAGTCGTAGCCTCTTCAGCTGGCGGCGAACCTCGCGTGCGTTCGTCGCCAAGATGTCGGCGCCCATCGCCTCAGAGCCACGTGCAAGCCGCGTGGCGGAGAGCCAACCGGTACCGGCGAGCAGGTGCGAGATCTTCCAGCCGTCAGGGGCATCGGCAGCCTCACCGAGTGCCACGGTCTCCACGAGTGCTGCAGCCAGGAGGAGTGGGAGGTGGCTGACCGCGGCGGTGGCGGCGTCGTGCAGCTCCGCCTCAAGGATCACTGGACGCGCACCGCAGCTGGTTGCGAGTCGCTCGACGAGTGCGGCCGCGCCACCACCATTGGAGCGGGGAACAATCACCCAAGGGCGACCAAGGAAGAGATTGGCATCTGCCGCGGTGAAACCAGTCTCGTGGCTCCCCGCCATCGGATGGCCCCCGCAGAAGCGAATGTTGCGCGCCGCCGCCTCTCGCGCGATCCACACCTTCGTTGAGGCAACGTCGGTCACGATCGCCCCATCAGCGAGGCGACCAGAGCGGCGACAGATCACCAGCTCGTCGAGAATTGCGGTCATGGCGATTGGTGGTGCGCAGAGAACCACGAGCGCTGCACCATCAACCGTTTCGGCGATCGAGCGACCAACGGTGTCAATGACTCCCGCCGCCAGCGCCTCTCGCGGGCCCGTCTGCGTTGGTGTCCATGCGGCAATCTCCAGGCCACTCTCATCAAAGGGGCCAACCCCAGCGGGATCTTCACGCAGTGCTCGCGCGATGGAGCCGCCGATGAGGCCGAGGCCGAGCAGCGCTACCTTCACAGGCGGTCAGCCAACGGCGGCGATAGCGTCGAGTGCGCGAATGACGGCGCGGATGCCGCCCTCAAAATTGCCAAGGTCCATCGATTCATTTGGCGCGTGCGCATTGTCGTCTGGTGGCGTGAAGCCGAGCAAGACCACTGGCAGGCCAAGCTCCTTCTGGAAGAGTGCGGCGATCGGAATGGAGCCGCCTTCGCGGATATAGAGCGGCGGCACACCAAAGGTAGCCTCAAGGGCTCCCGCCGCTGCGTTGAGGTACGGGTCGCCAAGTGGGGTGAGGAAGGCGTCACCGTTGCCAAGGTTCTGCACCTCGACCTGCAGCCCGGCAGGGGCGGCAGCGCGCAGTGCCGCCTCAACCTGTCGACCGATCTTCGCGGGGTCCTGTGCGGTCACAAGGCGGCACGAGATCTTGGCGTGCGCATGCGCAGGGATGATCGTCTTGGAGCCGTCACCCATAAAGCCGCCCCAGATCCCATTCACGTCGAGTGTTGGGCGCCCACCGCGTCGCTCGACCGTGGAGTAGCCGCTCTCCCCCGCCGTGGCGGTGGCCCCGATCCCAGCAAGATAGCCGGGCTCATCGAATGGCAGCGCAGCAAATGCGGCGCGATCAGCTGGTGTGAGCGCAACGACATCGTCGTAGAAGCCGGGAACGGTGATGTGGCCGTTCGCGTCATGCAGCGAGGCGATCATGGCGGCGAGAGCGTTGGCGGGATTGACGACGGAGCCGCCGTAACTCCCCGAGTGCAGGTCCACATCGGAGGCGCGCGCATTGATCTGAAGATAGGTGATGCCACGGAGCCCAACCGTCAGTGCGGGGCGGTTGCCGTCAAAGAAGCCGGAGTCGCTGATGATCACGGCGTCGCCGCTGCAGCGGTCTGGGTTCGCCGCCATCCACGCCTCAAGGTTCACGGAGCTCGACTCCTCTTCGCCTTCAAACACGTACTTCACGTTCACTGGCAGAGTGCCGCGCGTGGTGACGAGCGCCTCAAGTGCGCTGAGGTGGATCACGATCTGGCCCTTATCGTCGGCAGAGCCGCGACCGAGCATGCGGCCGTCGCGAACGATCGGCTCGAATGGGCTCGTCTTCCAAAGGTCGAGCGGATCCCCAGGCTGTACATCGTAGTGGCCGTAGATCACCACGGTCGGTAGCGAGCTATTGACGATCTTCTCGGCAACAACGATGGGGTGACCACCCGTCTCACTCACCTCAACGCGCTCTGCGCCGATGCGACGGAGCTCAGTGGCGAGCCACTCGGCGGCTGCCCGGCAATCCGGAGCATGCTCAGGGAGGGCAGAGACGCTCGGGATCTTCAGGAACTCCGCGTACTTCGCCATCCGTGAGGTGGCGGTGACGACGAGATGCGCCTCCTCTGGCCCCTCAAGCCCCTTCCAGGCGAGCGTTGGGGCGTAGGCCATCAGGCTGGCTGCCCCGCCGCCGCGCCGCCAGGACCTGGCTTTACGACCGGTTCGCTCTTCGGCTCGACGCTCGCGGTTGGAATCGAAACTCCCGCGGCGCGAAGGCGATCAAGGAGGCCCGCGTATGCGGCTGGCTTCGCAGGGAGATCGGCGAAGAGCGTCTCAAAGGCGTCTCCCTCAACCGTCTCTTCGGCAATCAGCTTCGCAGCAAGCGCGTCCAAGCGATCGCGATGCTTGGTGAGCACTTCGCGTGCGCGCACGGCGCCACGGTCGATGATCGCGCGAACCTCTTCATCAATCTGCTTTGCGACGGCCTCGGAGTAGTTCTTCTGCTCCGACATCTCGCGGCCCAGGAAGATCATCTCGTCTTGTCGCCCGAGCGTGACGGTGCCCAGCTTCTCGGACATGCCGAAGCGCGTCACCATCTTGCGCGCAAGATCGGTCGCCTTCTCAATGTCGTTCGATGCACCGGTCGTCGTATCACCAAAGACGAGCTGCTCGGCAACGTTGCCACCGAGCATCGCGGCGATCTTGTCTTCAAATTCGCTCTTGCTCTGCAGGTAGCGGTCTTCGGTCGGCAGGTTCATGGTGTAGCCGAGCGCCATGCCGCGGCTGATCACGGTTACCTTGCTGACCGGATCGCACTTCGCAAGGATGCGCCCAACCACCGCGTGACCACCCTCGTGGTAGGCGATGATCTGCTTCTCTGCATCGGTGATGAGGCGGCTCTTACGCTGTGGGCCAGCCATCACGCGATCAAGCGCTTCGGCAAACTCATCCATGCCGATGGTGCGCTTGCTGCGACGTGCGGCGAGGATCGCAGCTTCATTCATGAGGTTAGCCAGATCAGCTCCCGAGAATCCTGCCGAGCGTCGCCCAATCTCTTCAAGGTTCACCGTCTTGTCGAGCGGCTTCCCCTTCACGTGCACCTTCAAGATCGCAACGCGGCCCTTCAGGTCGGGGCGGTCAAGGATCACCTGGCGATCGAAGCGGCCTGGGCGCAGCAGCGCCGGGTCAAGCACGTCGGGGCGGTTGGTGGCCGCGATGATGATCACGTTGGTGCCCGTCTCGAAGCCGTCCATCTCCACGAGGATCTGGTTCAGCGTCTGCTCGCGCTCGTCGTTTGATCCACCAATCCCAGCACCGCGCTGGCGACCGACGGCATCAATCTCGTCAATGAAGACGATGCACGGCGAGTTGCGCTTCGCCTGATCGAAGAGGTCGCGCACGCGTGAAGCGCCAACGCCAACAAACATCTCAACGAATTCGGAGCCAGAGATGCTGAAGAATGGCACGCCAGCCTCGCCGGCGACAGCACGGGCAAGCAGGGTCTTCCCGGTGCCTGGTGAGCCGATCAGGAGGACGCCCTTCGGAATCTTTGCGCCGAGCGCTTCAAAGCGCTCAGGGAACTTCAGGAACTCAACAACTTCTTCCAGCTCAACCTTCGCCTCCTCGACGCCTGCGACGTCGGCAAAGGTGACGGGGGTCTTGTTCGCAATAAACATCTTCGCCTTGCTCTTGCCGAAACTCATCGCCTGGTTGTTCTGGCCTTGGGCGCTGCGCATCATGAAGAGGAAAAGGCCACCGATCAGAAGGACTGGCAGAAGGGCGCTGATCAGTAAGGTAAAGAGCTGGCCGGAGCCGTCGGGCTTCTTGGCGCCGAACGTCACGCTGTCAGGGTTGCGGCCACCAGCAACGGCGGCGGCGCGGACATCGTTGTAAACATCGGTCAGCTGCGTAGGGACCTGCACCTGGTAGCTCTCTGGTGGGGTGCCGATCTTGGTGATGGTCAGGATCTGCTCCTGCTGCATAACGGTGGCGACGCTGCCCCCACGGACTTCGGCCAGGAATGCCGAGTAGTCCTTCGTTGCGGCTGGCACAGGGGTTAGGAGGACGCTACCGAGGAGCACAACGGTGCCGAGAAGCAGGATCAGCATGACTGCACCGTTTCGCAGAGCCTTTGGAATCATTAGGTCCCCTCCATTCTCCGTCTTCCCTAAAGGTTCATGGTAGCGAGGGCAGGAATCGAACCTGCTACCAAGGGCTTATGAATCCCCTGCTCTACCGGTGAGCTACCCCGCCGTGCCCTTCCATAGGATACCGAACGGGGCTCCCTCACGCACCACGAGCCTGGAGCCTGCAAAGGAGGTGATCGGCTAGGCTCCAAGGATGTTGCGAATCCTTATCCTCTGCCACGGCAACATCTGCCGCTCCCCTCTCGCTGAGGTGCTCATTGAGGCGGCGATCAGCGCCGACCCGCTCCTCGCTGGGCGCGTGGTGGTCTCAAGCGGTGGTACTTCCGATGAGCATGCCGGCGAGGAGATGCATGCGAATAGCGCCGCCATCTTGAGCGCACGCGGCCTGCGAAGTAGCCACCATGCGCGCCTCTTTACGCCGGCCCTCGCTGCGACCCTTGATCTGGTGCTCGCCGCAGATCAGACAAACCTGCGATACGGGCGCAGCACCATCCGCATGGCAGAGCGGCAGCCAGAGATCCGTCTGCTCAGGGACTTTGACCCAACCGCCGTTGGTCGCGATCTCGACGACCCGTGGGGGCACCCGCCAACAGAGTACGAACGTACCGCCACGGAGATTACGGCGGCGATCCCAGGCCTACTCGCGGAGCTCCGCGACCGGATCTAGCGCTACTTAAACGAGAGGATCGCGTCCACGAGAACACGGTCGAAGGCGTCGGCATCAACACCAACCGCCACATCCACGTCGGGGGTGCGTCCGCGCTGCTTCAGGCGATCGCCATACCAGTCGGTAATCGTTCGCCCACGTGCAAGGTCGCCGAGCTCAACATCAACGGCGGCATGTACCAGCGCCAGCAGGTTCGGGACCGCAAGGTGCGCGACCGCCACGGCATCATGTACGGCGGATGCTGGCCAGTCGTAGCGGTCCTTGTGGAAGATGGCGTAGAAGCGCAGCAGGTCGGCAAAGATCTTTGCCGGCAGCGTTCCCGCCGCATCAAGCCGCTTCATCGCCGCTTCGCCCGTAAGGGCGCGGTGCGTTGCGTCGAGGCAGACCATCGTGATCGGGATCCCGGAAGCAAAGACGATCGCTGCAGCGTCAGGATCAACATACGAATTGAACTCCGCCGATGCGGTCACATTCCCCTCGGCGATTGCGCCGCCCATCCAGCAGATGTGGGCGATCTTCGCCTTCAGTTCTGGGTGATCTCGGAGCAGGATCGCAATGTTCGTCAGTGGGCCGAGCGGTACAAGTGTCACCCGCTCGCTCGCCTCACGCAGCAGCGTCGCAATCAGGTCGACGGCGCCCGCTGCGTGCTCAAGGCCTGTTGGCTCTGGAAGCTCAGCGCCGTCGAGCCCCGAGTCACCGTGCACATACGGCGCAACCCAGAGTGGTCGCACGAGTGGCACAGCAGCGCCAGCGGCAACACGCACCTCGTTGGCGCCAAGCAGGGCTAGGGTGCGGCGCAGGTTCTCGTAGGTCTTTGGCAGCGATGCGTTGCCAGCAACAGCGGTG
This sequence comes from Candidatus Limnocylindrus sp., assembly GCF_040397235.1. Lineage (GTDB taxonomy): Bacteria > Chloroflexota > Limnocylindria > Limnocylindrales > Limnocylindraceae > Limnocylindrus. The sequence continues at coordinate 85,267 of NZ_JBBAWH010000001.1, read as the reverse complement.
ACGCCGAGCACCTTCAGCTCTGGGCGGGCAAAGGCAACGGCGAGCGCCATTGCATCGTCATGGCCAGGATCACAGTCGATGATGATCGGCAGTGGCTTCGCAACGGTGCCGAGTGGTGCGCGGCGTGGCGACGGCGGGAACGGCGTCGAGAGCGGGAGCGGGTTCGGCCTCAGCTCGCTCATGGCAGCTTCGAGTAGATATCTACCATCTCGTCTGCGAATCGCTTGCTGTCGATGGTGAGCCCCACGTCGCAATTCGGCTCCAACTTGTCACGCTTGAGGCGGTATGGATTCGCATCTCCAATCGTGCGACCGCGCGCCGGTCCCTGCGTTGCATCTACCACCACGTGATAAGGCGATACGCCGACGAGATCTGGAATCGCGAGGTGCAGCACGGCGACGGCGTCGTGAATGGCCATCTTCTCGCCCTGGCCCCAGGCGGCGGAGCGGTCAAACGAGAACTTCAGCAGTTCTGCGGCAACCTTCGCCGATGCACCAGGGAGTGCCGCGAATCGATCAAGGATCGTTCGGTCGAGGATTGCATGATGGGTAACGTCGAGGCCAATCATCGTGATTGGCAGGCCACTGTTGAACACAATCTCGGCCGCGGTTGGATCTGCATAGATATTGAACTCCGCCGATGCAGAGGAGTTCCCCTCCCCTACCGAGCCGCCCATCAGGCAGATGTGCGAGATCTTTGGTGCGAGATGTGGGTATGAACGAATCAGCAGCGCGATATTGGTGAGTGGGCCCACTGGGGCAATCGCCACCGGCTCTGGTGATGCCTCCAGGATGCGCGCCATCAGTGCCACAGCCCCTTCTGGTTCGGCTGTGCGCGGAGCCTTCGGCAGCTTGGTGTTGCCAAGGCCTCCCTCGCCATGGACTTCGGTGGCGCGCTCAAGGGGCCCAGAGAGCGGTCCGACCGCACCTTCGGCAACTGGCACATCACCAGCACCGTAGAGCTGCAGCAGGCGCAGTGCGTTCTCCGTGCAGTGCCGCACGTCGGCATTGCCGCCAACGCTTGTCACCGCAAGCAGGTTGATCTCGGGCCGCACCACCGCGCACGCAATCGCTAACGCGTCATCAAGCCCTGGATCACTATCGATGATCAGCGGCAGCGGCTTGGCGACGGTGCCAAACGGTGCCGTTCGAGGAGTGAGCTTCGCGTGATGGAAGGTCGGCGAACCGAGCACCGACGGGTTGCTCACAGCGCCAGCGCCCTATCCCTGGTCGTACGGACGGCCAGCCGAAGCCGGAGCGCGCACTCGACCAATAAGGCCCGCCACAACGATGATCGTGACGATGTACGGCATCGAGAGCAGGATTTGCGGTGGCACCGAAACGCCGAGCCCTGAGAGGAGCGTTGTTGCCGCACTCGTCATACCGAAGATCAGCGACGCTCCGAAAGCGTAGACGGGATTCCACGCGCCAAAGATCACCGCGGCGAGTGCAATAAAGCCCTTACCCGCGCTGGTGTTGATGCCGAAGCCGCCAGTACCGCTCAGTGCGATGTAACTGCCAGCAAAGCCTGCAAGCAGACCAGCGATCAGCATTGCGCGATAGCGCAGCTTCACCACGTCAATGCCCACTGTTCCGGCGGCGTTCGGCTGCTCACCAGACGCACGCAGACGCAGTCCCCAACGGGTGCGGAAGATCATGTAGGTGAAGAGGAGCACCAGCCCAACGGAGATGTAGAAGTAGGGGCTCAGCGAGAAGAGGATCGGTCCGATCACAGGGATGTCAGAAAGGAAAGGAATCTGAATCGGCATGATACCGATCGGCCTGTTGAATTCGCTGTATGGCGCCAGGATACGAAGGTACGCGAAGCTAGTGATGCCGAGCGCGCCGATGTTGATCACTGTGCCGGCAATAATCTGGTCGACCTTGTAGCGAATCCCGAGCCATGCGAGGAAGAGGCTCACACCTGCGCCGAAGATTGCGCCTGCGAGAGGGCCCGCGATTGCGACTCCCGTAATGCTCGAAGCAATTGATCCAACCATGGCGCCGAACAACAGCTTCCCTTCAATCGCAATGTTCAGGAACCCGCTGCGCTCCGCAATAATGCCGGCAAGAGCGCCAATCCCGACGGGGATGGCGTACGTCAACGTGCTGGTGAGGAAGACGGTCAGATTCGCAGTCGTACCGTCAAGGAGGCGGGCCAGGAGGGCAAACACCAAGACGGGCGAGACGAGACCGATTGCAATGCGCCACCTGAATGAGGCGCGGCGCACAAATTGCAAGGCAGCCATCGCACCAAAACCGGCCGTGACGGCGGCCCAGAGTAGAACTACCGGCACTGAGAACGAGATATCTGTGCCGCCGACCTTGTCCACCCAGAATGCGAAATTCCCCTCAACTTCCGATGAGCCAGATGTAATCGCAAGGGATAGGAGCGCGAAAAGCGCAAAGAGCACCGCGCGGACGCGCGAGGCGATGAGCTGTTGCTGCGCATCTGCGCCGTCTACTGCCGAGCCTGATCGCTTTGCCGGGGCAGACGTGGTGGTCTTCGCGCGAGCCGCTGCCACTGGCCTCTTCTTATTGCTCACGTTGCCTCCCTTCGTGCTCATTTGCCCACCGAACGTTGTCGTCGTCGGAACGGATTTTTCAAGATGCCGAGCGTCAACTCAGGGGCTGCGATGAAGGCGATAACGAGTGCCTGAATAAAGAGAAGCATTTCAATTGGGATGCTTGTCTCAACCTGCATCAGGCTACCGCCGTGCTGCAGTAGGCCGAAGACGAGGGCGGTCGCAACCACGCCGCTCGGCCGGGTACCACCGACGAGGGCGATAGCGATCGCAGTGAAGCCAACGCTCCCCGCGATACCAGGCGAGAGCTGCTTGATCGTACCGACAGCCACAAGCGCACCACCAAGACCGGAGATGGCTCCTGAAATCAGCATCGCGGTGATGATCGAAGTACTTGCGCCAATGCCTGCATATTTCGCTGCAGCAAGGTTCAAGCCGGCTGCACGAAGCTCAAAGCCACGAGTGGACCGGAAGAGGAACCAGCTGACCGCAGCGGCGGTGAGGAGCGCGATGATGATGCTGATGTCCATCCGCAGGGCTGCGATCGGCAAGATTCCTGGGAGGTCCACGAACTGGCTGAGCTCCTTCGATACTGGCTGAATGCGTGGTGGCTTCTGGATAAATTCGAAGTTTGATACGAGGAAGAAGACAAACTGCCCAGCGATGAAGTTGAGCATGATCGTCGTGATCACCTCACTTGCGCCGACGCGTGCCTTCAAATAGCCTGGCAGGAATGCCCAGGCTGCTCCCCCAATGATTCCAAAGATCATCACGAGGAGGATTGCAATAGGTGCTGGCGTAACGCCTGCGCCGAATACGAGCGCTGCAATGGTGCCGCCCACGGCGCCCATGGTGTACTGGCCAGCACCGCCAATGTTGAAGATGCCGGTGCGGAAGGCAACGGAAACGCCCAGTCCGACGAAGATCAGGGGTACGGAGGCAACTACGCTCTCAACCAGCGGGCGTAGTGCGCGCGCCCACAGCTTGATGTCGCCATCAGAGGCGAGTGCCTTGCCGATATTCTCTGGATCGCCGAACGCTCCGCGGAATAGGGCGCTGTAGGAGGCTGCTGCTCGCCCAATGCCAAGGCCCAACGCTCCAATTGGATCAGAGAGCAGCCCGCCGAGCACTTCGACGTCGGTGAAGATGATGAAGATCGCGCCAACGAGCAGCGCCACTGAGATGGAGAGCGCTGGAACCCGAATCTTCGAGCCGAACCTCTTCAACCTGCTCACTTGATGATACCCCCCATGAGGAGGCCGACCCGCTCACGCGTCGCCTCTTTGGCATCCAGGATTCCCACAATCCGACCCTCGTACATAACGGCAACGCGATCGCCAAGTGCCAACACCTCATCAAGCTCCGTACTCACAATCAACACGGCAGCGCCTGCATCGCGCTGCTCCACGATGCGGCGGTGGATGTATTCGATCGAGCCGACGTCCAGACCACGCGTTGGCTGCGCAGCAATGACCAAACGAACATTGCGGCTAAATTCGCGCGCAACAATCACCTTCTGCTGATTGCCGCCGGAGAGCGACGCAATGTCTGTGCTAATTGATGGGGTGCGAATGTCAAAGTCTTTCACCGCCTGCTCCGTTGCGGCGGCGATCGCCTTGCGGTTCAGCAGGCCGTTCTTGCTGTACTGCGGCAGGTGGTACGTGTTCAAGATGTAGTTCTCCGCGATCGTCATGCCCTTCACCATGCCGTCGCGGTTGCGATCTTCAGGAATGTGGGCAACTCCTGCCATCGCGATCTCACGTGGCGAACCAGCATGCAGCGACTTCTTCTCCAGGGTGACGGTGCCTGAGTCAACGAGCCGCAAGCCGGTCAGGGCTTCCACGAGCTCTGTTTGGCCATTCCCCTGCACGCCCGCAACAGCGAGGATCTCTCCGCTCCGAACCTCAAAGGTCGCGTTGTTCACGGCAATGCCGCCCGCGTCGTTCAAAACATTCAACCCTTTCACCTGCAAGATCGGCTCGGCAACCTTGGACTTGGAACGGCTGACCGTGAGCTGCACCTCGCGCCCCACCATCATCTCCGCGAGCTTGGCGGCGGTCGCCTTCTTCGGCGTCGTCTCGCCTGCGATAGCACCGCGGCGCAGCACGGTGATCTTGTCGGCAACGGCGATGACCTCGTTCAGCTTGTGGGTGATGAAGATGACCGAGGTACCGCCCTTTGCAAGGCCACGAATAATCTCGAAGAGTTCCTCCGTCTCCTGCGGAGTGAGCACGGCTGATGGCTCATCGAGGACGAGAATGTCACTCTTGCGATAGAGCGCCTTGAGGATCTCAACGCGCTGACGTACACCAACGGGGAGTGATTCGATCTTTGCGTCTGGGTCAACGTGGAGGCCGTGCCTCTTTGAGAGCTCAACAACCTGCGCGCGTGCAGTGGCCCGATCAAAGCTGCCGAGAGGGCCCTTGGTTGGCTCGTTGCCGAGCACGACGGATTCAGTGACGTCGAAGACGGGGACGAGCATGAAGTGCTGGTGCACCATGCCGATGCCCGCATCAATGGCCTGGGCAGGATCGCGGAAGATGCGCTCCTTGCCATCAATCAGAATTTTGCCGGAATCAGGCCGATAGAGGCCCGAGAGGATGTTCATGAGGGTGGTCTTCCCTGCGCCGTTCTCACCGAGAAGGCCGAGAACCTGACCCTTATCGACAGAGATAGAGATGCGATCGTTCGCCAGAACGCCAGGGAACTGCTTCGTAATCTTCTGCAGTTCAAGCCTCATGCGACGCGTGCCCTCCCTACTCTGTCACTGCTTTGCTGGAGATACTCTTCCGCCCGGATGCCGAAGCACCCGGGCGGAGAGCTACTACTTCATCGCCGAAACGATGGAGAAGTACTTACTTCTTTGCCCACTCAAGGACATTAACTGAGCCGTCAATGATCGCGGCCTTAAGGGCATCGACCTCTGCCTTGAGCTCAGCGGTTACGAGCGTGCCGAAGGTGGCTGTCCAAGCCGACTCGGTGCGATCGAGCGTGGCGATCTGAACGCCACCGTTCTCGAGCGTACCGATGTAGTTGGTGCCACCCTTCTTGCCTGCGAAGTTGTCGTTCACTGCCGTGATCACTGCAGCACCGATGTTCTTCTGTGCTGAGGTCAGGAGCGTTCCACAATACTCAGGAAGGCTGATGCACTGGTCAAGGTCCACACCGACTGAGTACTTGCCTGCATCAAGCATTGCCTGATACGTGCCGTTACCCGTGGTGCCCGCAACTGCGTGCACAACGTCAGCGCTCTGGCCCATGAAGGCGTCAGCGGTCGTCTTACCAAAGTCCACGTCGTTGAACGGCGCGGTGCTTGGGTTGAACGTGCCGGTGGCTGCGACTGGATCCCAGCCCAAGACATCGGTTGCAACGCCCTTCTTGTCGGCGTAGTACTTGGCGCCGGCGACCCAGCCATCCATGAACTTGGTTACGCCTGGGTATGGGGCTCCACCGTAGGTGGCGATCACGTGGGTCTTCGAAATGCCAGCTGCCAAGTAGGCGGCGAGCATCGAAGCCTCGTCGATCTGGAAGTCGATACCGGTGAAGTTCGCCGGAATCGTGCCATCCTCAAGTGCCCAGGTTGCGTCTACCCAGCCGAATGCAATGTCTGCATTGGCTACGTCGACGGCGGCTGCCTGCAGGGCGGTGCCCTGGTTGTAGCCGACCGCGATCACGGTATTGCAGCCCTCGTCGATCAACTGCTGAATGTTCGGCGCGTACGACGAATCATCAACAGCGGTCGTCAAGGCCGTCTGGAACCCTTCAGCCTTGAGTGCCTCGAGGCCCTCGAAGGCTGACTGGTTGAAGTTCTTGTCGGCAGGTCCACCCGTGTCCAACGAGAGGCATGCCTTGTAATCGGCCTTCCCGGCATCGACGGAAGCTGACGGCGAAGCCGTCGAGCTACCGCACGCTGCGGCGAGAAGAGCGAGAACGGTGAGGAGCGCGAACATTCGCGTCTTCATATGTATGTAGCCCTCCGCTATTTTCTTTTGCTCAGACGCCCACGGCGCCGAGCAGGTCAGCCATTCGCTGACCGTGGCGGCATTGTGCCTCATAACGGCGGGATATGCGCACGCATTGCAATTGGGTAGCGAGGAAGGTTGCGGCTCTGTTACATACCCCGCTGCGATAGCCACGTCTCCAGGGCGTTCCTGAGGCGGGTTTTGGTTCCCTGCTCGGCGAAGGCGAAGTCGTAGCCGGTTCGCGCCAGGGCAATCAGGTCTGACGCGGGGAGCCCCAGCCGACGATGCACATGGAGGTACTCCTCTGAGAGGGTGATGTCGCTCACCACCAGGTCGTCGGTATTGAGGGTGATTGGCACGCCGTGGTGGCGCAGCTCGGCGATTGGGAAATCTCCGTAGCCCGGAACGATGGCGGCCTGCGTATTGCTGGTAGGACAGAGGTCGAGAGAGACGTTGCGCGCGGCGAGCTCGGCGCAGAGCGATGGGTCATCAACGGCGACGCCGCCATGGGCGATGCGCGCCGGCTGCACCTCTAGGGCGCGACGCACCTGCGCCGCGCCGCCCCACTCCCCTGCATGGAGGGTGATAGCGAGTCCACCGCTGCGCGCGATGTCGAATGACTCTTTGAATGTGAGAGGGTCAGGGAAGGCGGCCTCACGACCAGCAAGATCGAACCCCACGACGCCGATGTCTTGAGCGGCAACTGCTGCAGTTGCGAGGCTGCGATTCTCTTCCAGCGAGTGCGAGCGAAGGGCGGTGACGATCAAGCGCACCTCGATGCCAGTTTCTGCGGAGGCGCGTCGCGCGCCCGCCGCAACGGCGGCGATCACTTGCGACTGCGTGAGCCCTTTCGCGGTGTGGAGGTGTGGCCCCCAGCGCATTTCAAGGTAGGCGACGTGCTCTGCAGCTTTGACGCGCACCAACTGCTCAGCGGCGCGATCGAGCGCCTCGGCATCTTGCAGGAGGGCGATTGGCAGGTCGAATGCGCGCAAGAGATCGGCCTGATCGGCGCAGCGCTCCGGGGCGACGAGGGCGGCGCGCATCCCTGCCCAATCCCGCGGGGCATCAACGTTGCGCGTTGCGGCAAGTTCAAGGGCCAAGGCCGGATCCAGTGAGCCATCAAGGTGGAGATGAAGCTCAGGCTTCGGCATCTCAAAGAAGAGGCGACGCGCATCATCGGCACGCTGGAACTCCACTGCTCCCCTCCCCTCGCGTTGTCTCGCAGGCTGCGCACCCGCGTGCGCATCTCCGCGAGAGAGAGGATACTCCCACTATGACCTCATCACTACCGGTTGCTACAGATTCGCGAGCGCTCGGGGCCTGGCTCCGTGACGCGACCCCCGTTGACCGTGTTGGCATTGAGGAGCGTGTCGCCACCCTCAAGACGCGCTCCATTAAGAAGTCTTCCAAGGTGTGGGCGCTGCGCCTAGCGCTAAGCATGTGCGACCTCACCACCCTCGAAGGGAGAGACACGCCTGGGAAGATCCGCCAGCTGGCGACCAAGGCGATGCGCCCGCTCCCTGGCGATACGTCAATGCCCTCGGTCGCGGCACTCTGCTGCTACCCAGACCTCGTTGGCGTAGCGAAAGAGGCGCTCAAGGGGAGCGGCGTCAAGGTTGCCGCTGTCGCCACCGCCTTCCCGAGCGGGCGCTCGTGGATCGACCTCAAGATTGCCGAAACGAAGTACGCGGTTGCCGCTGGTGCCGACGAGATTGACATGGTCATCGACCGCGGCGCCTTCCTTGCCGGTGATTACGCCAAGGTGTGGGACGAGATCGTCGCCGTAAAAGAGGCCTGCGGCCCTGCGCATCTGAAGGTCATCCTCGAGACGGGCGAGCTGGGCACCTATGACGATGTTCGGCGCGCATCTGCACTCGCCATCGCCGCCGGCGGCGACTTCATCAAGACCTCAACGGGCAAGGTCACACCGGCGGCGACGCTCCCGGTGACCCTCGTCATGCTGGAGACCATTCGCGAACATTGGAACCGCACCGGCAAGGTGGTGGGCATGAAGCCGGCCGGAGGGATTCGAACGGCGAAAGAGGCGATTCAATACTTGGTGGTCGTCCACGAGACGCTCGGCCCTGACTGGCTCACCCCCGACCGCTTCCGTTTCGGCGCATCGAGCCTGGTGAACGACCTGCTGATGCAGCTCGAAAAAGAGGTGACGGGCGCCTACGCCGATCCGGACGACTTCACCCTCGACTAGCACGTACTGATCGGCGCGCCTCACCGGCGCGGGGGCGTCGGCTAGGAGCCGATTGGGTGCCAGACGGTCTTCATTTCAAGGAAGGCGGTGATGCCGTCGATGCGCTCGCCGCGCTCGCCATCAAAGGCGTCGGCGCGATCCTTCGCCCCATGCGGGCGACGCGCGACGCGGGCGACGTGCTCGGCGGCACCCTGCTCCGCCTCGACGAGCAGTGCGTCGGGGCAGCCCCACAGGTCGAACCCATCGATATCGGCGTGACGCACCAGGTGCGGCAGCAGTTCGGCTCGGCGTGCGGTGATGATGTTCACCACGCCCGCCGGCACATCGCTCACGGCGAGTGTTTCAGCCAGGGTGACGGCGGGGAGCGGCGCCGATTCGCTCGCCAACACAATCGCCACGTTCGCTCCAGCGAGGATGCCGCCGAGACGCGAGACGAGGCCGAGGAGCGGCGATGCCTCAGGGGCGATGGAGGCGATAACGCCGGTCGGCTCTGGCAGGGTGAAGACGAAGTGCGATGAGGCGACGGGATTGGTGCCGCCAAGTACGGCAGAGAGCTTGTCGGGCCAGCCTGCGTACCAGACCATGCGATCGATAGCGGCGGAGACCTCTGCTGCCGCGTCAGACTTCGATGCGCCGTGACTGATCAGGTCATCGCGGAACTGCGCCGCGCGACCCTCCATCAGTTCGGCAACGCGATAGAGGATCTGCCCGCGCACCATTGCGGTGCGTGCGGCCCACGGCTCGGCGGCGATTCGCGCAACGCGCACCGCTTCACGCAGGTCCTTGCGCGAGCCGCGTGCAATGTTGGCGACGCCGCCCTTTGCGAGTTGAACCTCTTGGCTTCGACCAGATTCGCTCCGTGGGAATGCGCCGCCGATATAGAGCTTGGCGGTGCGGCGCACCTCAAGACGCTCGGAGCTCTCTGACTCAATCGCCAGCGGGAGGTTGAGCTTCTCAGTGCGCTTCGACTTCTTCCCCATGACTAGGAGCTCCTCAGATAGGCGTGCAAGCCCTGCATGCCGCCCTCGCGTCCGTACCCAGACTCTTTGTAGCCACCGAACGGCGCAGTTGGATCGAAGCGGTTGAAGGTATTCGCCCAGACCACGCCCGCCTTGAGGGCGCTGGCGACCTGCAGGATGCGGCTCCCCTTCTCGGTCCAGATGCCGGCGGAGAGTCCGTACGCCGTGTTGTTCGCCTTCTCAATCGCCTCATCCACGGTGCGGAAGGTGATGGTGGCCAAGACGGGTCCGAAGATCTCTTCGCGGGCGATGCGATGGCTTTGCGCCACATTGGTGAAGAGGGTTGGGCGGTAGAACCAGCCGCGCGTTGGTAGGTCGCAGGCCGGCTGCCAAATCTGGGCCCCCTCGGCGACGCCACTCGCAACGAGCTCACCGATGCTCTCCATCTGGGCCTTCGAGTTGATCGCGCCGACGTCGGTGTTCTTATCCATCGGATCGCCGATGCGCAGCATCGACATGCGGTCGCGCAGCCGCGCAAGGAACTCTTCGGCAATGGACTCCTGAACGAGGAGGCGGCTGCCGGCGCAGCAGACCTCACCCTGGTTGAAGAAGATGCCGTTGACGACGCCCTCGACCGCCTGATCGAGCGCCGCATCTTCGAAGACGATGTTGGCCGCCTTGCCACCGAGTTCGAGGGTGAGCCCCTTTCCCTGTCCGGCGATCCCCTTCGCAATCGTGACGCCGACTGAGGTGCTGCCGGTGAAGGCGACCTTCGCGACACGTGGGTCGGTGACGATCGACATTCCCGTGCTGCCAGGGCCGGTGATGATGTTGACGACCCCATCTGGGAGTTCCGCCTGGCGGCAGACATCGGCGAAGAGGAGCGCGGTGAGTGGCGTCGTTGAGGCGGGCTTCAGGACCACGGTGTTACCCGCGGCAAGAGCCGGGGCGATCTTCCACGCCAGCATGAGGAGTGGGAAGTTCCACGGGATCACCTGCCCAACGACGCCGTGCGCCTCGGGTCGACGGCCAGGAACGGCGTACTGAAGCTTGTCGGCCCAGCCGGCGTAGTACCAGAAGTGTGCGGCGGCGAGAGGCACATCCACGTCACGCGACTCGCGGATCGGCTTCCCTGAGTCCATCGTCTCGGTGACGGCGAACTCGCGGCTGCGCTCCTGCAGGATCCGGCTGATGCGGTAGAGGTACTTCGCCCGTTCGCGTGGGTGCAACTTCGACCAGACCTTGCGATAGGCGCGATCGGCGGCCTCAATGGCGCGGTCGGCGTCGGCGGGGGTCCCCTTCGCGATCTCGGCGAGGGGCTCCTCTGTGGCCGGGTTGTAGGTGATGGTGACCTCGCCGCCTGAGGGGGCGCGCTCCTTCCCGTCGATGAAGAGGCCGTAGCGCTGGCGAATCGTGACGATCTCGCGGGACTCTGGGGCGGGGGCGTAGGCCCACGGGCTGTTGCCGGCGAGACCTGAACTTGCAGGGGCCACGATCGCTGCGGGGGCGGGGGTCGTTACGCTGACGGCGCGCGTAGGGGTCCGTCGAGGTGCGGCGCCCTTCGGTGACTGATCGCTAGGCATAGGTGCATCCTAGCGCGCCCACCACTTCCAGCGACGCGGCGTATCGCCTACCCTTCGCTCATGACAAGTCGCGCACCAGGGGCAACTCCCCCGTTCACCCCAACGATGCTGATTGACGGCGCCTCATGTGGGGCTGCCGGCGGGCGAACCTTCACCCTGCGCCACCCCGCCACGGGCGCAGCGATCGGCGAAATCCCACACGCTTCGGCCACCGACGTTGACGCCGCCATCGCTGCAGCTCGACGTGCGTTTGATACTGGAGGCTGGCGCACGACGCTCCCAGCCGAGCGCGCGCGACTCCTTCTCGCACTGGCCGACGCGGTTGAACGCGAGGCGGATCACTTTGCCGATCTTGAGGTGTGGCAGACGGGCACCGCGCGCAAACTGCGACGCGACGGCGACATTCCTGCCGTCGTTGACCATTTGCGCTACTTCGCTGGCGTCCTGCGTACCCCCGACGGGATCGCCGCAGGTGAATACACCGGCAACCACACCTCCATGATTCGGCGGGAGCCGATCGGCGTTGCCGCACTGATCGCGCCGTGGAACTATCCGCTCGCCATGGCGGTCTGGCAGGCGGCGCCCGCGCTGGCCGCCGGCAACACCGTCGTCATGAAGCCAGCCAGCGCCACACCGCTCGCAGCACTACGGCTGGCAGAGTTGGCGCGCGAAGTCGGCTTCCCGGCGGGCGTCGTCAATGTCATCACCGGACCAGGTGCCGAAATCGGCGCGCAATTCGCCGCAGATCCGCGCATCGACATCATCGCCCTCACGGGCGATAGCGCAACTGGTCGAGAGCTGATGGCTGCCGGCGCGCCAACGCTGAAGCGTCTGCATCTAGAGCTTGGTGGTAAGGCGCCGTTCGTTGTCTTTACCGACGCCGACATTGAGGCCGCCGCGCGAGGAGCGATCGCTGGGGCCTTCGTCAACGCTGGTCAGGACTGCACCGCAGCCACGCGCCTCTACGCGCAAAGCGACATCTTCGACCGCCTCGTGGCCCGCATTGCTGAGCTCACCGCGCAGGTGCGCATCGGTGACCCTTTTGATCCGGCGACAGATCTCGGCTCGCTCATCTCGCGCACGCATCGCGATCGAGTCGCTGGCTACGTTGACCGCGCCGTTGCCGCAGGGGCGCGGATCGTGGTGGGCGGCAGTGCGCAGCCGAAGGGCGTCCCAGCCGAGGGTGCCTACTTCGCGCCAACGCTCATCGTCGGCGCGCAGCAGTTCAGCGAGATTGTGCAGCAGGAGGTCTTCGGTCCGGTGCTCGTGGCTCTCCCATTCAGCGACGAGGCCGAAGCGATCGCCCTCGCAAACGACACGCCGTATGGCCTCGCCTCCAGCTGCTGGACGAGTGATGTGGCGCGCGCCCATCGCATGGCGGCGGCGCTCAACTTCGGTTCGGTGCTGATCAACGACCATCTCCCCTTCCTGAGCGAGATGCCGCATGGTGGCTTCAAGCAGTCGGGATTCGGCAAGGACCTCAGCCGCTACTCCTTTGAGGAGTACACGCAGATCAAGCACGTAGCAATTGAGATCACTGGCGAGGCCGAGAAGGGCTGGCACTGGACGATCTTCGGAGACCCGAAGAGGTAGTTCGGCTTAGCTCCCGAGGAGCAGGTCGAGCCACGCGTCGAGCGGCGAGCGAGTTGGCGCATCAGGGCTGAACCGCCGTGCGCCAGACCCCGGAGCATCCTCTGGAAGTGGTGCCGCATCAGCCGCTAAGACGAACGGGCGTTCCACAGTGGAGCCGAGGCTGTAGCCGCGCGCAACCAACTCGAGGAAGGCGGCGTCCTCGAGGAGCACCCGCTCCGCAGTAAGTGCGTCGGCCCGAGCTTGGAGCGCCGCCGTCTCGTCGCGCAGCTGCGCCAACCGCGTATTCACCTGAATCACGCCGATCAGATTTCGCCCAAACTCCACGACGAAGAGCGTCACCAGCAGGGCCTGCCCGAGGAAGATCAGGGCGCCGCGCGTGGTGCTGGTGCGTCGGCGAATCATGACCCTCATGACCCCAGTCTCCGCGCCATATCCATCGGCGTCAAGCAGGGGCGCTGCGCGGGGTGCTAGCCTGCGCGGCGTGTACTTCTATGAACTTCACGAGGCGGACGACGAACTCGCTATCGGCATGACCCTCGCCCACGACGAGGCTTTCGCCCCGAGCGAGTTCTTGGCAATGGTGGAGACCGCCCGGAGTCGGGTGATGGAAACCTTTACCGAGGAGACCCTCATTGAGGCGATCGCCGCTGAGCTCGAGCGCGAGCACGACTTTGCCGCCTCACTGGATTCCCGCCTGGTGGCCGCAGTGGGCATCTCTTCTGAGGAGGGCGAGACCCGCCTTCTAACGCACGAGGGGGCGGGTGCCCACGCCGCTGACGAAGGCGAGGAGGAGGATCCCGACCTTGCCATCGCTGAGGCGCTGCTCTCAGGACGTGAGCCGATCGGCCTGCGCACCGCTGTCGTGGACCTAGAGAAGAACGAGTCGCTCGACTCTTAGAGACGTAGAGCTCGGGCTACCAGCGAGGCAGGCCCTTTGAGCCCTTCCAGACTCGATTCATGATCGGTACGCCATCGGTGGCGACATCGACGAAGTTTGGCTGCGACTGATTGAGGATGACCGTCGGCAACATGCGTGTGCTGACCAGCCGTGATCCCACGAATGTTGATTCAATAACGAGCCCCTCGGACGTTTCAACGGACCAGTTCTGGTCAAAGACGAAGTTGCCCATGGAGTAGAAGACCGGCTTGTCGCTGATGATCTCCATGGCACTCGCCCAGTGCGAGTGCGATCCAAGGATCATGTCGGCACCAGCCTCGATAGCCCGCTTGGCAAACCTACGCTGTGAGGCGGTCGGCTGCGCCTGGAACTCCAAGCCCCAGTGCGGGAAAACGATGACGACGTCTGCACCAGCGGCGCGAGCCGCCGCAATGGAGGCGCGCATCTCAAGGACCCCAATCGGCGCACTCCCCGGCCGGTTTGCCCGCGCGTGCGTGCTCGGGTTTACCTGGTCGACTGCAACGATGCCCACGGTGATGCCACCAACGTCGGTGAGCCACGGGCGCTGCGCCTCAGCAAGGTTTGCCCCCGCACCACCGCTGCCCATGCCGGCAGCTTTTACAGCGGCAATAGTCTCGGGGATGCGATAGACGCCCCCATCGCCGATGTGATTGTTTGCCAGCGAGAGGAAATCAAAGCCCGCCTCTTTCACCACCCGCAGAAGCGCGGGGTTTCCCGTGAAGGTTGTACCTGAGTTGTGTTGGCGCCACTTCTTCGGTGTTGGCGATTCAAGGTTCGCGATCGAGAGATCTGCCTGCTGGAAGAGTGAGCGCATCAGGCCGTTGATGCCGCCACCGCTTACGTAGCGCGCGGCGACACGTGGCACGCCAAATTGGCTGCAACAGGTTGTGCCAGTGATATCGGCAAATCCGCCATCAAAGAGCGAATCTGCCCCACGCTTTGAGCGCTTCGCGTTGGCTGAAACGCCACGGTCAAGCAGGATGTCGCCACCAGCTGCCAGAGTCCATGCGGTTGCAGGATCGTACGCGAGCGGACCGGAGAGCCAATCTGCAGGAATCGATGCGTCGAGGGGAAGCTCGGCGCGCAGCGGCCAATCGGCCAGCGATGCAACGCGCTGCACGCCAACGATTGCGGCCCCCTCCCACGTAAGGGTGCGCAGCGCGGGCTCAAGGGCGGCGAGCCGCACGAATCCTGCCGCCTTCTCATCGGCGGCGAGTGCCGCCTTGAGGGCGGTGCGGTCCGCGACGAGTGTCAGGCGAGATGTGATTGAGGTGGGCGAGAGGCCGAGTGCCGCAAGGATGGCGCTCGACTCCGGCGCAATCAGGATCAGTTTGGTGATCGGTAGCTTCCCCCCGACCTCAGTGAGGCGCGCGACCCCAACGCTCGTGAGCGCGGTGAGGGTGCTGCGGTATCCGGCAACGGGGATCAGCGGGCTCCGTGTGTCGCTGGTCGATGAGGGGCTTGCGCTAGCCGAAGGATCTCCGCTCGCCCCCGACGGCGCAGCAGAGGTGCCACACGCGGCGGCAAGCAGGAGTGCGAGCGCGAGCGTAAAGAGGCTGCGCCGTCGCGGCAACGGGGCCTGGGTCACAGTGGGCAGATGCACACCGCTATCCTAGCCCCATGCTGCAACACTTCCGCCCATCAGGCCCAACGCTCATCGCTGCCGCGCTCAGCGAGGAGCGCGCCGCCCTTGAGGCGCTCGCCACTGATCTGGTGCCGCACACACTGCCAGGACTTGTAGAGGGTGCACTGCTCATCGGCCACATCGACACACACCCGGTCGCCCTGCTGCGCTGTGGAGTCGGCAAGGTCGCCTCGGTGGTTGCAGTCACCGCCGCCCTGGCAGTTGAGCCCCGCTGCGTGATCTCGGTCGGCTCCGCCGGCGCCCTGCATGCGGGATATCGCGTCGGCGACGTCCTACTCGCCGATAGTGTCTTGCAGCATGACTTTGCCGCAGCAGAGGCCGATGGCTTTCGACTCTTCGGCTACGGCGCGGATATTCCATCAAAGGGCGACCCACTTTTAGTTGCCGAGCCCGAACTCGTCACCGCGGCGTTCAATGCCGCGGCACCGACGACAACGCGACTTGGGATCAGCCTCCGCCGCGGCCGCATCGCCACCGGCGACTGGTTTGTCGCCGACCAGAAGGTTCGCGATGCGATTGCCGCCCGCAGCTCAGCCGACCTCGTCGAGATGGAGGGGGCGGCCATCGCCTATGCGGCACGCACGCACGGCATCCCCTGGCTGGTGATTCGGAGCGTAAGCGACTCTGGTGATGGCGGGGCCACGCTGAGCTTCTGGGAGTATCTCGCGCTCGCCTCAAAGAACGCCGCTGAGATTGTGCGCGCCATCCTGCCAGCGCTCGAGCGCCGCTAGCTGCGCTTCGCCCCCAGCGTCATCTGCTGCGCGCGCGGTGCAGTCTCACCAAAGAGTCGGGTAGCAAGCGCATCCACCACCGAAGGATCCCCTGTCGTGAAGATCTGATGCTCAGGGGCTATTGGCGCTGACGCTGGCGCGGAGTGTCCAAGGTGGCCGGGGTCGGCCGCCGTCCCGCGGCTCGATCCTGGAGCCTCAAGCCCATTCACCGCGATGATCTCTTGAAGGAAGCTTGCCGTTGCTGCGGCGGAATCAACCACAGCAATTGGGGCACCGAGCGCCGCATCAATTGCACCGCGAATCAACGGGAAGTGGGTGCAACCAAGCAGCAGGGTGTCGATGCGTTCGCTCGGCTCGCCAGCCAGAAACGGGTCAATCGCCGCGTGGATGGCGTCGCTCATTTCTTGCGTGTTCGTGAGACCTGACTCAATGAGCGGAACAAGTTCGGAGGCGGCTCGCTCAGTCACCCGCGTGCCAGGGTTCTCGTCTTTGATGGCGGCGAAGTAGGCACGCGACCGAACGGTTGCAATGGTAGCCAACACGCCGACCCGGCCGGTGCGTGTCGCCAGCGCCGCCGCCGCCGCTCCCGATCGGACCACGCCAATGATCGGCGTTGATGGGTGCCGCTCACGAAGATGCTCGAGCGCGACGGCGGTCGCGGTATTGCAGGCGATGATGATCGCCTTTACGCCGCGTGCCACCAGTTCGTCGCTGAGCTCTTCGGCAAAGGTGCGCACTTCAACGTCACTCCGGGTGCCGTATGGATGACGGGCGCTATCGCCGATGTAGATGGTGGATTCGGCTGGAAGGCGCGCCTGCACTTCACGCAGAACGGTGAGGCCGCCGATCCCTGAATCGAAGAGCCCGATTGGGCGTGGGTCACTCATGCGCTGACCGTAGCAGCCAGCGCAGACGGTCGTCGTCACCAACGCTCATTACGCCTAGGCCAGCGGCAGCGGCAAGGGCTCGCACCTCATCCGGCTGCCAAGCACGAATTGCGAAGGGGGCGCGGTCTGGATAGATCGGCGTGATGCGCCCGTCGGCCCCCACCGCCCGATGCCGAATCTCCAAATGGACCGTATTGCTGCGCGCCTGAGGGTCTGGGGCGATGCGGCTCTCGCGGCGCACCGTGCCGAGGTCGGCATCTGCTCGCTCCAGATCAACGCTCCACACACCCTCGACCTCATCCGCGAACAGCTGTGGATCCATCAGTGTGGCGTCGAGCCCCACCTGTCCACCAGGCGCACAGTGCAGCGCTGCTGTTCGTAAGAGCGCTTCAAGGTCAGCGGGCGCGGTGATCAGCGAGAGCAGATCGCCGCCAAGAATCACGAGGCTGACCGCAGTCGCTTCGCGACGCCAGGTTCGTCCATCGGCAGCGATCCATTCGGCGGCAGCGGCGCGCTCCGCGGCCAGGGCGAGGGCGGCCAGATCGAGATCAATGCCGATCAGCTGCCGTTCGCTGGAGTCAAGAGCGGTCAAGACGCGACCTGCCCCGCAGCCGATCTCCAGGATGGGACCAGTTGACTCCGCCGCTACCCTCCGCCAATACGCCAGATCACCGTCGGCGGCTGAGGTGAGGTCGCGTTCGTCGGCGAGCAGGCGGCTTCGTACCTCAGACGCAGTTTCGCTGGATGCGGTTTCGCTCAGCGGGAGGGTTCCCAACGAATCGTCTCGCCGGACTCCTTACGCTTCGCCAGCGCGCTAATCACCTCAAGTGCGGCACGGTTAGCGATCATCGCCGTCGACTCAGCCCAGTCATACGGTGGTGAGACCTCAACGACGTCCATTCCTGCGATCGGGACCTGTGCCGCAATCTGGCGGAGCCCACGGAGCAACTCGCGAGAGAGCATCCCGCCTGGCTCTGGTGTGCCCGTTCCTGGCGCGAGGCCCGGATCGACCACATCAATATCAAGGCTAATCCAGATCGCATCTGGGCCGTCGAGAGCTTCGGCGATGGCGGTTGCGATGACCGCCTCTGAGCCACGCTCCTCGATCTCGGTCATGAAGTGACTGCGCATGCCATGCTCGCGCATCCATCCGAGCGTCTCTTTATCAGGAAAGTAGCCGCGCAGGCCGACCTGCACAAAGTTCTTGCCGAGCACCGCGCCAGACTCGATCAGGCGCCGCATTGGCGAACCGTGGCTGTGGAGCGATCCGTAGCCATCAATGGAGGCGTCGGCGTGGGCATCAAAGTGCAGGATGCCGATGCGCTGCGGCCAGCGCATCTCGGCAATCGCCGTTGCATTCGGCCACGTAATCGAGTGGTCGCCACCGAGCACGATCGGGATCGCACCAGTCTCAGCAACCTCACGAACCTTGCGGTAGATGGCGCCGTGTCCGTGCTCGAGTCGTCCTGGGTAAACCAGGGCGTCACCGGCATCAACGGCGGTGAGGGCCGTAAACGGCTCCACGCCCACCTGCAGTGAGTGCAGGGTGCCAGTTTGGTATTGCGCCTCACGGATGGCGCGAGGGCCAAAGCGTGTGCCGGGACGATGTGTGACCGCATCATCAAACGGTGCGCCGATGATGGCGATGTCAGCCTTGCGACGACGGATCTCAGCCACATCCTCAACCCACGGGAGTTGAGCGAAGCTGACCGGCCCCGCATACGAGGGGCGATCGAGTGGGTCGCGCTGCTCTGGGGTGCCGCTCCAGCCGAGCGCGGCGAGGGAGGCGGCGAAGGGTGGGGTATTCGGGCTCATATTGATCACCATCTTGCTCAGATGCGCCGCCGGTGCGAGCCGACGTCCAGCAGGGCGCGTGCCAATCCTACACCCCTCCAGGGGCGATTTGAGACCTAGACCGAGTCGATCTCACTCCGTGAAATTGCCGCCTCGGCCACGACCACGAGAGCGACGCCGATCAGCAGCCCGGTCGGTCCGCCGAGGCCAATGATGCGCAGGGCGAGGTAGCCACCGATCAGGGCCCCCGCGAACAACCCGCGCCGCACGCACCGCCGCCGTCGTACCCGCCAGACACCTGGATGCCCCTGAAAGGAGCGCAGCAGAAGAAGCCCCGTGAGCCCGAGCGTCACGGTGAGAGCCAGCGCACCCGCAACGGCCAGGGCGCGCGTCGGTTCGTCAACGGGATCAATCGTGAGCGCTCCGCCAATAGTGACCAGCGCCGCAATCAGCGCGCCTAGGCCGAGGAGGCGGATGAGCCGCTGATCTCCGGTGGGGATGCGTGGTGGTGTGCGAGCTGCGGCGGCGGTGCGCAACACCTTCCCCGCAAACGGCGTAGCCGGCTGTTGATCGAGCGGCAGCTCAAGCTGCTCTGCAGCGTTGCGCCGCTCTCCATCACGGAGCGTCATGCGGGCCGCCCCGCCGGAGCCTTCGATGCTGGGCAGAGCTCACGGTACGAGCAGTAGGTGCAGGTCATCAACTCTGGCTTTGGATCTATGACGCCAGCCAGGATCCCCTCCGCTGCAACCACGATCAGTTCGCGCGCCTTCACGATGCGCTTCGGCTCTACGGGCACGGTGGCAACACGGCCGGTGTCGAGGAAGCGCAGGCTCACCTCGTCGGGGAGGCGCCCCGTTACAGCGCGCCATGCCAGCGCGTAGAGCTGCAGCTGGAGTGACTCTTTCGCCCGCTTGCGGCTCGCGTCATCATCATCGCGTCCGCCGGTCTTGTAATCGCTGACCACCACCCACTCATCGTCACCGAGCGGCAGGGTTGGGCGCAGGACGTCACCTGGCACATCAATGGTCGGAATCGGCGCACTGCGACCCTCGGGTGGGAGCGCCTGCACATCGACGCGATCCCAACGGCCGCGAATCTTGTGCCCGCCAAGTTCAAACGAGAAGTCTTTCTCAACGTAGGCCGGCGCGTGGCCTGTTGCGATCTCCTCACTGCGGAATCGTGCGATCGCCTCCTGCGCCGCCGTATGGCGCGCCTCTTCGTGGCTGCGCGAAAGGAAGCCCGCACTCTGCCAACTGCGCTCAAGTGCGGCATAAAGCTCGTCGAGTTGCGGAGGTGCTCCCACCATCTGTCCGCGATGGAACTCGGCGACGGCGACATGCATCGCAGCGCCGTACGTTGCAGAGTGATGCGGCGGCAGCGGAATGCGAAGGCGTTGCTGATAGTGGTAGCGAAGCGGGCAGGCGATGAAGGCCTCAATCGCCGTAAAGCTCAGGGTGAGCGGCGCACTCTCCCCCGCCCCAGGTTCGCGCATGGGGAGAACCGGAAGTGGCGGAGCGACAATCGCGAGGTCATCAATTTTGGAGGTCGGCTCACCGGTTAACGGAAACTCCTCAAGTTGCTCTCGACTGAGGTCGAGTGCCTCGGCAACAAATCGGCTGACCTTGCGCGGACGGACGCCACCACTGCTCCGCTCTGCAGCGGTGAGGGCCAAGCGTTCGCACGCCCTAGTCAGTGCGACATAGGCGAGGCGTCGCTCCTCGCGTAGCGCCTCTTCGTCCGCCTCGGTTGGTCCATCTGGGGCACGAGGGTCGCGCGGCACCACATCATCAGAGCCGCCAAGCTCCGCCGCGAGCGCGAGACGCGGCGGTCGACCCTTGGCCGGGAAGCGCCCCTCAACGAGGTTCGCAGTGAAGACGACGGGGAACTCCAGCCCCTTCGCCTGGTGAATCGTGAGGAGCGCGACCGCATCAAGGTCGGGATCAACATCGGCAGCCGAAGGATCATCCCCCGCCTCACCGAGCTCCTCGAGGTAGCGCACCAAGAATGGGGCGCGATCGAGCTCCAGCAGTCGGCTGCGGGAGCGCACCACATCAAAGAGGCGTCCGATGTTGCGAATGCGCTCATCGGACTCTGGCGTTGCTTCGCGGGTGAGCTCGGCGAGCAGGCCCGACTCACGCAGCCAGCGATAGAGCACCTCGCCACTCGTGCGCTCGACACTCTCTTGCACCACCCCAGCGAGGCGTTCAAGGAGTCGCTCGGTGGCCTCATGCCCTGCCCCAACCGTTGCGAGGCTCTCCCGCAGCGAGAGATGATCGCGGCGCGACTTCCCGACCGCAGCGGCCAGGATCGTGGGTGGCACCTTGAAGCGCGACTCTGCGACGATCAGGAAGAGTGGTGCCGCGGCATCTGGGTCGGCCGCATGGCGTAGGCCCGCCAAGAGGAGGCGCACCTCGGGGCGATCGTAGAGTCCGGCGGCGCCGCTCGAGCGCCACGGAATACCGAGCATGTTGAGGCTGCGCCCAACCTCCACACTGTCGACGTTCGCGCGCACGAGCACCGCATGATCGCGGGCTCGCCGACCCCCCGCGATGGAGTCGCGGATCTCTGACGCGATCCAATCGGCCTCGTTCGCCGTCGTACGGAATCGGCGGAAGGTCACTGGTGGCGCATCGCCGGGCATCCCCTCTGGGGTGAGCTCCTTTGAGATGCCGAGACGAACTTCGAGCCGATGCGGATCATTGAAGCGAATGAGGCGTCGTGCGGCTGTGAGCACGGAACCCGTGCTGCGGTAGTTCTTGGTCAAGACCACTTTGCTCGCATCGGGGTACCGCTCGGTGAAGTTCAGGATGTTGCTGATCGCCGCCCCACGGAAGCGATAGATCGACTGGTCGTCATCGCCGACGACGGTGAGATTGCGCCGTCCATCGGAGAGGAGATCAACTAGCGCCCCCTGCAGTCGATTCGTATCCTGGTATTCGTCGACCAAGATCCAACGGTGCTGTTCCCGTGCTCGTGCGGCAACTAGGGGGTCATCACGCAGCAGATCATAGGCGCGCAACACCTGATCCCCAAAATCGAGCAGGCCGCGCTCATTCAGAATTGTTCGATAGGTGCGCAGCGCCGCGCTCAGCTCCCCATGCTCGGTGGCGAGGAGGTCCACCGCATCGGCATACGAGGAAAGCTTCCGCTGGAGTTCAAGGTCGGCGGTTGAGGTGGCGGCGCTTCGTGCTTCGCCAGCCCGCTCCTGAAGATCTGCAGCAAACTTCTGAATCTCATCGGGACCGAGGGCCTCATCTTTGGCACGCGAGAAGTAGCCGGCGATGTCGCTGAGAAAACGCGTCGGATCTCCGAGCGGCAAGAATCGCTTGAGGCCGAGTTCAAAGAGGTGCTCACGAAGCAGGAGCACCACCTCGGCGCGCCCAAGAACACGCAACTCGCCGGAGAGGCCGAGCCGATGTGCATTGGCGCGGAGTAGTTCATCGCCCCAGGCGTGGAAGGTTTTGATTGGGGTCGTGGCGTATCCGTAGGGAACGAGGCGGTCGACGCGCCCCTGCATCTCCTCCGCCGCACGCTCAGTAAAGGTGAGCGCCAGAATCTCTTCCGACTCGGCACGCTTCTCGGCGATGAGCCAGGCCACGCGACGCGTGATGACCTGGGTCTTCCCTGTGCCCGCACCGGCGACAACGAGGAGCGGGCCCTCACCGTGCGTCACGGCGGCGTACTGCTCGTCGTTTAAATCATCAACAAGGTGGGCGATCGTTGGCGTTGGTGCCGTAGGACGTTTCGGCGTAATCCCTGACCAGACTGGAAGTTGTGATCCCCCTTCGCGCTCGCCCGCACCCGAGGCGCGCGACGTCACCGTTGTGGAGCGCTGTAGGCGGGCTGTGCCAAGGCGGCAGCGATTGCCGCTGACTCTTCAGCGCCAAGGGTCCCCTCGCCCCGACCCTCAATGACGCGCTTCACATAGATGCGTGTGCCGACTCGAGCATGCAGCGCGGTGATCACGACGCCACTCCCCACCGCATCAAGCAGCGCCAGCGCAGAGCTTTGGCCGCCGCCGACATCTTCGAAGGCCTGGAACTGGATGAGGCCCATGCGACTCATTGCGCCAGGGGCGGCCGTTTCAAGGGCGGTGAGGCGCGTCCCCGCCACCTGCGACGAGACCCCCTGCTCGGCAACCCGCTCAAGCACCTGGGCGAATCGCTGCTCGGCGGTGAGTGCCTCATTCCCAGAGACCAGCGCCGCGTAGTCGGCGCGGAGACGGCGTAGGTTACGGATCGAGATCAGGGCGACGAGGAGCGCGAGCAGGGCAACGAGCACCCCGGCGACGCCGATTGCAAGGAGCACTTGGCTATCCACGGCTGCATCCTATCAGCCCTCGCCGCCCCCTCAACCTGGGTCAGGTATCCTCTGGCAACAATCCTGTAAGGAGGAGTCATGGCTAAACGCGAGAAGCGCTTCCGCCCCGACCAGCGCCCGAAGCTGAAGTCGCATGCCGACGCGCCCAAGCGTGGTCTCACTCCCGCCGAGGAGGCCGCTGCGGCCGCCTATGAGGCGACGCTCGTCGCCCCGAAGAGCACCATCATTACGGGCACCTCTGCGCCAATTGGTAGCCGGGTCGCATCGACACAGCGACTCACCGCCGAGATCGCCGCAGAGATGCCCGTCGTGCAACGAGACCTTCGCCGCATCTTGCTGACGTACGGCGCGATGCTCGTACTGCTTGCCGCAATCTGGTTCGTCGCGACCACAACCGGCTTCGTCGCCGCCTAGTTCGGAGCCGCAACCCTCCGCCGCTTACGGTGCCAACACCTCGTCCATGAAGCTGCGACTCTTCGGCTCAGTGCCGAAGAGGAGATGCACAGCGAGGCGCAGGGCCCAGCTCACCTCTCGTTGGGGGGCGGGAGGCAGCACGAGAGAAACCAGCTCCTCTGGCGCAAAGCGTCGCAGTGCTCGCATGAGCCGCAACGCATCACTGGAGAACGCTCCCCCAAGTGCATGCGATGCACAGCGAATGCCCGCACCCTCCTCATCCCAGCGGAGGCCCTCGCCCGCAACGGGCGCCCGCCCGCACTCAAGGCAGACGTCGAGCTCTGGGCCCTGCCCAGAGGCGTCAAGGAGTGCCAGCTCAGCCCAGCGCGCCACGAGCGCATCGGGTGCGCCGGACTCGAGAAGATCCCAGGCGCGAATGAGCAGCTCGTACAGTTCTGGTTCGGGCTGCTCATCGCTCGTTCCACGTTCGACCAACTCGGCGACGTACCAGGCGACCGCCGCACTGCCGAGTCGACCGCGTAGTCCGAGCCAGACTCGTACGCTGCGAACCTGGGTCACGGTATCGAAGGTTCTCCCCGCGATGAGGGCGAGGTCTAACTCGGCGAAGGGCTCTACCCCGCCCCCGAGCCGGCTGGTTGGCTTACGGACCCCCTTGGCGATCGCTTTGAACTTGCCGCGTGTCGCGGAGAGGAGGGTGAGCACGCGATCGGCTTCGCCGAGGCGGAAGCGGGAGGTGACGACGGCCAGCGACGTAGTGCTTTGACGTGCAGGCATGATGCGCAGGGTAGCATTGCCCTACAACCGCGCCGCGTTCAAACGCGCCGGGCAAGAGGTGAGGGGGGCGCGTGAGCGAGCAGCAGCAAGGGGCGGCGGGAGATCTCCTGAGCCTGAACCTCGACGAACTGGTTGCGGCAACCGATCGCACCATCCTTGATCTGCTCGCCGAATGGGAGGAGCCGATTACGGCCCCCATGTACGAGCAGATTCGCTACCACCTCGGGTACAACGATCCCGCAGCGCGGCCCGGAAAGCGCATGCGCCCCCTCCTCGGCCTCCTCGCCTATGCCTCGATCTCGCCAGACTGGGATCGCGCACTCCCCGGTGCTGCGGCAGTAGAGCTCGGACACAACTTCTCACTCGTCCACGACGACATTGAGGACGGTGATGCCGAGCGACGCGGCCGGCCGACACTCTGGGTTCGAGATGGTATTCCCCAGGCCATCAACACCGGCGATGCACTCTTCACGATCAGCCGCGTAGCACTGCACCACCTCACCACCCTCGGCTTCTCTGATGCCAAGGTGATTCGCCTGATGAAGCTCTACGACGAGACGTGCCTGCGCCTCTGCGAAGGGCAATTCATCGACATCGCCGCAAGCGCACGCACAGAGATGCAGAGCGTTGAACACTACTTTGAAATGATCGGTCGTAAGACCGCCGCCCTCATCTCGGGCTCCGTAGAGTCTGGCGCGATCCTTGCCAGTGACGACGAGGAGGTCATCCGCCACTTCCGAAACTTCGGCTGGGCCCTCGGGCTCGCCTTCCAGATCAACGACGACCTCCTCGGCATCTGGGGCGACGAGGCGGCTACAGGGAAGGAGGCCTCTGATCTGGCCCGTCACAAGAAGACGCTCCCCGTCCTTCATGCCATGGAGCAGGCGAGCCCCGCCGACCGCGCGGTGCTGACAAAACTCTACGCCGAAACGAACCCAGGCGCCGACTCAGTCGCCGCAGGATTGCAGGTACTTGAGCGCACCGGGTCACGTGAGTACACACGCATGAAGGCACAGGAGTGGCGCGCTAAGGCGATCAGTGAGATTCGCACTCTCTCGCAGCTCAACCCGCGCGCCGTGGCGAAACTCGAAGAGATTATTGACCGGGTGATCTCCGCCTAATCAGCGATCGGCTTCGCAACCCCCGTATCCCAGGTCACGCGTACCTTGCCGACGCGGCGACCAATCACCTTGATCACTGTGATTTTGAATGGGTCCACTGCCACCGTGTCGCCCACAACGGGGACGCGGCCGATACGGTGATAGACGAATCCGCCCACGGTGTCGTACTCCTCATCATCCTCAAGCTCTAGCGGAGGGTCGACAAGTTCGCCCATCTCATCAATATCGGCTCGGCCGTCAAGGATCGCCTCGCCCTCGCGAACCATCACCTTCATCGGCTCCTCTTCGTCAAACTCGTCCTGAATCTCACCGACGATCTCTTCGAGCAGGTCTTCAATGGTCACGAGGCCCGCAGTACCGCCGTATTCGTCAAGCACGATCGCCATGTGCACGCGGCGACGCTGTAGTTCGTTGAGCAAGTCATCGACCGCCTGTGACTCAGGAACAAAGAGTGCCGGACGCATGATGTCGCGCAGTCGTGGACGCGGCCCGCCCGCAGCAATGATGCGCAGCAGGTCCTTCGCGTAGAGGATGCCAACGATATGGTCGACCGACTCCTTGTAGAGCGGCGTACGACTGTGTCCCTCGGTGAGCACTAGCGTGACGGCGTCATCAAAGCTCGCCTCTTGGTCGATCGCCGCGATATCAATGCGCGGCACCATCACCTCATGCAACTTGGAGTCGCTGAGCGACATTACAGCGCTGATCATCTGCTCCTCTTCGGCCTCAAGTACGCCCTGCTGGCTCCCCTGCTCCACGATCAGGCGGATCTCGGCTGCGGAGAGCTCTGGGGTACGAGTTGGGTCAATGCCGAATGGTTTCGAGATGATCTTGGTGAGGAGCACGAGCACCGCCACCAGTGGGCTCACAATCTTGGCGAAGAGGGTGATCGGCCCAGAGACTGCGAGGGCAATGCGGTCCGGATTGGCGAGGGCAAACCCCTTCGGTATCAACTCCCCAAGCACGATGGAGACCACAGAGACGATGAAGGTGACGAGGAGCAGCGCAATCGTGTCGGCATAGTCGGCAAGGGGCGCGATCCCACGCAGCGGCTCCGCAACTACGGTCACGATGCTGACGGCAGCAACGGCGGAGGCGAGTGCCCCGAGGAAGGTGATCGCAACCTGGATCACGGCGAGGAAGCGCCCTGGATCGCGCATCAGCTTCTGGGCGCGCTTCGCACGGCGATCGCCCGCCTCGGCGAGCTCATCGAGGCGCGTACGGCGAACAGAGACAAAGGCGATCTCGGCACCAACGAAGAAGCCGTTGATCAGGATCAGTAGAAGAATGATCAGGATGTCGGTGCCGAGCATCGTTACGCCTCCCGAATGATGCGAGCCGGAACGCCGACCGCCGTACAGCCATCAGGGATATCCGCAAGCACCACCGTGCCAGCCCCTGTCTTGGCTCCGATACCGATGCCCGCCGGGGCAACAATCAAAGTCCCCACACCTGTGAAGGCGTCTGCGCCAATCAGCGTCTTGACCTTCTCTACCCCATTGTAGTTCGCCGTGATGGTGCCCGCGCCGATGTTCGCACGCTCCCCCACTTCGGCATCACCAAGATATGAGTGATGGCCGACCTTCGCGCCAGCGGCGAGACTCGTTGCTTTCATTTCAGCAAAGTTTCCAACGTGACAGTTTGCCGCAATGGTGCACCCTGGTCGAATGTGCGCAAACGGCCCAACATCAACGTGCGACGCGATGGTTGATCCCTCAATCGCTGAGGAGCGAACTGTGCAGTCTTCGCCGATGGATGTCGCCTCAATCCGTGAACCGCTCCCAATTTGAGTTCGCGCGCCAATGCTCGTTCTCCCAAGAAGCGTCACGCCCGGCTCAATCACGGCATCCGCAGCGATCTCAACCTGCACGTCAATCCACGCGGTCGTTGGGTCAATCAACGCCACGCCACGATCTAGATGCCCCTCGTTGATGCGCTCGCGGAGTGCGGCTGCGACATCGGCGAACTGGTGTCGGTCGTTCACCCCCTCAAGCTCAATCTCCGGGCCATAGACGATTGGCGCAGGGGTACCTGCGTCGTGTGCCGCGGCGACTAGATCGGTGAGATAGAGCTCGCCACTCGCCTTCGACGGGGTGATGGCGCCGAGTGCCTCGGTGAGCCACGCTCGGTCAACGGCGTAGAGCCCAGCGTTAACGGTGCCGATGGCGCGCTGCTCTTCGCTGGCATCACGCTCCTCGATCACGCACTCCGCTGTGCCGTCGCTTGATTCAATCACCCGTCCGTAGCCCGTAGGGTCATCGGCATCAAAGGCGGCCAACGCGAGCGGCGCGTTCGTCTCGCGACGTGCCGCAACAACCTCGCGCATCAGCGCGGCGGTGATGAGTGGTGTATCGCCGCAGGCGATGAGCAGCTCCTTTGCAGAGGCTGGTAGCGCGGCAAGCGCGCAGCGAACAGCATCGGCGGTGCCGAGCGGCTTTGGCTGCTCAGCAATTGAGACGCTTCCACCCAGCAGTTCGGCGAGCCCGGCGGTCGCGGGCGAGAGGACAACGACAGACTTCTCAGAGAACGCCTCAGTGGCAGCCGCCACGACCCAGCCAGCCATTGGGCGGCCGAGCAGTTGGTGCAGCACCTTGGGAACCTGGGACTGCATCCGCGATCCCACTCCAGCGGCAAGGATGATGGCCGTCACGCCCTCAAGGCGCTCCGGCCCGCGACTTGACGGGCTCATCCTGCGGCGCCGCCTCGCTTGGCGATCGCTTCGATCTCTACCAAGCCACCCTTCGGCAACGCTGCAACCTGAATGGTTGAGCGTGCTGGGTACGGCTGGGTGAAGGCCCGACCGTAGATCTCGTTGACGGTGGCAAAGTCGGCGAGGTCAACAAGGAAGATGGTCGTCTTAACGATGTCGTTGTAGCCATAGCCAGCAGCGGCCAACAGGGCACCGAGGTTCGTCACCGCCTGCTCTGCCTGTGCAGCAACGCCATCAGCGAGTGCGCCAGTTTCAGGATGGAGTCCGAGCTGCCCAGAGCAGTAGAGCTCGTCGCCCATGGCAGCAGCCGGGCTGTACGGTCCGATGGCGGCAGGAATACCCGCCCCAGTAATCGAACGCTTCACGCTGCTCCCCTTTCGCCAGAACCTGGCCCGATTAGCCTCGTTGCGATCACGGAGGGCGTGAGGCCTTCCGGCGCCACGAGCTCCCCGCTCGCGAGGGCGTTGGCGATCAGGGTTGCCCCCTCCTCTGCCTCTCGCTGGGAAGGATAGAGGAGGAAGAGGGTTGGCCCCGAACCTGAGAGCGAGAGTGGGCGATCGAGGAGGCGACGAAGGGCGTGATCGAAGGGGCGGAGCCACGGCGCCACAGCCCGGGCGGGGGCCAGAAGGTCATTTGCCGAGGCCAGGGCGGCAGCCCGCTGCAGGAGCCCCTCCCCGCTCATGCCGACCGTGAGTTCCGCCGCAAGGTGCTGGGAGCTGACCAGGGCCGCCCCCTGCGCCGAGCCGCGGAGCCCCGCGGCAAATGCGGCAAACACCTCTGGGGTGCGCAGCGGCAGGCCGGCGGTAATCAGGAGGAGCCCCAGGGGCTCGCCCTTCCAGGGGGCGAGCGGGGTCACCGACTCCCCACGCCCCTCCATCAGCGCTGGCGAGCCGACGAGGAAGAGTGGGACGTCGGAGCCCACTTCGGCTGCGACCGCGTTCAAGGTTTCGTCATCAATGTCCAGATCGAAGAGCTCGATGACACCGAGTAGCGTTGCCGCGGCATCGCTTGAGCCGCCCCCCAGCCCAGCGGCAACGGGGAGGCGCTTCTCGAGAACGATCTCCACTGGCGGAACCTCACAGGCTCGGCGCAGCGCCGCGAGCGCCACGGCGCAGAGGTTCTCCCCATCGAGATTCAGCGGCACACCAGCGAGCCGAATCGAATCCACCCCGTCAGTTGATCGACGCAGATAGAGGCGGTCGCCTGCTTCGAACTGCGCCACCACGGAGTGGAGCTCGTGGTACCCATCTGAGCGCTTGCCGACGATGGCGAGCGTCAGATTGATCTTGCCGTGTGCGACGATCTCAACCGTTGGATCTGGTGCTGGCTGCGAGCGTGTCGCGTTCCGCTCGCGCACCTCCGATCCTCCGCTGGTGCTTCGCCGAGCGACTGCGGCACGAGCGGCGTTCGTCGGCACACCCGCATCAAGTTCAGGAAGTTCGGACAAGAGGGCGATCCAGTCTTTCACCGAGAGCGTCTGCGCGCGCTGATCGGGACTGAGGTTGGCGCGCCCAAGCGCCGCGATAATGTCGCTCTCAAGAATTGGCAGTGCGCGAGGGAGTGCATTGCGCAACTTCTTCCGTCGCTCACGGAATCCCGCCTGCACAAGTCGCCAGAGGCGCTCCTCATCGTGTGGGCTTAGAGTGAACGCATCGTCACCCGTTCGATGCTCGAGCAGCAAGATCGCAGAGTCCACGCCAGGCACTGGGTCAAACGCCTCGCGGGGCACCCGTACAACGACAGAGGCCACCGTTCTCGCCTGCACAAATGCGGTGAGGTATGACCAGTCACCGGGTGCGGCCGCGACGCGCTCCGCCACCTCCAACTGCACCAGCAAGACGATGCGTGCAGGGGGCGCTGCCAGCAGCAGGAGCCGATGCAGCAGTGGACTCGTGACGTGATACGGAATGTTGGCAATGACGCGCCAGCTCCCACTGGTTGGCGCGAGTGACTCGAGATCAACGGTGAGCGCATCGCCGTGAATAAGGGTCAGCTGCCCCGCACTGATCTGTGCCGCAAACTTATGCTGCAGGCGAGGGATCAGATCGCTATCGAGCTCCACAGCGACCACGTTGGCGCCACTAGCAAGGAGTGCCTCGGTCAAGAATCCAAGCCCTGGGCCAATCTCCAAGACGAGCTCCCCAGGAGTCGGCACACCAGCCTGCACGATGCGATCTCGAACGTTCAAATCGTGCAAGAAGTTCTGGCTGAGGCGCTTCTTTGCCGCATGGCCATCAACACGCCCGCGGCTCGGTGCCTGGCGATACTTCGGGCTCATGCGGGTACCGCCGATCCGATGCGCCACTGCGCATGAACCTCGAGGCCGGCGCTGGGTTCCTGGTAGGAGCCTCGTTCGTCACGTAGCAGGGCGTCACCTGCGGCGCCGATCATCGCCGCGTTATCGGTGCACCACTTCATTGGGGGCACGACGAGTACGCGGCGCTCCTCGGTCGCAACACTTGCAAGTGCCGAGCGCAGCGGTCCATTCGCCGCCACACCACCACCAACGATGAGCGAGCAGTCTGGGTTGGCACGAAGGGCACGCTGCACACCGGCGCGCAGTGCACCGACGATGGCCTGCTCCGTTGCGGCAGCGATCGCAATCGCTCCCTCTTCTGGAAGTGGATACTCGGCGAACTGGCGTGTGAGCGTGGCGGCACGGCCGGGGCTACGGTCGTTGAGCCCACTGGCGACGAGCGCCTGCCGAATCGCCGCGGTCTTCACCCCGCTGAACGAGAAGTCGTAGGGCTGCTCGGTCTTCGCAATCGGCAGCGGCGTGATTCGGGCACCGCGTGGCGCCTTCGCGGCGAGCGCTGAGAGCGCAGCCCCTCCTGGATATGGAGCGCCAAGGAGGCGTGCGATCTTGTCGAAGGCCTCGCCCGCCGCGTCGTCAATCGTGCCGCCGAGGCGCTGCACGGTCCCGTCACGCTCGATCCGCACCAGCAACGTGTGACCACCAGAGACCACGAGCCCGATCGCGGGGAGCGTCGGCGCGTCGACGTCTGCCGCCTCGCGTAGCCATGCGGCGCGCAGGTGCCCCTCAAGATGATTTACCGGCAGCACGGGGAGGCCGCGCGCCCACGCCCAGGCGCTGCCAATGCCGGCGCCCACGAGGAGTGAGCCAACGAGGCCGGGGCCGGTCGTCAGTGCCACCCCCTCAATCGTGCTGGCAATCCCGAGCCCCTCAGCCTCCTGCAGCACCTCGTTGAGGAGGCGGGGCAGCCACTCATGGTGGGCGCGCGCTGCGACCTCTGGAATCACACCGCCAAACGGTGCATGGATCGCCGTCTGGCTTGCCACACGCTCAGCGATCACCTCACGACCGCCGCGAATAAGGGCAACGGCACTCTCGTCGCAGCTCGATTCAATCGCCAGCAGTAGCCGCTCACTCATGGCCGAAGCGCTCCTGAACGCGGGCGCGCAGCGCCGCTTCAATCGCCTGCTGCTCTGGGCTCTCAAGCTCGGCGGTGGTCATTATCAACGCATCTTCGCCGTTATCGTCGTAGTAGCGAATGCGGCGGCCGACTTCGATGAAGCCGAACGCTAGATAGAGTCGTTGCGCGTCAACGTTTGATACGCGCACGTCTAGCGTTGCGACTCGGGCGCCGCCGCGCCGCGCCTCCTGCAGGAGCTCAAGGAGCAGCATCGTCGCAACTCCCGACCGTCGATTCGCGGGGAGCACCGCCATCGTGGTGACATGCGCCTCGTCAACCATCAGCCAGATGCCACCAAAGCCAATGAGCGCGCCACTCATTCGGGCGCCAACATATCGCGCTAGACGATTTGTGGTGAGCTCCGTGGTGTAGGCGCTTGTTGGCCACGGTGCCGTAAACGAGACGTTCTCAATTACCGCAACCTCGGCAAGGTCCTTAATGGTGAGTGGTGCCAGAACGGGTGCACGCATCATCCCGCCTCGCTTCCGCGAGCAGGAGCCGGATAGCGCAGAGTGACATGCGAAGCTACGGGTCCAGCCTCACGGACGAGCGCGCACGCAGCAACTCCTCTGCTCTCCTCCTGCGTAAGGTGCGGGGAGGCGTCCTCCCGAGCCGCGACGACCGAGCCACTCTGCGATACCTCGAGCGACTCACGTGTTCCGAGCGCTATAGAGAACGATCGCTGCGCCGCCTGCCAGAGTGCGCGATCTGACGCACTCTCTCGTAGTGGGAGCGCTAGCGCGGCAGCAATGCCGGCGGCAGCCGAGGCTGCAACGCGGACGCCGCTGTAGCTTCCAGGGCCGTTCCCCACCACCACACTAGTGAGCGCGGTGCGTTCGGCCTGATTCGGAATCAGATTTGTAATGCGCTGCAGTAGTGGCTGTTCGTAGAGATAGTCTTCGGCGACGCACACGAGCACACCATCGCGCTCCTCTACGATCGCGACGATGCTGAAGCCGAGCGACCCATCAAGCACGAGGATTCGTAGGCTACTCACGTGCATCGCCCGATGTGATGCGTTGAATGCTGTCAGACATCGAACCGAGTACCGCAAGGAGGTCTGGTCGCGCGCCGCGGATCACGGCGATGCGTGTGCCCTCGTCGGCGGCCGCCTCGAGATGAATGCTCAGCACGCCGGTGCCCGCTACCCCGAGTCCTTCAAGGTGCTCGGGCCACTCGATGAGGCTGACGCCGTGCTGCTGTCGCTCATCAATCACCCCAGCACGCAGCGCGTCACTCCCCACGGGGAGTCGATAGGCGTCAACATGCCAGATCGGCAGGTCGCCGCGGTGTTCAGAGATGAGGACGAACGTTGGCGAGGTGAGCTCCGGCTCTGCATGGAGTGCGGCTCCGATGGCACGAGCGAGTGTTGTCTTGCCACTCCCCAGGTCGCCCGCAAGAAGGACCCGGTCACCCGGACGGAGTGAGACGCCAATCGCCGCGCCGAGCGAGGTCGTTGCTGCAAGGCTACCGAGCGTAATGGTGACGACGTTCACGCTGTAAGGCGCTGCAGGTCACCAATGGAGAGCACGACAAGATCGCCCTTGATCTCGACTGCACCCTGCGGGTCTGACGACTGTGCGTCGGCCAGGCCGCGCCATGTGCCATAAGAGCCCGCTAGGGGGCCACCGATCACAACGGTATCCACGTCGAGGCGCGCCCCTCCGCGCCGTGCCGTCGAGGCGGTGAGGCCGGCGGGGTGCCGCTCAAGGCGAACGTCGCTGCCGTTCAGGGTCTGGAGCGCCTTCCCTAGCTCTGCAGCCCATTCATCGCTCTCGCGGCGCCCGCCGAGGATCAGGAGCCCAAATGGGGCGAGGGCGACACCGGCGGCAATACGTCGATCAATGGAGGCGCTGAGTGCCTCGCGCTCGCCATCACTCAGGCTGCCCACAACGAGACCTCGAATGCCGACAGCCCGAGCTCGCAGCACGGTCTCAGGGGAGACCGAGACAACCGCCAGAACTCCCGCCTCGTGCGCCGCCGCCCACCCGCGGCTGTCTGGCTCTGTAGCCGAGAAGTAGAGGCTCCCCTCGACCTCGTCGCCAAGCAGAAGGCGCCCGCCGAGGCCACCCGTCGCGCTTGCGGATCGCGGTAGCAGCGCCAGTGGCGCCTCAATGGGGAGCACCTTTGCGGGCCTCACAGCCACGGGCATGAGTGGGAGATCAACTAGTGGGGCACCACGCACAACAGCAACACCGGCGAGACCGCCGCGCAGCGAGGCCAGAACCTGGTGCCCATCAATCGCAACCTCAACGTCGACCAACTCCCCCGCCCGAAGGTCAAACTCCAGTGCTCCATCCGCTGACAGCGCATGCTCCTCCGCACCGGCTCGAACAAGCACCTCCTCGTCAGGGTGATCTGCGATAACCAGCAGATCGCCAGCGGGCACGAGTAGTTGATCCGCGGTCGCACGAACCAGATCTGCCCCCGTCGTCTCGGTGAGCTGCTCAGTGCCCAGCGCCGCCAGTACTCCCGAAACATCAAGCAGCACCGTGGTTCGCCCAGGTGGAATCAGTGGCGAAAGTGCGGCGAGTGGCACGGCGCCTGAAGAGAGATACGCCGCAAGCTGACCCGTAGCAATGAACACCTCGCCGCTCATCGGATCACCTTGACCGCTCGACCGCTCCGCGATTGACTGGATCGCATCAATGCACGCAGCAGCACGAGTCTGGTCGCCAATCTCATCACGCCCCGACATCGGCCGATCTGCGATGTCTCCAAGCCGGTCGGCAACGGCGGCGCGATCGCGCTCGCCAAGTGCACGCAAGACCGCATCGCAGCGGCGTCGACGCTCCGTTGCATCTGCAGGGACGAGTGCGGCCTCATCAATCCGCAACAGCTCGCCAGCCGTTCCTGGGGTGGCCCACGCAATTCTGCCAGCATCATGCGCAATATCAAGAATTTTCACGGGGACGCCGAGCGCCTCTGCGCAGCGGCTCGCCGCACGGCCGAGGGAGCTCGGATCACCGCGAAGCGAGGTAGAGATCGCACCGCTCTGCTCCGCTCCAGCAGAGCTCTGCAACATCGTCTCTGCCGCCTCGCTATCAGCTCCCGTAGGCAGCGTGATGCTACTAAGCAGCCGTGTAGGCTCCGCGTCAGACATCAGTGCATAAAAGCTGCGATCGAGATCCTCGCGAATCAAGAGATACGACGATTGCGTCACTTCTGGTTCACGTAGTGATACCCGCGCAGGTCGCGCAGCGCCACCGGTTCGCCGCTCACCGTATACACCCGCGCAAGTCGACTGGTGAAGCTCGTTGAGACCTCATTGGTAATCGTCTTTCGGCGTTTGGCAACGTCGACGGGCTCAATCAGATCAGCACCAGAGTCACCGATGAAAACCACCTCATCGGCTTCGGTCAGGTCGGTGGCCGGGTGATCTGTGGCATCAATGGTGATGGAGTCCATCGCAATCGTGCCAACAACTGGCAGGCGCACGCCGCGTATCAACACCTCGGCGACTCCCCGTTCGTGATACGAGATGCCATCGGCGTAGCCGATCGGCAGGGTGATGATCCTTGATACGCGCTCTGCGGTGAATGCTGGCCCGTACCCCACGCCATGACCGACGGGGAGTGTCGCGATGCGCACAGGCCGTGCGGCGAGTCCATATACCCGGCCAATGCCGATCGTTGCGGCGGTCATCGTCGGTCGCAGCGCGTTCGGCACAACGCCGAAGAGCGCAATGCCAACGCGCGCAACCTGCTGCGTCTCCCCCATGGTGAGCAGCCCTCCCGACCCGACGAGATGCGCTTCGAGCTCGGGGGCCTGGGCTGCAGCCTGCTCGAGTACCTCCTCCTGCAGACGTGATCGATCAACGTTCTCAGCTGCGCTGAGATGGCTCCAGATGCTCCGCAGCAGAATGTTCGGGTTACTGCGCAACGCAGCGAGCTGGTTGGCGAGATCGCCCGGCAGGATGCCGTCGCGACCGAGTCCAGTATCAACTTCAATATCGACGCTCAGTGGGGAGAGCCCAGCCAGATCGGCGCCGATCAGCTCGCGAACCACTGCTGACGACGATGCGGTAACGCCAATGCCTGTAGCGGCCGCGTCGCGCAGGTGCGCAGGCGCCACACGCCAGAGGACCCGGACGGGGCTAGTGATTCCGGCGTCGCGCAACTCTTGCGCCTCATCAAAGGTGGCGACAAGAACGGCTCGCGCGCCAGCGTCGAGTGCGGCACGCGCGACGGGCACGGCGCCCAGGCCGTAGGCGTCGGCCTTCAACACCACGTCGAGGTGGCCGCCAGTCGGGAGCTTCCCCTTGAGCGCGCGAACGTTCGTTGCGATCGCGTCGAGCCGCACCTCTACCCAGGCATCACGCCCGAGCGCAGGCAGGCCAACCTTCTGGATACGTTCGGGGAGCCCGCTCATCCTTGGGCCTTCCCAGCCGGCTCCGCCAACAGGGCCAGCTCCTCGCGCCGAAGTGCCTTGATGCGCTCGATCCGTGCCAGGAGTGCCGTCTCGGTGGCATCGAGGTCTGCGCCGATTTGCGGCGGGAAGAGGTAGCGCCCGCCAGCCGTTCGCACGGCATAGGCGATCGCGATCGCATACTCGCGCTCGTGGCTGATCGAGAGTGCGATGTGCTGGATGCCGAGCTGCGTCGCCCGTGCCGCGGCGCGATCGTGGAGACGAACGGAGGGCTGCCCGGTTGGCAGGCGCTCCACCTCGATCTCCTGCCAGCCGATGCCACGCACGCCGAGGCCGAGCACCTTTGAGACAGCCTCCTTTGCGGCCCAGCGCCCAGCCATCGTCTCGGGGCGACCACGAACGTATGAACGCTCTGCGGCGGTCAGCACTCGGAGCTCAAATCGCTCTGGATGACGGCGCAAGACGTTTGCAATTCGGTCCACGCGAATAATGTCAATGCCGATCTCCGGCGTGCTCGTGGAGTGCTCTCCCCCGTCCATCACTCGACGGTGACGGACTTTGCGAGATTCTTCGGTTGATCAATATCGGCACCGGCAAGGAGCGCCATCTCATATGAGAAGCGCTGCAGCGGGATTGTTGCGATCAGTGCGGCGATCTCAGGCCGTGCGGCGGGGATCACGATTGCATCGGTAGCGAAGCTAGACCAATCATCGACGCCAGAGAGGATCGCGATCACTGGCGCCGAGCGCGCGCGTGACTCCATTAGGTTGCTCACAAGCTTTGGCAGGACTGGCGAGTTCAGCACCACCGCCACCACAGGGTGATCGGCACCGAGAAGGCTGATCGGGCCGTGCTTCATCTCACCGGCGGCGATCCCCTCGGCATGGATGTAGGAGATCTCCTTCAGCTTGAGTGCCCCCTCCAGCGCCGTTGCAATCCCTGCACCGCGACTGACGAACATGAACCCGCTCGCGCCGAAATACTTCGCGGCGATGCTTGGCAGCGCATCTGATGCATCGAGTGCGGCTGAGGCCATCGCAGGGACGCGGAGGAGCTCCTCCGCCCATGCACGCGCATCTGCAGCGGTCAGCGCTCCCGTGCGCCGCGCTAGGTCAAGCGTTACCAGAAGGGTGACGAGCGCCTGCGAGGTGTAGCTCTTTGTCGCGGCTACGGAGATCTCTGTTCCAGCCTGCAGCAGCACAACGGCATCCGCCTCACGCGTGAGCGACGAGCCGGCCGCATTCACGATCGCGAGAACTGGTGCACCAGCAGCCTTCGCGATGCGCACGGCACCAAGTGTGTCTGCGGTCTCCCCGGACTGCGAAACGGCAATCACAAGGCTAGTTGGCCCGAGTGCGGGCGGATCGTAGCGAAACTCGCTCGCGACAGTGACGCGCACTGGAATGCGCAGCAGGCGCTCAGCGAGCGTCGCCGCGGTGAGTGAGGCGTGATACGCCGAGCCGCAGGCCACGAATTCAATGGAACGCGTCGCCGTGAGCGCCGCACTCAAGGGATCAAGTTCACCAATGGCGATTCCAGTGGCCGAGACTCGACCGAGCATTGCCGCCGAGAGTGCTCGCGGCTGCTCATCCATCTCCTTGCGCATGAAGTGGTCGTACCCCTCTTTGCGCGCCGCGGCGCCATCCCACGTGATCGTCTCAATCTTTGGGGCGAACGTTTCCCCAGTTGCGTCGTAGAGGGTGACCCCGTCGCGCTGTAGGTCGGCTAGGTCGCCGTCTCGAAGGAAGATGATCTTGTTGGTGTGCTCCAGCATGGCGACAGGATCGGAGGCGAGGAACTGCTCCCCCTCACCGATGCCAACGGCAAGCGGCGCCTCGCGGCGGGCGGCAATGATGCGACCTGGTTCGCTGCGGTGCA
Source organism: Candidatus Limnocylindrus sp. (assembly GCF_040397235.1). Lineage (GTDB taxonomy): Bacteria > Chloroflexota > Limnocylindria > Limnocylindrales > Limnocylindraceae > Limnocylindrus. Next base: position 47,442 of record NZ_JBBAWH010000001.1, on the reverse strand, counting down.
TCACCACGAGCGCCCACTGCCCGCGCAGTTGGGGGAGGATGGCCGCAACTGCAAGGCGAATATCGCCCTGGTAGGCGTCTTCAATCAGGTGGGCGATCACCTCGGTGTCGACGTCGCTCGAAAGGGTGTGCCCCTTCCCCGCCAGTTCCCGCTGCAGCTCGGCGTAGTTCTCAATGATCCCGTTGTGAATGATGGCGATCTCGCCGTGCTCATCCATGTGGGGGTGGGCGTTCAGGTCAGTTGGCGCACCATGGGTGGCCCAACGCGTGTGGGCGATCCCGGCGATCGAACCGGTTGGTAGTTCGCCAACGACACCTTCGAGGTTGGCGAGGCGGCCCGCACGCTTGCGCATGGAGATCTCGCCCCCCGTTGCCGCGACGGCGATCCCTGCGGAGTCGTAGCCGCGGTATTCAAGGAGGCGCAGCCCCTCTATCAACGTCGTCGAGACGTCGCGTGAGCCGATGTAACCGACGATCCCGCACATGGCGGTAGTCTACCGCCCGCGTACGAGGCTCGCGGCTACCTCCAGCAGGTGCTCAACGGCGGCCGTGACCGCTGCGCGATCGGGGCCCTCGCCCATCACTCGGAGCAGGGGCTCAGTCCCAGAGAGGCGCACAAGGACGCGCCCACCTGTCTGTGCGAGGGCCGCCTCAGCCTGGCGAATGGCGTTCTGGAGATCAGGCTCTGCGAGGAGTCGCCCCCCCTCACCTGGAGGCACTGGCACCGTTCGCTGCAGTTGGGGGTCGAGGGGGACCGCATCAGCCATCTCGCCCACGGGGATCCCCGCGCGGGCAATGAGCCCGAGCACGGTGATCGCACTGAGGAGCCCGTCACCGGTCGGTGAGAGCTCCGTGAAGAGGAGGTGGCCACTCTTCTCGCCACCGAAGCCGCCCTGGCCAGCGGCGAGCCGGTCAGCAATGTGTCGGTCGCCGACGGGGGTGCGCTCCAAGGTGATCCCGTGGGCGGCAAGGTGGCGCTCCACACCGCTGTTGGTCAGCACCGTTGCAACTGCGCGCTCAGACCCGGCGACCCCCCGCCCCTTCCGATCCAGGGCGATGAGGGCAATCAAGACGTCACCATCAATGGCTCGCCCGCCAGCATCCACGACGACGCAGCGATCAGCGTCACCATCGAGCGCGATGCCGAGGTCGGCGCCGTGCGCGCGCACCTGCTCGCCGAGTGCGGCGGGGTCGGTGGCGCCAACGCCGTCATTGATGATGCCGTCCCCCATTGCGAACGGCAGGACCGTGGCACCCGTGGCGGCGAGCGCCGCAACGGCGAATGGTGACGCCGCACCATGTGCCGCATCGACCACCACACTCAGCGCGCTTGCACTCACAGAGTGCGCAAGCTCCGCCAGGGTTCGCTCATATCGCTCTCGATACGCCTGGGCCTCGTCTGCGTGCGATGCCGATGGCGCAACTATCAGCAGACCCCCCGCTAGGGCACGCTCCATTGCCGCCTCAAGCGCTCGCTCCTCGGCATCGGGGATCTTGCGACCGTCACGCGCGAGCACCTTTAGGCCGTTGTACTCGACGGGGTTGTGCGATGCGGTGACTACCACGCCGCAGGCGGCGTGTGGCTCGCCTGCAACGAGTGAGGCGAGTCCAGGCGTTGGGATAACGCCAACATCAATCACGGTTCCGCCGTGCGCCTCAATGGCGCCTGCGAGCGCGGCGGAGAGCTCGGGGCCGCTCGGACGCGTGTCGCGCCCAAGGAGCACTAGCCCGGCCGGATGTTGCTGCATCAGGGCGACACCGAGTGCCGCAGCCATCTCAACGGTGAGTGTGTCACCAGCGATCCCGCGGATCCCATCGGTGCCGAAGCGAACCGTGGTCACGGGCGTCCTTGCGTTAGATCAGCGCTTGGTGAACTGCTTCGCCTTGCGTGCGCGGACGAGACCATACTTCTTGCGCTCCTTGGCGCGCGGGTCGCGCGTCAGGAATCCAGCTTGGCGGAGTGGTAGTCGGTACGCCTCTGGATCAGCGGAGAGGAGTGCGCGTGAGATGCCGTGGCGAATTGCGCCTGCCTGGCCAGAGATGCCGCCGCCCTCAACCTTCACCATCGCATTGAAGCGACCCTCGGTGCCAGTGACTCGGTATGGCGCGAATACTTCAGACTGCGGAATGGCGCCGCCGAAGTGCTGCTCGTAGGTGCGTCCATTGATGACGATCTGGCCCTCACCAGCAACGAGGCGAACGCGTGCAACAGAGGTCTTGCGTCGACCGGTTCCCTGGTAATACGGCAGACTTGCCACGTTCTTCTCCTTCGGGCTCACGCGAGGGGCTCTGGCTTCTGGGGAGCGTGCGGATGATCTGCATCGGCATAGACCTTCAACTTACGAATCTGTGCATTGCCAAGCTTCGTCTTTGGGAGCATTCCCTTGACGGCGCGGCGAATCGCCTCATTCGGCTTGCGCTTCAGCAAATCGCCGAGAACCTCCATGCGGTAACCGCCTGGCTGCCCAGAGTGCGAGTGGTACTTCTTTGAGAGGAGTCGGTCACCGGTCACAACCAGCTTCGCGGAGTTGATCACGATCACGAAGTCGCCCGAGTCGAGGTGGTCAGCGAAGGTTGGCTTCCCCTTCCCCATCAGCGTTGAGGCCACCTTCGTCGCGAGTCGGCCTAGGGTCTGGCCCTCGGCATCGATCACGAACCAGCGGCGCTCGATTTCAGCGGCGCGAGGTGTCCAGGTCTTCGTGTTCATCTGATCCTCCTAGATCAATTCAAGCTGCACAAGCGGCGCCGAGTCACCCTGGCGAATGCCAATCTTGGTGATACGACAGTAGCCCGAGGTGCGGTTCGCATACTTCGGAACGATTTCATCAAAGAGCTTCTCAACGACGAGCGGCTCTTCCGGGAGGGCTGCAATCACGGCACGTCGGGCTGAGAGGCCACCCTTCTTGGCGAGCGTAATGATCTGCTCAACCTGCGGACGAATCTCCTTGGCCTTGGCCTCAGTCGTCTGGATACGCTCGTAGCGCAACACGGAGACAATCAGGTTTTTATACAGCGCGAGGCGCGGCCCCTGCTTGCGGGAGAGCTTACGTCCGCCAATCGCGTGCGAGGTCATTAGGCCTTCTCCTCGTCGTCGGCGTCGCTCTCATCTTCGTCGAAGATGGCGTCAGCAGGGATGCTGCTCTCAGGCACATCAAAGCCGCGCTCGACGAGCTTCTCGCGAACCTCGTTGAGGCTCTTCTGGCCAAAGTTGCGCAACTTGAGGAGCTCCATCTCTCCACCATCAAGGGCGGTGAGGAGCTGGCGGACCTTGAGGATACCGGCGCGCTTCAGCGCGTTATAGGCGCGCATCGGCAGATCAAGATCCTCAATTGAAACGTCAAGAAGGTTGCCGCCAGCCTCTGCCGCTGGCACAGCCGCCGGGACCTCGCCGAGGCCGGAGAAGGCGGTGAACTGGCTGACGAGGATTGCCGCAGCCTTGCGGACAGCAGCCTCTGGCGTAATCGTGCCGTCGGTCTCGATCTCAAGGATGAGCTTCTCGCGGTCGACATCCTGGCCGACGCGCGTGTTCTCAACCGTGAAGTTGACCTTGCGGACTGGGGTGAAGATGGCGTCGACGCTCATCACGCCACGTGGTCGTACCTCGCCCTCAGGGTCCGCATCAACGCGGTCTGAGGAAACGTAGCCAACGCCGGTCTCAACGACGAGGGTGGCCTCAATGGACGCCTTGTCGGAGTCGAGCGTTGCAATAACCAACTCTGGATTGACGATCTCAATCTGGCCGTTCGGCTTGATGTCGCCAGCGGTGACCGGGCCTGCCCCCTTCTTCGAAAGGGTGAGCTCGATGCGCTCCTTCGCAAAGCTGCGAAGGCGAATCTTCTTAACGTTGAGGAGAATCTGCACGACGTCTTCACGGACGCCTGGCAGCGAGGAGAACTCCTGCATGACTCCGTCGATCTGCACGGCGGTGACTGCGGCACCCTCCAGCGATCCAAGGAGGACGCGGCGCAGCGCGTTGCCGAGGGTGACGCCGTAGCCTGGCGCGAATGGGCCAGCCTCGTACTTGCCGTACGAGCCGAGCTCCTCGAGCGGGGCGATCTTGGTGGTCAGTGCATCGGACATATTCTCTCCCTCTTACCGCGAGTAGAACTCGACGACGAGTTGTTCATTGAAGTCGCCCGGCATCTGATCGCGCCGCGGAGCAGCGACCACCGTACCGGTCAACTTTGTGGCATCCACGCGGAGCCACTCCTGAATGCCATTGCCTGAAAGGGAGCCTGCGGCTTCCTTGAATGGCCCGATGTCGGCTCGCCCCTCGCGGACCGAGATGACATCGCCTGGCTTCAGTGAGTACGACGGAATGTTTACCGCCTGACCATTGATGGAGAGGTGGCCGTGGGTGATCAACTGGCGTGCCTGGTCTCGCGAGCTGGCGAGTCCGAGTCGGTAGACGACGTTGTCGAATCGCAGCTCAAGGAGGCGGAGCAGGTTCTCGCCTGTCACGTCGGTGCCACGCTCAGCGGCCTCAAAGAGGCGGCGGAACTGGGTCTCGCCAATGCGATAGACGCGGCGCATCTTCTGCTTCTCGCGCAGCTGCAGGCCGTAGTCGCCAACCTTGCGGCGGCGCATCATGTGCATGCCTGGAGGGGTCGGGCGCTTCTCGAACGAGCACTTCTTCGTATAGCATCGCGCACCCTTCAAGAAGAGCTTCGCGCCCTCTCGACGGCACTGGCGGCAGACTGGTCCGGTATCTCGACCCATGCTTCTACTCCCCTAGACTCGGCGCTTCTTTGGAGGACGGCAGCCGTTGTGTGGCAGCGGCGTCACATCGGTAATTGCAGTGATGTCGAGGCCCGCTGTCTGTAGGCCACGGATTGCCTGCTCGCGTCCGGCGCCTGGACCCTTCACGAAGACGGCCACGGAGCGAAGTCCGTGCTCCATCGCCTTGCGTGCGGCCGACTCAGCTCCGAGCGATGCGGCGTACGGGGTGCTCTTGCGTGAGCCCTTGAAGCCAGCGACGCCACCCGAGCCCCACGAAAGCACCGCGCCCGTTAGGTCGGTGATTGATACGAGGGTGTTGTTGAACGACGCGGCGATGTGCACATGCCCGACTGGCACGTTCTTCTTCTCGCGACGTCGAGTCTTCGGTGCGCGCTTCTTCTTCTCTTCAGCCATCTCTCTGCCTACTTCTTCTCAATCTTCTTGCCGGCGACGGTCTTGCGTGCGCCACGGCGCTGTCGTGCGTTGGTCTTCGTGCGCTGACCGCGCGACGGGAGGTTCTTGCGATGTCGGGTGCCACGGTAGGTGCCAACCTCGATTAGTCGCTTGATGTTCATGGCAATCTCGCGGCGGAGGTCGCCTTCGACCTTGCGACCCTTGTCGACGACTTCACGAAGTCGGTTGACCTGGTCTTCGGTGAGATCGCGCACGCGCGTGTCGGGATTAATGGAGGTCTGCGCCAAGATCTTCTGGCTGGTGGTCAGGCCAACGCCGAAGATGTAGGTAAGGGCGATCTCAACGCGCTTCTCGCGCGGAATATCGACCCCTGCAATACGAGCCATCAGCTAACCCTGTCGCTGCTTGTGCTTCGGGTTTTCGCAAATGACCATGACGCGGCCGTGCCGCTTAATCACGAGGCACTTGTCGCAACGAACCTTGACCGACGCAGATACTTTCACTCGTTCTCCTGCTGTGAGCGGCGCACCGCTCGTGCTGCTACTTCAACCGGTAGGTGATCCGACCCTGGGTCAGATCGTATGGCGAGAGTTCGACCTTCACCCGATCACCTGGAAGGATTCGGATGAAATTCGTCCGAAGCTTTCCGCTGATGTAGGCGCGGATCCGGTGGCCATTTTCAAGCTCGATCACGAACGATGTGTTCGGTAGCGGCTCAACAACGGTCCCCTCGACCTCGATCGAATCTTTCTTCGCCAACAAACCCCCGATCAGAACGCGTTACTGGGTCTCGGAAGACCGAGACGGCGCGCTACGGAGTCCGCAGACGCGCGAAGGGAGAGAGTAGCAGAGCCCCACGATCCACGCACGAAAGGGGCGTTCATGACCCCCTCGTGAGGATGGTGGAGCCCCCCGCCACGATGGCGATGCTCTCCTCCCAATGTGCCGCCAGGCTCCCGTCAATTGTTACAACTGTCCACTCGTCCTCCATCACCCCAACCTCAGGTGACCCGAGGGTGAGCATCGGCTCGATCGCCAGGCAGTGCCCCTCCGCCAGGGTCAGACTCTTGCGGCCGGTGCGGTAGTTGGGCACCTGTGGGGCCTCATGCATGGCACGGCCGATGCCGTGGCCGACGTAGGGGCGCACGATCCCATACCCCGCGCGCAGGGCGACATCCTCAATTGCGCCAGAGATCTCTTCGATGGTGGCCCCCGGGCGGGCGGCGGCGATGCCGGCATCCAGCGCCTCGCGGGTCACCGCCACCAGGCGCTTCGCCTCTGGGGACCCCTCGCCGACCACGAAGCTGCGGGCCCCGTCGGCATGCCAGCCGTCCCAAATGGCACCCGCGTCAATGGATACGAGCGCCCCCTCTTTGATCTCACGATCGCCGGGGATGCCATGCACCACCTCGCTATCGAGCGAGATGCAGATGACGGATGGGAAGCCGTGATAGCCCTTGAAATTGGAGGCTGCGCCGTGGCGTTCAATACAGCGCTCGGCGATCGCGTTCAGCTCGGCGGTGCTCGCCCCTGGAACCGCCGCCTCCTGTACGAGCTCATGAATTTCGGCAACGATGGCGCCGGCACGTCGCATCAGCGCGATCTCGGCTGGGCTCTTGCGGGTGATTGCCCCCATCGCTAGGCCGTCAGCCCAGCGGCAGCGGCGGCCGCCGCTAGGCGACCTTGCACCTCATCAATGGTTCCAACGCCGCTCACCTCCGTAAGGCGGCCAGTTGCGCGATACAGCTCGACAACCGAGCCAAGGGCGGCGAGCTGATTTGCCAGTCGCGCCGCAACGGTCTCGGGGGCGTCGTCACTCCGGGTAACCAGCGCCGTGGCGCACACGTCGCACACCCCGAGGCTCTGCGGCGGACGGCTGAGGAGGTGGTACGAGCGCCCACATGACGGGCAGACTCGGCGCGCGGTGAGGCGCTCTGCAAGGATCGCGTCGTCCACCTTCAGCAGTACGGCGCGGATCGAACGACCGCTCGCCGCGTACGCCGCATCTAATGCAGCCACCTGTGCAGGATTGCGCGGAAAGCCGTCAAGGATGACGCGGTTCACTGCATCCCCCTTGGCGAGACGCGCTTGGATCATGTTGATGGTGACCTCGTCGGGGACCAACTGCCCTGCGTCGATGAACTGCTGTGCGGCAAGGCCGAGCGGCGAGCCAGTGGCAATTTCTGCACGGAAGAGGTCGCCAGTCGCAACGTGGGCTGCCCCCGTTGCTGCGGAGAGTGCCTCCGCCTGCGTCCCCTTCCCTGCGCCGGGGGCGCCGAGAAGGACGAGGATCACTTAATGAAGCCCTCGTAATTTCGCATCAGCATCTGTGCCTCGAGCTGCTTCATCGTCTCCACAACAACGCTCACCGCAATAAGGAGCCCGGTACCGCCAAGGCTGACGCCGAGGCCACCGAGATCACCGAAGAGTGTGCCGAGGGCATACGGCGAGACGGCAACCAGTCCGAGGAAGAGCGACCCAAGCAGGGTGATGCGTGTGACGACCTTCCCCAGATACTCCTGCGTTGGCATCCCTGGGCGAATGCCTGGGATGTAGCCGCCGTTCTTCCGCAGCTGGTCTGCGGTCTCATCAGGCTTGAAGGTGAAGGCTGTGTAGAAGTAGGTGAACGCCACCGTGAGGATGAAGTAGAACGGAAGATAGACGAGCTCGTTCTGTGGCCCAAGCGTGTCAACGATCCATTGTGCGCCGCCCTTGACCCACTCAACCTCCGAGGCAGTGAAATAGCCCGCGATCTGCGCTGGGAAGAGCAAGATGCTCATGGAAAAGATGATTGGAATCACGCCGGCTTGATTGACCTTTAGCGGCAGGAAGGTGCGGCCACCCTGGTAGACGCGATTGCCGCGGACGCGGCTCGCATACTCGACCGGGATGCGGCGCTGCCCCTCGGTGATCAAGATGATCGCAGCAACGGCCGCAGCGCCGAGAACGGCGAAGGCAAGCAGTACGGCGAGATCCGGCGCGCTAAAGAATTCCTGAATGGCGCCCGGCACGCGGCCGATGATACCGGCGAAGATGATGAAGCTGATCCCGTTGCCGATGCCTCGCTCGGTGACGAGCTCGCCGATCCACATGAGTAGCAACGAACCGGTCGTGAGGATCACGATCTGTACGAGGGTCTCTGGGCTGGCCAGGTCAAAGCGCGTCTTGAGCACGTTCTGGCTATTCAACAGCGCGAGGAAGGCGTAGCTCTGCAGCGCCGCGAGCGGCACGGTCAGGTAGCGGGTGTACTGGTTGATCTTGTTGCGGCCGTACTCACCCTCACGGCTGAGTTCGATCAGGCGCGGCACCACGCCGCTCATGAGCTGCATGATGATCGAGGCGTTGATGTATGGGTTCAGGCCAAGGCCGACGACGCTGAATCGCGCCAGACCGCCGCCGGAGAAGAGGTCGAGGAGGCCGAAGAGGGCGTTGTCCTTGAAGAAGTTTGAGAGGGCCGCCGGATCGGCTCCTGGCACGGGAACATGGCTCAAAAGGCGGAAGACGATGAGCATCCCGGCGACGAAGAGGAGCTTGCGTCGGATCTCGGGGGTTCGGAACGCGTTCACTAGGGTGTCAATCATCGTTCGTCTCCTTCCCCGCTATACGTAGGAGCAACGTGCCTACGTGCGACCTTACCTTAGGCGTCTGCGCCGTCGGCCCGTGCGGCCTTGGTTGCGCGCTTTGCTGGAGCCCTCTTCCCTGGTGTCGGAGCGTTCTTCCCCGCCTTAACCCCGACTGGGGCCGCTGAGGCTGGAGTGGCGCTCTCATACACCGTGATGTCACCGCCAGCGGCCCTGATCTTGGCCACGGCACTGTCGGTGAACGAGTTGGCGGCAAAGAGGATCTTCGTCGAAATCTCACCGGTGCCGAGCACCTTCAACGGCTTCCCTCGAGTCTTGAGGAGGCCCGCTGCGGCAAGGATGTCGGCGTTCACGCTGAGCGGGCCTTCGCCCTTCAGGCGGCCAGCGTCGATCCACTGCTGAATCCGACCAACATTGACGACCGCGACTTCAACGCGCAGAACATTGCGGAAGCCGCGAAGCTTTGGAATGCGGCGATGGATTGGCGTCTGGCCACCTTCGAACCACGCTGGAATGCTCCCACCGCTTCGCGAGGTCTGGCCCTTCGTGCCGTAACCGGCAGTCTTACCGCGTCCAGCGGCAACACCGCGGCCGACACGAATACGCTTCTTCTTCGACCCTGGTGCTGGCTGCAGATCATGGAGCTTCACTTGGTCACCTTCGCCTTCTTCACCTTGGCAGGCTTCTTCGCCTTCTGTGCCTTCTTCGTTGCGACCGCGGTTGCCGCGGTCGCAGCCTCGTCACCGGTCAACTCATCGACCGAGACGAGGAAGTTCACCTGGCGCACCATGCCGCGAACAGCTGGATTGTCAGGGAGCAGGTTGGTATCACCGATGCGGTCGAGGCCGAGCGCACGAATCGTGCCGCGGTTTCGCGCAACATGCCCGAGCTCACTCTTGACCTGGGTGACCTTGATGTAGTTCTCAGCCATGGTGCACCTCTGGCGTCGACTCTTGGCCGCCGACGCGGATGCGGACGCGCTTGCCACGTGCGGCTGAGATCTGCTCAGCGGTGCGCAGCTGCGAGAGCGCCTCAATCGCGGCGCGGGTTGCGTTCACGGGATTTGAGGAGCCGTAGACCTTGGAGAGAATGTCGTGGATGCCCGCAGCGGTGATGATCGCGCGAATTGCACCGCCAGCGATCACGCCAGTTCCCTGTGAGGCTGGCTTCAGCATCACGCGGCTGGCGGAGTGCTCGGCCGACACCTCGTGCGGAATCGTGGTGCCAAGGAACGGCACGCGGATGAGGTTCTTCTTCGCGTCTTCGGTCCCCTTGCGGATTGACTCTGGCACTTCGCCGGCCTTGCCGATGCCAACGCCAACGTGTCCCTGGCCATCGCCAACGACGACGAGCGCAGAGAAGGTGAAGCGTCGTCCGCCCTTAACTACCTTCGCTACTCGATTAATCTGCACGACCTTCTCCGCGAGGGTCAGCTTCGACGCGTCAATTCTCGCCATCTCAGTGCCCTCCTAGAACTCAAGCCCGGCAGCCCGGGCAGCGTCTGCGAGCGCCTTAAGGCGCCCATGATATTTAAATCCAGCGCGGTCGAAGACAACCTTCGCCACTCCAGCGGTCTTAGCTCGCTCAGCAACGAGTGTTCCAACTTCGGCAGCCTCCTGCACCTTCGTGCGCTTGGCGTCGCCCCTCACTGTTGCGTCAAGGGTAGAGGCCGCCGCCAGGGTCTTCCCGGTTGCGTCATCAATGACCTGTGCGTAGATGTGGTTCAGGCTGCGGAAGATCGCGAGTCGCGGTCGTGCGGCTGAGCCCTCAACGGTCAGTCGAATTCCGAAGTGGCGGCGCTTACGCGACGCGACGCGTGTCGTTGCGCGGCTCACTTGGCACCAACCTTTCCGGCCTTACCGGCCTTGCGGCGGATGACCTCGTTGACGTACTTTATGCCCTTCCCCTTGTATGGCTCGGGCTTACGAAGCGAGCGAATCTCTGCGGCGATCTGCCCGACGAGCTCCTTGTTTGCGCCGAGAACGGCAACCTTCGTCTGGCCGTCCACTTCGAAGGTGATCCCGGCCGGTGGGTCGATCTCAATTGGGTGGCTGTAGCCGAGGGCCAGGGTCAACTTGTTCCCCGCCTTCGCGGCGCGATAGCCGACGCCGTTGATCTCAAGATCGGTGCGGAAGCCGGTGGCAACACCCTCGACCATATTGGCGATGAGCGTGCGGCAGAGGCCGTGCATCGCGCGGTTGGTTTTGCTGTCATCGGGACGCGCCACGATAATCACATCCGCCTCGAGGGTGAACGTGATTGCGCCAGGGATCTCACGGGAGAGGGTCCCCTTCGGCCCGGTGGCCGAAACGGTTCGACCCTCAAAAGTGACCTTCACCCCTGCTGGTACGGCGATGGGCTTGCGTCCGATTCGTGACATCAGTCCCCTCCTCTACCAGACGTAGGCGAGGATCTCGCCGCCGAGCTGGGCCTTGTGGGCCTGCGCTCCGGTCATGATCCCCTTTGATGTGCTCAGGATGACAACACCGAGGCCGCCGAGCACGCGCGGAATCTCTGTCTTACCAGCATAAACCCTTAGCCCAGGCTTGCTGATGCGCTTGAGCCCGGAGACGACTGGCACCTTGCCATCGACGTACTTCAGGGTGACTTGGAGGTAGTTCTCAGGGCCCTTCTTGGTCTCCATGAAGGAGGCGACGAACCCCTCATCCACAAGGATGCGCGCCATCTGGAGCTTCAGCTTGGAGGCCGGGACGAGCACCTCAGCATGCCGGGCGCGCGACGCGTTCCGGATGCGAGTGAGCATGTCTGCAATTGGATCAGTGACGTTCATATTCTCAGAAACTCGACTTCGTGACGCCCGGGATCATTCCGACCAGGGCGCGCTCTCGGAAACAGATTCGGCAGAGGCCGAATCGACGGATGAATGCACGTGGGCGCCCACAGAGGGCGCAACGGCTGTACTTCCGCGTAGAAAACTTTGCCGGCGCTGCCGACTTTAGTACCAACGACTTCTTCGCCATCTCAGCCCCCTCAGTTCCCGAACGGCATGCCGAGCAGAGAGAGGAGCTTCTTAGACTCCTCATCGCTCTTCGCCGTCGTTACGATTGTGACTTCGAGACCTCGAAGTCGGTCGATCTTGTCGAACTCCACCTCAGGGAAGGAGAGCTGCTCCTTCATGCCCAGGGTGTAGTTGCCACGGCCATCGAATGATTTGCCCGACACGCCGCGGAAATCTCGGATGCGTGGCAGGGCGACGCGGGTGAGTCGCTCAAGGAAGTCCCACATGCGCTCGCCACGCAGGGTGACCTTCGCGCCGATTGGGTTCCCCTCGCGGACCTTGAAGGTCGCGATGGACTTCTTCGCCTTGGTGACGATCGCGCGCTGGCCGGTGATCAGGGCGAGATCGCCCACGGCCGCATCGATGGCCTTGGCGTTCGTCAGTGCCTCGCCGAGGCCAATGTTGACCACGATCTTCTGGAGGCGTGGCACCTGCATCGCGTTCGTGTAGCCGAACTCGCTCTTCAGGGCCGGAATCACTTCAGTCGTATAGCGCTGCTTCAGCTGGCTCACTTAGCAGCCTCCTTCTTGCCACCGATGACGGTGCCGCAGCGGCCACAGAGGCGCTGCTTCTTGCCATCCGCGGTTCGTCCCGCCTTGAGGCGGATCGGTCGGTCGCACTTCGGGCAGACCACAGCGACCTTGGCGAGGGCGAGCGGCATGGCAATCTCAATGATGCCACCAGGCTCAACCGTTGGCGCCTGTGAGCCGTTCGCCATCTTCTGGCGTGGCTTCTGATGCTTCTTGGCGATGTTGAGGCCGGTCACAACAACCTTGCCTGGAGCCACGAGGCGCTCAACGCTGCCACGCTTCCCTGCATCCTTGCCGCTGAGCACCGAAACGGTGTCGCCGACGCGAATCTCTGTGGTCGTCTCGTAAACCGAACGCATTAGAGCACCTCCGGCGCGAGTGAGATGATCTTCATGTAGTCCCGATCGCGCAGCTCGCGCGCGACTGGCCCAAAGATGCGGGTGCCTCGTGGGTTGCCGTCAGCGGCGATCAGCACGGCGGCGTTCTCGTCGAAGCGGATCACGCTGCCATCAGGCCGCGAGATCTCCTTAACGGTGCGCACGACGACTGCCTTCACGACATCGCCCTTCTTGACGCCAGCGTTTGGTGTCGCCTGCTTCACTGCAGCGACGATCACGTCGCCAACGTAGGCGGTGGTTGCCCGGCCGCGCCCGAGGATGCGGAAGCACTCAATGACCTTGGCGCCAGAGTTGTCGGCGACGCGGAGGCGGGTACCGGTCTGAATCACAGTGCCCCCTCCTGTGACTCGCCGCGCTTGACAACCTTGACGAGCGTCCAGCGCTTGCGGGCGCTGAGTGGTCGGGACTCTTCAACGGTCACGAGGTCGCCGATCTTGGCGTCGTTGAGTTCGTCATGCGCCATGAATCGAGCGGTGCGGCGAATGACGCGCTTGTAGACAGGGTGCTGCGCGAGGCGCTCTACAGAGATCACGATCGTCTTGTCACCCTTATCGCTGACAACACGGCCGGTCTGTGTCTTGCGCTTTCCTAGATGCTGCTCGCTCATAACTCCCCCTATGCCTTCTGTGCGGCCTGGCGCTCGGCCAGGACCATCAGCAGGCGCGCGATGGTTTTGCGCGTCTTGTTTACGACACTCGTGTCTTTCAGCTGGCGGGTCGACAGCTCGAATCGAGCCTGCCAAAGGTCGCGCTTCGCGTCAGCGATAGCCTGGACCAACTCAGCATCAGTCATGTTGCGGACCTGGGCGATCTCAATCATGCCTCGACCTCCTTGGCAGGCTTCACCGGCTTCACGAGCTCAGGCTCCTTCGGTGCAGCAGCTCCAGCGGCGGGTGCCTCTTCCGTCGTTGGTAGTCCGAGGGCCACCTTCTGCAGGAACTTCTTGCCGAAGACAACCTCGCCGAGGTCGGCCGAGCGCTCCACGATCACCGTGCTCACAGGGAGCTTCATGCCGGCGAGGCGGAAGGCCTCAACGGCCTCTGCGCGCGTAACGCCGGCCATTTCGAACAGGATGCGCCCTGGCTTCACCACGGCAACCCACTGGTCTGGGGCGCCCTTACCGGAACCCATGCGGGTTTCGGCAGGCTTCTTGGTGATTGGCTTGTCGGGGAAGATGCGGATCCAGACCTTGCCACCGCGGTTGATCTGGCGCGTCATTGCGCGACGGGCAGCTTCGATCTGGCGGGCGGTGACCCAGGCTGGCTCGGTCGTGGCAATGCCGAAGTCGCCGAAGGCCACGGTGCGACCAGACTTAGCAGGGCCGGACATGCGGCCTCGCTGAACCTTGCGCCACTTGACTCGCTTCGGCATCAACATCGTTATGCCCCCGATCCTACGTTTTCAGAGAGCGGCTTCGGCTTCAGCACATCGGCCGGAGCGTCGCCGCGGTAGATCCAGACCTTCACGCCAATCTGACCGAAGGTGGTCGTGGCATGGAAGACAGAGAAGTCAATATCGGCGCGAAGCGTGTGGAGCGGTAGTCGGCCGTCGCGGTCCCACTCGGTGCGGCTCATCTCAGCGCCGCCAAGTCGACCGGAGACCATGATCTTCACGCCCTTAGCGCCAGCCTTCATCGAACGCTGGATCCCCTGCTTGAGCGCTTTGCGGAAGGCGATGCGTCGGACCAACTGTGCGCCGATGGATGCGGCAACGAGATAGGCGTCGAGGTCTGGCTGTCGGATCTCCTTGATCTCCAGCTTCACCTTGCCGGCGCTGATCTCACCGATCGCAGCGCGGAGCACTTCGACGTTCTGACCACCCTTGCCGATCACCACACCCGGCTTGGCCGAGTGGACGGTCACGGTGACGTAGTTCAAGCCGCGCTCGATTTCAACCTTCGAGATGCTGGCCGCAGCCAACTTCACGTCGATCAACTTGCGAATGCGCAGGTCTTCCTGGAGGAGCTTCGTGTAATCCTTGTCGGCGTACCACTGGGCAGACCACGTCTTCGTGATGCCGAGTCGGAAGCCTACTGGGTGAACCTTCTGTCCCATGGTCAGGCCTCCTTTGCGCTTACGACGACGGTGATGTGGGTCATTGGCTTATGAATGGCGAAGGCTCGACCCTGTGCGCGAGGTCGGAAGCGCTTCAAGGTTGGACCTTCGTCGGCACTAGCGTCGACCACGAAGAGGCGGTCGGCCGGAATGCTGTGGTTGGCCTCTGCATTTGCCGTTGCGCTCTTGAGCACCGAAGCGACATCGCGGGCCGAGGAGTGCGGCAGGAAGCGCAGGATCGCCGTGGCATCAGCCACAGACTTCCCCATGATCGCTCGCACCACGAGCTGAGCACGGCGGGTCGAACCACGCACGTACTTCGCCGTTGCCTTCACGCGAATGCTCACGAGGCCACCGCCGTCGTGCGGTCCACGCGCTGGTGGCCCTTGAAGGTGCGCGTTGGCGAGAACTCGCCGAGGCGGTGCCCGACCATGTTCTCGGTGATGAAGACCGGCACATGCTTGCGGCCGTTGTAGACCGCCACGGTGTGGCCGATGAAGTCTGGATAGATGACCGATGCGCGCGACCAGGTCTTCACGACGCGCTTCTCATTGATCGCGTTCATTGCCTGAACGCGCGCAAGGAGCCGCTTCTCGATGAACGGAGCCTTCTTAGACGAACGTGACATTAAGCCTCCTCCTCGATCAGCGTGCGTGTCGCGAGCGGACGATCAGCCGCTGCGTCAACTTGTTGCGGCGGGTACGAAGACCCATCGCAGGCTTGCCCCAAGGCGTCTTCGGAGGCATACCCGTTGGGGCCTTGCCTTCGCCACCGCCGTGAGGGTGATCGACCGGGTTCATTGCAGAGCCACGGACCTCTGGGCGCTTGCCCATGTGTCGCGCGCGCCCGGCCTTACCGATCGCCATGTTCTCGTGGTCAAGGTTCGACACCTGGCCCACGGTTGCCATGCAGAGAAGTGGGACGAGACGCATCTCGCCGGAGGGCATACGAATGGTGGCACATGTGCCCTCTTTGGCGACGAGCTGTGCGGCGGTTCCGGCGGAGCGAACCATCTGGCCGCCCTTCCCAGGAACCAACTCGATGTTGTGGACGGTTGTACCGAGCGGCATTCGACCGAGCGGCAGGGCGTTTCCGACCTTCGCTTCAGCGTCGGGACCCGAGACCACGTTGTCGCCAACTGAGAGGCCGTTTGGCAGGAGCATGTAGCGCTTCTCGCCATCGGCGTAGTTCAGGAGGCCGATGCGCGCCGAGCGGTTTGGATCGTACTCAACGGTCGCCACGCGAGCTGGCACGCCAAACTTGTTGCGGCGGAAGTCGATCTTGCGATAGAGGCGCTTCTGCTCACCACCGCGGTGACGAACGGTGATCTTCCCCTGGAAGTTACGCCCTGAACCACGCACGAGCTTCTCGGTGAGCGGCTTGTGCGGCTCATCGGTCGTGATCTCGTCGAACGTTGGCATGGTCATGCCGCGGACGCCGGCGCTGGTTGGCTTCAATCGACGAAGTGCCATGGTTAGACTCCTTCGAAGAACTGAATCTTCTCGCCAGGGGCGAGGGTGACCATGGCCTTGCGCCATGGGGTCGTCTTACCTGGGAAACGGCTGCGGGCGAGTGTGCCACGCGTCTCCTTCGCCTTGGTGGTGAGCACGTTGACCTCCTTCACCTTGACGGTGAAGAGCGAGGCGATGGCGGCGGCGATCTCAATCTTGGAGGCGTCGGCGTGCACGGCGAAGGTGTACGTGCCGGTCTGCGACTGCAGGATCGACTTCTCGGAGATCACGGGGCGAAGGATCGTCTCGTGTGGGGTGCGGTTCATCCGTACACCTCCTGGATCTCGGCAAGGGCTGCCTGCTCAACGATGATCGTGTCGGCGTTGACGAGGTCAACAACATTGAGCGAGTCGGCGCGCAGTACCGAGAGGTACGGGATGTTCGCGGCAGACTTCACCAGCGCGGTGCCGACAGTTGGCGAAACCACGAGCACATGCTTGCCGGCCTTGAGGGCGGAGCACATACCGGCGATCACTTGCGTCTTTGGCGTCTCGATGCCGAGCACGTCAATGATCTTGAGTGTTTCAACCTTGGCGGCGAGTGCACCCAAGAGGGCTGCGCGGCGCATGCGCTTCGGGAATGGAATCTCGTGTGAACGGACCTGTGGCCCGAAGACAACACCGCCGCCCTTCCACTGTGGGGAGCGCGTGGAACCCTGTCGTGCGCGACCGGTCCCCTTCTGCTTCCATGGCTTGCGGCCACCACCAGCAACGGCACCGCGCTTCTTCGTAGCGTGCGTGCCCGTGCGTCGGCCCGCAAGCTGCGAGACAACAGCCTGGTGGATGAGCGCCTCGTTCACTGGCGAAGAGAAGGCGGCAGGCAACTCAACGGTTCCCACCTTGGCTCCAGCTTTCGAGAAGACGTCAACAGTAGTCATTAGATCTGCTCCGCCTTGCTCACCATGACGAGTGCGTTCTTCGCGCCAGGAACCGAGCCCTTGAGGAGCAGCAGGTTCTGCGCGCCGTCGGAGCGAATGATGGTGACCTTCTGAATGGTGGTGCGATCCACACCCATGTGGCCAGCCATGCGGGTGCCGCGGTAGACACGACCTGGGGTCGTACCGGCACCGATCGAGCCTGGCTCGCGGTGATGGTCGGCGCCGTGGGTCTCAGGTCCGCTTGCGAAGCTGTGGCGCTTGATCGTTCCGGCGAAGCCCTTCCCCTTTGAGATGCCGGTCACATCGACCAGGTCACCATCGGCGAAGAGGCTGACGTCAAGCGTCTGGCCCAGGGTCATCCCCTCGGTCGACTCAACGCGGAACTCGCGGACAACGGAGCAGGCTGGCAACTCGCCCTTGAACTGGCCCTGGTCGGGCTTGTTCAGTCGGCGCTTCCCAGCCTCAATGCCGAGCTGCACAGCGGTGTAGCCGTCCTGGTCTGGCGTGCGGAGTTTCGTGACGGTGTTTGGCTCGATCGACACCACGGTAACGGGCACAGAGGTGCCGTCCGGGGCGAAGATCTGAGTCATCCCGACCTTACGGCCGAGCAGTCCAATCGTCATTCCACTCACCTACATCTTAATTTCAATGTCGACGCCGGCTGCGAGTGTGAGTCGCATCAGCGCGTCGACCGTCTTTGGGGTCGGATCAATGATGTCTACCAGGCGCTTGTGTGTTCGAATCTCGAACTGCTCTCGGCTGTCCTTATCGATGAACGGCGAGCGCAGCACGGTGAACTTCTCAATGCGCGTTGGCAGCGGCACCGGACCGATCACATCGGCACCAGTGCGCTGAGCCGTCTCAACGATCGTCTGGGCAGACTGATCGATGAGGCGGTGGTCATACGCCTTGAGCCGAATGCGGATCCGCTGCTTCGCCATCTGCTACTCGGTGATCTTCGTGATCGAGCCGGCGCCAACGGTGCGGCCGCCTTCGCGAATCGCGAAGCGCTGACCAACCTCGATGGCGATCGGGGTGATGAGCTCAACCGTCATCTCGACGTTGTCGCCCGGCATGATCATCTCGGCGCCCGCTGGGAGGCCGATCGAGCCGGTGACGTCGGTCGTGCGCAGGTAGAACTGCGGACGGTAGCCGTTGTAGAACGGCGTGTGACGGCCGCCCTCGTCCTTGGTGAGGACGTAGACCTCGGCGTTGAACTTGGTGTGCGGGGTCAGGGAGCCCGACTTGGCCAAGACCTGGCCGCGCTGGATCTCCTCGCGCTCGATGCCGCGGAGCAGGAGCCCCGTGTTATCGCCGGCACGACCCTCGTCCAAGAGCTTCTTGAACATCTCGACGCCGGTGACGACGATCTTGCGGGTGGCGGTAATGCCGACCAGCTCGACCTCGTCGCCGACCTTGACGATGCCGCGCTCGATGCGGCCCGTGGCGACGGTGCCGCGACCCTTGATGCCGAAGACGTCTTCGACCGGCATCAGGAACGGCTTATCGATCTCGCGGACCGGCGTTGGGATGTACGAGTCGACCGCATCCATCAGCGCCTGGATCGGCGCGTAGGCTGGGTTGCTGGCATCGTCTGGGGCCTCGATGGCCTTCAGTGCGGAGCCGCGCACGACCGGAATCTTGTCGCCGGGGAAGTCGTACTTGCTGAGGAGCTCGCGCACCTCGAGCTCGACGAGATCCAAGAGCTCCGGGTCATCGACCATGTCGCACTTGTTGAGGAAGACGACGATGAACGGCACATCGACCTGCTTGGCGAGCAGGACGTGCTCCTTCGTCTGGGGCATCGGGCCGTCGGTGGCGGCGACCACGAGGATGCCGCCGTCCATCTGGGCCGCGCCGGTGATCATGTTCTTGATGTAGTCGGCGTGCCCTGGGCAGTCGACGTGCGCATAGTGTCGCGCCTCGGTCTCGTACTCGACGTGCGAGATCGCGATCGTGATGCCGCGCTCGCGCTCTTCTGGGGCGTTGTCGATCGAGTCGAAGGCGCGATACTCCGCGCTCCCCTTCAGGGCGAGGTACTTCGAGATCGCGGCGGTCAGGCTCGTCTTGCCGTGGTCGATGTGCCCGATCGTGCCGATATTGACGTGCGGCTTGGACCGCTCGAACTTTGCCTTTGCCATCTCGAACTCCTCCTTCTTTCTTTCTTACGCTTCTGCTAACAACCGCGCGCCGACTACGCCTGCGCCGCAGTTTTGGACTTCGCCACCAGTTCCTGCGCGATATGCGACGGAACTTCGGCGTAGTGGGAGAGCTCCATCGAGAAGGCCGCTCGGCCCTGGGTCATCGATCGGAGGTCCGTAGCGTACCCGAACATGGTCGCGAGCGGGACGTTCGCCTTGACGACCTGCGTCGTGCCGCGATTCTCCATGCCCAGTACCTGTCCGCGTCGGCTGTTGAGGTCGCCCATCACGTCGCCGAGAAACTGCTCTGGCATTGTGACTTCAACATCCATCACCGGCTCAAGCACGGCTGGATCGGCCTTCGGGAAGGCGTCCTTGAGGGCCATGGAGCCAGCGATCTTGAAGGCCATTTCTGAGGAGTCAACGTCGTGGTACGAGCCGTCGACCAGGGTGACGGTCACGTCAACGCCTGGGAAGCCGGCGTAGATGCCGGTCTGCAGGGCCTCGCGGATGCCTTCGTTGATTGGCTTGATGAATTCGCGGGGCACGGAGCCGCCGACGATCTTGTCGATGAAGACGTAGCCGCTCCCCTTCTCGCCCGGCTCAGCCACGATGACGGCGTGGCCGTACTGGCCCTTACCGCCGGACTGGCGCACGAATCGGCCTTCGCCGTTGGCGCGCTTGCGGATCGTTTCGCGGTACGAGACCGATGGTCGGCCGATGTTGGCGGCGACGTTGAACTCGCGCACCATGCGGTCGACGATGATGTCGAGGTGGAGCTCGCCCATGCCGGCGATGCGGGTCTGGCCCGACTCCTGGTCAGTGTGCACGCGGAAGGTTGGATCCTCCTCAGCGAGACGCTGCAGGGCGACGCCCATCTTCTCCTGGTCGGCCTTCGTCTTCGGCTCAACGCTCAGCTCGATCACTGGATCTGGGAAGGTCATCGACTCGAGCACGATTGGGTGCTCTGGATCGCAGAGGGTATCGCCCGTGAAGGTGTCCTTGAGGCCGACGGCTGCGGCGATGTCGCCGGTTCGAACCTCGTCGATCTCTTCGCGGTGGTTGGCATGCATGCGGATCAGGCGGCCGATGCGCTCCTTCTTCCCCTTTGATGGGTTGAGCACGTACGAACCGGCCTTAAGAACGCCAGAGTAGACACGGAAGAAGCCGAGCTTCCCGACGAATGGGTCAGCGGCGATCTTGAAAGCGAGTGCTGCGAACGGTGCCTCGTCCTCAACTGGTCGTGACATCTTGTTCTCAAAGTTGCGCGGGTCCGTCCCCTGGATCCCAGGTACGTCGAGCGGGCTTGGGAGGTACTCCACAACGGCGTCGAGCATCGGCTGGACGCCCTTGTTCTTCAGGGCTGAGCCGGTCAAGACCGGAACAATCTTGTAGCCGAGGGTGCCGACGCGGATCCCTTCGCGGACCTGCTCTGCGTTCAGGGTACCCGTCTCAAGGTAGGTCTCGGTGAGCGCGTCGGTCTGGCCGGCCGCCTGGTCGAGCAGGAAGGCGTGCCACTTGTCGGCCTCAGCCTTGAGCTCGGCGCGGATCGGTCGGCGCTCGCTCTGCTCGCCCTTGTCGTCGAGGTAGACGATCTCTTCCATGGCGATCAGGTCAATGACGCCTTCGAACTTATCTTCGAGGCCGATTGGGAGCTGAAGTGGGACGGCGTTTGCGCCAAGGCGATCCTTGATCATGTCGAAACAACGCCAGAAGTCGGCGCCGGTTCGGTCAAGCTTGTTGATGAAGCAGAAGCGTGGAACGGCGTGGCGGTCAGCCTGGCGCCAGACGGTTTCGGACTGTGGCTCTACGCCGGCAACGCCGTCGAAGATGACGACCGCGCCGTCGAGGACGCGGAGCGAGCGCTCCACCTCAACGGTGAAGTCCACGTGCCCGGGCGTATCGATGATGTTGATGACGTGATCCTTCCAGGCGCAGGTCGTAGCGGCGGCGGTAATGGTGATACCGCGCTCCTGCTCCTGCTCCATCCAGTCCATCGTTGCGGCGCCCTCGTGGACCTCGCCGATCTTATGGATCTTCTTGGTGTAGAAGAGGATGCGCTCGGTGACCGTGGTCTTACCGGCGTCAATGTGCGCGATGATGCCGATGTTTCGCGTTTGAAGGAGCGACGCTGCTCGTGCCATCTCTCGCCCCTAGAACCGGAAGTGGCTGAAGGCCTTGTTCGCCTCCGCCATCTTGTGGGTCTCTTCGCGTCGCTTCACTGCGGCGCCGAGGTTGTTCGATGCATCGAGGAACTCAGCGGCGAGCTTGTCAGACATGCTCTTCCCGTTGCGCTTGCGTGCAGCCTGCACCAACCAGCGAACGCCGAGGCTCAAGCGGCGCTCGCCGCGAATCTCGACGGGGACCTGATAGGTGGCGCCACCAACGCGGCGCGGCTTCACTTCGATCAGTGGTGTTGCATTGCGCAGGGCGAGGTCGAGCACCTCAAGGCCTGGGCGGTTTGCCTGTGACTCAACACGTGCAAGCGCTTCGCGAAGGATGCGCTCTGCGAGTCCGCGCTTGCCGCCCAACATCACCTTGACCACAAAGCGGTCAACGGTTTTGTTCAGCGGAACAACTTCGTACTTAAGCTTGCGTGGGACCGTTGTACGACGTGGCATCGCTTACTTCTTCTTGGCGACGGCTTGTTCAGCCTTCGCGCCATACTTAGAACGGCTCTGCTTGCGATCCTTCACGCCGGCGGCATCGAGTGCGCCGCGAACGATGTGGTACTTGACCGAAGGAAGGTCCTTCACGCGGCCGCCACGAACGAGCACAACGCTGTGCTCCTGGAGGTTGTGGCCAATGCCTGGGATGTAGGCGGTGACTTCCATCTGGTTGGTGAGCTTCACGCGGGCGATCTTACGAAGA
This sequence comes from Candidatus Limnocylindrus sp., assembly GCF_040397235.1. Taxonomy (GTDB): domain Bacteria; phylum Chloroflexota; class Limnocylindria; order Limnocylindrales; family Limnocylindraceae; genus Limnocylindrus. The sequence continues at coordinate 25,329 of NZ_JBBAWH010000001.1, read as the reverse complement.
GCGGAGTTCGGCTTCTTCGGGGTCATGGTGCGCACGATCAAGCAGACACCACGCTTCATCGGGGCGCCCTCTGCGGACTCCTGACGCTGCTTAATGCCGTTCCAGTTCTTGCGGAACGCTGAAGCCTTGATCTTCGAGACCTTCGGCTTGCGACCCTTTCGAACGAGCTGACTAATCGTAGGCACGTTTTACGCGCGCTCCTTCTCTATTCGATTCCACTACTGGCGTGATGTCAGGGCGGAATTGCCCGTTGTGCACGGTCGCGGAGCGTAGCAGTCAAGCACGAAAGGTGTCAAAGCACCCCCCTTGCGGGACGGCTGAGATCCGCCGTTAGGCTCCCCCCTCGTCGCCCTTTGGGGCCTCGGCGGCGTCCGCCAAGAAGGGGTTTGCCTCGGTCTCGCCCTCGGCTGCCGGCTTCTCCTCGGTGAGGAGGGCCACCAGCTGGGAGACGTCGTCCTGGCTCGCTCCACCCTCTTCGGACTCGAGGAAGACGTTGAAGTCGTCCTTGCCGAAGTCGGTTGGCAGGTCGCCACCGGCCAGGGCGGCCGCAGCACGAAGCTTCTCGGCCTCCTTGCGGGCGGCAACCTTGTCTGGGGCACCAGTACCGGCTGGGATGAGCTTGCCGATGATGACGTTCTCCTTGAGCCCCACGAGGTAATCGCGGGCACCGGTGATCGCCGCCTCGGTGAGCACGCGGGTCGTCTCCTGGAAGGAGGCCGCCGCGAGGAAGCTCTCCGTGTTCAGGGAGGCCTTTGTTACACCCAGGAGCTGCGGGGCCGCGGTTGCCGGCTCGCCGCCCTCGGCGAGGACTCGGGCGTTCTCGCGCTCGAAGGCGAGACGGTCGGCGAGCTCCGTTGGGAGCATGTGCGTGTCGCCTGGGTTGTCGACCCGCACCTTGCGCAGGAGCTGGCGGACGATGATCTCGATGTGCTTGTCGGAGATTGTTACACCCTGGCTTCGGTAGACCTTCTGGACCTCCTTGACGAGGTAGTTCTGCACCTCGGCTCGGCCGCGAACCTCGAGGAGCTCCTGAGGGTCGAGCGGGCCATCGGTGAGCGGGTCGCCCGCGCGGACGCGGTCGCCGCTCTTCACCAAGAGCTTGGCGTTGTGCGGGATTGGGTACTTCGATGCCGGGACAACGTCTTCGGCGCGAATCACGAGGCCGTCCTTCGACTTGACGAGCAGGCCCTTCACCGGAGCGGTGAGGTCGCCCGTCGTTGCTGAGGTGCCGATGAGCTGGCCAGCCTCGACGAGGTCGCCCTCGCGTACGGTCAGTGCCCCATCGATCGGCAGGTCAAGTTCAATCTCGTACTTCTCGCTGTGGGTGACTTCAACGATCGTGCCCGCATCGCTGCGGATCACTTCGACGACGCCATCGATGCGGCTGATCTCGGCCTTACCCTTCGGCTTGCGTGCCTCAAAGAGCTCTTCGACGCGTGGCAGACCGGCGGTGATGTCGAGCCCGGCGACGCCGCCGGTATGGAAGGTACGCATCGTGAGCTGTGTGCCCGGCTCGCCGATCGACTGCGCCGCCATGATGCCGACCGACTCGCCCATCTCAATGAGCTTGCCCGTGGCAAGATTCCGGCCGTAGCAGGCCTGGCAGACGCCAGCAGGGGCGACACAGGAGAGTGGCGAGCGTACGGCTACAACATCAACCTTTGTGGCAGCGGCGATGCTCGCCGAATATGCCTCGTTGATCTCTTCGCCGCGCATGATGGAGTGACTTGCATCCAACTTGATCTCTTCCGCTGCAATGCGGCCGAGGAGTCGACGCGCGAATGTGCCACGCAGCTCCTTCATGTCGGGGTGGTCAGCGACGATTGGCCACTCGGTGCCCGTTACGTCGGCCGTATCGGCGAGTGTGATGTGCGTCGCCTCTGCAGTTCCACAATCCTCGATGCGCACGATGACATCCTGCGCCACGTCAACGAGACGGCGCGTGAGGTAGCCGGAGTCTGCGGTTCGGAGCGCCGTGTCGGCAAGACCCTTACGCGCACCGTGTGTGGAGATGAAGTACTCGAGCACCGTCATCCCCTCGCGGAAGTTTGACTTCACGGGAACGTCGATGATGCGACCCGATGGATCGGCCATGAGGCCGCGCATTGCGCCGAGCTGGCCGATGTTGCCCTTGTTTCCACGGGCACCGGAGTTCGTCATCATGAGGAGTGGATGGAACTGCGGATCGCGGCCGCCCTTCTTCGTGTTCAGCTCCTCCATCATGGCGGTGCCGATGTCGCCGGTGGCCTTCTGCCAGACGCGGATCACGTTCTTGTAACGCTCCTCGTCTGTGATGAGGCCCTGGGTGTACTGGTCACCAACCTTGGCGACATCCTTGTCGGCCTCGGCGATGATCGCCTTCTTCCCCTGTGCCATGGCAATGTCGAAGACGGAGATCGTCATACCGCCGCGGGTTGCCGCCTCAAAGCCGACGCGCTTGATGCCGTCGGCGAGGAGTGCGGTCTCGACCTTGCCGAGCAACTGGAACGAGCGGCTGATCAACTCGCGAAGATCGGTGCGCGCCAGCGAGCGGTTCACGAAACGAAGTCGGTCTGGAAGGATTTCGTTGAACTTCACGCGACCAATGGTGGTCTCGATGCGCTGCTCAACGAGCCCCTCGCTCTTCTCGTCCCACACCTTGGCAACCACGTCGATCGGTGCGTGGATGGCGATCTGACCGAGGTCATAGGCGAGGAGCGCTTCGGTCTCGTCGGAGAAGCGGCGTCGCGTGGCGCCGTCGGCTAAGGCCGTCTCCTGTGTGAGGTAGAAGCAGCCGAGCACGATGTCCTGGGTCGGCGAAACGATTGGTGTGCCGTCGGCTGGCGACAGAAGGTTGTTTGACGAGAGCATCAGCTCGCGTGCCTCCTGCTGCGCCGCCTCGGAGAGCGGCACGTGGACCGCCATCTGGTCGCCGTCGAAGTCGGCGTTGAACGCCGTGCAGACGAGCGGGTGGATGCGGATTGCGGAACCCTCGACGAGCACCGGCATGAATGCCTGGATGCCGAGTCGGTGCAGGGTTGGGGCACGGTTGAGCAGCACCGGGTGATCCTTGATCACGTTGGCGAGCACCTCCCACACCACGTCGGTGGCACGCTCGGTGAGGCGCTTGGCGCTCTTGATGTTGTGCGCATGGCCCAACTCAACAAGCTGGCGCATGACGAATGGCTTGAAGAGTTCGAGCGCCATCTTCTTTGGGATGCCGCACTGGTGCAGTTTCAGCTCTGGGCCAACCACGATGACGGAGCGGCCCGAATAATCGACGCGCTTGCCGAGAAGGTTCTGGCGGAATCGCCCCTGCTTCCCCTTGAGCATGTCGCTGAGCGACTTGAGTCGGTGATTGCCGGTGCCGGAGATGGCGCGCCCACGTCGGCCGTTGTCGATGAGGGCGTCGACCGCCTCCTGGAGCATGCGCTTCTCGTTGCGCACGATGATCTCAGGGGCGCCGAGCTCAATCAGGCGCTTGAGACGGTTATTGCGGTTGATGACGCGACGATAGAGGTCGTTCAGGTCGGAGGTGGCGAAACGGCCACCGTCGAGCTGCACCATTGGGCGCAGGTCTGGTGGGATCACCGGAAGCACCGACATGATCATCCACTCTGGTCGTGCCCCGGAGCGGCGGAAAGCCTCGAGGAGGCGGAGACGCTTGATCGCCTTCTTGCGGCGCATGCCAGCGGTGTTGCGCACCTCAACGGCGAGCTCCTTCGCTTCGGTATCAAGGTCCATGCGCTCAATGAGCTCTCGCACCGCCTCGGCACCCATGCCGGCGCGGAAGATGCGCGCGCCGCGTGGGCGCTCGCTGCCGAACTTGGCGTCAAGGGTACGGAAGCTGTCGAGCTCGTCCTCGCGGCCAATTTCTGGGAGCAACTGAAATGCCTTCAAGCTGAGCAGCGACTTCTTCTCCTTGGCGATCTCTTCCTTGCGGCTCTGTGCCGATGTCTTAGCGTTGGCGCGCAGTGCGCCGACTTCGCCCTCGGCGAGCGCCTTCAGGTCGGCCTTCTTCTGCTCCCCCTCCTTGGCGATCGACTCCTTGAGTGCGGTGAAGTTCTGCTCGTCGTCGATAGAGGCCTGGGTGAGCACGGCGCGTAGTCGCGCCTTTCCCTCTTTGCCGCCAAGTGCGCCATCGGCGACGATGATCTCTGCGGTGGTATCAAAGACGATGGCGCCGTCGGCCTTCTCTTCGCCGAGGTCGTTGATGGCGCGCTCGGTGACCTGTGCGGCCTCGCCCATCGCCTGGGCGCGCTCGGCGCGGTCAGATTCAACCTGCTCAAGTCGGGCACGAACTTCACGCTCGAGCTCGGTGAGCTGGCGCTTCAGTCGTGCATTGATCTCGCTCTCCTCTTCGGCCGTTGCGCCACCGCCACGTCCGGCGAGTTCGTCGTCGAGACCCTTCAGGGCCTCCTTGCGGGCATCCTCGTCAACGCTGGTGACGATGTACTGCGCGAAGTAGAGAACCTTCTCGAGGTTGCGTGGCGAGATCTCCAGGAGGGTGGCCAAGCGGCTCGGGGTCCCCTTGAAGTACCAGATGTGCGAGACCGGGCTCGCCAATTGAATGTGGCCCATGCGCTCGCGGCGCACCTTGCTGCGTGTGACTTCAACGCCGCACTTATCGCAGATGATGCCCTTATAGCGAATGCGCTTGTACTTACCGCAGTAGCACTCCCAGTCGCGCGTTGGCCCGAAGATGCGCTCGTCGAAGAGGCCGTCCTTCTCTGGCTTCAGCGTGCGGTAGTTGATCGTCTCGGGCTTCGTGACCTCGCCCTTCGACCAGCCGCGAATCTGCTCAGGGCTCGCCAGCGCTACGCGGATCGAATCAAAATTGTTTACTTCAATCATGGTCTCTCCTCGCCCCTACGCCGCGCTCAATTGTCTTCGAAGCCAGAGAGGTTGATCCCGAGGTTCGGCGTGGCATAGCCAGCCGGATCCTCGAGCAAATCAATGGTCCCATCGTCTTTATTCAAGATGTCGACATTGATGCCAAGGCTCTGGAACTCCTTCACGAGAACCTTGAACGACTCAGGCACACCTGGCGCCTGAATGCGCTCGCCCTTGACGATCGCCTCGTATGCCTGCACGCGGCCGACAACGTCGTCGGACTTCACCGTGAGAATTTCCTGCAGAATGTTTGCGGCGCCATAGGCATAGAGAGCCCAGACCTCCATCTCGCCGAAACGCTGGCCGCCAAACTGGGCCTTGCCGCCGAGTGGCTGCTGTGTAATCAAGCTGTATGGGCCGGTTGAGCGCGCGTGGATCTTGTCCTCAACAAGGTGGTGCAGCTTGAGCATGTAGGTCACGCCCACCGTAATCGGGCGATCGAACTCCTTGCCACTCTTACCGTCACGCAACGTGATCTTGCCGTCAGTTGGCAGGCCTGCAGCCTGAAGCTCGGCGATGATGTTATCCTCGGTGGCGCCGTCGAAGACTGGGGTCGCCCCCTTCAGGTTCTGCTTCGCGAGCGCCCAGCCAAGATGCGTCTCGAGGAGCTGGCCGATGTTCATGCGGCTCGGCACGCCGAGCGGGTTGAGGATGATGTCGACGGGGGTGCCGTCCGGCAGATAGGGCATGTCTTCGACCGGCAGGATGCGCGAAACGACGCCCTTGTTGCCGTGTCGACCGGCCATCTTGTCGCCGACCGAGATCTTGCGCTTCTGCGCAATAGAGACGCGCACCAACTGGTTCACGCCTGGGGCCAGGTCAACCTCTTGACGATTAAACTCGCGCACTTCCACAACGGTGCCGCGCTCGCCGTGAGGGAGTCGCAGCGAGGAGTCCTTCACCTCGCGCGCCTTCTCGCCGAAGATCGCGCGGAGGAGTCGCTCTTCAGCGGTGACTTCGGTCTCACCCTTCGGCGTGATCTTGCCGACCAGGATGTCGCCAGGGCGCACATCGGCGCCCACACTGATGATGCCGCGCTCGTCGAGGCTCGCGAGGAGCTCCTCAGGAACATTGGCGATGTCGCGCGTGATCTCTTCTGGCCCGAGCTTGGTGTCGCGCGCCTCGATCTCGTGCTTCTCAATGTGGATTGAGGTGAATACGTCCTCGCGCACGAGTCGCTCGCTGATGATGATGGCGTCCTCGTAGTTCGCCCCCTCCCACGACATGTACGCAACGACGATGTTCTGGCCGAGGGCGAGTTCGCCCCCTTCGGTCGACATGGAGTCGGCGATCACCTGGCCGGGAGTCACTCGGTCGCCAACCTCAACGGCTGGGCGGTGGTTCAAGCAGGTCCCTTGGTTCGATCGCACGAACTTCAGGAGTGGGTAGTGATCAATGTCCTTCTTGTTTGCAGCGTCGTCTGGCTCAACCACGATCAGGTCGGCGGCAACGGATGTGACAACGCCTGGGCGGCGCGCGATGACCACCTGGCCGGAGTCGCGCGCGGCGCGACCCTCAACACCGGTGCCAACAACTGGAGCATGTGGCTGTAGGAGCGGAACCGCCTGACGCATCATGTTCGAACCCATTAGGGCGCGGTTTGCGTCGTCATGCTCAAGGAACGGAATGAGCGCGGTGGCTACTGAAACCACCTGCTTTGGCGATACGTCCATGAAGTCGACGCGGGTCGGCTCAACAAGCTCGAAGCCATCGCCCTTACGGCAGTAGATGCGCTCGCCAACGAGGTGGGAGTTGCTATCGAGTTCGGCGTTTGCCTGGGCGATCGCGTAGCGCTCCTCTTCGTCGGCGGCGAGATAGATGACGTCGGTCGTGACGCGACCCTCCTTGACGCGGCGATACGGCGACTCAATGAAGCCGAGCTCGTTGACCCGGCCGAAGGTTGCGAGCGATCCGATCAGGCCGATGTTCGGGCCTTCTGGAGTCTCAATTGGGCAGATGCGGCCGTAGTGGCTGTGGTGGACGTCGCGAACGTCGAAGCCGGCGCGCTCTCGCGAGAGTCCGCCTGGCCCGAGGGCCGAGAGGCGTCGCTTACTGGTGAGTTCGGCGAGTGGGTTCGTCTGATCCATGAACTGGCTCAACTGCGAGCCGCCGAAGAACTCCTTCATTGCGGCCACAACTGGGCGCACGTTGACGAGGGCGCTTGGCGTTGCCTTGTCGTCTTCCTGAATGGTCATGCGCTCCTTGATGACGCGCTCCATGCGCAGGAGGCCGACGCGGAAGGCGTTCATGATCAACTCGCCGTTGGCGCGCACGCGGCGGTTACCAAGGTGGTCGGTAACGTCACGATGTGCGCCACCCTCGTTCGCCAGGATCAGGTGGCCAACAATTGCTGCGAGGTCTTCGCGCGTGAGCGTGCGCACCTCTGGGCCTGGAAGCTCGATGCCCATGCGCTCTGCTGTCTCGCTGAGGCGCTGGGTGAACTTGTAGCGACCGACGCGACCCAAGTCATAGCGCCGACCATTGAAGAAGAGGTTCTCGACGAGTGATCGTGCGTTGTCGCCCGTTGGTGGATCGCCAGGTCGCAGTCGCTTGTACACCTCAACGAGTGCCTCGCTGCGCGTTGCGGTGCCATCCTTCTCGAGCGTGTTTGCAAGATACGGATGCTCAGGATTGCTTGTTAGTCGCGAGAAGAGCCCGGCGATCTCATCGTTGGTCTCGTAGCCAACGGCGCGAAGCAGCGACGTGGCAGCAATCTTGCGCTTGCGATCAACCTTGACGTAGAGCTGATCCTTGCCGCTCGTCTCAAACTCGAGCCATGCGCCGCGGTTCGGAATAACCTTCGCCGACCAGAGACCGCGACCCGAAACAGGATCTACGGTGTCGGTGTAGAAGACGCCAGGCGAGCGCACGAGCTGCGATACAACAACGCGCTCTGCGCCGTTGATGATGAACGTGCCCTGTGTGGTCATCCATGGGAAGTCGCCCATGTAGATCTGCTGACGACGGATCTCACCGGTCTCAAGAACCTTCAGCTCCGCATTCACCATCAGTGGGCGAGCGTACGTGAGGTCCTTTGCGCGGGCGTCATCTTCGGTGACCTTCTCATCCTTGAACTCGTAATCGAGGAAGTTCAGCTCCAAGCGCTTGCCGGTGAAGTCACGGATTGGGCTGATCTCTTCAAGGAGTTCGGCGAGGAAGGTCTTTGTCCCCTTTGGCAGCGGTGACGCGCCAGGGATCCACTCAGGGCCGACAAATGCGGCGAATGAGTTGGTCTGCAGATCGATAAGATTTGGAATTTCGAGGATCTCAGGGATGCGCGAATAGAACTTGCGGCCTCCGGTGGCGCTGGCGCTAGCGGCGGTGCGAGTCGGCATGCGGCAGCTCCTTCGTCGATCCTGGACGCTCGGCGATATTGACGCTGTTAAGTGGTCGCCCGAGGGCGAAAGGAAATACTAGACCCCAGAGCCAAACCTGGCAAGCGGGGCACCCTGGAGCCCCTCCCGGGAGCGGGTGGCGCTCCCCCCGCCCCAAGCTGGGGCGGGGGGTATTCGCCGGATTGTTACTTGATCTCGACCTTGGCGCCAACCTCGGCGAGCGCGGCGACGATCTTCTCGGCGTCGGCCTGGGAGATCCCCTCCTTGACCGGCTTTGGAGCGGCGTCCACCAGGTCCTTCGCCTCCTTGAGGCCGAGACCGGTGAGCTCACGCACCACCTTGATGACCTGGATCTTGTTCGCGCCGACCTCTGTAAGGACGGCCGAGACGGAGTCGCTGCCTGCTGCGGCGTCTCCACCTGCTGCGGCGCCACCGGCGGCTGGAGCGGCGGCAACGGCGACTGGAGCGGCGGCGCTAACGCCGAACTTCTCCTCGAACGCCTTCACGAACTCGGAAAGCTCTAGGACGGTCATCTCGCTGACGGCCTCGAGCAGCTGATCGGTAGTGAGCTTCGACATGGTTCTCTCCTTCTTCAGCCCAAGCGGGCTGTATTGTTACAAAATGGACCGGACTACCGGCGGTTAGGCCCCTTCGGACTCGCGCTTCGTCTTCAGCCCACCGAGGGCGTAGCCCAGCTTCTGCAGCGGAGCGTTGAAGAGGATAGCGAGCTTCTGGACCGGTGCCTGGAATGCCCCAGCCACCGTGGCCAAGAGCACTTCGCGGCTTGGGAGCTTCGAGAGCGCCGTCAACTGGGCGAGGTCGAGAATCGACGTCCCCAGGATGGCCCCCCTGACCTCAGCGGATGGGTAGGCCTTCAGGGCCGCCAGTACCGTCTTGGCCAGAACCGCCTCATCCCCAGTGCCGAAGGCAATTGCCGTCGGCCCTACGAGCTGTGACGGAAGGGTGGCGTTCCCCGCCTCGCTTGCGGCGACACGCATCAGGCGGTTCTTCACCACCCGGTACGTGATCCCCAACGGCCGAAGCGTGTTACGGATGGCGGCGAAATCCGACACCGTAAGTCCTCGGTACGAGGTAAGGATGAGCCCGCGGCTCTTCGACAGCTCATTCGCGAGCGAATCGATCGTGCTGCGCTTCTTCTGCGTTGGCACGGTTCCTCCTTCTCTGGACGCACAGGCCGGTGCGTCTCGGCGGATGCAGCTGGCACCCCTGCAACTCTTCGCGTCACAGGGGGTCGCGCGTTCCGCGAGAAACCCTCTGCCTCAGCATGCCCACTCGTTGGTCGACCTTGCGGTTGACCTCTGAGTGGCTTAAGTCCCCTGCCTCACGGCGGGGGTCACAGGCCCTCTTCGGCGAATCGTCGTATTTCGTCTCCCGAGCGTCTCCACTCGGGCGCTTCTGTTTCGGTCGGCCAACCGGCCCGACGCGGATGGGGAGTCTACCCCGCGACCGCCAGTAGTGCTGGCACGTCAACGGCAACACCAGGCCCCATGGAGGCTGAGATGCTGACGCCCTTGATGAAGGTGCCCTTGAGCCCCGTTGGCTTGGAGCGGTTCACCGCGTCAAGCAGGGTCGCCAGGTTTCCGACTATCTGCGCTTCGGTGAAGCTCGCCTTGGCGAAGCCGAGGTGGATGATCGCGGCCTTATCGACCTTGAACTCCACGCGGCCCGACTTCAACTCAGCGATGGTGCGCTCGAGGTCGTTGGTAATCGTGCCAGCCTTCGGGTTCGGCATCAGGCCCTTGCGGCCGAGCACCTTACCGAGCTTACCGACCTGACCCATCATGTCTGGCGTAGCAATAGCAACGTCGAAGTCGATCCAGCCACCGTCAACCTTGGCGATTAGATCGGCAGCGCCGACCTCATCTGCGCCGGCCTTGGTCGCCTCGTTCGCCTTCTCGCCCTGGGCGAAGACGGCGATGCGCACGCGCTTACCAGTGCCGTGCGGGAGGCCGATGGTGCCACGCACCATCTCATCGGACTGTCGTGGGTCGACGCCGAGGCGAATGTGTACCTCGATCGTCTGGTCAAACTTCGCGGTCGCGGTCTTCTTCACCAGGGCAGCGGCCTCGGTTGGCTCGTACTGCTTCTCTGGATCAACCAGCTTTGCCGCTTCGATGTAACGCTTACCGTGCTTTGCCATCGTGTTTCCTCCTTGTCGGCCGTTCGTCGGCCTCCCCCTTCACCGCGGGGTTGCGGCGATCGTCAGGCGACGACCTCTACTCCCATTGACTTTGCTGATCCTTCAATCATCTTGCAGGCCGCCTCAATCGTTGGGGCGTTGAGGTCCGTCATCTTCTTGGTTGCAATCTCTTGCACCTGTGCGCGCGTGATCTTGCCAACGTTGCCGGCCTTGTGATCGCCAGCACCCTTCTCAATGCCCGCCGCCTTGCGGATCATGTCCGCAGCCGGTGGCGTCTTAAGAACGAAGGTGAACGAACGATCCTCAAAGATCGTAATAACGGCAGGAATAACCTCGCCCTTGCGGTCGGCGGTCTTCTCGTTATACGACTTCGTGAACTCGACGATGTTGATGCCGTGAGGCCCGAGGGCCGTGCCGACAGGTGGCGCTGGAGTTGCCCCGCCCGCGGGGAGCTGCAGCGTGACGGTTGCGCGAATCTTCTGTGCCATGGTGCGCTCCTCTCTACTCTCGGATTACAGCTTCGATACTTGGAGCAGGTCGAGTTCCACAGGCGTTTCGCGCCCGAAGATCGAGACCAACACCTTGACCTTGCTTCGCTCTGGGTCGATATCCTCGACCGTGCCAACGAAGTCTGAGAATGGGCCGTCGTTCACGCGGACCGACTGACCCTTGACGAAGGCAACCTTGACCGTTGGCGCCTGACCGACGCCGAGCTGTCGCAGGATCTGCTTCACCTCAGTCTCGGTGAGCGGCACTGGGTCGGCCTTCATGCCTGGGATTGCGGAACCGCCGACAAAGCTTGTGACGCCCGGCGTGTTGCGCACGACGTACCAGCTCTCCGGCTCCATGATCATGTCGACGAGCACGTAGCCCGGATAGATCTTCTTCTGCACGGTCGTACGAACGCCGCTGCGAATGACGATCTCGTCTTCCATCGGCACAACGACCTGGAAGATGCGGTCCGACATATCCATCGACTCAATGCGGTGCTCGAGGTTCGCCTTCACCTTGTTCTCAAATCCTGAGTAGGTGTGGATGGCGTACCAGTGTCGCTTCGCCGTTGGCGCCGGCTTCTCAGCGGCGGCGCTTCCGGTCTCGGGGCTCAGTGCATCAGTCACAGGTTTCTCCTCGTCGTCCAGATACTCAGGCGGGGTTGATCAGCTTGAGGACTTCGGTAAAGAGCAGGTCCCAGAAGGCGATGTAGAAGCCCACGACCAGCGAGGCGATGAAGACGAGCACGGTAAGCACGCGGACCTGTGCGCTCGTTGGCCATGCCACCTTGCGCAGTTCCGAGATCGCCTCCGAGAAGAACTTTCGGATTCGCTTCACGCTCGTTTGCTCCTTCGCTTCACTTCACTCCCTCTGCGGCCGTAGCCGAGAGGCTGGCAGGGGCGGCCGGACTCGAACCGACAACAACCGGTTTTGGAGACCGGGACTCTACCAATTGAGCTACGCCCCTACTGATGACTCCTTGCTCCTAACCTACTTCGTCTCGCGATGCATGCGCTGCACGCGACATCGCGGGCAGTACTTCATCAACTCGAGACGATTCGGGTCATTGCGCTTGTTCTTACGCGTCGTGTACGTGCGCTCCTTGCACTCCGTGCACGCGAGTTGCAGCGTCGGTCGGTTCTCTGCCTTCGCCATCTGCTACTCGGTGATCTTCGTGATCGAGCCGGCGCCAACGGTGCGGCCGCCTTCGCGAATCGCGAAGCGCTGACCAACCTCGATGGCGATCGGGGTGATGAGCTCAACCGTCATCTCGACGTTGTCGCCCGGCATGATCATCTCGGCGCCCGCTGGGAGGCCGATCGAGCCGGTGACGTCGGTCGTGCGCAGGTAGAACTGCGGACGGTAGCCGTTGTAGAACGGCGTGTGACGGCCGCCCTCGTCCTTGGTGAGGACGTAGACCTCGGCGTTGAACTTGGTGTGCGGGGTCAGGGAGCCCGACTTGGCCAAGACCTGGCCGCGCTGGATCTCCTCGCGCTCGATGCCGCGGAGCAGGAGCCCCGTGTTATCGCCGGCACGACCCTCGTCCAAGAGCTTCTTGAACATCTCGACGCCGGTGACGACGATCTTGCGGGTGGCGGTAATGCCGACCAGCTCGACCTCGTCGCCGACCTTGACGATGCCGCGCTCGATGCGGCCCGTGGCGACGGTGCCGCGACCCTTGATGCCGAAGACGTCTTCGACCGGCATCAGGAACGGCTTATCGATCTCGCGGACCGGCGTTGGGATGTACGAGTCGACCGCATCCATCAGCGCCTGGATCGGCGCGTAGGCTGGGTTGCTGGCATCGTCTGGGGCCTCGATGGCCTTCAGTGCGGAGCCGCGCACGACCGGAATCTTGTCGCCGGGGAAGTCGTACTTGCTGAGGAGCTCGCGCACCTCGAGCTCGACGAGATCCAAGAGCTCCGGGTCATCGACCATGTCGCACTTGTTGAGGAAGACGACGATGAACGGCACATCGACCTGCTTGGCGAGCAGGACGTGCTCCTTCGTCTGGGGCATCGGGCCGTCGGTGGCGGCGACCACGAGGATGCCGCCGTCCATCTGGGCCGCGCCGGTGATCATGTTCTTGATGTAGTCGGCGTGCCCTGGGCAGTCGACGTGCGCATAGTGTCGCGCCTCGGTCTCGTACTCGACGTGCGAGATCGCGATCGTGATGCCGCGCTCGCGCTCTTCTGGGGCGTTGTCGATCGAGTCGAAGGCGCGATACTCCGCGCTCCCCTTCAGGGCGAGGTACTTCGAGATCGCGGCGGTCAGGCTCGTCTTGCCGTGGTCGATGTGCCCGATCGTGCCGATATTGACGTGCGGCTTGGACCGCTCGAACTTTGCCTTTGCCATCTCGATTCTCTCTCCGATTTCTTACTACCGTCACTTGTTAATAGCGTTGACGGTTACCGCTTTTTTACTCCCACCCGAAGGTGGAGCCCACGACCGGACTTGAACCGGTGACCTCGTCATTACCAATGACGTGCTCTACCAACTGAGCTACGTGGGCCAGTCCTATTTCCGATCCTGTTGCTTCTCTTTTTGCTCCAGTTCTGGTGGGCAGGAAGGGAATCGAACCCCCACAGTCGAAGACGGCTGATCTACAGTCAGCGGAGCTCACCACCTGCTCAACCTACCCTTGTGTCCAGTGCTGGAGCCGACAACGGGACTCGAACCCGGAACCTACGGTTTACAAAACCGTTGCTCTACCAATTGAGCTATGTCGGCGCCCACGTCGGGATACCTTGCGGTCCGTCGGTGAGGCGTGATCATAGCCCCCTACGGGCGTGGGGGTCAACCGCCTACGTGCGGAAGATCGTCAATTTCAGGGGCGGCTGGCGCTTCGGTGTCGGCTGAGACTGGCGCGACAGGCTCGCTTGGCGCGACCAGCGGGGCCTCAGGGGCTGGCACAGGCTGTGCCGCTGCTGGGCGTTGACCGAGCGCCTCGAAGAGCAGGATGGAGCCGGCCACCGCGGCGTTCAGGCTGGCGACCTTGCCAGCCATGGGGATGCGGACGAAGAGGTCGACCCGCCGACGCACGGCGGGCGAAAGCCCCCGCCCCTCGGCCCCAATCACGATGCAGAGTGGCCCGCGCAGGGCCGCCTCGCGATACCCCTGGGCCGCCTCGGCCTCGGCGCCGACCACCCGAATGCCCCGCAGGCGCAGGGCGGTGAGCTCGTCGGCGAGGTTCTCGACGCGGGCGACCAGCAGGTGCTCGACCGCTCCGGCGCTGGCCTTAATGGCGGCTGGCGAGAGGGGGGCGGCCCCCTTGCTGCCGATCAGGAGGCCATGCACCCCCACCGCCTCGGCGCTCCGGATCAGGCTGCCGAAGTTCTGGGGGTCCTCTACCCCGTCGAGGGCGAGGAGGAATGGGGGCTCCCCGCGCGCCACGGCGCGGGCGAGGAGGTCCTCGGGGGCGGCCTCGGGGCGCCGCTTCACGACCAGGGCGACCCCCTGGTGTCCATCGAACCCTGACAGCTGGCCGATAAGGGCACCCTCGACCTCAATAATCGGGATGCGCAGGGCGGTGGCGTGCAGGACCATCTGCTGCAGGGCGTCACGTCGCTGCGGCACCACCAGGAGGCGAACCGCCTCACGGCGGGCGGCGAACGCCTCCTCTACCGGCCGACGCCCAGCGACGACCTCGTGCTCAGGGCCGACCATGCCCGCAACCTGGAGGGAGATAGCGCGTCGCGATGCCCACTGCCGGGCACCACCTGCACTAAAGGTTGGGCGCGCCATGCCAGGGCGTGGTCCGACCGGTCCACCGGGACCACCTGGTCGCGGACCGCCGGGGCGGAATCCAGCAGGGCGTGGTGGTCGCGGTCGCTGGTCGTCGTTCATGCCTGCGGCCCAGCCAGTCGCCAACGCTGCCCATCGCGACCGTCATCAATCAGCACGCCGAGGCTCGCCAACTCGTCGCGCAGTGCGTCGGAGCGCGCCCAATCCTTGGCGGCGCGTGCGGCGATGCGCTCCGCAAGCAGCGCCTCGGCACCCGCTGGGAGCACCGCGCGATCTGGCAGCACGGCCAGCACAGCGTTGATCTTCTCGAGAACGGCGATCAGCGACTGCGCGCCTGCGCCGCTGCAGTTGGCGTCGAGGAGGCGATTCCCGTCGCGCACTAGATCAAAGAGCGTTGCGAGGGCTTCGGGGACGGCAAGGTCGTCATCCATCGCAGCGGCGAACCTGCTCCAGCTCGTATCGGCGAGTGTCGCTGCACGCTGGTCGGCGTCCGCATCACCGGTTGTGATCGCGCTACGTGTGGTCAGTGCGGCGACGAAGGCATCGATGCGCGCGATGGCCGATGCGGCTGCGGTGAGCGAGTCGTCGTTGTAGTTGAGATTCGTGCGGTAGTGCGCGGAGATCAGCGCGAGGCGCAGGGCGCGAGGCTCCGCGCCGCCAGCGAGTAGATCGCTCACACGCGAGATGTTCCCGAGCGACTTCGACATCTTGTCGCCCGAGACGTGCAAGTGTGCGCAGTGCATCCAAGTGCCGACGAATGGCTTCCCCGTCGCCGCCTCAGACTGCGCGATCTCGTCTTCATGATGCGGGAAGATGAGGTCGATGCCACCAGTGTGTAGATCGAACGACTCGCCGAGGTAGCGCATGCTCATCGCCGAGCACTCGAGGTGCCATCCCGGTCGCCCTGCGCCGAGCGGTCCGTCCCACGATGGCTCGCCAGGCTTCGCCGCCTTCCACAAGACAAAGTCGCGCACGTCGTCCTTGCTGTACTCGTCGGCCTCCACGCGCTCGCCGACGCGCATCGCTTCGGGATCAAGGCGCGCGAGGCGTCCGTACGCGGGCCATGAGGAGATCTTGAAGAAGATCGATCCGTCCTCCGTGCGATAGGCGTGCCCCTTGTCGAGGAGCTGCTGCACGAGGGCGATCTGCTCAGGAATGTGCTCCGTCGCGCGGGGCATCTCGTCGGGAATCACCATGCGCAGCGCCGTCATGTCGGCGCGGAAGACCGCCTCCCAGCGATCGGTGAGCGCGCGAATCTCTACGCCCTCTGCCGCTGCGGTGCGGATGATCTTGTCGTCGATGTCGGTCAGGTTCACCACCCATCGCACCGTGCGGCCACTCGCTCGGAGCCAACGCACCAGCGTGTCGGCGAAGAGGAAGCTGCGGAAGTTGCCGATATGGGCCGGACCATAAATCGTCGGTCCGCAGGAATACACGCCGACCTGTTTTGGGTCGACGGGCGTGAAGGGTCGGGTCTCCCCGCTCAGCGTGTCGCGGAACTGCAGGCTCACTCCGAGGTACCCCTTCGCTGCGCTACAAGGATGGCGGCGCAGCGAATCGCCTTGCCGGCACCCTCGTCGCCGACCAGATTACCGCTCGAAGCCTTGGCGCTGACCCGATCGACGGGAATGCCAAGAAGGCCGGCGACATTCGCACCGATCTCGTCGAGGTACGGCGCAAGTTTTGGGGCGCTGGCGGTGATCAGCAGATCGACCCAGAGCGGCTGCACGCCGACGGCGGCGGCACGCTCAACGCTCTCGGCGAGAAGGGCTCCACTCGCAATCCCCTTCGGCGTCGCACCTGTTGCGGGGAAGAGCCGCCCCAGGTCGCCGAGTCCTGCGGCGCCGATGAGGGCATCTGCCACGGCATGGAGCACCACATCGCCATCGGAGTGCCCGACCAGCGCAGGGCTCTCGGGGAAGGCACGGCCGCCGAGATGCAGCGTGCCACTCGTACCAACTGGATGTGCATCATCCCCCCATCCAACGCGAATGCGGCTCCCTGGGAGCGAGGAGAGGATCTCGCTAAAGGAGACCGTCGGGTCCGACGGTCGCAGCATCGCCCCAACAGAGAGGATGTCATCAGGCTCGGTCAACTTGCGTAGGCGTGCCGAGCCTTGCACCAGCTCAACGGCGACGCCGATCGATTCAAGAACACTCGTGTCGTCGGTTGCCGCAGTGTCGCTGGCAAGCGCGGTGGCAAAAGCGGGGACGTGTTGCGCGGCGATCCCTTGCGGTGTTTGCGCCGAGACAACGCTAGCGCGATCAACGCTCCCTGAGCTGTGTGCTGTTGAAGCACCTGTGGCGTTTGGTGCGACGCGCTTCAGCGTGTCGGCGATCGGCATGACCGGCGCTGCCGCTCCGTGCTGCAGGGCGGCAGCCACCACGCGAAGCGTGACGTCGGCATCAACGCCAGGGCGTGCGGCATCATGAATCAGTAGAACTGCACCCGCCTCGCCTGGGGCACGCTCCAACGCGTGCAGGCCAGCAGCGACCGATGCGGACCGCGTCTCGCCACCGGGAACAACGGCAACGACAGCCGTTGGGATCCACGGGAGTGCGGCGTAATTGGCGACACGATCCTGCGCGGTGACCACAACGATGCGCCGAACGCCAGTGGTTGCTGCGAACGACTCGAGCGACCAGCGCAGCGCCGGTTTGCCGGCAATGGGGATGAGTGACTTGTCGACGCCGCCCATGCGGAGGCCAGAGCCTGCCGCTACGACAATGACATCAAACGTTGGGCCGCTACTCACCGAGCGCCTCGGTGATCGCTTCACGTAAGGTGCGCACGGCAATGACCTTCATCCCCTCGGGCATCGGCTCGCTCGCGGCGCCACGTCGCGGGGCAGGAACGATCGCCGTGGTGAATCCGTGGCGCGCAGCCTCACGAAGTCGTCGAGCGAGACCAGAGACGGGGCGGAGCTCACCGAGGAGTCCGACCTCACCGACAGCGACGAGCGCGCGACTGATTGGGCGGTCGCTCTGCGATGAGGCGAGCGCGAGGGCGAGCGGCAGATCGAGGGCGGGCTCGTCAAGAACAATGCCGCCGACCAGGTTGGCGTAAATATCGCGGTCGCTCAACGCAATCCCTGCGCGACGCGCGAGCACGGCACACAAGAGAGAGAGGCGCGCGGTATCGAGCCCGCGACCGGTGCGGCGTGGTGTGCCGAATGCCGTTCCAGCAACTAGCGCCTGCACCTCAACCAACATGGGGCGACTCCCCTCCAGGAGTGGGGCAACGACCGCCCCTGGCGCACGCTCATCGCGATCATCAATAAAGGCGCGCCCTGGGTCATCGATACCGGCGAGGCCCTTCTCGCCCATCTCAAGCAACCCGAGCTCATCGGTAGAGCCGAAGCGATTCTTTGCGGCACGCAGGGTGCGCAGGGTGCCGTGGCGGTCGCCATCAAGCATGATCACCGCGTCAACAAGATGTTCGAGCGTCTTTGGCCCGGCGATGCTCCCCTCTTTCGTGACGTGGCCGACAAGGATCACTGCGGCCCCAGTCGCTCGCGCAACGCTGGCGAGTACCTCCGCGCTGCCGCGGACCTGGCCCACGCTTCCTGCTGGCCCTTCGAGCTCAGCGAGCGTTGCGGTTTGAATAGAGTCGACGATCAGGAGTGTCGGGCGGTCGCGATGCGCCGCCTCGGCAATTGCGCCGACTTCGCTCTCGGCGAGAATCTCTACGGTGTCGGCTGCAACGGTCGCCATAAGGCCGAGGCGTTCGGCGCGATCGGCAATCTGCGCCGCCGACTCTTCGCCCGACGCATAGAGGACGCGCCCGCCGGCGAGTGCGATGCCCGCAGCGGCCTGCAGCAAGAGCGTGCTCTTGCCGATCCCCGGTTCACCGCCGAGCAAGATGATGGAGCCAGGCACGGCGCCACCACCGAGGACGCGATCAAGCTCTGGAACGCCGAGCGGGAGGCGCGGTGCGCGATCCGCGCTGGCCGCTCGAAGTGGCTGTGGCTGCACGGGGGCGGCAGCAGTCCGCCCGCCGGCGGCACGAACACGCGCAGAGGGTCGATCTCGCACGGTCTCCACCAGAGAGTTCCAGGAGCCGCAGCTACGGCAGGGATTCTCGAGGGCGGGTGCCTCAAAGGCACAGGTTTGACAGAGCCAGACGCTCTTGCTCTTCGCCATGCGGCGAACGGACCTAGTCGACTGCGCCGACCGGCTCAGCCGGCACAGCGGCGGGCGAAGCTACCCCCTCTTCGCGAATCATCACCGCGATCGCGCCGTCAACAAGATCCACCACATACGATGCGCCGGCTAGATCCGCCCCTTGTAGGAGGCGCTCGGCGAGTGGATCTTCGATGAGCGACTGGATCGTCCGGCGCAGCGGACGTGCGCCATACGAGACGTCGTACCCAACCTTGATGAGGTGATCCTTCGCCGCGTCGGTGATGACAAGGTCGTGCCCCTGCGTGCGCAGCTGCCCCACCACCCGCTTCACGAGCAGGTCAACGATGCGACGCATCTCCTCTTGGCTGAGCGGTCGGAAGACGATGCGGGAGTCGACGCGATTGAGGAACTCTGGGCGGAACGCCTTCTTCAGCTCCTCATCGACCTTCTCGCTAATCAGCGTGTACTCGTCGGCAGCGCGGGCCGCCTCGCCCTCGCCGCGCGAGCGGAAGCCGAGCGACGACGGGGTCTGGATCTGTCGAGCCCCGAGATTCGAGGTCATGATCAAGATGACGTTGCGGAAGTCCACGCGTCGCCCCTTCGCGTCGGTGAGCTGCCCGTCCTCCAGGATCTGAAGCAAGATGTTGAAGACCTCGCTGTGCGCCTTCTCGATCTCATCAAGAAGCACGACGGAGTATGGGCGACGTCGAATTGCCTCGGTGAGCTGCCCACCATCGTCAAAGCCCACGTAGCCTGGAGGCGCCCCAACGAGGCGGCTGGTGTTGTGGCGCTCCATGAATTCGCTCATGTCGATCTTGACCAGCGCATCTTCTGTGCCAAACATGAACTCGGCGAGCGCCTTCGCGAGTTCGGTCTTTCCGACGCCGGTTGGCCCAAGGAAGAGGAAGCTGCCGATTGGGCGCTTCGGATCCTTCAGCCCAGCACGGGCGCGTCGCACGGCGCGGCTCAGCGTTGTGATCGCCTGCTCCTGCCCTACGACACGAGCGCCCAGCGTCTCCTCCATCTTCAGGAGTCGTACAGTTTCGGCTTCAGCCAAGCGCATCACTGGGATGCCGGTCCACATAGAGACGACAGCGGCCACCTCCTCTTCGGTGACCACGGGCCGCGTGTCTTCGCGCGACTCAGGTGCAGCTGGGGCGGCAATCGCAAGTGGCGCATCAGGCGCGACCGCAGGCGCGGCGGCGGGTGCCGTTGATCCTGGTGCTGGCGGAAGGTTCAGGCTCAGGCGCCAGGCGCGATCGAGCTCTTCAATGCGGCTCTTCAGTCCTTCGCCCTGGTTGCGCAGTGCGAGGGCGCGATCAAAGGCGCCAGCGGCTTCGGCGTCGCGCTGATCTCGCTCTACGGCGTCCGCCTCGCGGCGCGCCGAACGCAAGTCTGCAGGCGGCGATGAGTGTCGCAACATCACGCGGCTTGAGGCTTCATCAATCACATCAATCGCCTTATCTGGCAGCTGTCGATCGCTGATGTAGCGAACGGAGAGCTCCACGGCCGAGGCGAGTGCCTCGTCAGAGATGCGGACCTTATGGTGCGCCTCGTATCGCGGGCGTAGCCCCTTCAGGATCTCAATCGTCTCATCGGCCGAAGGCTCGGCCACCAACACCTTCGCGAAGCGGCGCTCAAGCGCTGGGTCCTTCTCGATGTGCTTGCGATACTCATCAAGGGTGGTTGCGCCGATGCACTGGATCTCGCCGCGAGCGAGTGGCGGCTTCAAAATGTTTGCGGCATCAATCGCGCCCTCGGCAGCGCCCGCGCCGACCAGCGTGTGCAGCTCGTCAACGAAGAGGATCGCGTCGCGCGAGGCGCGCAGCTCTTCGAGCACCTTCTTCAGTCGCTCCTCGAACTCGCCGCGGTACTTTGTGCCGGCAACAAGTGAGCCCATATCAAGGGTGACGACGCGCTTGTCGAGCAGCGGCGCAGGAACATCGCCCTTAACGATGCGCTGGGCGAGCCCCTCGGCGATCGCCGTCTTGCCGACGCCCGGCTCGCCGATGAGTGCTGGGTTGTTCTTGGTGCGGCGCGCCAGCACCTGAATGACGCGCTCAATCTCGCGCTCGCGCCCGATGACCGGATCGAGGCGACCGGAGCGCGCCGCTTCGGTGAGGTCGATGCCGAGGGCGTCGAGGGTTGGGGTCTTTGAGCCGCTGCGGCGCTCGGTCGGCTGGGCGGTCGGCGTCGATGACTGGCTGAGGACGCGCACCACCTCGTGGCGCACCTTCTCGAGGCTCACCCCGAGCGACTCCAGCACGCCGGAGGCGATCCCGCCCTCTTCGCGAACGAGGCCGAGCAGGAGGTGCTCAGTGCCGATGTAGTTGTGGCCCAAGCGTCGTGCCTCATCGATGGCGAGCTCGATCACCTTCTTGGCGCGGGGCGTGAGACCGATCTCGCCAACGACGGGGCGTTCGCCACGCCCGATGATGAACTCAACCGCCTGGCGGACCTTGGCCAGCTCTACGTTGAGGTTCTCGAGGACTTTCGCCGCAACGCCCTCGCCCTCGCGGACAAGGCCGAGCAGCAGGTGCTCTGTGCCGATGTAGTTGTGGTTGAAGCGCTGAGCCTCGTCTTGGGCGAGCGTCAACACCTTGCGGGCGCGGTCCGTGAAGCGATCGAAGCGGTCAGCCGTGGCCATGCGCTCCTCCGATCCCCGCTGCCAGGCGTTTGTCGCCAGCTAACTTCGCGGACCGTAAGTCTACCACTCCGCTCCGTCGCTTCACGAGGGGGCCAAGCGCCCCCGCGGGGCTAGGCCTGATCGGCGGGGGCCTCTGGGGCGGCTTCGGCAGGGGCCTCTGGGGCGACATCGGCGGGGGCCTCTGGGGCGGCTTCGGCAGGGGACTCTACAGCAACCTCGGCAGCGGCCTCTGGGGCGGCTTCGGCGAGGGCCTCTTCAATGGCCTCCGACGCGCTCTCGCCGTCATCGGCCCTCTTCGGGGCACGCTTCTTCTTCGTCTCGCCGTCGCTCCCTGCAGCGTCATCGGCCGTCTCGGCGATCTTCTCGCGGATGCCAGCAAAGGCTGCGGCGAGCGTGGTGTCAATGCCACCCTCTGGCTCCTGCACAGCGTCATCCATGGAGAAGCTTCGCTCTGGTCGAGCTCGACGCGTCTCGCGCTTCGGCTCGGCGGCTGGCGTTTCGCGCACTGGAGCCTCTTCCGCCTGCTTGAGGCTGAGGCCGAGGCGGTGACGCTCTGAGTCGAGGCTGATCACCTTGAGCTTCAGGGTCTGCTCGTCCTTCACCACGTCGCCCGGATGGGTGACGCGATTGTGTGAGAGCTCGCTGATGTGGATGAGTCCCTCGAGACCGTCGCGCACGCGCACGAAGGCACCGAAGTTCACCAGCTTGGTGATAGTTCCCTCAACGAAATCGCCAATCTTGATGTCGGCGATTGCGGCGTTCCATGGGTCTGGCTGCAACTTGCGGATCGAGAGGCTAATGCGCCCGCGCTCCGTGTTGATGTCGATGACTTCGGCATCAACCGAGTCACCAACGTTGTAGCCGGCTTCTGGATTCGCGACCTTCGACCAGCTGATCTCACTCTTATGAATGAGGCCGTCGATGCCGCCGAGGTCAACGAAGAGTCCGAATGGCGCGATCGAGCGCACCACACCGGCTACGCGCTGGCCAACCGAAAGGGTGCTGAAGAGTTCGTCGCGCTTACCGCGGCGCTCCTCATAGTGCGCAACCTTCTCGGAGAGGATCAGGCGGTTCCCCTTGCGGTTCACCTCCAAGATCTTCATGCGCAGCTTGCGGCCAACATACGGCTGTAGCTTCTCGGCAATCTCCTGAATGGCGTCACGCGGTGCGTCGCCAGCTGGGCGGCGCGGGAAGTCGACGATCTGGCTGATCGGCACGAAGCCGCGAATGCCACAGTCAACAATGAGTCCGCCCTTGTTGTGATCGATAACGGCGGCCTCGATGATGGTGCCTGCGTCGAGCTGCTCCTGCATCGTGCGCCACTTGCGCTCCATGCCGGCGCGGCGGATTGAGAGCACAACGTGCCCATCTTCCGACTCTGGCTGCATGACGTAGACGAGTACGGTGTCGCCGACGGTGAGGGCTGGGCCCTCTTCGCCGTTACGGCCGTGAAGTTCGCGACTCGAAACAACACCTTCACTCTTCGCGCCAATGTCAACGAGGACCTCGTCCTTATCGACGCGGACAACGATGCCGTCGAGGACGTCGCCCTGCTTCAGATTCTTGATTGGCATACCTGCACCGGCAAGCAACTCTTCCATGGTGGTTGGCTCAGGGCCGGTCCACACACGTGGCGTTGGCGCAGCGGCTGGCGCTGCGACTGGTGCCTCGGTAGCTACTGGTGCTTCGGTAGCTACTGGTGCCTCGGTAGCTACTGGTGCCGATTCGGCAGGTGCGACATCAGCGAGGTCGACCACAGGGGCCTCCGTCGAATCTGCTGCCTTCACCTTGACGCTCTTCGGCTTTGCAGGGGCTTTCGCCTTGCGGACTGGAGCAACTGCTCCAGCGTCGGCACCCGCCTCGATATCGGCGGCGCCAGGGGTAAGTTCTTCGTTCAAGTTTGTAGTTCTCCTTACGACGTATTCGCGCTCAGGAGGTGACGCCGCCAGCGGAAGCAGGTGGCGCAACCTCGCGATCGCGTTCGGCGAGCCTACCACAGCCCCCCCCCACACTCGACTTGGCGCCTATGGGAGCTTGAGCACCTGCCCGGGCGAGATCGTATAGGCCGGCCCTGCAATGTTGTTGAGGGCGGCGATCTCCTTATAGCCCTCTGGGCCCAACCCGAGCGACATCGCGATGTCATAGAGCGTGTCACCCGACCGCACCAGATACGTCTTTGGTGCCGCGGCACTCGCCGAAGGGGATGGGGACGGAGATGGGCTCGACGACTCGCTTGGTGATGGGCTCGGGGAGGGCGACTCGCTTGGGCTCGCCGTTGGGGTGGCCTCGACCGAGGGGGTTGGCGTGGCGTCGCTCGGCGCGGTGAGCGACCCAATGACGGAGGTCAGGATTGGGCCGACAACGCCAGCCACGGGGCCGCTTGCGACGGTGATGACGCCAGCCAGCACGAACACGAGCAGCACGCGGAGCCACGGCGAACCGTTCGATGGGCGCGGCAGTGCGGCGTTGGTGATGACTGCAGCGTCGCCAATCGGCTGGCGCGGGGCGAGGCTTGGGGCGAGGGCGCCGAGCTGCGCCTCACGCGCCTGGCGAATCTGGCAAGCGCCGCCCACGATGCAGCGCTCAGCACGAATAGCCTTGGCTAACTCGGGGCGCGCGGGTTCAGCGCCGCAGCGGCTGAGGGTGCGAGATGGTGCAAGGGTGATCGCTCCGCGTGGGTCGAGGAGCCAGGGGCAGGGAGTTGCGTTCACAGGTTCCACGTTCGCAGGATAGCCGACGAAACCCCCCAGGACGCCAAAGAGCCCGGCGACGACCTATTTTGCCGAGGAGCTGCCCCCTCAGTATTTTCGGCGCTGGAGAGCTTGACTTCCGTGTTCGGGATGGGAACGGGTATGGCCTCTCCGCAAATGTCACCGGGCTCCGCTTGGCGAAGTCCGAATCCATGACTGAAAACATCGAGAAGTTATCTGTTTCATCGGGGGTGTATCCAAAACGACCACGGGCGCCGAAGAGGCGTCGTGGAGGTCAAGCCCTCGACCGTTAGTAGCGCTTTGCTGCAGCCATCACTGGCCTTCCACATGCGCCCTATCAAACAGGTAGTCTCCCTGCGGTCTTACCCGGTTAACCCGGTGGGGAACCTCATCTTAGGGCGAGCTTCGCGCTTATATGCTTTCAGCGCTTATCCCTGCCGAGCTTAGCTACCCTGCGATGCCCTTGGAAGGACAACAGGCACACCATAGGCTCGTCCACTCCGGTCCTCTCGTACTAGGAGCAGCTCCCTTCAAGTTCCCTTCGCGCACGCTGGATAGAGACCGAACTGTCTCACGACGTTCTGAACCCAGCTCACGTACCGCTTTAATTGGCGAACAGCCAAACCCTTGGGACGTACTTCCGCCCCAGGATGCGACGAGCCGACATCGAGGTGCCAAACGGTGCCGTCGATATGAACTCTTGGGCACCATCAGCCTGTTATCCCCGGGGTAGCTTTTATCCGTTGAGTGATAACCCTTCCACTCGGAGTTATCAGATCACTAAGCCCTGCTTTCGCACCTGCTCGACTTGTAGGTCTCGCAGTCAAGCCCTCTTATGCCTTTGCACTCTATGGCTGATTTCCATCCAGCCTGAGAGGACCTTTGGGCGCCTCCGTTACTCTTTAGGAGGCGACCGCCCCAGTCAAACTACCCGCCTGACACTGTTCCCCGGCCGGATAACGGCACGGGGTTAGAAACGAAACACAACAAGGGTGGTATTTCAACGACGGCTCCACCGAGGCTAGCGCCCCAGTTTCAAAGCCTCCCACCTATCCTACACAGGTCGAGCCTCAATTCAATATCAGGGTGTAGTAAAGCTCCACGGGGTCTTTTTGCCCCAGCGCGCGTAACCAGCATCTTCACTGGTATTTCAATTTCGCCGGATCCCTCGTTGAGACAGTGCCCAGATCGTTACGCCATTCGTGCGGGTCGGAACTTACCCGACAAGGAATTTCGCTACCTT